>JBMFIQ010000106.1:0-507 GCA_049976245.1 Microbacter sp. | reverse complement strand
CTCGAACAGACGCAAAAATATATTGAAGAATGCACAAATATGGGAATTGACATCTTGCCGCCTGATATTAATTTAAGCAAAGAATATTATTCAATAACAAAACACAATAACCGAAAAGCCATAAGATTCGGATTTTTGTCAATAAAAAATTTGGGCACTACAGCTATTCAAGAAATAATGTCAATAAAAAATTCATTAAATTATATTCAAAGCGTGGATGAATTTTTTGAAGCAGTAAATAAATCAAAAGTAAATTCAAAAGTTGCTGAAAGTTTAATTAAAGCAGGGGTATTTGATTTATTTGATAAAAACAGAAAAAAACTATTAATAGATATTAAAAATGATTTTTACAGTAAGAAAAACAAAAAACAGAAAAATAAAAATCAAGAGACGCTTTATTCAGATAAGAAACCTATTATTGTTACAACACAAAAAGACATAATGAACTACGAGAATGAGGTTTTCGGCATTCCGTTAACCGTCAATTATACTAATCTGCTACAGCAG
>JBMFIQ010000105.1:0-511 GCA_049976245.1 Microbacter sp. | reverse complement strand
GCAACTGGAATTATCTTGGCAACAACAATAGCGGAACCTGCCCTGCCGACATTAATATGTATCAGAAAATTCAGTTTGGTTGGGTAACGCCGACAGTACTCAATGCTCCACAACAAATCAGTAATATGCTTAATTCGGAGCAAAATGGCGTTGCTTACGTTGTACGTACCGCTACCCAAAATGAACGCTTCATCCTGGAGAACCGACAACAAATAGGATTTGACTCAGGAGTTCCGGGACATGGATTACTCATTTACCATGCAGCACAAGATGTGAATGATATTTTTTACGACATCAACATCACCCATCCTCAAAAGATGTACACGGTATGTGCCTCAGCCACCTCTCCCGTGCCTTCGGCAATTGTCGCATCGTATGGAAGTATTAATTCAAGCGGTTGTCCCTTCCCAGGTACTTCCAGCAAAACATCCTTTACCAATCTTTCCACACCTGCGGTTTTAGCATGGAATGGAAGTTACAATAACACCCCGATTACTAACATCACGGAAGA
>JBMFIQ010000104.1:0-515 GCA_049976245.1 Microbacter sp. | reverse complement strand
GGAAAACATGTTTGATTTTTTTAAAAACAAGAAAAATAATTTAGACAGCACAAACAGTCAAACCCAAACAGTTAACCAAGCCCATAAAGTTATCATTTACAGCACGTCTTCATGTGTGTGGTGCAATAAGTTAAAACAATATCTTAAGCAGCAAAAAGTAAAATACAAAGATTATGACGTGTCTTTAAACCTTGCCAGACGCAATGAAATGGTTAACTTGTCAGGTCAAATGGGCGTGCCTGTTGTAGTAATTGATGGTCAAACGATAGTAGGTTTTGATAAAAAGCAAATTGATAAATTATTAAATTATTGGATTTGTAATTTTTTTGTTGTTAATTGTTTAATTGTTAATGCAGAATTTTTTTGTTTTTTTTCATTTTAGCACTTGACTTATTGAGTTTTTGTATTATGTTGTAAATGTGAGGTCGAAACCCTCAAAAACTTTTTTCGGAGGTTTTATGAAAAAATTTCTTTCTTTTGCGGCAGCGGGATTATTAGCAATTTCATTATCATCT
>JBMFIQ010000103.1:0-530 GCA_049976245.1 Microbacter sp. | reverse complement strand
AAAGGTGATTCAACAACCGGAAAATTACAGTGATGTAAGAGGATTGGTAACAGCCGATTATCAAAATTATTTAGATGCCGAGTGGGTGAAATGATTACGAAAGAATGCTCATATTGTGGTCAATGAGGCTGTTTTAGCTACTATTAAGCAGAATTAAAGGGTTTGGAATTTCTCAGCCGCTTATTATTTGAAACAACACAAGGCGAGTGTGTTTTTAGTACTTTAGAAAGTAGTCAATACAGGGTGTATTCAACAAAGAGATTCGTTTGTAAGGCGCCTTTATTTGATTCTGAAACGAGTCATAAAAATGCTTATGCTCAAGAGAATGATTATTATGCGAATTCTATACGACCTTTAAAAATCAATTATTTACGTATAAAAAGACGTACATTTTCCTTGAAATAGAATAGTTTTGATGAAAGGGTCTTTACATCATATTTTTTAGCTTCATGCTTGTAGCAGATTGTATCTCCAAGCATATTTATACGATTGAAACGCAACACTTTATTAAATTTTTGTTCGAATGAAAT
>JBMFIQ010000102.1:0-543 GCA_049976245.1 Microbacter sp. | reverse complement strand
CGGAACTTCTTGAAATGGCTTTATTTTGTTCAGACATCATCTCGTAAATTTCATCTAAAGGAATCCACGAGGATTTTCGAATGCTTACAATAAGGGCAGTTTCCATATCCGTGAGCGCGTAATGGATGTTATGGGGACGGGAAGAAACATCTTGAAGGAAATCTCTGTTTTTCCATTTAGAAACGGTTTGAGTCGAGAGATTAAATTGCATGGCCAATTGGTTGTTAGAAACCATAGCGCTTTTTTGGATTTGCTCTCTAATGTGTACATTTGTCTTGGCATTGGCATGATAGATCTGTTGCATATTATTTTTATTTTTGGACGAACAAAAATAATCAACTCTTTTGTCATTACCTCCTTCGGATTCCATTTCGGCTACGCCTTCATTCCATCCGAAGGAGGTACAATGTCATCTACAACGTGGTGAAACTATACAAGTAGAAACATACAGAAAAAGAATTTCGATATCACTGGTACGAAACAAATCGGCTACTTCACGGGCTTTTACCGGATTATCGACCATACCACCATCAATAACCTGAA
>JBMFIQ010000101.1:0-585 GCA_049976245.1 Microbacter sp. | reverse complement strand
TTTAACATTAAGGATGTATGGAACTCGCCAAATAGTCATTTTCTTGAGCATAAGCTCTTTTTATGGCTCGTTTCATGCTAAACCTTCCTGCTATAACTGGTTTTCATATTCTTGCTAATGGTAACTTGACATGTTGTTTCGTTTTTCAAGCCATCGGGTTAAACTAAAAAATCATCCACATTGCATCCTCCTGTTGCAGCATGCAATAATAGTAAATATTTATAAATTATCCTGCATTCTTTTTGTTTTTTTGTAATCTTTTTCTGCAAATCATCAGCCAGTCCTTTCGGATGGTCATTGAGCCTTTTTCAGTGCGTTTTGTTCTGGCATGTGGGTTGGGCTTATTGCGATTTCCGGATCAGTTGATTGATTGATGGATGGCTTTGTTCATGGTTTGAGAGGTTGCATTCCCCGTTTTCGACAGGCATGGGCGGGTTAATCGATGGACGTGTGGCGTTTTGAAGCATCAAAGAGAAACTTTTTTGGAGTCTTAAATCTATATTTTTTCTCACTACTGACCGACAAAAATTTTGATGTGAAGATAAAAAAGATAGGGCAACTACCAAAGTAATCGCCCTAACGTTG
>JBMFIQ010000100.1:0-595 GCA_049976245.1 Microbacter sp. | reverse complement strand
GAGCCAATCCTCAGAAAATTTTACACCGGTATAATCTGAAAAAATCTTGAAAAGAATAGGATCAGTAAAATGTATTTTCCTATTTTTTCTATAAAGAATCTGTGATTGAGGAGAAAGCATGTGAAGTATAATGATTGAAAAATATACTTTCCAAAACCTCGATATAACTCCTCGCAGTGTGTGGCGAATTAATTCCAGTTTCTGAAGCAATACCATTCCAGCTTATAGGGGTACCAGATGCTTTTATTATGTATGTTAAGACCTCTTTCATATATTTCTCACTTTTTCCAGCTTTAGCCCAATCACCTCTTACAGAATCAAGGTAAGTTTTCATTGTTTCCATAGAAACCTTTCCGTATCTATGAAAATCTATTATTGCTCTCGGAAATCCACCAGTTTTAAGGTAGTTTGAAAATAATTCCTTGAGCGTGGATGAATATATTCTATTTGCATTAACATTTTTTTCGATTTCTTTTATATTACCTTTTGCCAACCCAATTTTGGATAAAATCTTCGCATATTAAGAGAAAGTTAAAGGCATCAAAAGATAATCCTTCCTTTTTCCTCTCCTCCCAGGGAAAAATTCCTTCTGATT
>JBMFIQ010000099.1:0-634 GCA_049976245.1 Microbacter sp. | reverse complement strand
ATTAAATGTCTCTTCGGTAATATAAAAATTTTTTCTTAACTGAGCCATAAAACCTCAAAACGCTACTATGTAACTTTTAACGTTAATAAACGTTAATAAACGTAATACCATAAAGATAATATTTTTGTCAAATTGAATTTTATAATTAATATATATCTATCAGCTTTAAATAGCTCATTATTTATTCATTATGCTTTCAATTTTATTTAAAACACTAGAAACCTTTTTTTCATTATCTAATGGTATTTTTACTATGTTAATAATATTTGGGTACATTTCATCATCTTTATTTCTTTTTTCTTCGTAAATCAAAAGATTTTTTCATCAAAAGAAATATTGTCAAAATAAAAAACACTACCCTAGTTTGAATACATCCTGTTGGACACAAACATAACACCAGATGAAGCTTTCCAATTTAAAATACAAAACAGATACCTTCTTGTTGCGCTTCTTATACTAAAGCACATATTCCAAGAAGAAGGCATAGAAGTATTCTACAATATTTTAAATCTCATATTTTAGGATAAATTCAAACACACTCTAAATCATTGGCAGAATTTTTCTAAGGAGTAAAAATTCTAAAAATTCCGTATTGATTTAGGGGTACATTATACTATGGCGCTTAAAAGAGGTA
>JBMFIQ010000098.1:0-656 GCA_049976245.1 Microbacter sp. | reverse complement strand
TAGTCGACCCTTAAAAAACATACAACATAAAGATTATCAATAAAATATCATTAAAATTAGTTGCGTATATCAACAAGATTTCGTATATTTGATGCATAAATCTTGCAAATAAATTATGCTATCAAAGAAGAAAGACACCACGCAGAGGAGTATGTTTTTTGGACTGGAAGATATGTTAAACCAAAAACATCCGATGTATATTTTAGCCAACAAGGTGAATTGGCAACTGTTTGAAGATTCGTTTTTGTCCCTGTATTGTTTGGACAATGGGCGTCCTGCCAAACCCATTCGATTGATGGTGGGATTGTTGATAATAAAGCATTTGCGCAACATTTCAGATGAGAGTGTGGTTGAACAATGGAGTGAAAATGCCTATTATCAATATTTTTGTGGCGAAAAGGTTTTTCAGCCATACGAGCCCTGTGAAGCTTCAGAGTTGGTTCATTTTCGGAATAGGATTGGAGAATCCGGGATTGAATTGATACTCAAAGAAAGTATTCGAATTAATGGTAATGATAGCCATGATTCAACTGCCAGTATTGACACTACTGTTCAGGAGAAGAATATCACTTTTCCCACAGACAGCAAACTGCATCGAAAGATTATTGACAAGTGCAGGAAAATAGCAGAGAAAGAAAATCTGCCGGTTCGTCAGA
>JBMFIQ010000097.1:0-706 GCA_049976245.1 Microbacter sp. | reverse complement strand
TTGTTGATATACGCAACTAATTTTAATGATATTTTATTGATAATCTTTATGTTGTATGTTTTTTAAGGGTCGACTATGTATTTTTCCTTTGTTCTCCATAGTTTGATCTGCAATTCGGATTGTTCGGCATTCCGTTTAGCACAAGTTTGATCGTAGCAGAAACTTGTGTCAGTAACCTTTGCAGTTTGTAAATTCTAATGTTTTTAGCTCTTTTCAATCTTTTCTTGTCTGATTTGTGCTCATGTGCTATCTGATAAGATAATCTAAAGCCTTCAATCTACACTCAGTTAGAAACTGATTCTATTTCCAGTCCAAGTCTCCGCTTCGCTCAGACTTGAACTAATAATCTGAAATACTTGTGCCAATAGAAATTCTTAAACTTGTATTTACGACTCATAGCTGGTTTTCTCAATCTACATTATTGTTAATCAACTTGTTGTCAAGGATTGCAAATTTGAGCCAGCGGTGAATTATTGTTTGGTTATCAATTTCTTATGCTCAATTTTAATTACATTTTGATCTAGCATTGATACTTTGTCAAATAGTACAATCTTTTCAGCAAATGGCAAATGAACAAGATCTTGGTTTATACACCACCATTTGTAAAATTCAACAGGATTATTATTATAAGGTATAATTGCTTTAACTGGTCTATCATATCCTTTAAATTCAATAGTAGCATTTATACCGAGAGCATCTTTAAAAT
>JBMFIQ010000096.1:0-788 GCA_049976245.1 Microbacter sp. | reverse complement strand
TACAGCCCATAGAAGATAAATACTTGAATATGAATCAAAACTTTAGATATGTATTGCTTACAGACAATAATGGCTACATAGCAGCACACAACTCAATCTATGATAAACCCCTAACTGGCAATTACGAAAAAGACCTTGTAGGGAATCGTTCTATGAGAATATTTAACGATACAGTTGGTTTAAATGTGGCAAGAAATACAGATAGCCTAATTATACAAACTTATCCAAGGGACACTGGCGAAGTTATAAGCGATATTGGCGTTCCTGTATTTATTGAAGGCAAACACTTTGGTGGTGTAAGAGTTGGGCTTGCTGTGGAGAATATATAGTGAATTTTTTCTATTGACAACTGAGAAATTTTTTATATAAATAGTAATGTATCGAGCGGGAATAGCTCAGTTGGTAGAGCACAACCTTGCCAAGGTTGGGGTCGCGGGTTCAAGTCCCGTTTCCCGCTCCATTTTTTTATAAACAGACCCAAATTGGCGGCATAGCCAAGTGGCTAAGGCACGGGTCTGCAAAACCCAGATCCCCGGTTCGAATCCGGGTGCCGCCTCCAAAGCTACCTACTTGCCGGGGTGGCGGAATTGGTAGACGCAAGGGACTTAAAATCCCTTGGGAGTTTCTCCCGTGTGGGTTCGATTCCCACCCTCGGCACCATTGTTTTTTAAAAAACAACCTTTATTGGCATATAATTAATCATTAAGTTTTTTGGGATTGCATTAATTGGCCTTAGTTCAACTACCACAGATAGATTTTCCTTTGCAAATGGAGATACTAAAATTGGA
>JBMFIQ010000095.1:0-878 GCA_049976245.1 Microbacter sp. | reverse complement strand
CGTTACATGGCTCGCCACCTCCTTCTATTAAACACTTCAAATCAGACCAAATTGGAATTGAAACAAAAACGTATATATCCGAGACGCTACAGGTAACTTACTTCAAATCAGACCAAATTGGAATTGAAACATTGTTATAATATTTAACTTATATTCTTTCACCACTTCAAATCAGACCAAATTGGAATTGAAACGTAATCAAGTTGTGATTGGGAATACAGCCGTAACACACTTCAAATCAGACCAAATTGGAATTGAAACGATAGATCAGTGTCCGATAGATCAGTGCTGGACAGCTTCAAATCAGACCAAATTGGAATTGAAACAGCATCTTTCCTTCTTTTGCGAGTTTTTCACGGACCTTCAAATCAGACCAAATTGGAATTGAAACACGCCAGGGATGGCTTCACTTTCAACTCCATCAATCTTCAAATCAGACCAAATTGGAATTGAAACTTTATCGAATCGGATTTTAGTTTGTAAATTACATTCTTCAAATCAGACCAAATTGGAATTGAAACAAAAAAAGTTAAAAACAAAATAAAAAAAAGGAATCCTTCAAATCAGACCAAATTGGAATTGAAACTGATGTGGGGAGTGATAGTTTGCATAGCATTTATTCTTCAAATCAGACCAAATTGGAATTGAAACACGTTTCTCTTTTTGTTCTAAAGTTTTCATTGTTTCCTTCAAATCAGACCAAATTGGAATTGAAACGTAAATTTGGAATAGTCGAAGGACTTGGAACCATCCTTCTTCAAATCAGACCAAATTGGAATTGAAACAGAATAACCTTGTTTCAATAACAATGGAGGTTTTTCTTCAAATCAGACCAAATTGGAATTGAAACAAATTTATGCGGTATCCTTTCAACGGAT
>JBMFIQ010000094.1:0-929 GCA_049976245.1 Microbacter sp. | reverse complement strand
TTCGAATTTCAGCGCAGTTTCAATTCCAATTTGGTCTGATTTGAAGATTACGCCCGAATCGCCTTCATATTGCAAAGTGTTGTTTCAATTCCAATTTGGTCTGATTTGAAGCAGCGCCAGAACCCATCACGCTGCTCGACATTAAGTTTCAATTCCAATTTGGTCTGATTTGAAGACAACGCAAACAAAGTTATTTCGGTTATGAAAATATGTTTCAATTCCAATTTGGTCTGATTTGAAGTTCGTTGTACCAAGTT
Source organism: Microbacter sp. (assembly GCA_049976245.1). Lineage (GTDB taxonomy): Bacteria > Bacteroidota > Bacteroidia > Bacteroidales > Paludibacteraceae > Microbacter. Next base: position 672 of record JBMFIQ010000094.1, on the reverse strand, counting down.
CGATTGCATTAACATTGTTAGTTTCAATTCCAATTTGGTCTGATTTGAAGCTGTTATTGTTTTTAAGGCCGCCCCTCCATCAGAGTTTCAATTCCAATTTGGTCTGATTTGAAGTAAAAAATAATGGAATATCACAACCTTGATGAAGGTTTCAATTCCAATTTGGTCTGATTTGAAGCAATCATGAATGAAATGACAGTATTATCAGTAACGTTTCAATTCCAATTTGGTCTGATTTGAAGTGCTATCGCTGACTATTTGAAGTCCGGTTTATATTCGTTTCAATTCCAATTTGGTCTGATTTGAAGCTTAACCATTATAGCCGGTGTTGCTTTTACTTCTTCGTTTCAATTCCAATTTGGTCTGATTTGAAGTTAAGAGATTTAATCGATATTCAATCGCATTACTGTTTCAATTCCAATTTGGTCTGATTTGAAGTCAAAAAGCAAATGAGACGCATTACCCCTATCGACAGTTTCAATTCCAATTTGGTCTGATTTGAAGTCTTGAAGACCCTCGTGGATGGGATTTAAAAATGATGTTTCAATTCCAATTTGGTCTGATTTGAAGTTTAAGGACTTGGAACGTGACACTAAGGTGATGTTGTTTCAATTCCAATTTGGTCTGATTTGAAGTTTATCAATAGAATTCAGACATCGGTTCTGCTTATTG
>JBMFIQ010000093.1:0-933 GCA_049976245.1 Microbacter sp. | reverse complement strand
AATTGAAACATGCTGCAATTTTACGATTTGCAATTTGTAAAGGGCTTCAAATCAGACCAAATTGGAATTGAAACATAATTATGGCATCAATAGCATGAATATCTCTTTTCTTCAAATCAGACCAAATTGGAATTGAAACTCGTGTTGTAAAGCCTTTTAATCCTATCGTGTCAGACTTCAAATCAGACCAAATTGGAATTGAAACTTGAAATTATTATTTGAGCCTGTCGTGTTGTAAAAACCTTCAAATCAGACCAAATTGGAATTGAAACGCTATTACGCAAAAATCATTTGGGGAAGCAACGCACTTCAAATCAGACCAAATTGGAATTGAAACGCTGGAGGAAAGTCAACTACAAACGGTGGTGCATCCTTCAAATCAGACCAAATTGGAATTGAAACATTAAACGAAAGAACTTCACAAACATAATTACTCCCTTCAAATCAGACCAAATTGGAATTGAAACTTTGCAAAACATAGGAGTATAAGCTTTTTCGATGTCTTCAAATCAGACCAAATTGGAATTGAAACTTTTAAACAATCAAAATCAACAAACTATGAGTAAACTTCAAATCAGACCAAATTGGAATTGAAACATGGTGGGATTTTTATGGCGGCTGACGAGATGCGTGACTTCAAATCAGACCAAATTGGAATTGAAACAATAGTACATTGTATGTTGGCATTTTCAACGTACCTACTTCAAATCAGACCAAATTGGAATTGAAACAAACAAAGACAAATAAAATAACATATTTTCTCACGCTTCAAATCAGACCAAATTGGAATTGAAACTCAATCACCTTATCTTCTTTGTTTCTGTAATTAACGCTTCAAATCAGACCAAATTGGAATTGAAACTTTGTAGTTACATTCAAAGCCGTCTGACTGATCTTACTTCAAATCAGACCAAATTGGAATTGAAACCACAG
>JBMFIQ010000092.1:0-1711 GCA_049976245.1 Microbacter sp. | reverse complement strand
GTATTTCATTGGGATATTCCATTCCTTTATAATTTAAGCAATTATGTATCGGCATTATAACCTTGGAATGAAACGAACGGGATTCATCATCTTGTTTTTCTCGTTTGCTTCATTCCTTCTTTTTTCCCAATCAGGATTTGATCAGGAAGCAGCCGTTTTTCACAAGAAAGCGATTAAAATTTGTGCCACGGTAAAGCAACCATCACCCAATGCAGAACAAATGGATACGTTGGTGAATGACGCTACCATTGAGTTAGCTAAACTCGCTGGAAAGTATCAATTTCATCCACCCACTGAATATGCCGGAGATCCATTATGGGCAAACTATTTCGATGATTGGGCTGATAACATGGTGTTAGTAAAGACTTTTGTCGAAAAACGTAATTATGCGCTTGTGGCAAAGTATTGCAACACGTTTTGTCGCATCTTTATTCGCATGCATCAAAACAATAATCGGCTGGATTTAACCGACCGCTTGTTTATGCTTAATTTAGAACTGAAATCCGGAACCGATATGGCCAATGCAGGTCACATAGAGTTGGCTGAACAAAAACTGTCGGACATAACATCGGCATTGTCACGCATTCAAGACATCATTAAAAACAGTAATAACAAGCAGTTGCAACAACTCTTTATCCCGATTGATACAGCAACTAAAAATTGGATAAAAGCGATTCATACGAAAAATCCAATATGGGCAAAAACGGTGTATGGTACGTTTTCATCCGATTTTGGCAAACTCTTTCTGTCCAGTTTGTAAAATATTTTATAAAGAAGAATGTATTGAGAACTATTAATTTTTAATCAAGGAGATGCTTATGATCAAAAAGATGTTGATTTTTCTTTTGTTCCCTTTTATGTTGCAAGCACAGCAACCGGTGCAACATATCAGTCAATTGTTTGACTCATTGAAAACACATCCGCAAACCAAAGCGGATCAAATCACGATGCAACAAGCAATAGCCGCACGTAATCAGGTTTACAGCAAACTACTGCCAACCATTGATGGATTTGGACGTTATGATTATGCGTCGAATCCTTCGCCGATGTTGCCGTTACCGCTGAACGACCTTTTTGCGTTGAAAGCCGATCCATCAAAACCACAACCTTACAGCCAAAACATTTATCGGGTGGGCGCTGTGGTGTCGATGCCTATTTTTGTCATGTCACTCTACACCACTGCGGCCATGGCCAGCAAGATGTACCAGTCGGCCAAAGCAAAAGCACAAATCGATTTGTTGAAAAACGAAGCGATGTTGGTGAGTTTAAATGCCAATTTGCAGTACATTCAATCATTGGAACAAGCGTTGGAGGGAAAGAAAAAATCGCTGGAGAAAACCAAAGAGTTTGTGGTTATCGAAGTCAACAACGGACGGGCGCCTGGTGCTGCTTTGTTGCAAATCAACAATGCATTGGATGATGTTTCGGTGATGGTTAACGACCTTGAGGTGCAAAAGCAAGAAGTGATTGCCACCATTGCTTCTTACACAGGAATTACCATGACGCAACCAGTGCCGATGGAGCAAGTTGGGAACTATCAGACAGGCGACATGAAAGCGTTGGACCCACTTACTAAAAAGCTGCAAGCGGACAAATTGGCTTTTCGTGCTGAATGGCAAAAATTATTGCCATCTATTGTGGCACAAGGAAGTTACAGTGACAATTTTGCAAGAGCCTACAACAACAATCAATCCATTCATAATGACTATAC
>JBMFIQ010000091.1:0-1890 GCA_049976245.1 Microbacter sp. | reverse complement strand
ATTTCGGTGATATTGACCATCCCTTAGGTTGTGTATCGCTCAACACAATCGACTGACAAAATTACCGTTTTTTTCTTAAGCTTTCTCCTTTCAATTCAATTCGATACGCAGTGTGAACCATTCTGTCGAGAATAGCATCTGCAATAGTTTCATTTTCAATCACATCAAACCTATTTTTCGACAGGCAACTGGCTTGATATGATGGTGGACTGTCGTCCATGCCGATCTTCGATCATTTCCATTAAATCCAGTTCCTGTTGTTTGTCGAAGTGGGAAAACCCAAAATCGTCGAGTATCAGCAGGTTGATCTTTGATAATTTTTCAAAGAACTTAATGGCATTTCCTTCTACTCGAGCCATTTTAGCACGTATAAGCAGTTTCTGTGTGTTGTAATACTCCACCGAAAAGCCCTGCGAGCAAGCCTGTTGTCCTAATGCCGAAGCCAGAAAACTTTTACCGCAACCGGCAGCTCCCGTTATGAGGATGGCTTCGCCTTTTTCGATGTATTGACCCATTGCCAGGTTGTTTAAAAGCGATTTATCAAGACCTCTTGCGGCTTCAAAGTTCAGCTCCTCAATGGAAGCCTGATAGCGGAAACGGGCGCTTTTTACCAATCGCTCGAACCTGCGATTGGAGCGAAGATCAACTTCTGCCTGCAAGAGCAGTTCCACCCCTTCCGAGAAGGACAGTTCATGTATCTGGCGTGTTTCAGCCATTATTTTCCAGCGTTGCGCCATGCCTTGCAAACGCAACTGATTCATTTGAGTTTCAATCTGTGTCATTGTTTTGTTTGTTGATTGGATTAAAATTTAATGGACGGTTTTTCTGTTTGAGAAAAATACGCTTTACCTCTTATGTTCGGGTGTTTGGGTAATGGTTTTGCGGTTGGGGGTTCTTCTTCTTGTTGTTCTGTCATTTTATTTTTGATTAATTGATGGATAAATCGGTACGAATAGTTTTGATAATCGATAGCCATCTGACAGGCTTTTTCGAACACGTGAGCTTCTGTTTTTCGTTGTAAACTCAGCAGTCCGTCACAGCTTCGGTAAAGCAGTTCGGGGTATCGGCCATTGAGAAACATCAGTTCAATGAGCGAAGCAAATACGGCCGAACTTTTGGCTGCCTGCTTAGTGTAATATGCCGGACTTCGCTCCAAATAATGCTGATGCTGTGAACACAAATGCTCTTTTACGGTAGAATATCCGGCCTTGTAGCTTCTCACATGCGTGGCTATCGGTTCGTTTTTGACATAGATACGCACCATGCTTCGGGTAAATATCACCCTGGCTTTCATGCCCGTATAAGCATAGGGAACGCTGTAATAATGCTTGTCTTGCGCCAAATAGACATGGTTGTTTTGTCCCACTTTCAAATCCCTGTAATGCTTTAACTCAAAGGGCGTTTCAGGGAGTGGCTGTAACACCGATTTCTCTTCTGCCAAAAAATTCTCTTCCCGTGAATAGGGCTTTTGCTGCAAGCGGGTTTGGGTATGTTCCTTATTCTTTTGGGCCATGGCGGCATTGAGCGATTGCAGGTCGAAAAACGGTTCATTGCGCAACTTGGCATAAACACGAACGTAGATACGGAATATAAACCGGTCAATATGCTCCGAAATGACGATCAATCGCCCGCTAAAAAGCAAGTTTGATGGACTTGTTAATCGATTAAAGTGATCAACATGCTCCGAATTCCGGAAGCCCGCCATGCCAACAAAATGCTTTCTTGCTTTTGATTGCCTGTTTCAATCAACATCATTGAAAGTTTATTCCCTTTTCGTGTAAAAAGTGGTCAGTATCCGCCGAAATGTCAGTAAATCCTTCTTATTTTACAGCACCATGATTGCGGTTTTTCTTTCATTTTTAAGTGGTCAGTATGCTCCGTTTTATACAT
>JBMFIQ010000090.1:0-2232 GCA_049976245.1 Microbacter sp. | reverse complement strand
GTTTTTTGAGCGAAAGCGGGCGGAGTCTTGACTTTTTTACTTCCTTTTTGCGTCAAGTGGAACATCCCGCTTGCGGGAGGAAAAAGGAAGTCAGGGTTATAGGGGCGGAAGCCCCTTATAATGAACGTGCGAAAGTTGAATTAGGTGTTCATTTTAATGTCATGGTCGAGTGAGAGTTTTAATTATTTGCCGAAAAAAAAACGGGAAAATTGCTCCTTTTATAACGGAACAGGTTGAGAGTTTGCGTTTGTTAGGCATAGAGTGTGCCTATTTCCCCATTGAACAAAATGGAGTGAAAGGTTATCTTTCTTCATTTTCTTTGTTGAAGCAAGCGATTAAGCATTTTTGTCCCGATGTGATTCATGCGCATTATGGTTTGTCGGGTTTGTTTGCCACGTTGCAGCGTCATGTTCCTGTGGTAACCACTTTTCATGGAAGCGATATCCATACGTTTTGGGTACGGTTTTTTTCCAAAGCGGCAATACGGCGTTCCAGCTTCAATGTATTTGTTTCGCAACAACTGATGGATCGGGTGAGTCAAATACATCGAGCTGTTGTCATCCCGTGCGGAGTCGATTTGTCGCTCTTTTATCCCGTTTCAAAAGCGGAGGCCCGCTCATCACTTGGATGGAATCAAAACGCTGTTTATCTCCTTTTTGCAGGTGATCCGAACGATTCGGTCAAAAATTATGCATTGGCACAACATGCCGTGGCGCAGCTTGACAATGCAACACTGATTCCATTGGCAGGATATGCACGAGTTGATGTTCGTCTGTTGATGAATGGTGTCGATGCCGTTTTGATGACTTCGTTCCATGAAGGTTCGCCTCAAGTGATCAAGGAAGCCATGGCTTGCAATTGTCCGGTTGTATCAACCAATGTGGGCGATGTGTCAACGATGGTTGAAGGCGTGGAAGGCTGTTTCCTGACCTCTTTTCAGGTAGAAGATGTGGTTGAAAATCTTGGGAAAGTAATTCAATTTTCTATTTCGAAGGGAAGGACACAAGGCAGGGATAAAATTATGCAATTGGGATTGGATCTTTCGTCCATTGCGCAAAAAATTCGGAATGTTTATCAAGATGTAATGCAAGAATCATGACGGAAGTTCAATCAACCATGATATTGACGGATCAATTGGAAGCCATTGATCGCCATCAATGGTCTTTATTTGTGGCAGCACATCCAAATGGAACTTTTTTTCAAACCCCCGAATATGTTGAACTGCATCAGGGTGTGAAAGGATTTACAACCCACGTTTTTGTTGCATATACGTCTGATCAAAAGAAAATGATTGGCGTGTTGGTAGCTGTTCGACAATATGTATACGGTGGCATTGCACGATATTTGACCTCGAGAGTGATTGTGGCCGGAGGTCCTTTGGTTGATGTTCATTATCCTGAAGCAGCGCTGCTGTTGTTGAGAGAAATGAAAAAAACAATGCGATTTAGAGCGGTCTATTCGGAATTTCGCAATTTATTTGACATGACCTCGATGCATTCGGCTTTTATGGCTCAAAAAGCAATCTTTGAAGATCATTTGGATATTCTGATTGATTTGCAAAAGGCTGAAGAGGTTTTATGGAATGAGGTTCGTCCTAAAAGACGTAATGCCATTCGTCATGCACAAAAACAATCCGTTGAGGTGCGTGAACTTTCCACAGATGTTGAACGCGAAGCTTCATGGAGAATCATCCAACGGTTGTATCGTCGGGAAAAACTTCCTTTGGCTCCAAAAGCAATGTTCGATCGGGCGTTTGCATTTTTGGTACCAAAAGGAATGTTGAAAATTTACGGCGCTTTTCATCAAGGGCAATTGATAGGGACGAGATATATTTTAGCTTATAAAACAATACTTTACGACTGGTATGCAGGGAGCGATGCGTCCTTTTATGCCTTACGCCCCAATGATGTGATGCCTTGGATTGTTTTTGTGAAAGGCAAAGCAGAAGGTTTTACTCAATTTGATTTCGGAGGTGCAGGCAAGCCTTCGATTCCTTACGGAGTGCGCGATTACAAAAAGAGTTTTGGAGGTACTATGGTAAATTATGGACGATATGCATTGTATCACAACAAACCGTTGTTTGTTCTCATGCAATGGGCTTTTCGTTTGTGGCAACGGTTTCAATAACACTTTAGAGCCATGTTTAAAATGAATCAATTCAACTTTCGCAAGTAAATAATGGTTTGATTTTTAGGTGTTATTAGATGAATTTAATTTGATAATCAGTTTCTT
>JBMFIQ010000089.1:0-2237 GCA_049976245.1 Microbacter sp. | reverse complement strand
AGAAACTGATTATCAAATTAAATTCATCTAATAACACCTAAAAATCAAACCATTATTTACTTGCGAAAGTTGAATATATTTACAATAATGGGATCATCTGTTCTAAATTTTCAAAAAGAAAGGGGTGAATCATGCATTTTAAAATTGAATGAATACACTCTTAAATATCGATTAAACGCCATTTAAAAGCACTTGATAAGAAACGGAAATACAAACGGAGTTGCTTCTCTCGATGAAAAACAACTCCGTTGAATGATTAAGAAATGCAACTATAACGCTTATTCTATGGGGTTAGTATTTTGTTTTTTCCCAATACCATGCTGTTTGTTCCACTTTTTCGTGTCCACAATGTAAGCATACATCGGAACATAAATCAAGGTTAATAATGTGCCAATCAGCAATCCGCCAATTGCCACATCAGCCAACGGACTTAACCGTTCCAAACCGATAGCTTCTTGCAAAGCAATAGGAATCATACCGGCAATGGTACCAAAAGCAGTCATCATAACTGGGCGGAAACGAATGCGCACACTTTCCACCGCACTATCGAAGGGTGAATCGCCACCATCCTTGTAATTTTGATAAAAATCGATAAGCAAGACCGCATTTTTTATAATGATCCCAAAGAGCAGCAATATCCCTAACAGACTTGGTAAACAGCTTGGTTTACCAAACAACAACATGCCCCACGCCGCACCAATAAGAGCAAGCGGCAATACCGCAATCATGATGAAAGCCTTCTTCACCGAACGATAAATGGCAATCAATACCATAATCAGAATGATAATGCCAAATGCAATTGCTTTGAGCATGCGCGACGTGCTGTCATTTATTTGAACAATATCACCTTGTTGCGATACTTGGATATCGGCATCTGTTTTTACATTTTTCAATGCTTGTTCGGCATCAGCCGTGATCTTACTTACCGGACGAACGGCTCGATAACCACTCACATCCACACTGTACATCAACTGATCACGTTCAATTTTGGCATACGTTAAATTGGTCGATACCGTTGCCAGTTGAGCCAAAGGCACTTCACCCATTGGTGTATTGATTGGGAGAAGCCGAATGGATTGAATATCAGAACCAAATTTCCCTTTCAAATAAAGTCGAAGTGGCTGTTCGGTCAACGATTGCAAATTAGCATTTAATCCCACAATTTGCCCCTTGACGGGAATTTGCATGGCAATTTGATACGGAGTCATGCCGTAACTTAACGCCTTGTTTTCGTCAATATCCAATACAATTTCAGTGAAATCTTTATTCCAACTTATTGACAATGAAGTAAGTCCATGAATATTTCTCAAGGCATTTTCAACCTGTAAGGATTTTGAAGACAAGCCATCCAAGAAAGGCGATTCAAGGCGTACGTCAAGCGGAGCTTTAATGGTTGACACTGCCGTAGCGCCAAAGTCGAAGACATCATTTTCCTTTATTCCTTCTAAATTGGAAATCTTATCCCGAATAATGTTTTCAAGCTGCCACACGGTCTGTTTTCGATGAAAACGATCGACACAATCAATCGTTATACTGGCTTCCGATGGAAGGTTTCCACTTCCCAAACTCATCACGTCTTTCTCATTTCCAAAAGCAACGGAAGAACGCACTACCCAAGGCTGTTTTTGCAACCATGCCAGAAAAGGTTCCAGTTTTGCTTCCGAACTATTCACCGTCTCATTGGAACTAAATTTAATCTGAGCTTTGATAATCCCCGTATCCATCGGAGGCATGGCATCACGTCCAATGATTGGCATAATCGTTTTGACACTGAATAACAAAAATAACAAAACGCCCACTGACAACAAGATGCGTCTCCAAAGCTTGTTTTTGTTATTGGAATAACGAAGAACACTTACATAAGGCTCAATGAGTCGCCCCATGGATTTATCATATACTTTGTCAAACCACAATTCCACTTTTGACTTGCGAACGCCATTTTTATAAAGCACTTCCAATAATTTTGGAATAAAGGTGATGGACAAAAAGAAGGAGGCTAAAAGAGCAATAATCAACGTAAGGATCAACGGTTGAAAAATCTTTTGAGGAAATCCGCCAACGAACATCAATGGGAAAACAATGGAAATGGTAGCTAATGTTCCTGAGAAAATTGGAACAATAACCTCTTTTGTTCCTTTTTGAATGGCCGTTTGTAAATCTTCTTTCAGCTCCATCATATGCCTTTCTGTGTTTTCAAGCACCACCACTGCATCATCCGTCAACATCCCCAACGCCAA
>JBMFIQ010000088.1:0-2380 GCA_049976245.1 Microbacter sp. | reverse complement strand
CCATATTTGATAATCAAATCATTGACAGACAGAGGTTGCAAAGCCACCTTATGACCCGCAGAAATGACTTCTTTTACAACAATCGCTTTACCATCCACTTGCAATTGCTCGCCCACATGCAATTCAACAATCGCAACCGCCACATTATCGATGGAATTTATTTTAAGAATTTGTGTTGCCATTATTGCAGGATTAACCCAACTTTCCACGCATCAACAACCAAACGTTAAAGTTCAGTTAAAAGCAAGGTGATTTTGGGTATTTTGTGAGTTAAATTCAATCGCATAGAATTATAAATAGTTGAATTTCAGTAATCGTTGATTTTGAAAATAATTTTGTAGTACCCCAGGATTTTGGCGGTTTGATTTGAATTACAGAACTTTGCGGTATGCATTTCGATTTATCAGTACGCCGCAGTCCGGAAACAAAAAAGCCTGAGAGCTATTTTCGTATCAAGGAAAACTACCGCGATATAGCGGGTGTAGTTCGCAGTCGTATCTTATTGGTTCCGGGGTTCATACCTGAATTGGAAGCCAATGAGCGAAAACAGGTAGCGCAATTATTGACCTATTGGAAAGAAAACCGTGAGCAGGCAAGTATCTTTGCCGTAGAGGAAGCTTATGAACCCATTGTAATAGAATTTGCCCACAAGTACTGGCATCAAATACAGGAAAAAGGCACGTTGGACATCAACCCAATCAAAGAAAAGAAACGAATTGAGAAAGATCGGGAGCTGGTTTTTGAGGACAGCATAAAGAATCGTGATGCACGAGATTTGGGTACGGAATGGCTTTGTTATCAGGCCATAAAGCAATTATGTTTAGAAGAGTTTCTTCACCGTGAGGGATGGAGCGAGAAAGACATCCAACTTACCGTTGCACATTTGATAACTCGCACCGTGTATCACAGTTCGGAATACAAGTCCCTGCGCATTATGCAAGAAAACAGCGCGGCATGCGAGTTGGTTGGGTTAAACCCGGAAGAATTAAAGAAGCACAACCTGTACGATGTTCCCCTTCGTCTATACGGGATAAAGGAAAGTTTGGAAAAACATTTGGCACGCACAACAACCCATCTGTTTAACCTGACCAACAAAATCGTACTGTTCGACCTGACCAATACCTATTTTGAAGGTCGTAAACAAGGGAGTAAAAAGGCACAATTTGGACGGAGTAAGGAAAAGCGGAGCGATGCCCGATTAATGGTGCTTGCCTTAGCCATTAATCCAGAAGGGTTTATAAAATACTCTGCCATTTTGGAAGGCAATGCCACCGATCCCGGATCGTTGCCTGAGATGGCGGAACAGTTGGCTAAAAGCACCGTAACGGGAAACCAGAAAGTATTGGTGGTACTTGATGCGGGGATTGCCACAGAAGAAAACCTGAAGTTAATAAAAGGAAAGGGCTATGATTATTTGTGTGTTTCACGTTCCAAACCCGATGTAAAACGAGTGAATGAACAAGGCAAATCGGTCACTGTAACGGATTGCGAGAATCATCCCATTACCCTGACGGCTATTCAAACCCAAACCGAAGATGGAGATTATTGGTTAAAAATAAAAAGTCCGCAAAAAGAACTCAAGGAGCGGTCGATGAACCGACAGTTTAAAAAGCGTTTTGAGGAGCTATTGGAAAAGATAGAAGCATCCCTACACAAAAAAAGCGGAATCAAGAAGTACGACAAAGTGCTCATGCGCATCGGACGGGCTCAGCAAAACTACCCCTCCATTCAACGGCACTATCAGATTGACATACAAAAGGATGAAAAAGACCAGGTAACGCTTATGCAGTGGTCAATCAAAAATGAGCCACTCATGGATGCCAATACAGGAATTTATTTTTTGCGAACTTCGGTTGAACGGTTGGACGAAAAAACCACATGGGAATACTATAATCTGATTCGTGAAATTGAAAACACGTTTCGTACACTCAAAACCGATCTCGATCTTCGACCCATTTATCACCAGAGGGACGAATCATCGGAAGCGCATCTTTTTCTGGGTTTATTGGCTTACTGGTTGGTAAATACGATTCGTTATCAACTCAAAAGGAATGGTATAAAATATAACTGGACGGAAATCACACGCATTATGTCAACTCAAAAAGTGTTGACAACCACCGCCAAAAATAAACTTGGAGAACAGGTGGCTTTTAGAAATTGCACTATGCCCGAAACCCAAGTTGCAGAAATATATGAAGCACTAAAATACAGACAACAACCTTTTAAACGACGAAAAATTTGTAGTACCCAAACTCATCCGCCCGACAGCATATTTACTTGTTTAGCAATGAGTTCCGGCTAAGCAATGGAAAGTTGGGTTAAGGCAATAGGAATCTGCTAATCTGCTAAACTACAGATTCATTTTCAATCCTTCAATTAC
>JBMFIQ010000087.1:0-2687 GCA_049976245.1 Microbacter sp. | reverse complement strand
AGCGCCAGGATTGAAGTAAATCACGGCCTGATCGGTATTGTCACCGGCAGCTACCTGCAAGCGCAACACTTTATTGACCGGTGCAGGAGAAGTATTGAAAGCAATCTGAGAACCGGTGGTATTGAGACTACACATGGAATTGGCGAATGCAAAAGCAACATTATCTGACGTAGCCCTAACCCAAAAAGCCTGCATAGGCGGAATGTATTCCAGATTGTTGGATGGGACACCAACACCGGAGGTTGCATTGTAAGTTGGGAATGACCATGTTCCGCCATTCTTGGTACGATACCAGATGGTGGACAATGCAGCGGTTGCATTGGATGAATTGTTAATCAGAAGAGCTTTAGCATCTAAATAAGCTGGGAAAGGATTTCCCACCAAATTGAATCCTGTGTAGGTACTTCCTTTGCGGGTTAATGTCACATTGATCGTTCCGGCATTCAGCGTCCCGCTAAATTGAGCCGTGTCAACAGCAGTTGGAACAACAATATATCCAACACCCTGCGTCATGGACGCTCCGGCACTTTGTGAAGTCCATGAAGCTCCAGGTTCGTTATAACTATATCCTGCATAAGGCAAAGTGGCTCCGCTAACCGGCGATGAAACATACCAGTTGCGCGCGGATGAAAGATATTGCTGAACATTGGCCGTACCTGAACCGTTAATCGTAGCGGGCGTTAACATCACAGCCGTACCTGTCGCATCGGACAATAAATTCAACGTCCCGTTGTTTGTAAAGGTTGCATTGGCGCTGTTTACGCTGAGAGCCATTCCCGGACGTACTTCAAAAGTTGCTCCCGAGTTAATGGTCAGTGCGTTGGCTGCAGCATTGGATGCAAGCACCGCTTTAGCCGGAGAGGTTTTAGCAATGACTAAGGTTCCCATATTGATTCCGGTTGTCACATTCAAGGTGTCATTGGAAGCACCGCTTAAAGTGACGGTACCGCTGTTTGGCGTAAAGCCACCGGAAGAAATGGTCCAATTACCTTGAATGGTAAGGTTGGGATTATTGCTGTTCAACACCAATGTTCCGCCGTTGATCAATAAATTTCCCGTAGCGGTACGGTTAGCATTTAAATTAACCGATCCCGATGCGATGGTAATGTTTTGCGGAACTTGTGTGGTTGACCATGAATTATCGGAAGCATTGACATCGTACGTAGCCCCCGATCCCTGATTGAATCTCAAAATGGCACTGTTGTTGTAAAAACTCGTTGGAGGAGCTGTAGCAACGTAACCTCCTGCCCCAATTTCCAACGTTCCCGAAATGGTGGATCCGGTACCAAACGAAGCGCCTACATTGGAAGAACCTCCGGTTTTATTGATGGTAATATTCTGAAATCCGATGGTGCCTGAAATTTGATGAACGGCATCTCCTGACGACGGTGCTCCTGTAAATACCACGGTAGAGCCGCCTGTGCCGTTCGACCATGTTCCGTTATTAGTTAATGTGGTGGACGTGCCGGCTGTGGAATTTGAAATGGTGAACGTCCTTGGAGAGGCATCGCTGGCGGTGAAGGCACCTCGAATTAAAAGAGCCGACACCGTTGCGTTCTGATCCAAGGTAACACTATTTGATCCATTAATCAACACCAAACTGCTGCTTCCAGGAACAGCTCCGGATTGCCATGCCCCAGAATTAGTCCAATTACCCCCAGCTGAGGAAGCTGACCAAACAGGATAGCTAAAGTAGGAATTACCTTCATTCCACGTAGTCTGATATCCATCTCCGGCAATACGTCCCCAAGAAGCAGACAATACACCGTTACTGATGTAAAAAACATATTTTACGGAATCTCCTGCTACATTGGACGTCTGTGGTATTTCACCTACCCATACCCTGTTTGGATCACTATAATTGGAAAAAGAACAAGTAACAACTGTTCCGTTGCTTTCTGTAGGATTCGTTCCATTTGTGGTATAAACAAGATACACACTTTTATTGGAAGTGTCGTACGTAAAATTTACAAATAAATCAGTGGCATCAATGTTTGAGATGTAGGGATTGCTTGCATTGTTGATGGAATTTCCCTGCCTCATCAAAATATTGGTGCTGCTGTAACCGGAAGGAGTGTAACCTAACGTATTGTTAGGGAAGTGGCCTGTCGTGCCCAATTGAGCATAACCAAAAAAATGAGACACAAAGAAAAATAAAAAAAGTAGTTTTGCTTTCATACCATTGAATTTATAGAGTTAATCATTGAATTTCAAAAAATAATTGTCAAATATATGAAAGAAAATCCCGGGTCGTTCTCTTAAGGGGTTATTTTAAATATTTATTGATTGCAATCGTTTGTTTTTTGTTAATTAACAAGTTATTTCATGAACCAATTTTTTTTTGATTTATTCATGCGTCAAAGATAACATAAAGGCTCGACTGAGAAAGTACTCACATAACTTGAAGAAACAACAACGAAGGGAAACTGCCGTTAATGGGTCATGTGATGAAAACAATGGAGAAGCCAATGGGTTGTATTTGCTCTATTGAAAATCCAAGCAGTCAAACAAAGCACCTCGGCCGGAAGAACCAACTCCAGCCGAGGTGCTTCAACTTTCAAACGAACCTCAAATCCCCAGTTTGAGCTACGAAAACCAAAGAACTAAGCCTTATATGGATCATTTGGAGTGAAATGTTCCCGGGTGTTTAAAGTTTCGTCAGGCCCATTCGGCGGGGTCGATTCCAA
>JBMFIQ010000086.1:0-2716 GCA_049976245.1 Microbacter sp. | reverse complement strand
CGTTTGTTTCAAGGTCGTTTACCCAAGGACGCTGTTTATCTCAATTTTTTTAGTTGATGGCTTGATACACATTGCCCGGAAGGGAACGGATCAATCCTTTGAACTCCATTTCGAGCAATAGAGAAAACAGTTTTTCTACCGGCCATTGCAATTGCATGGTCAACAGATTAATCTGGATGGAGTCCATTTTTCGCAACGTTATGAGTAAGGTTTGTTCATCTTGACTCAAAGAGGAGAAAAGGGTTGGTTGAGCAGCCGTTGTTTCGACAGCCTCCCAATTCATGATGCCGATCAGGTCATCTGAATTTTCGATCAGGAGCGCTTTGTTTTGTTTAATCAGCATGTTGCATCCTTCGGAATGAAGATCGCCCACGCGACCAGGTAATGCAAAGACGTCACGGTTGTAAAGACTGGCGGCATCCGCTGTTAGCAAAGCGCCTCCGCGAGCAGCCGATTCAACAATGATGACCGCATCGCTCATTCCTGCAATGATGCGGTTGCGCTGAACAAAGTTGGGTTTGTCGGGTTTAGTGTCAATGGGATATTCAGTGAGGATTCCTCCATGTAGGGCCATTTTATTGCCGATGGGTGTGTGGCTGGAAGGATAAATGCGATCAAGTCCGTGAGCCACGACGCCGATGGTTGGAATTTGATTTTTTAATGCTGCTTTGTGTGCCGTGACGTCAATGCCATAGGCTAACCCGCTGATGATAACGATGTTTTTTAGTTTGACAGCCAATTCTTCAATCATCGTAACGCACCACGATTTTCCATAATCCGTTGGTGTACGCGTGCCTACAAAGGCTATGAAATGACCGTCGTTGAGATGAACCGTCCCATCGTAGTAGATGACAATGGGAGCATCTTCACACTCTTTGAGCCGAAAGGGATAGTTGGGATCGGTGTAATCAAAAGCTCGGATGTGATGTTTTTCGAGGTAATCCATCTCCTGATCAGCTCGGGAGAGTGCAGCTTCCCGTTGGTTGACAATGATTTGTGCTATTGATGAACCAATTCCGGGTATTTTTTCCAGCGCATGATTGCTTTCTTTAAAAATCTGCTCGGCATTGCCGAAATAAGCAATCATGTTTTTTGCCAAAATAGGACCTACACCTTTGATAAAAGTGAGCGCAATGAGATGTCGTAATGAGGCTTCATTATCCATTTTTATGCTTAAAATAGATGTTGATCAATCCGCGACCCACCAAATATCCTGTGGCAGCTCCAATGGTGTCAACCAATTCGTCCAGCCAATCACCTGTTCGTGAAGTTGTTAACAACCATTGCCAAAGTTCCATAGCACCGCCAAACAAAGCAGGAATACCAATGATCCAAATCCAGATGTAATTGTTTTCAAGTTGTTTGCGGGGATTGCGGCGAACAGTATCCCACAAAAGGACAAAAGCCAATGTGAAATACATCAAAAAATGAACCACCTTGTCTTCATTGGGAAAATATTGAAAAGATTGAAATTCTGAAGACGGAGCAATGGATAAATAAAATATAACGGCTACCACGCCAATGGTTTTCCAATAACTGCGAAAAAAAGTGATCATGTGATTGAAATGAGTGTGTAAACTGAAGTTTCCGAGATGAATGCTTCATTAACGCTTTTCCTTTCCGAATGGAATGCCAACAAAAAACGACAATGGAATGCTTTATAATTTGTCGCCATAAGCCAAATCACCGGCATCTCCCAATCCGGGAATGATGTAGGAATGTTCATTCAGTTCGGGATCAATAGCTGCCGTCCATAAAGTAATGTGATCGCTGCTCATGTGTTCGTGTAAATAGGTGATGGCCGGTTGACTGGCAATGATGGTTGCAATGTGGATGTGAGCAGGAGTGCCTTTGGTTTGGAGAGCACCAATAGCCAATTCCATTGAACTTCCTGTGGCTAACATAGGGTCGGTGATGATCAACGTTTTTCCGCTGATGGAAGGTGAAGCAATGTACTCAATAAAGATGTCGAATTTCAATGCATCTTTATATTTTCGATAGGCCGAAACAAAAGCATTTTCAGCATGATCAAAAAAATGTAAAAATCCGTTGTGAAATGGAAGCCCGGCTCTTAAAATGGTGCCTAAAACAATGGGCTCGTCAGGAATGGGCATTTCAATTTTTCCCAACGGTGTTTTAATTTCTTCGTTTCGATAAATCAATGATTTGCTGATTTCGTAAGCCATTACTTCGCCAATTCGTTCAATGTTTCGACGAAATCGCATTCTATCAGTTTGAATGTCAACATTTCGAATCTCTTTCAAAAACTGGTTCAGCAGTGAATTTTGGTCGGATAAATTGTGTAATGTCATAAAGAATTTATTTTTACAAAATAACAAAATAAATTGACGCAAAGCAAATGGATCTTTCGATTGTAAAGATTCGTGAAATGAATGAAAATCAAATAATTATCATAATATCAAAGGGTTAAGTTAAAAGCCATCATGTAATTTTCACGTTTTTTATTTTTTTTCCTTTTGTTGAAGCAACGGTTGCATGGTCAAACAACGTTGTTGATGGTTGGAATGAAGCGAAATCATTATCTTTGTATGGCAATCGCGAGTGTGTATAACAAATAAAGATGCATTGATTGAGCGGTTTGTTTGTTGCTGCATAAGGTGATCGAAAATGATTGGGTGTTCAACTTTCGCAAGCAAATAATGATTTGATTTTTAGGTATGATTAAGTGAATGTAATTTGATAATCAGTTTCTTAT
>JBMFIQ010000085.1:0-2854 GCA_049976245.1 Microbacter sp. | reverse complement strand
TCTATTGATAAAGCTGTATTTAACAAAAAAACATGGCATTTTGCCTATATATTAACAGATTATTTACGTATGAAAAAGTTTTTTTTGTTTACCTTTTGGTTAGGTTTTTTATGGAGCATGGCCATTGTTGCTCATGCTCAAGAGGGTGAAAGGCAGGTTTTAGAGGTTTCACAATGGCTTTCGGCAGGTCCCGTAACAGTGCAAAAGCCTGTTTTTTATCAAAAGAACAACATGATGGGAAAGCCTTTTACGGATGTTGATCTGCTTAAGTTTCAACAAAAACCCGTGTCGGATGTGCGACAGGGAGCTGAATTCTATGCATCGGATAACGGGAAAGTTTTGTGGCAAGTTGAAAACGGGAATGTAGTCACACAAACCGATGCTGATTTGGCTGTGAAATGGCAA
The DNA here is from genome assembly GCA_049976245.1 of Microbacter sp. GTDB lineage: Bacteria > Bacteroidota > Bacteroidia > Bacteroidales > Paludibacteraceae > Microbacter. The sequence continues at coordinate 2,449 of JBMFIQ010000085.1, read as the reverse complement.
GCTTTTTACGTGCAGGCAAATCGCTACGTTCCGGTGAAGATCGAGGTTTCCACACCTCAAGATTTTGAATTGTTTGTAAATGGTGATTTGAAAATGTTCAATTATCAGGCAAATGGGAAAGAAAATCAACGGAATGATTCTCTTAATCTTGAGCCAGGGAAATATTTGGTGGTTGTTAAAAGTTTGTATCAAAAAGCTGCCAAGGCTCCATGGCATGTTCAGGTGAAATTATCGTACCCGAAACAGTTTACTGATCAGGCACTTGCACTGTCATTATCCGACGATCAATTGATTGACCTTCGGCATATTTTGTTGGGTAAAAAGCTCACCAATATTCAGTTATCCGACGACGGCACTATGGCTTTGCTAAGCTATGAAGAAACGTTTCCGCCTCAGGGTAAAATAGTTCGTTGGGTCGAAGTGAAACGTTTGGCTGATGAGTCTGTGCTTTTCAATTCGTTTCACGCTCATTTGAGTCAGGTGCAGTGGGTTCCCAATGCTCATGCTGTTTCGTATGTTGCAAACGACGGGGTAAATGAAGCTTTAATGCTTTATGGTCTCGATACGCATCAGGAAAAAAAGTTGATGTCGCCATTGGTTCGTTTTTCCGATTATCAATGGGATCATCAAGGGAAGTTTCTTGTTTTTTCCAAAGAAGAATTGTATGAAAAAGACACTTCAGGCGTTTTTATTGTTCGTGGTATGGAAGATCGATTGCCAACTTTTCGCATTCGCACACAGCTTTATATGTTGAAAATGAGTGATCTTTCGGTCACTCCTTTGACGTATGGTTATTTGACCAATCACTTGGAAGATATTTCGCCTGATGATCAGCGGCTGTTGATTTCGCAAACTTTTCCCGATTACATTGTTCGTCCCTATACTCAACAGGTGATGATGCAATTGGATCTTAACTCTTTGAAAGTCGATACGTTGTGGGTAACCCGTTTTGGAGGATCAGCCCTTTATTCGCCGGATGGGAGGCAACTGTTGGTCACGGGCAGTCCCTCCATGTTCAACGGTGCGGGCAATGTACTTAAAAAAGGTGTGATTCCGAATGATTTCGACACTCAGGCTTATTTGTTTTCCCTGTCCGATCATTCGGTGATCCCTTTAACCCGAAATTTTAATCCGTCTATTCTTCAATCGTATTGGAATCCCGTCGATGATCAGATTTATTTCTTGACGGCTGATGGTTCATATCAGGATATTTGGAAACTCAATCCCGTTGACCATCAATTTCAAAAGTTGAACAGCCATGTGGATGTCATTACGCAAATGAACTTTGCGGCCAAAAGTCCATTGATGAGCTATTTTGGGACATCCATTTCAACACCTTCAACAGGTTGGATTGATCATTTAAACAACGGGCAGGAGGCAGAAATTGCCAATCCGAACAAGGCATTTTTTGAGCATGTTCAATTTGGGAAAATTGAAAACTGGAATTTTGTTGACAAACAGGGCTACACCATTGAAGGTTGGGTTTATTATCCACCCAATTACGATCCGTCCCGTAAATATCCGGTCATCGTTTATTATTACGGAGGCACTGAGCCAACGGTACGTGACTGCGGTAGCCGTTATCCCTTAAATCTTTTTGCTGCCATGGGTTACATCGTTTATACCTTAAATCCGAGTGGCGCCATTGGCTATGGACAGGCTTTTTCGGCGCTTCATGTCAACGGTTGGGGCAAAGAAAATGCGCAGGACATCATTGAAGGTACAAAGAAATTTCTTGCGGCGCATCCCAATGCCGATGCGCAAAACGTCGGATGCATTGGAGCTTCATACGGTGGCTACATGACGCTGTGGCTTCAAACGCAGACCAATATCTTCAAAACGGCGGTTGATCATGCTGGAATTAGTTTTATCGGTTCATATTGGGGGCAAGGCTATTGGGGATATTCCTACAGTGCCGTTGCTTCTGCCAACAGTTTCCCCTGGAACAATCCAAAATTGTACGTTGGGCAAAGTCCGCTTTTTAGTGCCGACAAGGTTCACTCATCGATTCTCCTTTTGCAGGGAACTGCTGATACCAACGTGCCAACCGGTGAAAGTATACAATTTTATACGGCTATGAAAATATTGGGCAAAACCGCTGATTTGGTTGAGGTTCGAGGGCAGGATCATCACATCCTCGATTATAAAGACCGCATTTTGTGGCAGAAAACCATTTTTGCCTGGTTTGCCAAATATCTCAAAAATGAGCCTGAGTGGTGGGATTCCCTTTATCCTCATAAGGATTTATAGTATGCTGCCTCCATCGCATCACCTTCCTTAGAAGATCCGCATTGAGTAGTGAGGAAATGGTAGTTGGTAGGAATTTGAAATCTGTAGGGACGTTGCATGCAACGTCCCTATTCTATATGGAATAATTAGTCGAGCCTTAAAAAGCCCATTCAGTTCTCATTTGATTGTTGATTTGGTAAAATATGGCGTTTATCAAGTC
>JBMFIQ010000084.1:0-3254 GCA_049976245.1 Microbacter sp. | reverse complement strand
TAAGAGGCTAATTATCAAATCTATTTAATTTAATCATACCTAAAAATCAATTCATTATTTGCTTGCGAAAGTTGAATCATTTATATTAAAGATAATTTGAACAGGAACTAACAGCAGATGACTTATTTTTTGTTGGGCTGATATGCATGTATAGGGAGTTGACAGGGAGTTGGTATGGAGTTGGTACGAAGGAGACGGTGCAACTGAATGTTTCAACTTTGATCTATGATTGCATATCCATGTCAAGCAAATGATCATTCAGCACCAAGATATGAAAAATTGAATTAGCCCACTTTTATGCATACAGTTGGACCAGTGAGCATGTCCAATCGAGCATCTCTTGCACCGAAAAAGAATTGGTTCATTCGAAAAAAGAAAAAAAACAATAACGCCTATGCAATCCCATCGCTGATCGGGATATTGTACCCTCTTTTCAACATTTTTATGCTTACGTGTCGATTCATGCGTTGATATTTTCGACGGAATAATGAGCAGCAACAGGACGACCGTTCCCATGACGATAAACCCAGCAACCATGCTTCCATTTTCAATGGAAACATGTAACTTTGTTGCATCAAACAAAAGACAGATCCTGATCTCTCCTTTCTTTGAACTTTTTTTTGATAGATGAACATCCCTCGATTCACCCATAAAAGAAGCTCTTATGAAGACAAAAACTTTTTTGTTTTTTCTCCTTTTGCTTGTCATTGTCAACATCACCGGCTTGTTTGACACCATTTTTACAGGCGACTCTGCCCTTTATGCTCTGATATCTAAAAACATGGTTACTTCCCATAACTATTGGGATATGTACCTCAACGGCAAGGATTGGCTTGACAAGCCTCACATGCCGTTTTGGATTTGTGCTGCATCGATGCAACTTTTAGGCATCAACGGGTTTGCATACAAACTGCCTTCCGTATTGCTCTTTCTGACAGCGCTTTTATATACCTATTTGCTGGCCAAACGTTTTTACTCCAAGGAAACAGCCATGCTCTCCGTACTTTTGTTGGCATCGGCAGTGCATATCGTTGTTTCGAACAATGACGTACGTGCCGAAGCCATGTTGACGGCCTTTGTCATTGGAAGTGTATATCACCTTGTTAGGCTGAACGATCGGTTTTCGGTGAAACACTTACTTTTAGCCGCTATTTTAAGTGCTGCCGCCATCATGACAAAAGGCATTTTTGTGCTCATCATCTTATATTCGGCAGTTTGGGGAGATCTACTGTTACGAAAAAAAGCTGCCAACATTTTGTCCTATCGCTGGCTTGTCGTTCTGGCGCTTACCATGCTATTTATCACACCCGAATTGTATGCACTTTATACCCAATTTGATCTGCATCCTGAAAAAGTGGTTTTTGGCAAAACACATGTTTCGGGCATCAAGTTTTTCTTGTGGGACAGCCAGTTTGGACGATTTTTCGATACCGGACCCATCAAAGGGAAAGGTGATCTCCTCTTTTTTGTACATACCCTTCTTTGGGCTTATGCTCCTTGGGCTATTCTGGCCTATTTGGCGCTGGGAGATGCCGTCAGAAAACTCTTCAAAAAAGAATCCTTAACCGAATACGTCACTTTTTTTGGCTTTTCGGTCATGTTTGTCGTCTTTTCGGTATCCCGTTTTCAACTGCCATACTACACGAACATTTTGATGCCGTTTCTCTCCATCATGACCGCATCTTTTCTGATCACCTATCAGCAACACAAAACCATTGTCACCGTGGTCACCACCACACAAAGCATTTACATGGCATTGTACGCGGTTGTCATCATCTTGTTGCTCATCTATTTCAAGCCGGACCATGCCCTTTTGATGGCAGTGCTGCTGCCGCTTGCACTTTTGCCGGCGTTATATGTTGCTTTCACGGAACATCGACGGATATTTCAATTCATTGATCAATCCATCATTGCCACGCTGGTTTTTCTGCTGTTCATGAATTTGATTTTTTATCCCTCCCTCATGGAATATCAATCGGGCACCAAAGCGGCCGTTTTGATTAACAATACTTTGCCTTCTTATCCCGTATGCACGTACGAAAAAGAAAGTTTATTGCAATTCTATGCCCATCAGCCGGTGATTTCACTGCACGACTCGGTTCCCGATCCGGCCTCCATTCGCTCAATGCTTCCCATGCTGTGCTATGCAGACTCCACGTTTGCCGCCAAATTGAAAAATAGAGGGTTTGCCTGCTCCACTATTCAATCGTGGAAACATTTTCACATCACGCGACTGACTAAAACTTTTTTGAATGAAAAGACACGGGCACAAGCATTATCCCGTCGATACCTGCTGCTGGTAAGCGTGAAATCTTCCCAACTTCGTTGAGGGTGTCCGCAAAGGCGGAATGTACGATATGCATGTTAAACGATAAAAATATTCAATCTGAAGTTAAAGAAGTTAAGAATCAGTGTAGGGTTTAGGGTGTTGAGTGTAAGACTTAATGATGTAAGATAAATTCAATGGTCAATGGTTAGTGGTTAATGGAAATTTATGTTATAAAGGGGTGTTGCATGCTACGTTTCTACGAAAATAAGATGAATGATGAACACAAAATTACACACTGAAAGATCACGGCTTTTCAAAAAAAGAGATGGCTCAACCTTTGTAGATAAAACGGAGCAACTTGACTCTTTGCAGTTGAAACAAAACCCGCCAAAAGTGGAGGATCAATTGATGCTTTTCTGCATGAAAGTGAGCTCCAAACCGGATGAGTTGTTACAAATGGAGCAACTCATCCCAAGGGTAACCGATTGGAACTATTTTCTGACTATCGTTATTGAACGAGGCATGGGCCCGATTTGTCACAAAAAACTACCGCTCCTGTCCAATCATGCGTCGGTTCCCGAACAGGTTCGTTCCAAATTACAGCAAGCCTACTATAAAACATTTAGTCGAAGCGTCACGCTGTACGATTATTTTCGAAAAGTCGTTTCGGCTTTCAATCAGGCTGGAATAGATGTGGTGGCTTTAAAGGGTATTTACCTTTCGGAATATCTCTATCAGGATGTTGGGCTGCGCCAATTTAGCGACATTGATTTGTTGGTCAAAGAAGCAGATGGAGAAAAATGTCTCCGCATCCTGGAGCAATTGGGTTATTCTCCTGCCGTCTTGTCTCTTTCGACGTTTGTGCAACAACATACGGAAATGGTTCATTTTCCGCCTATGGTTTCACATGGCGTTTCTATTGAGATTCACACAAAATTGCACAAAAACAGCGAAAATTATCGCATCGATTTGCAGGCTGTTTGGG
>JBMFIQ010000083.1:0-3582 GCA_049976245.1 Microbacter sp. | reverse complement strand
TTTACAGATATCAGATATTCAAGCAATTAAAAATAGAAATCGACGATTTTTGATTTTTGTCGGTTTATAGTGAAAATTAATTTCTTTCAAAGAAACAATATTTTTTGTTGAATATGCCTAAGACAAGCTAACATGGACTTGGTATGGACATGATACGAACATGGTATGAAATTGGTATAAAGCTAATTCATCACTTAGGATGATAACAAAAAACGCAGTAACAATTAACCGTCAACCCTGCAATTAAAATTTAAACTTGAAGCGAATGTTTGAATCTTCAGCGCATTGGCACCAAATGCAAACTGAATAAACCACAAACACTTCAGCAAGATTCTATGTGAAGCGTTCAGTCGGTTTATTCAGGACAACTGGCGAACAACAAAAGTTGATCAATCAAAGTTAGTATAAGCCGTTTCCCCGTGCATTGATTCATCTAAACCGAGCGATTCTTCGTTGTCGCTTACGCGGAGTCCAACCAATTTATTGACCACCTTAAAGAGGATAAAAGTTCCTGTTGCGGAATAGAGGATCACAGCGCCTACAGCAATAAGCTGCACAAGCAATTGATGAAAATTGCCATAGAAAGCGCCGCTGTAAGCTGCCTGAATAGCCGGTGATGCAAACAAACCCGTAAAAACAGCCCCGACGATGCCACCAACGCCATGCACTCCAAACGCATCCAGCGTATCATCATAACCCAATTTGGGTTTGACGTAAGCCACCATAAAAAAACAAACCAACGAAACCACAACGCCGATAACTATAGCCCCTGAAACATCAACAAATCCCGAAGCCGGTGTAATGGCAACCAGACCGGCAACAGCCCCTGTGACAGTGCCAATCAACGTTGGTTTTTTGCCAACAACCCAATCAAGAAAAGTCCAAGTCAAGGCTGCGACTGCAGCTGCAATGTGCGTTGTCAGGAATGCGTTACCAGCTAAACTGTCGGCAGCCAATCCGCTTCCGGCATTAAAGCCAAACCAGCCAAACCACAACAAAGCAGCTCCAACAGCCACATTGGGAATGTGATGAGGAGGAATGGCATGCCCTTGATAATCTCGTCGTTTGCCCAACATGAAAGCCATGATCAATGCCGCTATTCCCGCATTGATGTGTACCACCGTACCACCCGCAAAGTCAAGTGCCCCCAGCTTGGACAACCAACCGGTGGATGACCACACCCAATGTGCTACCGGATTGTAAATAAACAGCGCCCAAAGCAATGAAAAAAGAATAAAACCCTTAAATTTAATGCGTTCTGCAAAAGCTCCGATGATCAATGCCGGAGTGATAACGGCAAACATCATTTGAAACAAGATGAACACAATGTGCGGAATGGTGCCAATCATTACGGGTGATCCGTTGACCATTTCTCCACTTGGTTGTGAATGGGAAATAAAATAAGGACTTAAATCGCCAACGTGAATGCCATGCAGAAAAGTCCATTGAAACCCACCAATAAATGGAACCAGCGGTCCACTTGTACTCCCAAAAGCAAGGCTGTAACCGCAGATTACCCATTCAATGCTGATCACTGCCATGATAAAGAAGCTCTGCATCAACACATTCAACACATTTTTTCGACGCACCAACCCTCCGTAAAACAGAGCTAAACCCGGAATGGTCATCAACATGACCAATGCCGTTGCCACAATCATCCATGCCGTATCTCCCGTATTAATGGTTGGCACTGCAACGGCCGCATTCTTACTCCCTTGTGCCATAACCGGCAAAATGGATAATGCCATGAAAGCCATGAAGGCTAAACTTATTCGTTTCATTCGATTCTAATTTTTTTAAGTACAGATGGAACTTGTCTCATCTGATGTTGTTTTATTTTTTACTAACATTCAACTACCAGTTCATCTTCATTGACGAATCGTCGGGACATACTCGTTTCAAATGAAAATCGTTCAGCATTAAACATTGTATTGAATGGCTCATTTCATTGTCATTTTTCATGCAAGATGCGCTTCCAAAAATCTTCATTTATTCTTTGTTATAAAGCGCTTCAGGGCCACTCTCGCCGGTTCTGATTCGATAGGTAGCCTCAATGTCGGAAACGAAAATTTTACCGTCGCCCATTTCTCCGGTTCGGGCTGCATTCATAATGGCATTGACCGTTTTCTCCAAATTTTGATCCCGAACCACAATGGAAAGCATGTGTCGTTGAATGTAATGCGATTCAAACACCTGCCCCCGAACAACCTGCTCTTCCGTCGATTTTCCAAGCCCAGTGATATCCCAGTAAGAAAACCACTCAATACCAACTTCGTACAATGCTTTCTTCACATCTTCAAATTTGGATTTGCGAATGATTGCTTCAATCTTCTTCATAAATAATTGATTTTTAATGTTAATTTAACCTGATTATCATCATAGTGTAAATCCGGCAACAAAAAATGCTTTTCCCATTTGCGGATTGCATCCGATCACCCCATACAAAGGCATTGAAAATGTGTCGGAGATTTTGAACATTTTGGCAACCCTCATTCCAAGATTGATGACGGCAAAATGTAAATTGCTATAAACCATTGGACTGTTAACCAAAGAAGCTCCCATAAAAATTTTCGCCATTGAAGTCAGAGGATAGTTGAGCTCTATGTATGACGAATAGGCATTCTTCCCGTTTTCATTTTTATCATCACCAAAAAACATGCTATTGGCCGTTAGACTTAACGGAAATGATTGAACGCCGGCATAAGAGAAGGTCGCTTCCAGAATGTGATCTGTGCCATGTGCTTGATAATTAAAATAATTGCGATGATTATTCCAGTTATAATCTGTCAAAGTGAAAGATAATGTGTTGGACATGGATAAAGTAGCAGAAAAATCAATTTCTTTCACTTCGCCCGAAAAGGCGGTCGATCCCCAAGCACCCAATGAAAAAACACCATTGGCGTAAGTAACGGCAGGCTGAATATTTGGAGTACCTCCTTTGCTGCCTTCCTGAGGTATGCCGCGCCAGACATAAGAACTAACCACATCCGCTCCAACGGAAAAATGGCTTTTTTCAAGTTCTTGAGCCATCACGTTGAAAACTAAGGGATAGGTAAACAGCATACTTACAATCACCCGTTTCAAAAACATTTTCTTTGTCTTCATAAATGCCAATTTTTTTGTTAAACAGATGTCATCTTGCGCTGTTTTTCTCAAACGTTGTGACAAAAGTATATATTATTTTCATATACCCAAACTTTTTGATGTTAAAAAATCGTTTTATCTATATTTTTGAATATATATCCCCATTTTATGATACGGTATAACCATTTTAATTTACTTTTTTATGAACATACCCCCGTTTTTTACCAACCTAATAAATCAATAAAAATTCATGATTTATTACATGGTTATTCAACTTTCGCACGTTCATTATAAGGGGCTTCCGCCCCTATAACCCTGACTTCCTTTTTGTCCCCGCAAGCGGGATGTTCCACTTGACGCAAAAAGGAAGTAAAAAAGTCAAGGCTCCGCCCGCTTTCGCTCAAAAAACTGACGTTCGTTAGCTCAAATCGTCCAAACTCGCTCCTTCGTCGCTCAAACAAGGACGATTTTTAACCGCCAACTCACTTGTTTTTTGGC
>JBMFIQ010000082.1:0-3620 GCA_049976245.1 Microbacter sp. | reverse complement strand
ATAAAGTGGTTTTAGTTGTAGGTGATTCCTGGTTTGAATATCCTGTGATGCTGAAAGTCATTACTGATTTTTTAGAGAAAGAGCCTAATTTGGCCATATATAGCATTGCTCAGGGAAGCGATTGGTTTTCAAATATGATGTCAAGTCTTCAATACGAATATGATTATGTGAAAACCAAACCCGATGTATTTATTATTAGTGGTGGTGGAAATGATTTGGTGGGAGATTACAGACTTTCCAATTTTATTCTTCTCAAACCACTACCGGCTAACGAACCCTTTCTCAAAAATTACCGAGATTATGTCATTTTACGAATGATGAACAAGCCTGTTTCTATTTGTAATTCAGAATCTTGCAATATTGACAATCCGGCACTTCGTGATTCCATCTCCTTTTACAAGTCGAAAATCGATACCAATCTGCTCAATCAGATTGTGACAGGAAGAAGATTCGTGAATCAAAATTTTTATCGCTTTATGGCGACATTAAAATTAGAGTACAAAATGCTATTTGAATCGCTGCGAAAAGTAGACCCGAATCGATTTGAATCGGTAAAAATAATTACACAAGGATACGATTATGTTATCCCGAGCTATAAAAAAGGCTTTGGATTAAAAATGTTTATGGGCAATGGACAGTGGCTCAAAGAACCCATGATGATGAATGGAATTAACGATCCTTATTTGCAACAATCTATTATGAAAACGATGATTTTTGAAACCAATGAGATGCTTATCGAACTTGGCAAAGAATATGACAATGTGTATCATGTCGATTCAAGAGGGATTACAGCATATTATGCCAAATATAAAGGCAAGAAAACCGAGGATTACTGGTTCGACGAATTGCATCCAAAATCTCCAATATTTGGGATTATAGCCAATGCTTACATGAATATCATTGATAACAAAATGCCGGCAAACCAGAGAGTGGTTAATGTCATTCGCTCATTTTCTCAAAACAGGCAATCAAATAGAGCAAAAATAAATTAAATATAAAGATTGGAGAAAACACACTTACAACATGAGCATTGACAGTTGAATATGTTAAATATAGAATAGTTTCTTGATTTTTTCGAGCAAATTTGCAAAAGCATTGTTTGGCTTATATATTTGCAATCTCACAAAAAAAGATAATCATTGCGAAACATGTTGAGTAACCAGTCACTTACAATTAAAATTCTAATCAATAAATAAACTTATGAACGAAAAATTTGATGTCATTATCATTGGAGGCGGTCCTGGAGGCACTCCGGCAGCTATGCAATTAGCAGCAAACGGGAAAAAAGTATTGTTGGCCGAAGAATCGGGCAAACTCGGTGGTGCTTGTTTGTTTGTTGGGTGCATTCCCTCCAAAATTATCAAACATGCTGCTGATGAATTGGTTGCAAAAGAAAAAGCAATCCACGCAGGTTCTGCAGATAGGAAAATTCAACTTGTCGAAACATGGCAAACGATTCAACATACTATGGATCACATTCTGAATGGACGATCCAATGCAGCTATCAACCAAGTGAATCAAATGCCGATCACCTTTATAGAAGGGAAAGTTCGGTTTATTTCGAATAAAGAAATTGAAATCAACAACAAACGCTATTGGTTTGACAAAGCCATTATTGCTACCGGCTCGCATTCGTTTGTGCCGCCTTTTAAAGGCAACGGGGTGAAAGAGGTGTTGACCAGCGAAGTGCTGTTTCGGCAACCCTCATTACCTTCATCGATGTTACTTGTTGGTGGTGGCCCAATCGGTATTGAGTTGGCGCAGATGTTGAACAAACTACAGGTTAAATGCACGGTTGTGGAGATGATGCCGAGTTTATTATCAGGCGTGGTAGAACCGGAATTTGCCATAGGAATAACAAAAAAACTGCAAGCATCAGGAATAGAAGTATATACAAAAGCAAAAGTAGAAGAGATCAACAAGGTTGACGGTCAGTTTCAAACCATTTTTACTGATGACCAAGGGAACACGCAACAGCTTATCACAGAAAAAGTTTTAGTGGTAACCGGTAAAGTTCCTTCGTTGGAAGGATTGAACTTAGAAGCCACAGGCGTTCATTTCGAGCGAAACGGTATCACGGTAAACGAATATTTAGAATCTTCCGTCAGTGGTATTTATGCAACAGGCGACGTGGTATTGGGCGGCCCAAAATTTGCTCACACAGCTACTTATGAAGCACACATTGCCACTACCAATATTTTACGGGGAAATATCAGCAAGGCTTGTTTTACCAAAAATTCATGGGTTTTATTTTCAGATCCTGAGATTGCAGCAGCAGGGTTCACCGAATCAGAAGCTATAAAAGCCGGATTTGATGTAGTGACCGGAGTATATGATTATAAAGTGGATGCCATGGCACAAATCAATGGCGATACATTTGGGTTTTTGAAGTTTGTGGTCAATCGTCACAATCAGGAAATTTTGGGTGTTCATCTCTTTATCAATGGAGCTGCGTCGTTGAGTGGCGAAGCATCGTTGATAGTCTCCAAAAAACTAACATTGATGGACGTGGCTCGTGCTATACATCCACATCCCACGCTGACGGAAGCGTTTGGCATGTTGGCGTTGAAGATGTTGGCCGATCATAAATTCCACGAATCAACAACAACTGAGTAGCCGGTAGATGGTAGTCAGTGAAAAAATTTATTTTTAGGAAGTTATGGGAAGAGGAGAAGTGATAGGAAAGGTCAATGATTTACAGCATATTAAATGGACAATTGATAATTAACAATAAAAATCTGTCTGTTGACATTGCTTTTTGGATTCCGATTATCTTAATACCTTTAACCTTAACTCCTTCAACCTTTATTTTAGATTAACACAAAGAAATTAATTATTGCGTGCATATTATTCATCTAAAAATCAATTGTATGAAAAAGTTAGTTATTATCTCGTTTGTTTTTGCATGTTCATTGGGCTTAGTTATGGCTCAATCGACATCCGAAAAGCGTGTTTCTCCTTTTATGTTGGGCGCTTTTGGCGGCTTAAATATTCCTGATTTGACAGGTGGAGGAGGAAATCCGTTAAGTTCTGGTTGGTCATCGCGTCAAGGAGCTGCTTTTGGATTGACGCTTGATTGGAACACAGGGACACATTTTGGTTGGCGTGCTGATGTTCTATATTCCGGTGAAGGTGGACAACGAAATGGAATGCAGGCATTGGCTGCTTCAGCTTTCAATCCGCAAGCACCCGCTAATTCATATTTGTATGCAAACTATAACAATAAATCCGAGTTGAATTATTTAGAAATACCCGTAATGGCAAAATATTCGTTATCCTTGAGCAAGTCTTCCAAAATATACATTGATTTTGGCCCCTATGTAGGGATTTTGTTGAATTCCAAACAGATTACCGGTGGTTCCAGCATTGTGTATGCTGATGCAGCAGGTACGACGCCCGTAACGGTAAATCCACAAACGGGACAGCCTTATCCGGTTTCATTTGATGACAGCACTGACATTACCAATCAGATCAATACCATTAATTTTGGTTTGACAGGGGGAATTGGCTTTTCGCAAGGGGTTGGTTTTGGTTCCGTTTTTATTGATTTTCGCGGAGCTTACGGCTTGACGACCATTCAAAAATATTCACAAAACGGAACCAGTCACACCGGGAACTTA
>JBMFIQ010000081.1:0-3949 GCA_049976245.1 Microbacter sp. | reverse complement strand
CTTACACCGTTTACAGCACCGCTTCCACGAATGGCTAAATATGCCATGTTGAAATTTTCCGATGAATTATCGGGATTTTGTCTTCCCAAAGCAAGGAGTTCGTCCGGTTTAATGCCAAGATTTTTTACTGCATAAGCACTTAAATATTTCTCAATCAGATAAGGAGGAAAAACATCAAACCCTGCTGCAACAGCTGTGTGGGTTGTAAAAAGATTCCCTGCACGTGTTGCGGTAAGAGCAACTTCAAAGGACTGTCCGGTTTCTTTCATAAAGTCGAGCGCTCGTTCGAGTACGGCAAAAGCTGCGTGTCCTTCGTTGAGATGACAAACTTCGGGCCGTATGCCAAGCGCAGCAAGTAATTTCCAGCCGCCAATACCCAGAATGATTTCCTGTTGAAGGCGCATTTCCTGTCCGCCACCATACAATTGACTGGTGATGCCCCGATGAATAGGGAAGTTGGCAATATCATTACTGTCCAATAAATACAGATTTAACCTGCCAACTTTAACCTGCCAGGCACGCAGAAGAACCGTGGCACCAGGCAACTCAACTTTCACGCGTAGCCATTCGCCATCGGCCTGACGAAGCGGAGTAACGGGTAATTGTCCGGGGTGATTAAACGGGAAGACTTCATGTTGATTTCCAAATTTATCAATGGTTTGACGGAAATAACCCTGCTGGTACAGCAACCCAATTCCAATAACCGGCACACCCAAATCGCTGGCGGCTTTCAATTGGTCGCCGGCTACATTCCCCAAACCTCCCGAATAAATAGGAAGAGCTTCATTCAACATAAATTCCATGCTAAAATAGGCTACACTTTTAAGTGGAGAATCAGGGTAGGTATTTTGAAACCAGGCGGGTTGCTTCTTAGTTTCCTGTCTTTTTTTGAGTAAACTATCTACCTTTGTGCGAAAAGTATCATCTTTCAGTAACTCCTCGATCCGGTTGCGGGAAACTGTTCTTAAAATGCCCGTAGGATTATGTGTTAATGTCCACAAATCAGGATCAATCTGTCTCCATATCTCATCGGCTGTGTGGTTCCACGAATTGTGTAAGTCGAAAGCCAACTCTGTTAAGGAGTCAAACCCTTCTACACCGGTTGCTAAAAGTGTCCCGATGTCTTGTATATTTGTTTTTAATTGTTTGCTCATTTTCGTTCGATTTAATTGTCACAAATCCTTTTGGCAGTTCATTTATAAATCATTTTTCAAGAGAGTAATTTTCAAAAGTTACTCTCTTGAAAAATGGCAACTTTTCTGTAAACGCATTGAACGTAAAGAATATAGAGCGTTTTTTTACTTGGATAGTTAATCCCATCATCTTAACGTTGTGTGTGCATTCTTATGGCTCAATTTGTCAGTACAAAGCAGAAGAATGTTTTGATTGACTATTTCTCTAAAATTTCTTCAGGTATTTTTAAGTACCTTTCATCAAACATTCTTTGAGTTAATTCCTCAAGCTCGTTATCAAAATTCTTCATCATTTCTTCATACAAGGGATCGTGTAAAACAGCTTCCGCTTCTTCATCTTCTCCTTTTACATCGGGAGTCAAAATGTTGTATTTGAAATTTTCGTAATGATCGCGAATCGAGCAAGGCATCATGCCGTTACCCCGATTTTCAGGATCTTCAAAACGGTATTTGTTTTGCCAGGCTCTGCCATTTTTAAACATTTTCGACTGAATAGCATCTCCTAAATTTTTGCCTTGTGCGTAAATATCTTTTATGTTATCAACGTAATAGGGGACAAAAACGCAAGGCATAATATTCCCATTCCAATCGATGTATAAATAACCTCCAAAACGTCCGTAGGCAATGCAACCTGACGATAAAGATCCTGAATTCCAAAAGTCGGCTATCGGATATTTTTTGTCATTTAACAGATATGACCATTTTTCAAACAGCTTGACACGTTGTTCCGGCTTAATCATTAAATCGACCGCATCTTTACCTCTTCCAATTGGCATCAATTGAAATTGCCACATGTAACTCGCTCCCTGTTCATTGAAAAAGTAATCGTAAAAATCGTCCTTCATTAAAATATCAAAGTTCTTGCTTGTAGAGGTTACTGAGATTCCAAAAGGTACACCGGCTTTACGCAAGTTTGACATGGCTGTCAAGATTTTTTTGTAAACGCCCTTGCCTCTTCTCTGATCGGTTTGTTCTTCCCATCCTTCAACCGATATTGCCGGAGTAACATTACCCAATTTTGCAAGTCTCTCGGCAACAGCTTCTGTGATTAACGTACTGTTGGTGTAAACCAAAAAGAAAGTATCATTGAACTCTTCAAAAATATCGAACATTGTTTTGCCATCAGCTTTGTACATAAACGGCTCTCCGCCACTAATAGTCATAAACCGACTTCCAAAAATGTCGTGATTTTCTTGTACAATACGTCTTGAAGTCTCAAAATCAAGTTTTTCTGCTGTCGCTGCATCAGATGAAGCATAACAACCGACGCAATGCAAATTGCAACTTTTACCTGGAGAAAGAACCAAAAATGTGGGAGGATACTCGCCATATTTTTCTTTGAAATTTTCTTTCGCACTATTCAATGTTGCGTATCTGTCGGGATTAAATGAATCTCCAACAAAAACATGTGCCATTTTTTTTAATACATCCGGCTTAATGAAATCTCTGTCAAGATTTACTTTTGCTTGATGTACGATGCCACTTGCAAAAGCGAATTGATCTACTTTTTCTTGGAGTAATTGTTCTTTTCCAAGATTCATAATGCTGTTGTGCAAATACTTCTCAAGTCTTTTTGAAGCAATACCCCGTAAGGTTTTGTTTGAGATCACTTGATTGACTGCTTCTTTGAAAATAACTTCTTTAATTTTTCCCATGATCGTTATAAATTAATTGATTAATAAAGTCATATATGCAAGTAAATGGTTACTCATTTCATTGTTAAAAATTTTCATTCATGGATTGTATTGCAAATATACAAGCTAAATAATGTTTTTCCAAATGGCTCGAATGATTAAC
Source organism: Microbacter sp. (assembly GCA_049976245.1). Classification (GTDB taxonomy): domain Bacteria; phylum Bacteroidota; class Bacteroidia; order Bacteroidales; family Paludibacteraceae; genus Microbacter. The sequence goes on along the minus strand of JBMFIQ010000081.1, from coordinate 959 downwards.
ATGAATATCTGCCATATTTAACATATTTCTTTTTGATATATTTGATAGATGCGAAATTTCATGTTTCATACTCTCAAAATGTTGTTTGGTTTTCAAAACGGGCAGCCATTAAAAAGCTACCCGTCTCTACTTCTCATCAACTAAAAATCCAATCTATTTAAAAATTAAACATTAAGCCGGCACGTGCATTGCAATAACTCAAGTTGCCGGTGTTGTATTGAAACTATATATTTATATATACTCGCTGTGAATCAGCTAATTAATCTTCCAATTATTTAGCGGCACAATCGATGCACACTTTTTTATCACCTTTAATACGACCATATTCCATCACGGTCATCTCGCCACATTCTTCACATACAAAACCATTATAACTCTCTTTTTTCGGTGTCAGATCATAATGAAAAATAGGAGATATATTCAACATCGCATCGTCCGCAGCGCTCATCACACCTTCCACTAACGGATCGACAATTTCAGCAGGTACTAAACTTGCCGGAATTCCTTTCTCGCGATATTCTGTAAAAAATGCGGTTTCTTTATTGGCCAACATGGCTTCTGCTTTTGGCGTAACACGTACGGCTCTGCCTGTTGCACGTTCTACTACTGTTACTGCCCATTTCCCTTTGTGCGTTTTGCTGATGTTTCCTTTGCCAAATGTGGTGCCCAATATCACTTGCACGCCATCGCCAAAACAAGTGGCACAATGATCTTCGCCCAGATCGACAAAAGCAACCAACTGCCCATCTTTTGCCCGTTCAACTCCTAACGCATTCATGGCAGCAGCACCTACACGCAAGCCCATCGGCATAGCAGGACATTTATGTCCGTGAAATTTTTGGCCAAAAGCCAACCACTCATTTGGATTAATCTTGTTCATTGTTATGTTTTTGCTTTTTAATGTTTTACTATTCAATGTTGAATCAGATGATAGATTTCTACCAAGCGCATTCCTGTTT
>JBMFIQ010000080.1:0-4030 GCA_049976245.1 Microbacter sp. | reverse complement strand
ACTTGATAAACGCCATATTTTACCAAATCAACAATCAAATGAGAACTGAATGGGCTTTTTAAGGCTCGACTAAATAAATGAAGGTTATTCTTTAAAACTTATATGGATTAAACCTTGTTCATATCCGTACACAATTCTTCCTGCGTTTCAAATTCAAGCGTGGCGTGATGCACTTGTTCGGATGCCAATTTTTCTTTCATCTCATGTTTAATCCGAGCCTGCTGATCAAGCGTTGTATTGCAATAGATCACCACATGAGCTGTGAGCGCATTTTGTGTTGTGCTCATTGCCCAAATATGAACGTGATGCACATCTTTGACTCCATCAATGCTTTTCATGACTTCCACTACGGAATTGAAATGAACCCCTTTGGGCACTCCGTCGAGCGACAATGACAGACTATCACGAAACAAGTTCCACGTTGAATAAAAAATGACGATGACAATGATCAGACTCATCACCATATCGAGCCAATAAAGATGATAAACGGCCATTAAAATACCTGAAACAACGACGCCTAAAGAAACCACGGCATCAGACATCAAATGCAAATAAGCCCCTTTGACATTCAAATCTTTGTTGCGATCGCGAAAAAACAGCAAAGCAGAAACCGCATTGATCAAGATACCACAAAAAGCCACCACGGAGACTTGTACACCTTGCACCACAACCGGATGACTCAATCGGCTAATGCTTTCGGAAATAATTCCTCCGATAACAATAAACAGCACAACGGAATTGACCAGCGATACCAAAATGGTCGATTTTCGATAACCGTAAGTAAATTTATCGTTGGCTTTCACCTTAGCCAGACGAAATGCCAACAGCGACAAAGCTAAAGCAGCCACATCACTCAAATTATGCCCCGCATCGGAAATAAGCGACAAAGAATGATAAAGAAATCCGGCACCAAATTCAATGATTACATACAGAAGATTCAGCGTGATGCCAATGATAAACGCCCGGTTGAGATGAGTCATCGTTGACACTTCATGGTGATGATGATGGTGATGCTCTTCTTTCATGATTAATTCTTCATTAAAAAATCCAATTAAACAGATATCCCACGATCATAATGCCTACACCAACTACTCCAATAAAGGTAACAATAAGCGGCAATTTCAACACTTTGCGCAGAATAATCATTTCCGGCAGCGAAAGTGCAATAACCGACATCATAAAAGCTAACGAGGTACCCAGGGCAGCCCCTTTTTCTATCAACACAGAAACAATAGGCACAATACCGGCTGCATTGGAATAGAGTGGAATGCCGATCAACACTGACAAAGGAACTGAATACCAAGTGCTATTGCCCATTAACGATACCATAAACCCTTGAGGAACATATCCGTGAGCGCCGGCACCAATGGCAATACCTACTGCAACATAAAGCCACACCTTTCCGACGATCTCTTTAACGGCTCCCCATCCGATTTGCACACGCAACGCAAGACTTATTTTCTGTTCCTCTGTGGTTTGCTGTTCGGAATGTACCTCAAACACCCAGGGTTCTACCCATTTTTCCAATTTCAAAATGCCAATAATATATCCTGCTATCATGGCAATAGCTAAGCCGGTGCTGATGTAAATAAGTGCTGTTTTTAACCCAAACAACCCATACAACAAAATGACCGCTACTTCATTGATCATCGGCGAAGCAATTAAAAAGGAGAAAGTTACACCTAATGGAACACCTGTTTCCACAAAACCCAAAAACAACGGAATGGCCGAACAGGAACAAAACGGAGTGACAATCCCCAACATCGAAGCCATCACATTCCCTGTGAACGTTCTGCGACCTTCTAATGCCTTGCGGGTTCGCTCCGGTGTGAAAAACGTTCGAATAATGCCGACAAAGAAGATAATGAGCAAAAGCAACAACATCACTTTGGGATATTCAAAGATAAAAAAACGGATCGTTTCTGTCAGCTTGGCCCCTTTAGTCATGCCCAAAAGAGTATCAACCACCCAATCGGTCATTGGCTGAAGAAAATGATATACCACAAACCATCCAATGATGGCCGATAATACCAGGGAAATAATTTTTTTGTTATTCATCATTTTGTTATTTATAAAAATGCCTGAACGGTATAGTATCCTCCAACACCAATAAAAACCACTGAAATGATGCGTCTAAACCATAACTCAAACACTTTTACATTGTGATAAGCATTGGCTAAGTTGCCAACCGCAAAAGCCAACAGCCAGGCAAAAACAATTACCGGCAATCCCGTGCCAACAGCAAAAATGGAAGGCAGATAAAGAGCGCTTGCACTGGCAATGGTGATGGGAATCAACATAGCAAAATAGAGGACGCCGCTGTAAGGACAAAACGCCATAGCAAAGACAATGCCCAATAACAACGTATTGAGGTAACCTTTCTTCTCTTTTCCTTCCATGCGTTCAGTAAAGTTCAACCATTCAGGGAAATGTAACTTGATTACATCCAACATAAAAAGTCCAATGATCATCAGCAGTGGACCGATGAGTTTCTCACCCCAACCCTGAAAGATCAAAGCCACATTCAATTGATTGGCTCCAAAATAAAGAATAACGGCTAACCCGATGTATGTAATTGCTCTCCCCAAAGTATAGACCAACCCGTGAACAAATACGCGTTTCTGATTGGCAATATCACGGCTGATAAATCCGATAGCTGAAATATTCGTAGCCAGCGGACATGGGCTGACAGCCGTCAACAAACCTAAAATAAAAGCGGTAAGCCAGGTATATTCCGAGTTTTCGAGAATTGAACGCAGTAAATCCATATAATTGATTATAAAAGGGGATTAATGACTTTTTGAAGTTCGGCTTTCATCTTCTCGGGATGATTGTCATATAAAAAACCCTGACCCGTCAAATCAACCTTTTTCCCATCTGCCAAAACGATCATATATTGTCCCTCAATACCCAAGGATTTGGCTAACGATTGCGACGAAGCATCGTCCAAATTGACACTTTCAAATGACACAACGCCTTGTTTCACCTGTTTTGGGTAAAGCGACATCACGGCATCTTTGGCATTGTTTTCTACTGCCCAGCAAGTTGAACAACGTTGTTTGAAATGGAAATAATAGACAGCAACTTTTGCATTCGATGGCTTTTGTACAAATGTTACCGATTTTGCGGAAGGTGATTGACAGGCAATGCCAACAAACAATAAAGAAAATAAGGTGAAAACAGCGATCGATTTCATGATTCAATCAATTGGTAATTAATCGTTTCAATTCATCCATGGAGGGAATGCGCCCTTTCAACACCACTTTACCATTGACAACTAACGCCGGTGTCACCATAATGTTATAACGCATCATATCTACAATGTTTTCTACTTTCGTAATGGTGGCTTCAATGCCCGTTTTTTCCACTACGTCGCGCGTCATCTTTTCCAATGTTCTGCATTTGGGACATCCTGTCCCTAAAATCTTAATGTCAATCATCTCTTTATTCAAATTATTATTCAGAAAAATCATAGTAATTATAATATGTGATTCGTCGAAATACGAAATTTTTGTCAAAAAAATCACTTCATCAGTTGCGCAAACAGTTGCTTTGCCTCTTCCCAATGCTGATGATCCAAACAATAACGAATGTAGGGAGCACTGATTTCGCCTTGAATCAACCCCGCATCTTTCAGCTCACTCAAGTGCTGGGACAATGTTGAACGGGCAATGGGCAATTCATCCGAAATGGTTCCGCTGTAGAAACACTGACTTGAGTTTTTCACCAAATATTCCATGATGTACACTCTCACAGGATGGCTCAATGCTTTTGCATAACGGGCTAAACGAATTTGTTGTTCTGTGTAAAGATTCGATGGTTCGTTCATAATTTAAATTTCGTATTTCGTAAAATAACGAAACAAAGATAGTTCGTTTATGAATGAATTAAAATCAAATAATGATAAAATCATTGAATTCAAATCGAACGACAGCATAACGTTATAAATATATTTATTCAACTTTCGCATGTTCATTACAAGGGGCTTCCGCCCCTGTGACCCTGACTTACTTTTTGTCTTAACACAAAA
>JBMFIQ010000079.1:0-4047 GCA_049976245.1 Microbacter sp. | reverse complement strand
AAATTGCAAATCGTAAAATTGCAGCATGTTTCAATTCCAATTTGGTCTGATTTGAAGGATAAATCAGCGTTGGATAAATCAGCGCCGGATAGGTGTTTCAATTCCAATTTGGTCTGATTTGAAGCGTTTGAATGTGAAGACAATTCTATTAAGAAAACATGTTTCAATTCCAATTTGGTCTGATTTGAAGCAATACAACGTTCACAATATACGTAAAATGACAATTTGTTTCAATTCCAATTTGGTCTGATTTGAAGAGTTGATGAGCCTATCATGCTTATAAATAAGCATATGTTTCAATTCCAATTTGGTCTGATTTGAAGGCATTTGCCGGGTAAGGGAGCGTCAAAAATATCTCGTTTCAATTCCAATTTGGTCTGATTTGAAGTCAGTGTCCGATAGATCAGCGTCGCATAATTTAGCGTGTTTCAATTCCAATTTGGTCTGATTTGAAGAGTAAGTCAATATTAAATATCTCATTAAATCAACGTTTCAATTCCAATTTGGTCTGATTTGAAGTAATTTAGCGCCGGATAATTTAGCGCCGTATAGGTGTTTCAATTCCAATTTGGTCTGATTTGAAGCCGGTGATTTGGCTGTAAAGATAAGCCTTTTTAGGGCATTTCGGATCTCTTTTTTGTCGTTTTTTTCTTCTTGAAGTTGTCGATGCTTGATGCTATGTTTTTTTCCGAAGATCGACAATTATTTGTAAAGTGTTGTTGTTCAATATGTCAAAGATCTTTTGAGTTTATTCTGCCGCTTTTTTTGTTTCCCGGGTCAAGTTAAATATGTTCATCGACAAGTGATTACAAAAATTTATCCAGGCTACTGCGTTCTTTTCCGATGATTTCCTTATCGAGCCATTTTTCATTGCGGCTCTTAAAAATGATTAGGCTGTCTTCGTCGTTGTGCATGATTTCACTTGCTTTTATTTTGAATTCGTGTAATTTTACTTCGGTGATGTCTCCTTCAAAAACGGAGTTTTGTATCCAATTCAGATATTTTCGGCAAAGTTTCAGCATCTTTCCAACCCGTTTTTCTCCAACATCATATACCACGATTGCATACATGTTACCACCACATCTTAAAAGGTTTATATTCTTCCGCGCCGAGTAGATGTTTACTCAATTTGTAACATTCAAGTTTTATCAGGTGTTTGTAACTGACATTTCGATGAAGCGTCCGATGGTTGATGGTTTCGCTTAATCGTTCTTCGAATGCTTTGATGAAAATCTTTTTTCCTGCATCATTGAGCAGACATTTGTTTAACTTTTTATCGAAATGTTTTTCTTGAATCTCTTTTTTGTTCAATACCTTAAAAATGACCCGATCCACTAGGATAGGTTTGAAAATTTCCGATATGTCAAGCGCTAACGAAAATCGTCGTTCGCCAGGGGTATGGAGGTAACTGATGGTTGGGTTTAATTGTGTTTGATGAATGGCGCGAAGACATTGACTGTAACACATCATGTTCCCGAACGATATCAATGCGTTTATTTCATTGTTTGGTGGTTGTTTGATGCGATTTCCCATGGTGAAATCGTTAATGATCAGTTCAAATGCTTCGTAATAAGTTTGTCGGATGTTGCCTTCCAATCCCATGAGTTCATCCACAGCACCGGCTGAATCAAGGTGATTGCCATAACCTTCAATGGTTTGAAGCAACGGTTCCAAATCTCGTCCTCGTTTGTCATAGTATTTTAGATTTTTTACCATGTTGAAAGCGGCTCCTTCAATCAATTTTCGTGCAATGACGATTCGTTTCTTTTTGTCCTGATAGTGTGCCGTTTGTGCCAACAACATTTTTCCTGACAGCAACGAGTCTTTGGGCATAAAAGAGCCCGTGTAGTTTTCATAATAGTCGAAAAAATGTACCGCAATATCGTTTTGACCCAGGAAATTGTAGAGTGAGCTTTTGGCCGTGAGTGATCCAAAAACATATAAATCGTCGATGTTTTCCACCGGCAAATAGCGAGGTTGGCCATCGTGTTCAATGCCGTTGCCGTCTTCTTCAATCGGGGTAAACTTCAACGTGTTGTCCTTGCGTTCCAAATGACCCGGGTTAAAGAGATAATAGGTTTTCTTCATAATATTCAAAACAATGTCTGAACTGGGATTTTTCAGATTATAGGATTCTGAAGATTATCTTTAAGGTTTTTCTATTCAAAATACTACGTACCCTCAAATCTTATTAATCATAGTTTAAACTTCTTATTCGTTAATCGTTTATATTCAAGACTTGGCGCACCAAAATTGATCAACATTCCCACTTCAATATTATACGCTTCCAGATAATTTTTTGCTTGAGCCAAATGCACATTCTCAAGCTGAATTACCGCTTTTATTTCAACACTGATTATTTCTTTCACCAAAAAATCGACCCTTCGGGTGCCAATTTGAATTCCATCGTAATAGATAGGCATTTCAAATTCGCGCGAAAAATCCAGCCCGTTTTTGCCCATTTCTATTGCAAGCGCCCGCTGATAAATCACTTCCTGAAAACCATTACCCAACACAGTATGCACCCTGAAAGCACATTTAAGTATTCGCTCCGTAATATCAGCATATTTCATTTCCATAACTCATTCTTTTAAATCCTCAAATCCATTCATCCCAAAAATCCCCGTTCAGACATTTTCTTCACTTACATAGCAAAACTCATAATAGCTGCATTGTCGACAAATTTTGCTGTGAATCACAGGCGGACATTCTTCTTTTGCAATGATTTCCACAATCTCTTGTTCCATTGTTTCCAACGTTTTTCGGTCTTCATCGGTTAGTTTTACCGGTGTGGTTTTTCGAAGGGTAGGGTACTCCACTATTCCTGTTACGCCTTCGATGCCGTTGCGTTCGAGCACGTGAATGTAATATTTCAATTGCCATTCGTGGGCTTCTTCTATTTTGTCGGACTTTTTGATTTCGTGCACTACTTTGTTTCGCGCATCGTAAAAGTCGATTTTGACACCTTCTATCTCCAACTCTTCGTAGCGTTCGGGACGTTGCGGATAAGATTCTTCATGAATGAGTTTGCCTTCGTAAACCAGTTCCGAGGAATTTTCCATGTTGATGCCTTTGGCAAATAACCACAGTTTACGATGGCAAATCATGTAATAGTTAAAGTGGGTTCCGGTCATGATGTGATTCCAGCATTGAGTTTACTTTATTCGTCAAGTTCCAACCATTGGTTTATGTCGTTTGTTTTTATTTTTCCGTTATGACGCGAAATAAATTCCGTACTGCTTCCGAACCACCCAATCACTTTTTCTCGTTCCACTTTAGTAGGTTTGATGGATATGCACGTATGATACGAGCTCCATGGATAGCCCAAAGGATGTTCACAGAATCCATGTTTAACGAGATTTTGATGAATATAGACGATGACCCGTTTCAAATAGTCTATGGAGGCGTTCTCTTTTCTTTTGAATGGATGTTCGAACAAACTTCTGGTACGTCCATATCGCAAATTGATGGCCTTTGAGTAGGCGTTGAAGAGATTGGAAAATTGTTGATTGATTCTTTTGTCCAGTTCTAAGTTTCGCAAGGTTTTTAATCCATCGGCATTGAGATTTCCCCAACGCTCGGGTGGTAAAATCTGCATCAACAGATGAAAATGGTTTTTCATCAACACCCAGGCAAATGTATTCGTTACGGGCGAGATGTAGGTTTGATATAAATTCAGAAAGTACTCGTAGTTCTCGTTATCGTAGAACAAATCGTTGCGATTGTTGCCACGGTTATAAATATGGTAGTATTTGCCCGGATTTAAAGGTGTTTTTTGTACTGCCATTGTTATCGGTTTTTAAATTTTTTACCACACCCCGATGTTTTTATTACACCCCAATTGTTTCCAAAACCTTTGGGGTGTAATAGGTCTCGAATAATTGAAATTGAAATTATGTTAGTTACACTTCAAATTACTTTATGAATAATGTTCGAATGATGGAAAAATTATAGCGTTTAATAAGTTATATCATTCAACTTTCGCATGTTCATTACAAGGGGCATCCGCCCCTGTGACCCTGACTTACTTTTTGTCCCCGCAAGCGG
>JBMFIQ010000078.1:0-4137 GCA_049976245.1 Microbacter sp. | reverse complement strand
ATTCTATTTTGTAAACGTTTAATTTACAGAGTAATAAAACAATTATTTAATATGAATATCCGATATAATTCCTGCATTCCGGATTCACATTGATTTTTCACTATGCTTCGGTGTTCTGCACCTTAGAATTACATAAATCATTAGCCACAGAATAGCGAAATATTAAATTTGTGTATACTCTAAAAAGAATAAGCACGCTGTTCTGATTAGACGATTGGTCGGTCAAAAAGTAGTTTTGGCCGATCAATATTGCTTTTCTACCTGATTTATTTTGAAAGGCAATGGATAAAGTGGAATTTTGTTGCAACAAATTAAGTTATTCATGGCCATGCAACAACGTTTTCTGCTCCTTTTTCTGCTTGTTTCATCGTAAGCATACGGCCATCTACATTGACAAGGTTATAGCAACAACCCGATAGAGGATACGTCTCGGGGTTTTGTATTGGAATCTATGGGGTTGATTTTAGTTCTTTTCTGTTGCCGGCTTCCAGTTTTTAGGAAGTAATTCGTGCAGCATATTGATGGTGTAATCGGGAATGCGATTCAGTACATCGGTGAGCCATGCTGTGGGGTTGACATCGGCCAAACGGCAACTGCCCAACAAGGAATAGATCACGGCGGTGCGTTCTGCCGATTGATCGTTGCCACAAAACAGGTAGTTTTTTCTTCCTAAAGCCAACGGACGTATGCCGTTCTCCGCCCCATTGTTGTCAATGCGGTATCTACCGTCAAGCACATAACGTGCCAAACGCGGATAGATCGTGTAAGTGTATGCGATAGCCTTGCCAATAAGACTTTTTGGCAATACCTTCAGCGCATTTTCAGATAACCATCCCTCAAATTCTTTCAGCAGCGGATAAGACTCTTCCTCCCGCAGCTTTTTCACCTGATCCGGAGGGTATTCTCTTTGCTGCGCTTCCCGTTCAATAGCGTACAGTTTCTGGAATATCCTTAAGGCATATTGCGCCCTTTCGGGGTCATCTTTAAGAGCTTGTTCAAATTTGCGTCTGGCATGTGCCATGCAACCAAGCAGTAAAACACCTTTCTTGTTCTCATAAATAGCGTATGCTCCATAAGCGTCACATTGTACCGCCCCTTGAAAGGTATGAAGCAACTCCACCACTACCTTTTGTGATCTACTACCTTGTTGATAATGAAAGAAAAGCTGATTCTGCATGGGACTTTTCACAATCCAATGGTATCCTTTTCTGGTACTTCCCGGCTTATCTTTGTCCATCACCGGTATTGTGCTTTCATCAACCTGTATGTAATCGCTCGAGAGCACCTCTTTTTTTAAGACTTCGTATAAGGGATTGAGTAAATCAAGAGCATCAGCGTACCATCCGTTGACCGTCGAGGCGGCTATGCTGATGTGCTCTCGTTTGAAAATGTCCAATTGACGATAAAATGGAATGTGATCTTGATATTTACTCACTAACAGATGCGCTGTAATTAGTAATTTTGTTTCCACAAATTTTCGCAAATAGAAATCACCACTTAATGCAAGATAATAAAAAAAGAGTCTTCATCTTTGTGTAAACCAACACACAAAACAATGAAGACTCCGACACAATCCCTAAAAAAGGCATTTATGTGGTACAAAGTTAATGAATTACATTCAAAAGGACTCAATAAGAGTCAGATTTCAGTTGAATTGGGGATGGACCGTTCAACCGTTCGCAAGTATTTAATGATGGATGAGCAAAGGTTTTTAGACTGGATTTCGGTTGCACAGCATCGGCCTCACAAGTTGAAGGAATATAGGAATTTTGTGAAAACCACCTTGGAGAGTCACCCTTATTTATCCGCCTCTCAGGTAGAAGATTGGTTGAAAGAACATTATCCGGATTTACCGTGTGTTCACAGCAAGACAGTCTATAATTTTGTGGAGCAGATACGCAAGGAGTTTGACATACCCAAAACACGCACTAAAGGGTTTCGGCAATATGAGAAATTGCCCGAAACAGCTTATGGCGATCAAGCTCAGGCAGATTTTGGCAGTTTTCATATGCTCTGTAAAGATGGGGGCAGGCGTAAAGTTTATTTTTTCGTTATGATCTTGAGCCGTTCCCGTCAGAAGTATGTTTATTTTCAGGATAAGCCCTTTACAAGCCAAACAACCATTGAAGCACACAATCGGGCCTTTGAGTATTTTGAAGGTCAGCCCGATAAGATCGTTTATGACCAGGACAGGGTTTTAATGGTCGATGAGAATCTTGGAGATTTGATACTAACGCGTGAGTTTCAACTTTACAGTTCGCAGATGACCTTTACACCGGTTTTCTGCCGTAAAGCAGACCCTGAAAGTAAAGGGAAAGTAGAAAATGTAGTAGGATATGTAAAGAAGAACTTTCTTAGAGGTCGTACCTATACCAACGAAAAGGCACTCAATGAATCCGTTCTTGATTGGCTCACACGCACCGGGAACGGCAAAGTACATGCAGGGATACAGAAGATACCGCACCATGAATGGCTTATTGAACGGGATTACCTGCACCCATATTATAAACAGATCAAGGCTGCCGAGAGTTTGTTGCCTTATAAGGTACGCAAAGACAATACAATAAGCTATAAAGGCAATTTCTATACCTTGCCCTTGAATACCTATCAGGGATCGGACACAACCGTTCTGTTGAAGGTTGAAAATGAAACCGTTTTTCTTTATGCAAGCGATAAAACCCTTTTGACAAGGCACAAAATATGTAATGAGCGCGGTTGTACTATCCGCAATACGGATCACCGTCGGGATAAAAGTCAAAGTCTGGAAGTCTTAAAAACAGAAGTGACAAAACTTTTGGGGAATATACCCTCTTATGCATTGTTTATTGAACAGTTGACAGTCCGCAAACAACGTTATCTGCGGGATAATCTGCAACTATTAAAAACCGGGTCAGTGGGTATAGAGCCATCGTTTCTTGAAAAGGCACTCCTCTTCTGTATCGAAAATTCCATGTTTAATGCAAATACACTGATACAGACAGCTCTTCACTATCAAAAGGAAAGTCAGGCTATCACCGCCAGTGTGATGCCACATATAGAAATAAAAAGTTCATTATCCGCCCAAACCGGCTATGAACCTCAAACCAGTACAATAAACACCTATCAAAAACTAATGTAATATGATTGACCTGATAAAACAAATAAAACAGAATGCCGATTACCTGCGACTATCCATGATACGCAATCAGGCCGAAGCCATTATACATGAGGCTCAGATAGACAAACCAAACTATCTGGATTATACACACCATTTATTGGAGCGTGAGGTTCAACAGCGAAAACGAACAGACCTTGAACGTCGCATGAAAATGGCAAACCTGCCTCGTCACTATGATCTGGAACACTACGATTACAAAGTATCTTCCAGCATATCCGAAAAACAAATGAAGGAACTTCGTCAAATGCTGTGGGTTGAGCAAGTATATAACCTGGTACTGATGGGACCAAGTGGAACGGGCAAATCCTTTATTGCAGCCGGATTGGTCAACGATGCTGTTGCCAAAGGATATAAGGCTTACTTTACCACCATGGAAGATCTGATAAGCATGCTCAGAATGAAGGAAATGACAGCTACAGCCCTTTCTGCATACAACCGTTATCTCAAAGCCCATTTAATAGCCATTGATGACATTATGCTTTTCCCGATCAAAAAGAACGAAGCGGTTGCCTTATTTAATCTGATCAATCATTTACACGAACAGTGCTCGCTGATCATCACCACCAATAAATCACCCAAGCAATGGGCAGAATCAATGGACGATGAAATACTTGCAACAGCGTTATTAGACAGAATACTTTATCGGTGTGAAGTCATAAAGCTCGATGGACAAAGCTATCGGATGGAGAATCGTAAGAATATATTTACTCCTGAATGAAAAATAGTTTGCAGAGCGTTGCTTTATCACTTCGCTAAAGCTCCGTGATAAAGCAACGCTCTGCAATGAAATAGCAATCTAATCTCTTTTAAACTGGTGATTATTAATTGCGAAAAATTGGTGGTTTTTTATTTGCTAATTACATTCGGTGGTTCCTCTCCACTTTTTGAGTATTCTTTCTATTTCTGGTGAACTGACAATATTTTGCAAACTTTTGGTTACTTTGGTAAATACGATATTGGTTAGTCCCAATTCTTTGCAT
>JBMFIQ010000077.1:0-4325 GCA_049976245.1 Microbacter sp. | reverse complement strand
GCCAAACAACGTCGATTCCAAGACTTTTGATATAATCCAATTTTGAAATAATTCCCTTTAAATCGCCAATGCCATCTCCGTTGCTGTCCTTAAAACTGCGAGGATAGATTTGATACACTACAGCTTCTTTCCACCATGAATGATTTGTAAATTTGTGATTTACTTCGACTTTAACAGTTGCTTGAATGTTTTGAGTGGACAATAATAAATATGCCAAAGCAAGTGAGTTGATAAGTGATCTTAATTTCATATGTATTTGTTTTTTTAACTATGCTTTTAATTTAATTTTAACACAACGGCTTGATAAGGTTTTAATTCCGCTAATTTTCCTGATACTTGAAAGTCAGCGTAGTTGTTAATCAGAACTTGATGGATTGTAGCATTTTGTGGCAATTCAAAGCATTGGTCGGATTGTGTAAAGTTGAGTATGACAAGTATTTTCTGATCTTTCAAGGCGCGAGTATAAGCGTAAATATTTGGATCATTGGGTGCTATGAGATGATATGATCCGTAAATCAGTATAGGATTACTTTTACGAAGTTGAACCATTTTTCTGAAATAATTCAAACAGGAATTGGGGTCATATTCTTCTACTTCAACGTTTATAGTTTTGTAATTTGGATTAACTGCAATCCATGGATTTCCTGTGGTAAAACCGGCATTGGCGGTCGTATCCCATTGAAAAGGAGTTCTGCTGTTGTCACGTGAAGTAAAAGCTAATTTTTTCATGTATTGCCTTATATTACCATGTATTTCATGAATATGCTTAAAACCATTTATAGCAGCAATATCCCGATATTCGCTTATGGTATCAAAATAAATATTGGTCATCCCAAGTTCATCTCCCTGATAATAGAACGGAGTTCCATGCATAGTCAAAATAAGGGTTGTAAGCAACTTTGAAGAGACATTTCGATACTTTGGTGAATCGTTTCCAAATTTACTAACCATTCTCGGCACATCATGATTACCAAGAAAAAAAGCCAACCAGCCGTGATGAGAAAACGCACTGTCCCATCTCGAAATTATTCGTTTCAAATCGATCAAAGTATATCTCTTATCAGGATTATTTCCAATATCCATTATATCAAACTGATATGCAATATTCAATTCTTGACGATTAGCATCCACCAATTTATGAGCATCCTCAAAACTACTCCCTGCACCTTCGGAAACCGTCATTATATTTGGATATTTACTTAAAACATCCCGATTCATTTCTTGTAAATAATCATGGATATGAGGCCCCATTCCATAATATTTTATTATATTTTTCTCATATCCTTTTGGGAATTCAGGGAAAGTCGTATCCTTCGCTATAAATTGAATGGCATCCATTCGGAAACCGTCAATCCCTTTTTTAAGCCAAAAATTCATGATTTTATAGACAGCTTGTCTTACCTTGGGATTCTCCCAATTCAGATCAGGTTGTTGTCTGGAAAAATAGTGCAAATAATATGAATAGGTCAATGAATCATACATCCACGCATTTTTATTCACATCGAAATCACTATATCTTGGTGTAGGAATACCTTTTTCTGCTGGCCACCAATGATAAAAGTTACGGTACGGATTTGTCCTGGAACTCCTTGACTGTATAAACCATTCATTCCGATCGCTGGTATGATTTACCACTAAATCCATAATCAATTTAATTCCTCGCTGATGCAAACCATGGAGTAAAGTATCAAAATCAGCCATTGTACCGAAAACTGGCATAATTTTTTCATAATTACTTATATCATAGCCGTTATCAACATTTGGAGACTCGTAAATGGGATTCAACCAAACGGCATCGACCCCAAGACTTTTAATATAATCCAATTTGGAAATAATTCCCTTTAAATCGCCAATGCCATCACCGTTGCTGTCTTTGAAACTGCGAGGATAGATTTGATACACTACAGCCTCTTTCCACCATAAATGATGAACTATTTGTTCAGCTCCAGAGACTGTTTTTTGAACGTTTAATCTACTCTCAGAAAAAAAACCATTATTGCATTAAAAATAAGCATCAGAATTGATAGAAAGCATCTTTTTCGCATAATCGTCCGTCAAAGTTTAATGTAAATCTTCTTTATATCCATGAAATAACCAAGCAACCAACAGGTCAACATCCACCAAACAGCAAATAGCAAAGCGCCGGGATATGCACCGGCTAACCTGAAAACATGGGTATAGAGCCAAGAATAAAGCGGTTGATCACCAACATGAATAACCCACATTAAAGTGGCACCCAATTCACTCATCAAATAAATAATCAACGGATTACGACCAAACACCAAAAAGAAATACGATCCTTTGGATTTGCCCAAAAAATCCATGACGTAAATGATGGCGGTTATCAGAATTAAATCCAAGCCTACCGTCAACACGGCGAAAGAACTTGTCCATAATTTTTTGCTTACCGGAAACAATGGATTCCAACAATAAG
Source organism: Microbacter sp. (assembly GCA_049976245.1). Lineage (GTDB taxonomy): Bacteria > Bacteroidota > Bacteroidia > Bacteroidales > Paludibacteraceae > Microbacter. Next base: position 1,891 of record JBMFIQ010000077.1, on the reverse strand, counting down.
CAATAAAGAGCATCGCAACCCCAACCAACAACAATTTGGTCAATCCCTCATAGGTTTTACCCTTTTGCTGAATAAATCGTCCGGCCACATATCCTGCAATGACATTGAATAGCGCCGGCAACGTGCTAAGCACTCCTTCAGGATCGAATGGGAATCCTTCGCCCATGTATAAATGATTGATGCCAAACAACCATGTATCGAGTCGAAGAACAGCATTCCCTGTTTTGGTATATTCAGCACCTTGAACACCAAACAATGCAAGAATAGCCCAGTAAGCAAATAAAAAGAAAATGCCAAGAATCAATGTTTTTCTACCGCCAAAATAATAAACCATCAAAGCCACAATGCCATATGTTAAGGCGATTCGTTGCAAAACACCCATGATGCGTGTATGAGAAATGGGCAATAAAACGAGATGCGATTGAGCGTTTAACTGAAAAAACGGGAACCAATACATCAAGTATCCAATGCCGAAAATCAACACTGTCCGTTTTAGAATTTTAAAAATAACTTCCGACTGTTTCATGCTCTCCCAGCGTTTTGAGACAAAACTCAACGCATTGCCTACGGCAAATAAAAAAGAGGGAAATACCAAATCCGTGGGCGTAAATCCGTTCCAATCGGCATGTTTTAGTGGCCAGTAAGTAGTTGCTCCGTCGCCGGACGTATTGACAATGATCATAAAACAAATGGTCAATCCGCGAAAAACATCCAAAGCCGTAAAACGCGATAAAAGCGATGAAGCTGAATTTGTTGAACTCATAATAAAAACGGTTAATCAATGAATAAACCTGATTCAATAAGCATTGGAAATGGCTTGTCGATATTTTTTGTACAAATGTTCTGCCACTTGCACGGCATTTCCTTTGGGCTGAACAGGAAAATTTTTGTGTTCATTCACCCAATGCCATTCCCATTGTTTGATCATTTGATCAAAAGCCTTCATGTCCATTTCCTTTCCGTCCGATAATGCACTTTCAGTCGTTTGAAAAAATTTCTGCCAGCGAACTTTATAAAAATCAGAGAGAAGCCCGCTCCATTGTCGGCCGGAATATTCGTGCAATGAACTGTTGGCATCGCCCCATAAGGTAATCAAATCTCGTGCATTCCTTTCATAGAGTGCTTTCTCCCGATCGTTTTCGCCCCAACTTCTTGCATCTGAAAGCCAGGGTCCCAACAGGAAATCTTTTCGGGTGGCAAGCAGTTGATCCATATCATCTATCAATGTGATGAACTGTGTGCTGAATTTTCTGAAATCCGCAACGTTCTTTTGTTGATAAGCCGTAACCCATTTTTGTTGAAGCACCGATGCATAATTTGCCAAAACTTGACGCGTAACATCCACCAAGTCATATTGAAATCCATCGCTTTGATAACAGGCCGGAACGGCTTTGATGAAATCGTCCCATGCCGGCAATAAATCCTGAGCGCGATAATTCAGCTCTGTGTGTGTCCAAGCTGTGGAAGCATCGAAAGTTGGACGTCCCGTGATGATAGACTGTGCTCCTGTTTGTGCCATATCATTCGGATTTTTATGATTGCCATAAACTGTGTTTTTCAGCACTGCCCAGGCTTTTACAGCAAACGGATCGAGATTCCCGTATCGGTTGCGGATGTAACCACGAAGCCATTGATCTACATCAATGGGTTTGCTTGTCCATGTGTTGTGCAACATCAATTCGTACATCACGGGATTTTGTTCAATGGCTTCCATGGTTAACCCGATGCCAACCATTTTACCCGAATTGGGATCGTTAAATGCTGCTGCCGGATCTTTTGCCACCGCTTCCAGATTGCCATACATGCTGGTTCGACCGCCAAAATTATTCAGCATATTCCAAATCCACGGTTTACCGTAAAAAGCGTCCGTCTTTTCCCAAACGGGTTCTTC
>JBMFIQ010000076.1:0-5038 GCA_049976245.1 Microbacter sp. | reverse complement strand
ACCAAAATCAACAGAATAACAATAACAACAAGAAAAATCAGAACAACAACAATCAAAATCAACAGCAACCTCAGGGAGGCGGCATGTCAAAACAAAATGCGGAGCAAATCTTGAATTCCATTCAACAGGAAGAAAATCAGGTTCAAAATAAGATCAATCAGCAGCGGGTTCAAATGCACTCGGCACAACCTGCTAAAGATTGGTAACGAGGAAGTCAATAAAAAGGAATTATGATATGAGAAAAGCAGTCTTTGTTGCCATTGCATTAATGACCTTGAGCATAGGTCATGGTTATGGGAATAACATCGTTTTCAGAGCCAAGGCGCCGGCGTCGGTTGTTATGGGGAATGCCTTTCAATTGGTCTATACCATCAATACTTTAGCTGATCCGAATGAATTAAGAACGCCTTCCATTGCTGGGTTCGACATTGTGGCCGGCCCTTTTACCGCACGCTCGGAGCAAAGCATTAATGGCGTTTACAGCAGCTCCATGTCGTTTACGCTCATGTTGATGCCTAAAAAGGTGGGTACTTACAGCATTGGGCCGGCATCCATTGTGGTCAATAATCAACGCTTGATGTCCAATGGATTGTCCATTACGGTGTTGCCTCCCGATAAAAACGCTCCCAAATCATCACAAGGAGGCAGTATTAGCTCGGAAAGCGGCACTGCTTTTCAATCGGCAGGTAATCAGGATGTGTTCATCAGAGCCATCGTTTCCAAAACAAAAGTGTATGAACAGGAAGCATTTTTGGTGACCTACAAGTTGTATTCCATTCCCGACATTGTGGGGTTTGAAGATGTCAAATTCCCCGATTTTAAAAATTTTGTCATGCAACAAATTGATTTGTCGAACGATCGGCAAACTCAACTTGAACATTACAACGGACGAAACTACACCACGGCGGTCATCTATCAAGTGTTGTTATTCCCGCAACGCTCGGGGGAGATCACTATTGACCGTGCGGCTTGTACCGCCATCATCCGATTGCGTACACAACAAAAAGTTCACAGCATTTTCGACGATTTCTTTGATACGTATCAGGATATTAAAAAAGTTTTGGTTGCACCGCCTATCCGAATCGAAGTCGAACCATTGCCACTTAAAGATAAACCGGCATCATTTTCGGGGGCTGTCGGTAATTTCCAGTTGAGTTCCAATTTGTCCAAATCCATTGTTAAAACCAATGAAGCCATTACGTTGGAACTGAAGATTACAGGAACGGGTAATTTGAAATTAATCAATAATTTGCCTGTGGCTTTTCCACAAGGATTTGATACGTACGATCCGAAAGTGGACAACAATTACCGCACCACCGCCAATGGCGTGACCGGAACCAAAACCATTGATTACATTGCCATTCCACGACAGGCAGGTGATTTTACCATAGCTCCGGTTTCATTCTCTTATTTCGATGTTTCGACGCGGACATACAAAACGCTTTCGACGCCCGAATACAAGATTCATGTCGATCAGGGGCCTGTTACTTCCGCTTCGGTTTACAATAGCATGCCTCAAAAGGAGAATGTGAAACTCCTGAATCAGGATATTCGCTACATTGAAACCGGAAATTTCAAGGTCACGCGGCAACAGCAATTTTTGATTCAATCGAGTGCTTTCCTCGCTGCCTATCCGGTGATGTTGCTTTTGGCGTTGTTGTTGTTCTACATTTTCCGAAAACAGGCGCGTGAGAATGCCAATGTGGCCTTGCGGCGTACCAAAAAAGCCAATAAGATGGCGTTGAAGCGGTTAAAAATGGCCTCTCTCTATTTGAAGGAAAACAATAAGGAACGGTTTTATGAAGAAATTTTGAAGGCTATTTGGGGCTATATGAGCGACAAGCTGAACATTCCTACGGCCGATTTGACGAAACAGGCTATGGAAAACGGCTTATTGGAAAGAAATGTCGAAGTGCCGGTGATTCAACGACTGATTGATCTGTTAAATACATCGGAATTTGCTCAATATGCACCTGCAGCCGGTTCAAAATCAATGAATGAGATTTTTGACGAAGCCGTTGCCATGATTGAATTGATTGAAAACAAATTAAAATAACCCATAGAACGAATCGATAATGAAACGGATGCAATTTTTTTGGATTTTCATGTTGGTTGCTTTGTCTCTGTCGAGTCAGGAATTATCATTGCAAAAAGCCAATGCATTGTATTCCAAGGGACAATATGCCGCTGCTGCCCAACAGTATGAAATGATTAGGCAGATTGAGGGAAATGCGCCTCAGCTCTACTATAATTTGGGAAATGCCTATTATCGTACCGGAAATTTGGGTAAAGCCATTTTGAACTACAATCGAGCTCTTTTGTTGGATCCCAACTATGACAACGCTCGGTTTAATCTTCGGATTGCACAGTTGAAAGTGGTGGACAATGTGGACGTTACTTCTCAGTTTTTTCTGTTGCAATGGATTGATGATTTTGGTAATCTGTTTTCGTCCAATAAGTGGGCGGTGATCAGCATGGTGGCTTTTGTCTTGATGTTGTTATCGGTTTTGTTGTACTTTTTTTCCACTTACAAACAGCGTCGAAAGGCCGGATTTAGTGCTGCCATTGTGTTGTTTTTTGTCTTTATCATTGGTTTTTCGTATGCTGAGAAACAAAGCCACAAGGTCATCGACAGCACTGCCGGCATCATCATGGATCCGGCCGTGACGGCCAAAGATGCTCCTTCGCTCAATTCAAAAGATATGTTTGTCCTGCATGAAGGAACCAAAGTGACCATTTCGAACGAAATTTCGGGTTGGACGGAAATCATTCTTCCCGACGGCAACGAAGGTTTTATTCCTTCAACCAGCATTGAAAAAATTTAAGGAAAACGCCACAGCAAAGCAGGTTTGCTTCATAAATGCATGAGTGTGAAAATACCATGCACTTTTTATTCATCGAAACGGCAAAACTCATCACGAATGGGGCAGGGGATCGGCATGAATGCGTCTTAAAGTTCTTTCATCCCATTGTCTGTTGAAATATTTCTCAATGACTTGTTGAAAAACGGATGGTTTTGTTTCGTCCACGGTGAAAAAAAGGGTCATGCACGATTGCAGTTTTAAGTTATCGGGCTTGCCAAAAATCCGAAAAGGATCGTTTTCGTTGAGTTTCAACAGCTCTTGGCTTATTTCACGCAGTCGCGATCCGAGAATGGGATGAGCAAGGTAAGCTTTTGCCTCCTCAAGGTTCTTGATGGCATAAAATGTTGCCATTTCACTGTGCCCAAGCCCTATCCATTGTGGGAAAACATACCACATCCAATGGCTTTGTTTCCGACCGGCTTTCATTTCTTCAAGCACTTTCAGATAATCCTTTTCCTGCGCTATCAGGAATCGTTGTAACTGAGTTTCCATCATAAATGGTTTTGTTTTGGGGCTATTTTTCAGTTCAAATTGTCTTGTTCTGAAAATTGTTTTCAACGAATGTTGGCGATGCTGATGATGTCGGCAAAGACGCCGGCAGCCGTGACATTGGCTCCGGCGCCGTATCCTTTGATGATCATTGGGTAGTCGTTGTAGCGTTCGGTGGTCAACATCAGGATGTTGTTGCTGCCTTCGAGGTCATAGAACGGATGGTGCATGTCCACTTCCTGCAGTCCCACTTCACAATGTCCTTCTTCCATTTTGGCTACAAAGCGCAGGCGTTTTTGTTCTGCTTCGAGTCGTTGGCGTTTTTGTTCAAACACTTCATCGAGTTCGGTGATCTGTTGCCAGAAGTCGTCCAACGATCCTTCAAAATAGTGATCGGGGATGAAGAGTCGGCATTCGACATCGGATTGTTCCACCTTGTAACCGGCTTCGCGGCTTAAGATGATGAGTTTGCGGATGACGTCTTTTCCGCTCAGGTCGATGCGCGGATCGGGTTCGGAATAGCCTGCTTCTTTGGCCATGCGGATGGTTTTACTCAGTGTGTTTTCAGCACTCAGCGTATTGAAGATGTAGTTGAGCGTACCCGATAACACGGCTTCCATTTTGAGAATGCGGTCGCCTGAATTAATCAGGTTATTGATGGTGTTCATGATGGGCAATCCTGCTCCCACATTGGTCTCAAACAAAAATTTGATGCCTCGTTTGGCGGCAATACTTTTGAGTTCGGCATAGATGGAATAGGCCGACGAAGCCGCTATTTTGTTGGCTGCCACTACGGATATGTTGTTTGACAACAAGGTTTTGTAAATGGAGGCTACTTCGGAGCTGGCGGTACAATCCACAAATACGGAATTGAAAATGTTCATTTCCAGTATCTCATTCAGCAGGAATGGTACGGACGAGGGTTTTCCTTTTTCGGTCAATTCCTGTCGAAAGTTTTTGAGCTGAATGCCGTCGCGGTCAAACAAGGCATAATGGGCATTGGCAATGCCGACTACGTTGAGCTTCAATCCTTTTTGTGCCATCAATCCGGGTTGTTGTTGTTCAATTTGTCTCAATAAATGGCTTCCCACGGTGCCAGTTCCCACCAGAAAGATGTTCAGCATTTGATAGTCCGAAAGGAAGAAAGAGTCATGGATGACGTTTAAGGCTTTGCGCAGCGAATGCAGATCGGTGACAAAGGAGATGTTGGTTTCGGAAGCCCCTTGTGCACAGGCAATGACGTTGATGCCGTTTCGCCCTAATGTTCCGAACAATTTACCGGCAATGCCGGGAGTGCGTTTCATGTTTTCGCCCACAATGGCTACAGTGGCCAGATCTTTTTCGGCTAAGGCATGGTTCATTTCGCCTTGTTCAATTTCTTTGGCAAACTCTTCGTCCAACACTTTAACAGCCAGATCAGCATCGCTATTACGAACGGCAAATGAGGTGTTGTTTTCGGAGGCCGCCTGCGAAACCAAAAAGACGCTGATGCCTGCTTTGGCAAGTGCTCTGAAAATGCGATAGTTGACGCCAATTACTCCCACCATGCCCAATCCTTGCACTGTGATGAGGCAGGTGTCGTTGATGGAAGAGATCCCTTTGATAGCTTTTCCGGCATCGTTGGTTTTTTCGCAAGAGATGTATGTTCCCGATGCGGAAGGATTGAAGGTGTTTTTGATGCGGAT
>JBMFIQ010000075.1:0-5599 GCA_049976245.1 Microbacter sp. | reverse complement strand
GGCTTGTAATATTTGACCATATTTTGAAGTAAAACATCATCAGACAATTTTAACGCCAACGCTTTCAATTCTTGAAAAGTAATGTCAGTTTGAGTCATCCTTTTTTTGCCGGGCCTGCTTTTCAAAATGTGTTTCTTTTCAATCTGTAGAAAGAATTGTTCCCCTGAATTTATTGGTGGATTCTTTATTACAAATTGATCGTTTATTTTTTTTACTTCTAGTATCATCATGTTCTATTTTAAGTTATTTGATTGCAAGGATAGTTATTTGTAAATGAATACCTGATTCCAACGCTCTTTGGGTTCATGGCGTTTCTCACTGTTCTTTCACCGTGCTTTTAAAATAGGCTCTTCATTGATCAATGTATATGATCGTCCATTTTCATCTTTTAAATTCAAATGAATTAACACACCTTCTTTAGTAATATAGCCTTTCATTTTGGCTGGATTGCCATACCAAACTGTAAAGGCAGGAATATTTTTAGTTACAACACTTCCAGCGCCAACAAGTGAATAGTTGCCGATTGTTTTACCGGCAAGTATAGTTGCATTCGCTCCTATTGAGGCCCCTTCTCCTATGATTGTTTCTGTGAATTTTTCAGGATACTTCTTTGATCTTGGAACTATATCATTGGTAAAAGTAACATTTGGGCCAATAAAAACATTATTTCCGACTTTTAATCCATCCCAAAGTTGAACTCCTGACTTTATTGTCACATTATCCCCAATGATAACATCATTTTCAATAAACACATTGAAGTTAATATTACAGTTGCTTCCAATTTTAGCGTCTTTCAGTATAACGCAATATTGCCAAATGATAGTTCCAGTCCCAATATCTCTCGTTTGTACTTCTGCATGGGGATGTATACTATAATTCATGTTTGTAGGTTCTAAATTCATCATATTCTCTGATATAATCCGCTGCATCATACGCATGTGACGCTAATACTAAACAGACAGAGCCGGACGAGAAATTATTTAATTCACGCCAGATGCCGGGAACAACCAAAAGTCCTTGATAAGGCCTGTTTAAAGTGAATGTTCTTTTCACATTACCATCATCTAACGTCACGTCAAAGCTTCCGCTGGCTGCAATGACAAGCTGTCTGAGTTCTTTATGGGCATGTGCTCCTCTTGACTCTCCACCCGGCACATCATACAAATAATAGATCCGTTTAATTGAAAACGGGATGGTTTTAGTATTCTCTACGACTGTAATATTCCCTTTTTCATGATGATGCCTATCCAGTTCGATAATGGTGCAGTCGTAAACAGAAGAATGGTTAGAGTTACTTTCTTTTGAATTCTTCATAGTCATAAATATAATCTTCCGCATTGTATGGTGTCGAAGCAACGATCAAAGCCAATGAATTCGTAGAGAAGTTCTCCATCTGCCGCCATAAGCCTTTGGGGACATACAAGCCGTAATAAGAACGATTTAATGAGAATGTCTTACGCTCTTTTCCATCATCGAGAATAACATCAAAACTACCAGAAAGCGCCACGATAAATTCCTGATTCTCTTTGTAAGCATGACCACCACGTATTTCTCCACCCGGCACATCATAGATCCAATAGGTACGTTCAATCTTGAAAGGAATATTTTTGTACTCTTCAATCACCGAAAGATTTCCCCGCTTGTCTAAAATCTTCGGCAGATCTATTATTTTGGCATCCTGGATAGTCATTTTGATTTGTTGATTAGCTGATTCGTCGATTAGCAGATTTGTTAATTAGCTAATCGTCAAATTATCACATCATCACATTATCACATCATCACATTATCTCATCATCAAATTATCTCATCCTCAAATTATCTCATCCTCAAATTATCTCATCCTCAAATTATCAAATCATCACATTTCAACTTCAAAGATAGCAAGAACGCTGCAATATTCAAAATCTACTATCTTAAAAAGCGCACATTGCATCAAAATAAACCCATCTTGTCAAAATTATAAAGGATAATGATTTTTAGTTAATGCGTACATACCGTTGTGCGTTTTGATGCCTAAAGCCTTCCATCGGTAACTTTCTTGTATAATATTCCCTTTACATCGTAAATCACACACCCTTGGTCTTTATACGCCTGCAAATGAATATTGGTAAATTCTTTATGTGCCACTGCCAAAATAATAGCAGAATACCCCCCCTTCGACAAGCTCAGGGCAGCACCTTCCGGATATTCTGTCATGGTCATAATTCCGTATTCGTGTTTTACTTCTTTCGGATCAGCCCATGGATCATATACATCCACATCCATGTCGTATTCGCACAGTTCATGGTAAATGTCAATGGCTTTGGTGTTGCGAATGTCAGGGCAGTTTTCCTTAAAAGTAATGCCGAGAAGCAACACTTTAGCTCCTTTCACCGGAATGCCTTTTTTAATCATCAGCTTCACTACTTCCGAAGCTACGTATTGTCCCATACTGTCGTTCATACGCCTTCCAGCAAGAATAATCTCAGGATGATAGCCATATTCTTGAGCTTTCTGAGCCAAATAAAAAGGATCCACCCCAATGCAATGTCCGCCAACGAGGCCGGGTTTAAAAGGCAAAAAGTTCCATTTTGTTCCGGCAGCCTCCAAAACATCATGCGTGTCAATTCCCATTTTATTAAAAATTTTAGCCAACTCGTTGACAAAAGCAATGTTAATGTCACGTTGCGAGTTTTCAATCACTTTGGCTGCTTCAGCTACTTTGATGGAAGGAGCAAGGTGTGTGCCGGCAGTAATCACTGAACGGTAAACGGCATCCACCTTTTCACCGATTTCAGGCGTTGAACCTGAAGTGATTTTTTTAATTTTTTCAACGGTGTGTTCCTTATCACCTGGATTGATGCGTTCGGGTGAATAGCCGGCAAAGAAATCCATATTAAATTTTAAACCTGAAACACGTTCCACCACCGGAATACAATCTTCTTCGGTGGCACCCGGATATACAGTCGATTCATACACGACGATATTGCCTTTGGAAATAACTTTACCAACAGTTTCGCTTGCCTTGATTAATGGTGTCAGGTCAGGGCGATTGTGCTTATCCACAGGAGTAGGTACCGTGACAACATAGAAGTTGCAATCCCGGATTTGATCAAGTTCTGTGGTACAATATAGCCCATTTTGTGAATCATTTGCATTACATGAGTTATCAGAATGACACGAATTATCACGAATTTCACGAACGGGGTTCTCTGCAAGGAGTACAGCTTTCAATATGTTTGGTTCTACTTCGAGGGTAGCATCGTGGCCTTGCATCAATTCAGCCACACGAGCTTTATTGATATCATAACCAACAACAGGATATTTGGTGGCAAACAAACGGGCAAGAGGAAGCCCAACGTACCCAAGTCCGATGACAGCGATACGAATATCAGATGAGAAGACTTGCTGTTCAGCTGACTTGGAGTCAGAGAGGTCGGGTGATTTTGGGAATAGGTGATGTGGTGTATTTGCATCCATATCTGTTTATCTGTTTTATTATAAAGTCCATTTACTCGGATTAATGCTCATATTGACCAACATTCCAAGCATATCATCGTATTTTTTATATAAATTTTCAAATGTTCCTTTATCAATACATTCACAGGCAAGAGCATATTCAAGCCATACCTGAGTTTCAGCTGCTTCCCCTTCACAATCATTCAACTTTGCAATAAAGGCCTTTTCGTATCTTCTTTTTCTCCATGCTTCAGCCAAGTTCCCCGAGACAGAACGGGAAGAGCGTCTTATTTGATCAGTGAGAGCATATTTTTCTTCTGAGGAAAAGATTTAGAAAGATTAAAAACTTCCATCCCTGTACTAAATGAAAGTTGATAAACCCTCAAATCCTGATGTGTTCGAATTTTTTCCATACGGTGTAATAATGGATCAAATTTATAAACCTAAAAAATCACCCCCTCTCCCCGTCTCCCAGTCGCAAAGTCTCCGCGTCTCTCAGTCTCTCAGATTCTCCCAATACCACTTCACAGCCTCTTTCAATCCGTCTTTCAAATTATACTGCGGATCATAGCCCAACAATCGTTTTGCATTATCGATGCTGGCTAACGAATGCGGAATATCTCCGGCACGATTTGGGCCATGAGTGATTTCTACCTTTGCAATTTCCGGATCATACACGCTTAAAAACTCTTTTAAGTAATGTACCAATTGATTCAGCGTGGTACGATCACCGTAAGCAGTATTGTAAACAGTATTCACTGCGCCCGAATTGGTTGTCTCCAGCGCAAGCAGATTCATTTGGATCACATTGTCGATGTAGGTAAAATCGCGTGAATAATCACCATCGCCGTTGATCACCGGTGACTGATGGTTCATCAGTTGCTTTACAAACAAAGGAATAACTGCAGCATAAGCGCCATCCGGATCCTGACGTCGGCCAAAGACATTGAAATAGCGTAAGCCGATGCACTCCATTCCGTAAGTTCGTGAAAAGACATCGGCATACAACTCATTGACATATTTGGTAACGGCATACGGCGAAAGCGGACGACCAATCACCTTTTCCACTTTAGGCAAACTTTCCGAATCGCCATAAGTGGATGAACTGGCAGCATAGATAAAGCGTTTCACACGAGCATCGCGGGCAGCAATCAACATGGTTAAAAATCCGGTAATGTTGACCGCATTGGTTGTGAGGGGATCATTGATCGAACGGGGTACAGAACCCAACGCAGCCTGATGCAGGACATATTCAGTTCCTTCTAAGGCTCTGTGGCAATCGTCCAAATTTCGAATATCTCCCACCACCAATCGGAAACGCTTTGGATAATCCTGTAGGAATGAGACGATATTTTGTTCTTTTCCGGTAGAGAAATTATCCAAACAAGTAACGTGATGTCCAAGCCTTAATAAAGATTCACAAAGATTGGAACCAATAAACCCTGCTCCTCCGGTGACTAAGATATGCATACCTGCTGTGATTGAAGAAATGGCAGAAAAACATCGAACAATTTTTATGCAAATATAAGCTATTATTTGAAAATGATGTGCGGGAGTGAACTTTTGATGACAAATTTAACATGTTTGTTGAGGGCTTGGATGCAGATGGATAGTGATCACCTGATGGTCCATGTTTGCGTAGCGGAAAACTGCTTCATGTTATTCCTAGCTTGCAAATATCTTCAAGATTTTCGTATGCAAAATGCTCAACCATTAAGAAACGGAGGCACACGGAGAAAATCTTTGTGTTATGCTGTACCCTCCGCGTGTTGAAAAATTGAATCACTCCTATTGATGCAAGTTTTCGGGATTGTTAGTTCAAGTCTGAGCGAAGCGGAGACTTGGACATGGAATAGCATCAGTTTCTACCTGATGCGAAAAGATCAATAAAATTGCATATGCTCAAGGACATGGCTATTTGACGTGTTTCATTTTTCATCCGTCAAAAACGAACATCTTTCAATATTTCTTTTTGCCAAATTATTTTTGTCAACATACATTTAACAATTCGTCAAAAGTTTTCGTCACTTTTGTCAACGTACATTTAACAATTCGTCAAAAGTTTTCGCCTATTTGTCAACGTACATTTAACAATTGGACAAAAGTTTTCGCCTATTTGTACGTTTACATTGGCTGTTTTTCTTCCGAAAAAGGACAATTG
>JBMFIQ010000074.1:0-5940 GCA_049976245.1 Microbacter sp. | reverse complement strand
ATAAGAAACTGATTATCAAATTACATTCACTTAATCATACCTAAAAATCAAATCATTATTTGCTTGCGAAAGTTGAATAAAATAATTGTTCTGGAGAAGCAAAGTTTTTGAGTGCTTCAATAAAAAATTGGATTTCAGTTTCGTTATTCCATAGTGTCATCATAATTTCTTTTTATAGAGAAATATTTTATCTTGAATTGTTTTTTCAACTGAACCGCAAATAAATGCAATGAACGGATTTTCAAGATTAGCAATTTCCTCAACAGTGATATAATGAATTCCAAAAAAGTATCTTCTATTTCCATCGGATGAAGCTCTAACTAAAACATTTGCTTCTCCAATTTTATAAGTTCATGATTTCAATGATTTTATCAATTCAATATTGGCACTGAATTGCTTTGCCGTTTCTAAAAATGACTTTGCCAATAAATCTGATGGTGATATTTTTCTATCCATTATTGTTTTTTATCCATTAGTTCAAAGAAAATTCCCCAATATGTGTATCTTAAATTTTCACCGATTCCAAACTCAAGTAGTTTTTTTGCTTTTGCATATTCTTCATCATTCATTTCTCTCCCTAAATAATGAATAGCTTCCTCTTCTAAATCTTTTTTTGTGATTGTAAATAGTATTTCGTTATTCGTTACCATAATGTATTTGTTGAGTTGTTTTTTATTTATCGGTTTTCGAAAGATTTTTTAATCTGATTTTTGCTCAATCTCTTATTATCACAATGTCATCTCTATAATACATAGGTACTTATTTAACTAACAAAAACTTTTTCTTTGATTTTAACGATAAAGATTCCCGTTAGGTTTAATATCCTCACTAATTGATCTGAATTTGCAAAAACCATTCAACATATTTATCAAGGTGAATTCCGTCATAAGATGTTTTTCTTTGTTCGGCATAGAGTGGTGAGGTATCTATTAAGTCAATCGAATTATCAGGCAACAACTTTAGTTTTTCTTTGTTGTCTCATAAATAGATTTTTGTCAATATTTCCATCTTTGTTTTTTATTGAGCAAATTTACTGTTTTTTGGCTAATTCCTTTTTTTGAAGTGTTATGATGAATGAATGAGACGTTTTTTGCCCTTTTTCAATATGGTTTACATGGAAATTCGCTCCTTGCCCAAATGGATCAATTGGTCTTTTCAAACTGGCTATTGTTTTAGGCTTAGGCACTTCCGTATGTTGTTCAAGGGTTTTGCTTTCACATTTCAAACCGATTGTTTGCTCATCATTGAATGCATCAATTCAAATGCGTCACTTAAGTTTATCTCGGGATTCATTATCGGCTTTGCCTTATTCTTTTTATAAAATATTGATTTATTGTGCTTTGTTTTCAACGGCTCTTGCATTAAATGGTATAAAGTATTTTCACAAAGTTACACAAAGAAAAATAACGCTCCCTCAAAAACGGCAAGACTTTCATCGATTTCTGTTTTTTATTGGCGTTTTCATTTTTTTTTTGAAGGGTTTTTATTCATGCGGAGAGAGCGTTTTGGTTGTTTTGTGGTGCATCCTATTGATTTGCATCGCAGGGCTTTTGTTCGAAGCAGGATGTTTTTTTGTTTTTATTCAAAACAGAAGCCGATACTGAAAAAATGTTTTATATTTGTGGCTTACAACGTTCTCCTGTCCATGTAGGATGATTTAACCCTTTTGGAATGGAATTTTTAAGCGATTGAGCAATTCATTTTTTTAATACGTCACATTTATGGGAACAAAAACCACTACCAGCCAAAGAGTCAGACAAGTGACTTTGTCGTTTTTATTGCTGATCGGCACCATTCAGTTGATCACCATTTTCAGTTTGATCCTTGAAATCCACAGCCGTACGTTGATAACCATACACAAAGCCAATGGGGTGTTGCTTTTTGGTTTGATCATTACGCACATCATCGTTTTTCGCAAAAACTTGCGTTTTTACTTGTTTCCCAATCGAAAATTGGTTCAAAAATAAGTTGATTTTTTGCGGCGCTTGCTCTTTTCGATCGTCGTTGGTAAACCTTCAAAGCATCAGGTTTTAAGTGGTTTATGCAATGGGAATGTCGCAAAAGAGTTTTGCGTTTTTTGCATGATGGGCAATGTAAATGGCCGGCAGCTTGAGCTGTTCGGCTGTGGGATGAAGCATTGCTTTGATTAACGCTTTTTTGGATGCGCCGGTCACGTGAAAAATCAATTCGCGTGCTTGCATCATGACGGGGCCGGTCATGGCAATGCGTTGTTGTCCCGTGACCGGATGTTTGGAAACCACATACGTTTGTTTTTCCGTCAGCAAAGATGTTTGTCCGGGAAAGATGGACGATGTATGGCCATCTTCGCCCATACCGGCCAAAATCATGTCAAATTGCGGAATTCCCTGTTTGAGTGGTAGAAGATTGTTGACTTCGAGGGTATAACGTTCCGCTTCGAGGTTGGGAGGTGCCTCTCCGCAGATACGGTGAATGTTTTCAACGGGAATGTGAATTTTATCGAGGCACCGCATTTTCATATTTCCATAATTGCTTTTAGGATCGGTTGGCGCAACGCATCGCTCATCAACCCAAAACAGATGCAGGCGTTGCCATTTGATGCGATCGGCAAATTCATTTCCCCACATCGAAAAGAGCAAGTTTGGCGTGGAGCCTCCCGAAACAGCTAAAAAGAAAGGTCGCATCATGGTCTCCAATTGATCGATTAAATGTTGTGTAACGGCTAAAGCCGTCTTTTCGGGCGTTTCAAAGAAATGAGGCTGTATCATTGGATGTTCGATTTTTTAATTTAGCGGTTTGTTTGTGGCATGTTGCGCATTTTGACGCTGCTTCTTGCCATGTTGTCAGTCAATAAGTTTCATTACAATTCGCAATATAAATCGGTATTGGTAAGGTTTCGGCATGGATTGGTCCATCCATACTCTTCAGGCATGATGTGATCGGCTTCGAGTGGTCCCCATGTTCCGGCCGGATAACCGTACAAAGGAATGCATGGATCATTTTCCCACAATGAGAGGATTGGATCGAAGTAGTTCCAACTGGCTTCAACGGCATCGCTTCGCGTAAAGAGGGTTGATTCTCCCATCATGCAATCTTCAAGCAGTTTGGCATAAGCATCGCCCACGGGAGAACCCTCAATGCGATCATAAGTAAAATCCATCGATACTTGTTTGATTTGGAAATTTGATCCCGGTACTTTGAGTCCAAATTTCAGTACAATGCCTTCGTTAGGCTGAATGCGGATAATCATGGCATTCATAGACGAGTTTCCTGCCATGCCCTTGAACAGACTGTGAGGCGTAGGCTTGAAGTGGATGATGATTTCCGAAACTTTGGTGGGCATTTGTTTGCCTGTGCGAATGTAAAACGGAACACCACCCCATCGCCAGTTGTCAATGAACAGTTTCAGCGCCACAAACGTTTCGGTTCGTGAATGCGGATTGACATTTTTCTCCTCCCGATATCCTTTGATGAGCCTGTTTTCCGTGTGCGCTTCGGTGTATTGCCCTCGAATGACTTGTGTTTTGATTTGCGCGTTGGAGAGTGGCTTCAATGCTTGATATACTTTGACCACTTCGTTTCGAAAACTGTCTGCATTGAATAGTGCAGGTGGTTCCATGGCTGTTAGAGCCACCAATTGAATGAGGTGATTCTGAACCATGTCACGCAGCGCTCCCGAACTGTCGTAAAATCCGCCGCGCTCTTCGATACCAAGATTTTCAACGGCTGTTACTTCCACATGATCAATGTAATTTCGATTCCATAAGGGTTCAAAAATACCGTTTGCAAAGCGCAACGCCAAAATGTTTTGTACCGTTTCCTTTCCCAAAAAATGATCGATGCGGTAGATTTGTTCTTCGCGAAAAACCATGTTGTAAATCTGATTCAACTTGCGTGCTGATTGCAGATTGTATCCAAAAGGTTTTTCCACGATGATGTTGCGTGATTGTCCTTCCGCTTCCTCGTTCAATCCAACGCTTTTCAAATGGTTGGGAATTTCTCCGTAGAGAGAAGGCGGAGTGGCCAAATAGTAAAGGTAATTGCCCGGGTTGTTGATTTCCAAATCGATGAAAGCTAGCCGCTCTTTCAAACCCGGATAAGCCGATGCGTCAGCGGGATCCATGCTGTGGTAATGGATCTTTTTGAGGAATTCATCAGCGGTTGTTTTGTCATATTCATCTTTTGAAACAAATTTTGGAAGTTGTGTTGCAATGAATGCCCGGTATTGTTCGTTGTCGTAAGGTGTACGTCCTATGCCAAGAATGGCAAACGATGCGTTAAGTCGTTGATGTCGATAAAGCCAATAGAGTGAGGGCATTAATTTGCGTTTTGTTAAATCGCCGGAAGCTCCAAAAATGACAATGATTTGGTTTTTCATTTTGAACGGATTGTTGTTAACGGATGAATGAATCAGCATGTTTTCGGAAAGTCTCAAATGAAGATGGTTGCTGTTCCGATTCGGTTTTCGGTATGCTAAGTTAATTCAATCGGCGTCAAAATCAAAAGAGATTGTTTGAATTCGGACATGGTTCATTTTTTTTTATGATGAAACGGGAGTAAAAGATGTTATTTTAAAGTTTTTTTAGTCGATTTTTAGGGCTTCTTCTTTAGCTTTGCAAACAATAGCAAAGTCCTGATGCAGGCCGGTTCGTTTGTTTTTGCAACAGATGTTGCCCAGCAGATCTTTTCCCTTTTACCTGCCATTTGGGACGGCTCCATTGCTTCCAATGCTTGTCAAAATTGAAATAAGATGAGAACTGTTTTTTTATCGTTGATGTTTTTTTCGGCTTTGTTTGTTTTCGGACAACAACGCAGCAAACCCATTCCGGTTTTTCCCGAAAAAGTTTATAATTTTGGGGTCATTCCCGAAAGCGCTGGCAAAGTGACTCATTCGTTTGAGTTTAGCAATCAGGGTGATGCTCCTTTGGTCATTCAGCAGGTGATTGCTTCGTGCGGTTGCACCACTCCCGTTTGGCCAAAAGAACCAATTCCGCCCGGAGGCAAAGGCGCCATTCAGGTGACCTATTCCACTTACGATCGTCCGGGGACATTCAACAAAACCATTGTCATTTACAACAACTCCACCATCAATCCTGTCACGCTGATCATCAAAGGAGAGGTGACGCAAAAGCCGCTTTCGATCGAACAGATGTATCCTCAAGAGATGGGACCGCTTCGCTTAAAGTCGCGTTATCTTTCATTTGGCAACGTGTCGCCTAATGAAACCAAAACAGAACAAATGCTCATCCTGAATCCAACCAAAAAGGTGGTTGAAGTTGCACTCGGTAAATTGCCTCCTTATTTGAAAGGGGTAGTGGTGCCTTCCGTCATGCAACCAAACTCCGAAGCTGCCGTGATCTTTTCATTAAATAGCGCCATGCTTCACGATTGGGGCTTACATTCTGACGAAGTAACGCTGATGATCGATCGTCATGCGGATCTTTCCAAATCCAACGTGTTAACTCTGACGGCCAATCGCATGGAAGACTTTTCGAAAATGACACCTGAAGAAAAGAAGAATGCGCCTATCGTTGTGCTCACACCATCAGAAGTTAAATTGAACGTAGTGAAACAAAATATCATGTCGCGAGGAACTTTTACCGTCAAAAACGAAGGTCGTTCGCCGTTGTACCTGCTTAAAGCCTTTGCCGACTGTCACTGCATTAGGGTCACTCTTCCCAAACGTGCTATTGCACCGCATCAATCGGTCGTCATTCATTTTGAAGTGGCAACAGGCATCACTCAAGGTCCGCGATTCGAAACCATCAATCTGATTACCAACGCACCTGCTTCTCCTTCCATTCCTGTTCATGTGTCGTGGGAAACGGTTAAATAAAATTCAAGTCTTAAGGGACATGATGAGAATCATGAACAATGTAAAAACTGCTGAATTCAACTTGCAAATGCAACTGAATGCTGATTAATAATTTGTTTAAATTTTTCGTTTGGTGTGAGGTATCC
>JBMFIQ010000073.1:0-6681 GCA_049976245.1 Microbacter sp. | reverse complement strand
GGATACGACCGCCAATGCGGGTTTTACCATTGGGACACCATGGATTGCGGTGAACCCCAATTTTAAAACAGTTAATGTTGAAGTAGAAGAAAATGATTCCAATTCTTGTTTGAATTATTTTAAGAAAATGATTTTGCTACGGAAACATAATAAAACATTGATTTATGGAAAATATACGCTTTTGGATAAGTTAAACAAGCAAGTGTATGCTTATTCCCGTACCTTAAATGGCCATATCTTATTGGTTTTGCTTAATTTTTCTCCCAATGAAGCTGAAACAGTAGTCCCATTTTCTGTTAATCATGCTGTAACATTAATTGACAATTACAATACAACATTGGAACCTAAATCAAATTCAACGATTCATCTTCGTCCCTACGAAGCGGTAATCCTTGAATTAAAATAAAGTGGAATTTTATTGGTTCAGAATAACTTTGCAGGAAAGATTGCTTCAGAAATTCACATTAAAAAAACAAACATGTTTAAGCCATTCCTTAAAACTGTATTAAGTCTTTTTGTTTTTCTTGTTGTAGCAATAAACGGTTATGCGTTGTCATTGCCTCGGCAAGAGCATCAAAAACCATATCAATCACCTGAATCACTTTATAAAGACCTTTTCTTTGCGGTTCAAAGCAATGACAGCATCTTTTCAGACAGTAAAACATTTGTTGATTGCATTCCCAGATATCCAGTCAATATGATTCTTGAAAAATATGCAACGCTTCACGATCATCACTTGGCACGTGTTTTGAAACCATTTATTCAACAGAACTTTATCATTCCGAACAATCAAACAAGTTATCGTTCCGATTCAACCAACATCAACAGCCATATCTCGCTTTTATGGAATGTTTTAACCAGGCAACCTGATTTAAGGTCGGCCGGAACGCTAATTCCTTTACCATACGCTTACGTTGTCCCTGGGGGTAGATTTCGCGAAATTTATTATTGGGACAGCTATTTTACCATGTTAGGATTAAAAGCCGATCATCGCTATGACTTGATTCAAGATATGGTTGATAATTTTGCATGGATGATTCGAACATTTGGATTCGTTCCTAACGGAAACAGAACTTATTATCTTAGTCGATCACAACCTCCTTTTTTTTCGTTGATGGTAGAGCTTTTAGCCTCTATCAAAGGTGATGCCGTGTATGTAAAATATCAAAAGGAATTAATGACAGAATATGCTTTTTGGATGAAAGGAGCGGATAAACTTTACGACTCAATGGCTGTTTATCGCAATGTTGTTCGAATGCCGGACGGAATCATCCTAAATCGGTATTGGGACAGTCAAACAACGCCTCGCCCTGAATCATTTCGTCAAGATGTTGCAACAGCCAATGAAGCTGTTCGATACGATCCTTCTGCCAGGAAAGAAGAGATTTATCGAAATTTACGTGCCGGAGCTGAATCAGGATGGGATTTTTCAAGCAGATGGCTGATAAAAATAAACGGTCAATTTCCACTTTACACCATTCATGCCACCGAGATCATTCCGGTTGATTTGAACTGTTTGCTTTATCATTTGGAAATAACGATTGCCAAAACTTTTGAAATTGATCATAATCCTCAAAAGGCAGCTTATTATTTGAAAAAAGCCAACGAACGAGCAAAGGCTGTCACTACTTATTGTTGGAACGAATCAAAAGGATTCTTTTTTGATTATAATTTCAAAACGCATCATCAAACAAACGTTTATTCGTTGGCCGGTGTTTTTCCGCTTTTTGTAAAAATAGCATCAAAGCAACAAGCAGACTCCGTCGCAAAAAACATTCAATCGCTTTTTCTGTATCAAGGAGGATTGGTTACAACAACAAATTTCACATCACAACAATGGGATGCTCCCAATGGTTGGGCACCATTACAATGGATCACAATACAAGGATTGCGTCATTATGATGATACTACATTAGCCAATGAATGTAAGTATCGTTGGCTGAATGAGAATCAATTGATCTATCATAAAACCTTCAAAATGACCGAAAAGTATGACGTGGTTCATCCCAGCAAACCGGGAGGTGGCGGAGAATACCCAGGACAAGATGGTTTTGGTTGGACCAACGGGGTATATCAAGCATTGTCAAAAGAAAAATAAACACACTGATTTTTCAATTCACATTTTACATGAAAAAAATAAGCCTGTCGTTCATTATTTGTTTTTCCCTAAGTTGGGTTACCTGTTATGCATTGACTCCACAAAATAAACATGACATTCAACAAAGTTACCGCCCTGCTTTTCATTTCACTCCCGATTCGATGTGGATGAACGATCCCAACGGCTTGGTCTATTACAAAGGCGTTTATCATCTCTTTTATCAATACTATCCTCATGCTACCGTGTGGGGCCCGATGCATTGGGGACATGCCACCAGTAGTGATTTGGTACATTGGAAACATCTTCCCATTGCGCTTTATCCTGATTCGTTGGGATACATCTTTTCGGGAAGTGCTGTAGTGGATAGTAATAATACTTCCGGTCTGGGGACAAAAAACAATCCTCCACTGATTGCCGTTTTTGCATATCACAATCCAATTTTGGAAAAGTTGGGCAGTAACAAATTCCAATATATCGGCATGGCATATAGTTTAGATAATGGGAAAACATGGACAAAATATGCCAAAAATCCGATTGTTCCAAATCCTGGCGTTCGTGACTTCAGGGATTCAAAAGTGATTTGGGATACACTGACACACCGATGGATCATGGCCATTGCGGCAGGAGACGAAATTCAATTTTATGCTTCATCAAACTTACGGCACTGGACTTTTCAAAGCAGCTTCGGCAAAACGATTGGCGCACATGACGGCGTTTGGGAATGTCCAGATCTGTTTCCTTTGAAAGTGAATGGTGGTAAGCAAACCAAATGGGTCTTGTTGGTCAGCATCAATCCCGGCGGACCAAACGGTGGTTCTGCCACACAATATTTCGTGGGTCAGTTCAACGGACATCAATTCACGCCGGATGACACCCAAACACGCTGGATCGATTACGGAAAAAATGATTACGCCGGCGTTACATGGTCGGATATTCCGGCAAAAGATGGAAGAAGAATCTTTTTAGGGTGGATGAGCAACTGGCAATATGGAGAGAAAGTGCCCACTGTGAAATGGAGAAGCGCCATGACCTT
Organism: Microbacter sp.; assembly: GCA_049976245.1. Taxonomy (GTDB): domain Bacteria; phylum Bacteroidota; class Bacteroidia; order Bacteroidales; family Paludibacteraceae; genus Microbacter. Next base: position 3,550 of record JBMFIQ010000073.1, on the reverse strand, counting down.
TCCCCGCACGTTATCGCTTGTGAAGGATCATGGAAGTTATGTATTGGAAAGTCGCCCAATCAGAGAGATTGCCAAACTACACACCGAACGTGTCACTTTGAAGCCACTGCAAATAACAGGGATGAAAAACATTACAACCGCTGTCCCTTTTGCATTAAGTCCAATGGAAATGAGCATTACTTTTCGTGTCGAATCAAAAAACGAGGGTACATTTGGCATGGAGTTGAGTAATGACAGGAATGAAAAATTGATTGTCGGATACGATGCAGCAAAAAAACAACTGTTTGTGGATCGGAGAAAGTCGGGAATTGTCAGTTTTTCCCCCGATTTTCCGGTTGTTGCAACGGCACCTTGTCTATTGGAAAATCATCAGTTGAAACTCCATATTTTAATTGACGCGGCATCCATCGAAGTATTCGCACAAAACGGAACATCGGTATTGACGGACATCTTCTTCCCAACGAAACCATACAATCAATTGTCACTTTTTTCTGACAAAGGAACAGTTGAAGTTGACAATATGACTTTGTGGAAATTGAAATAAATTGATCTGCATCAAGAATTTGAATTAACTTTGAACTGATTGTCAACGCAACTTGAGATGTACTAATTGCATTATAATCTTTTATTTTTGAGATGGCTCGATACCTGATTTTACTGGGGTTTTTGTCATTTTTGTTTTCTTGTCACAACAACAATCCCAAACGCACCTTTGTTATTGGCGTTTCGCAATGCAGCGACGATGCCTGGCGACGTACGATGAACAACGAAATGCTTCGCGAAGCATCATTCTACCCAAATGTTCGCATTGAAATTAAAACCGCTTATGACAACAATAACAAACAAATAAGTGATATACAGGATTTCATCAATGAAAAAGTGGATGCGCTTATTGTTTCCCCCAACGAAGCGAAACCCATTACGCCTATTGTAGAAAAAGCCTATAAAGCCGGAATTCCGGTCATCATGGTCGATCGCAAGATTGCCTCCGATCAATATACGGCTTTTGTGGGCGCCAATAATTTTCTTATTGGCAAAGATGTGGGCAATTACGCGATCAACCTGCTCAAAGGAAAAGGGAATATTGTTGAAATCAAAGGACTGCAGGGATCAACGCCTGCAACAGAACGTCATAACGGGTTCATGAGCGCCATTGCAAAGTATCCAAACATTCACATCATCTTTTCAAGCGACGGGAAATGGTTGCGTGCTCCAGCCAAACAAGAAATGCAAAGTGCATTGCAACTACATTCACGCATCAATTTGGTATTTGCTCACAACGATGAAATGGCCATGGGGGCTTATCAAGCTGCTCTCGAGGCACATCGCAACAAAGGTATTACGTTTCTGGGAATCGACGCTTTAGCCGGAGTAGGAGGCGGCATTGAACAGGTACTCAATGGCGCTTTGACAGCTACCTTTATCTATCCGACAGGCGGAGAAAAAGCCATTCAGACAGCCGTTGCCATCTTGAATCATCAGCCTTTTCAACGGGAGAACACGCTCTACACAGCCGCTGTTGATAAATCAAATGCACGTATCATTCAATTACAAACCGATCAGATTAACGATCACCAGAAAAAGATTGTTCAATTAAATGGCTTGCTAAATAAAAATTTAGCACAATTTGCCACCCAAAGAAACATGCTTTACGGCTCGTTAATGATCTTGTTGTTAACCATTGGATTGTTGCTTGTATCCATCATGGCTTATCGCTCGAAAAACCGGTTGAATAAAAAATTAGAGCAAAAAAACAGAGCCATTGAGCAACAAAAGGAGACGCTCTCCGTGCAGCACGAACAGTTGTTGGCCTTATCGAAAAACCTGCAGGAAGCCACGCAGGCAAAACTTACTTTCTTCACCAACATTTCGCATGAATTTCGTACGCCACTGACGTTGCTCACCGGCCCAATTGATACATTGCTTTCCTCGTCAAACCTGAAAAGCGATGAACAACGACTGCTCCTGTTGATGCGTAAAAATGCCAATATACTATTGAGCCTCATCAGCCAGTTGATTGATTTCCGCAAATATGAAAACGGAAAATTACCCGTCAATTTTACGCTTAGCGATTTGAAACTATTTTTGAAAGAGGAATCAATATCGTTCAAAGAATTGGCCAAGCGCAAGCACATTCATTTTCGTGTTAAAACATCGGATGAATCTTTCATCATTTGGATGGATGTAGAAAAACTGGAAAAAATTTACTTCAATCTTCTCTCCAATGCTTTTAAGTACACACGTGAAAATGGGCATATTGACGTAAAACTTACCAAAGAGATTATCAATGATGAAGCATTTGCCGTGCTTTCGGTATCGGACGACGGAAAAGGCATACCCAAAGAATCGCTAAAAAACATCTTTGAGCAATTTTATAAAGTCGATCCGTATGCTGCAGGATCAGGCATTGGGTTAGCGTTTACCAAAGCGTTAGTAGAGTTACATCACGGGAAAATAGAAATAGAAAGCGAAGAGGGACATGGAACAAAGTTTACCGTTTATCTTCCTTTTCAACAAAAAGAGATCCCAACCACGAACGCTATTACTGAAACCACAGTAACACACGCTCCTTTATTGCAAATAGAAAACACGGAAGATGTTGAGATAGAAGATTTACAGGATGAGGCTTTACATAAAGCAGAAAAACCGATCATTCTGTTGGTGGAAGACAATGCCGATGTTCGAAGCTACATTAAAATCATTTTACAAACCGACTACACCATACTTGAAGCAGCCAATGGAGAAAATGGATTGGCGAAAGCGATGAAATATGTGCCCGAACTCATCATAAGCGATGTGATGATGGATGGGATGAATGGATTTGAGCTTTGTCGTCAAGTGAAAGAAACCCTTTCCACCAGCCATATTCCTGTCATATTGCTCACTGCTTGTTCGCTCGATGAAGAAAAAGCAACTGGATTCGAAAGCGGTGCAGATGCTTACATTCAGAAACCTTTCAATGAAAAGTTGTTTACGGTGAGAGTGAGAAAATTAATTGAAAACAGAAAACAACTGAAAAAATTTTTCCGAGAAAATCAGACATTTGGAGCAATCAAAGCCTCCGTATCGGATCTTGACAAGGAATTTATCAATCAATTTCATCAATACATTGAAAAGAACATCGCTAACAGTGCATTAAATGTGGATGATATTGGTAAACAATTGGGCCTTTCGCGGGTTCAGTTGTATCGTAAATTAAAATCAATGACAAACTATTCTCCCAATGAATTGGTGCGCATCATTCGACTTAGACAAGGGGCCTTGTTACTTGAAACAACACGGCAAAATATTTCGGAAATTGCCTATGCCACCGGATTTACTTCTCCTTCTTACTTTGCCAAGTGTTTTCACGATTATTTTAAAGAAAGTCCGGGAGAATATGCTCAACATCACAGAGTAAATGAAGAATAACTCAACTTTTGCATGTTCATTACAAGGGGCTTCCGCCCCTGTGACCCTGACTTCCTTTTTGTCCCCGCAAGCGGGATGTTCCCCTGACAACAAAAAGGAAACAACTGGAACAATCCGATTTATCGGATAAAGTCAAGAC
>JBMFIQ010000072.1:0-6880 GCA_049976245.1 Microbacter sp. | reverse complement strand
GCCAAAAAACAAGTGAGTTGGCGGTTAAAAATCGTCCTTGTTTGAGCGACGAAGGAGCGAGTTTGGACGATTTGAGCCAACGAACGTCAGTTTTTTGAGCGAAAGCGGGCGGAGTCTTGACTTTTTTACTTCCTTTTTGCGTCAAGTGGAACATCCCGCTTGCGGGGACAAAAAGTAAGTCAGGGTCACAGGGGCGGAAGCCCCTTGTAATGAACGTGCGAAAGTTGAATTAATAAAATATCATCCTAATATTACTCAGGAGCTGAAACCGCTTTTCTATTTCATTTCAACCCATTAACAATGATTCATCTCATGAAAAAAATCTATTTTCTCCTGTTCATGGCGTGCCTGACGGGTATGTTGTCAGCTCAAAACGAAAAAAACTTCATTGATCAAAACTACATCGAAGTGATCGGAAAAGCCGACAAAGAAGTACTCCCCGATAACATCTACTTATCCATCACCATCAACGACAAAGATGTGAAAGGCAAATCGCTGACAACGCTCGAAAAGGAGATGATGCAACAACTGCAGCTTCTTGGCATTGATGTGTCGAAAGATCTTGCGGTCAAAGATCTTGAGAGCAACTTCAAAAACTATTGGATCTTCAAAACATCCATCATTGCCTCCAAAGAATATGCATTGAAACTGCATGATGCCGCAACGGCGGGCAAAGTGATGATCGCCCTGCAAAACATAGGCATCTCAAACGTTTCCATCGACCGAACGGAGTACAGCAAGATGAAGGCTTTGCAACTCGAAGTCAAAACAGAAGCCATAAAATCAGCTCAAACAACGGCCGAAGCATTGTGCCAAGCCATTCATCAAACCATTGGGAGAGCCATTTACATCATGGAACTGCAAAATTACAATGCCGTTATGCCTCCATCCAGACTCATGATGGTGAAAAACTACAATCGAAATGAAAATCCTGATGCACCCAAAGAACCCATCATCGAATTTCAACCCATCAAAGTGGAAGCCTCCGTTATGGTTCGTTTTGAACTCAAATAACATCTTAAACCCCATCCAAGTGGAATCATTCAGAACAACCATTTGCTTGATGGTTTTTCAAAAGTGGTTGTATTCGCGCCTCAATGGATTGACGAAAATCATTGTCGTTGAAAATCAACAAAGGCAACCATCATTAAAAGCAACGAACGGCCGAATTTCATTGGCATCAAACATGAGGCTTCATTCATCAACCAAAACGAGCTAAATCCTTAAAAAATGTTTCCAAAAAGAGAAAGTTTCCCAGTCAAAACAACATGTAACGTCAGCAAAGAAAGAAATTTTGGAAAAAAGAACAGTATCCGGCTCGTCAAATGTAACTTTTGGTAAATCAAAGAAAGAAGTTGGAGAATCAAAAGAAGCTTTTCAAAAATCAAAGAAAGAAGTTGGAGAATCAAAAGAAGCTTTTCAAAAATCAAATGAAGAAGTTGGAGAAAAAAGAACAATATCCGGCTCGTCAAATGTAACTTTAGGTAAATCAAAGGAAGAAGTTGGAGAATCAAAAGAAGCTTTTCGAAAATCAAATAAAGAAGTTGTGGAAAAAAAACAGTTTAACAGTGAAAAAAAAGACGATAATTGGGAAACGAACATTGAGTTTCGATGAACAAAAAACAAAAGAAACGAAGAAAAGCAACATTTGATCGTTGCAAATGGTTTTAAAGGGCGGTTAAAAGCTGTTGCAACGCCTTTGCAAAAAACATGCACCGCACATTTTAGCGCCTTGCTTTAGTAAATATTCCAAACGGTCACCTCTTTTCCTGCTTATTGTGATATATTTGCAGGAGAAAAAGGGAAAGCAAAGATCCTGATTGAAAAAAGATGCTGCTTCATCATACAACAGCCTCAGCCTACCCGATCGCAATCGACGCTAATGAAACTCAAAAAAAAACATGAATTCGATGAAAAAATTATTTGGCATTGTCATAGCACTACTTTTGGTTTTGCCGGTCATGGCAACGGGAATGAAAACCGACCAAAGCAACGAAACCATCCTCCGTCGCACACTCAAAAACGGCTTACGCGTGGTCATCATCCGCAATCCGTTAGCGCCGGTAGTGACCACCGAAATGAATTACCTTGTTGGTTCCGATGAAGCGCCCGAAGGATTTCCGGGAATGGCTCACGCTCAGGAACACATGATGTTTCGTGGATCTCCTGAACTCTCAGCCGATCAACTGGCAGACATCACTGCAGCCATGGGTGGCGATTTCGATGCAGACACACAACAAATGGTCACGCAATACTATTTCACCGTACCGGCAGAAGATGTTGACATAGCTCTCCATATCGAAGCCATTCGGATGAAAGGAGTATTGGACAGCCAAGAACTTTGGAGCAAAGAACGAGGCGCCATTGAACAAGAAGTGGCCGGCGACCTTTCCAATCCGCAATACCTGTTTTACAAACAACTTCTATCTGAGATGTTCAAAGGCACTCCTTATGCACACGATGCACTGGGAACGCGTCCTTCCTTTGACAAAACAACCGGAGCAATGCTTCAACGGTTTCACAACGAATGGTATCGCCCAAACAATGCCATTTTGGTCATCGTGGGACGCATTGATCCTGAAAAAACACTCATGGAAGTGGAACAGTTGTTTGGAAACATCCCGTCCAAACCACTCCTTCCAAGACCCAACTTTCACTTTCAACCCATCAAGGCAGACACGCTTCATTTGACAACCGATTTACCTTACGGATTAGATATCATTTCGTTCCGAATGCCAGGCACCGACAGTCCTGATTACGCGGCAGCTCAAGTGTTGTCGGATGTGTTGTCCAATCATCGGGGAAAACTCTACTCGCTGGTTCCCGAAGGCAAAGCGTTGTACACAGGATTCTCCATGAACGGCTTGCAACATGCAGGAATAGGCTTCAGCTTGGCCGTTTTTCCCAAAGGAGCCAATGCCGAAAAACTGCTGTCCGAAGTATCGTCGGTATTGAATGCCGAAGTAAACAACGGAGTGGATGCCGACTTGGTGGCAGCTGCCAAAAGAGATGAAATAGCTTCGTTTGAGTTCCAAAAAAACTCCGTGACGGGACTTGCTTCGTTATGGTCGCAAGCGCTTGCCGTTGAAGGACGTCAATCTCCTTCGGAAGATTTGGAGGCCATCGAAAAAGTGACGGTCGATGATGTGAATCGCGTGGCAAAGAAATATCTCAACCCCGAACATGCCATTTTTGTAATCTTAACGCCTCAATCGTCGGGCAAACCCGTTTCCCAAAAAGGATTTGGAGGAAAAGAATCATTTGCTCCCAAGAATCCAAAAGCTGTGCAACTGCCGCCATGGGCTGAAAAAGCCATGGGAAGGTTATCCGTTCCCGCCTCATTTGTCAATCCCGTAGTGGACACCTTGTCCAACGGCATTAAACTAATCGTTCAGCCGGAACAAATCAGCAACACTGTCACCATTTACGGCAGCATCAAGAACAATCCCGATTTGCAAACACCCAAAGGGAAAGAAGGTGTTGATGATGTATTGAACCAACTGTTTGAATATGGGTCAACTTCCTTAAACCGAGTGGAATTTCAAAAAGCGCTCGATGACATTGGCGCCAATGAATCGGGAGGGAGCAGTTTCTCTCTCAATGTGTTGTCCGATCATTTCGACAAAGGCATGGAACTCTTGGCCGACAATGAATTGCATCCGGCTTTGCCGCCTTCGGCTTTTGCCGTTGTTCAACAACAAACAGCCGCCACGGTAGCAGGTCAATTGCAAAGTCCCGATTATCTCTTTGGAAGAGCCATACAAAAAGCGCTCCTTCCCAACAACGATCCGGCGCTGCGCGAAGAAACACCCGCGTCGATCATGTCGCTCACCATGAATGACGTAACGGATTACTATCAACATGTATTTCGACCCGACATGACAACCATTGTGATCATTGGCAACATCAACCCTGCGAAAGCCAAAGAAACGGTGAAAAAATATTTTGGTGCATGGAAAGCTGTCGGACCAAAACCACAAGTGGAATTTGAACCCGTCCCCATGAATCATGCAGCCACGGTGAATGTCCCCGATGCCAGTCGGGTTCAAGATAAAGTGGTTCTGGCTGAAGATTTAGCCGTTACCCGTTCCAATACCGATCGCTATGCCTTAGATGTAGCCAATCATGTGTTGGGCGGAGCATTTTATGCCACACGCCTGTACCGCGATTTACGGGAAAATGCCGGTTTGGTTTATTATGTAGGTTCTTCGTTTAACATCGGGAAACATCGATCGGACTACGCCGTGAATTTTGCTTGCGATCCACCCAATGTATCGAAAGCCAAAGCCATTGTCATCAAGAATTTAAAACTTATGCAGCAGCAAAATGTTTCTCCCAAAGAGTTGCAACAGGCAAAATCGTTGCTTTTGAGGGAAATAACCCTCTCCGAATCGAGCGAAAATGCCATTGCAAGAGGGTTGCTCAGCCGTTCGCTGGCAGATTTGCCTTTGAACGAACCCATTGTTGCTGCCCAACATTACGTCACCATAACAGCCGATCAGGTACGAAATGCTTGTGCCAAATGGATCAATACCGATCGTCTCATACAAGTATCCGAAGGCCCCACCCCGCAATAAAAATTCAATGAATGATTAACTAAAAGAGGCTGCTTCAGAAAAAAAGCAGCCTCTTTTAACAAAGTAAAGCGCTCAACAGATTGAAAACAAAAAGGAATATCCTTGATTTGATTCAAAGAGCGAACAGTTCATTCAACAAAATGCCGTCCATAAAATCAACATTTTATGGTATTCATCGATCCATCTGCTGAAGAATTATGATCATCACAAAGCGAAACAGTTATCAAAACAATCATGGTTTCCCTTGTTGAAATATCAAAACAATCCTTCAAAAGCACCTTACAATGCATTCAATCATAGCATATCATTGATGACTGTCGGTTAGAGGATTCTCTTTTTGATCCAACGAGACTTTAAAAGTAGGAGCAACGTAGTCGTCAGCCAAATAAAATTCCGGGATGGTAGTCGCATTTCCGTCACGTTGAGCATGATAATGCGGCGACATGATTTCAATGCCTCGTTCGTTGCAAACATCCTGAATATTTTGATGCAAGTCGGAATAAATTTGCATCATTTGCTGTGGCGCTTTGGTGTAGCCGTTGATTTGATACGAAACATAAAAATCGTCAAGGCTGGTTTGCAATACAAACGGTTTTGGATCCTTCAAAATCAAGTTTGTACGCAAAGCCGCATCAATCAAAGCCTGATGCATATCCTTCCACGGCACATCGTAACCAATGGTAACTGTGGTGTGCAGAATCAACCCTTTTTGTGGAGCATCGCTAATGTAATTAACAGTATGACTGCTCATCACGGTGGAATTTGGAATGGAAATGATCTCATTTTTGATGGTACGAACTCTTGTCACCAACAGTGATTTTTCAATGACATCGCCCACCACCTCACCAATCTTCACACGATCGCCAATCTTAAATAAACGCATGTATGTGATCACCAATCCGGAAATAACATTAGACAAAGAACTGCTTGACCCAAACGTGAAAAGAAAACCTATAAAAACGGTAACCCCTCTAAAAACAGGCGATTCACTGCCGGGAAGATAAGGAAAAATGACCACAATCATAAATGCAATGACGAGTACTCTGATGATTTGATAGGTTGGATTTGCCCAATCAGCATAAAATCCGTGAAGTTTCAAATTGCCTTTCTCCACTTCATTTTTCAAAAAACGAATGCCTTTCAAAACATATCGAAAAACAATGAGAAGGACAATGATGGTAATTAAATTTGGAAGATAATGCCAAAAAGCCAGTGCAATGGATTTGATGGGATCCCAAATGTAATTGAAGAGCGTTGAAGAGACATTCTTGGTCCATGGAAATATGCCAAACAGAATGGGCAAGGCAATGTAAATTACCAATAAGATAATCAACCATTTGACAACTCCGTTTGTTTTTAACAACACATTAAGCTGACGCTTTGAATCAAACAACGTGTATTCTTTGATTTTTATGCCTTTAATGAGCTTATTTTCTTGATCAATAATTTTTTGCGCTATCCATTTTGATCCTTTCCCGATGAAATAAATTAGGGTGGTAACAATGAGAAGCACAAGAACAGCTAAACCGATTTGCTTGATCAAAGAAGCCAAACCGGTTTCTTTGTGATACCTTGCGAGCGAAGCGACAATAAGTTGTTTATATTTTTGAGCCAAAGCCAATTGAGTGGTATCGTTCCATAAAGCATCATCTTCCGAAACGCTCACAATGATTTGATCCCCCACCGATAAGTCCGTGGTCATTTCCGAAGGGGAAATCGTTAAAGAATCGGCGTTAAAATAAAACATGGAAGATAATCGGTGAATTCGATCGGTGACAACCCGAGCCCTTTCTTTTGCGGAGAAACTTCCTAATCGATTGTAAATGAGAAACAGCGTATCATTGAAAAATCCTAAAACCGGAAATCCTTTAACTTTTTGGCGCAACGAATCAATTTGTGCTTTTTTATAAACCAAACGGGCGCTTTCCTTTTCCCGTAAAGCAAGCAATTGTTTTTCCAAGGCCTCTTTTCGGCTGTTATCTAAGGATCTTAAAGAAGATAATTGCATTTCCAACTGACTCCTTTTAATGGAATCATTCAAGCGTTGCTTTTCGATCGCTGCCAGTCGGGCTTTGTATTCATTCAAAACAAGGGAATCGGACGAATCGCTTTTTTGATCCCGATGCGTTGTTTGTGCAGGCATGATGAATGTGATCAACATAAACATCAAACATGTTGTAAAACATCTCGTTATCCAATGTGCTTTCATATTTCAATAATTAATTTTTCAACTTTCGCAAGTAAATAATGGTTTGATTTTTAGGTGTTATTAGATGAATTTAATTTGATAATCAGTTTCTTAT
>JBMFIQ010000071.1:0-7048 GCA_049976245.1 Microbacter sp. | reverse complement strand
TAACATAGTTGCCACTACGTCCGTCACTGTTTCGTTTTATCTCCCTGCTTATAGTGCTCTCATCTAATCCAATAGCCGCTGCTATCGTTTTTTGAGTCATGGGTATTTGCAACATCGTTGCAATTGTATACCTTTGTTCTTCGGTTATATGTTTACGCATCTTTAACTTTGATTTCTTTGGACGGACAAAAAAGCAAAGGTAGTAATCGTTATCCATTCAGATGAGCGAAAGGGGGCCTTGTCTCTCTTTCCTCTCTGAAAAAATAAGGTTCATTTTCTTCCTAATTGTCCGTACCCTCAAAGTTGCATTTATAAGTTGAACTCAAGATTAATTATTCATCATAAAATTGTTACGTATGAAACGTCGTGATTTCCTTTTGACAACAGCATTGACAAGCGTGGCTTCAATGTTGCGTTTTGATAAATTGGAAGCTGCTTTGAAAAGCAATACTATTTCTGTCAGTTCAACACCTGATTTAGTGGCTGTTATGGGTGGTGAACCTGCTTTTATGCTTGAGCGCGCATTGGCTAAGTTTGGAGGGATTAAAACTTTTGTTAAAAAGGGCCAAGTTGTCGTGCTTAAACCCAACATTGGTTGGGATAAAACGCCTGATCTTGCTGCTGATACCAATCCCGAATTGGTTGCTGCTATGGTAAAACAATGTTATGCCGCAGGTGCAAAACGGGTTGAAGTGTTTGATCATACGTGCAATCAGTGGGATCGTTGTTATGTGAACAGTGGCATTAAAAGTGCCGTTGAATCTGCGGGTGGAATTATGGTGCCAGCCAATGATGAAAGTTTTTTTCGGACTGTTGCCATTCCCAATGGTGTTAAATTAAAGCAAGCAGCGATACATCGTTCTTTGCTCGATTGTGATGTTTGGTTCAATATGCCTATTCTGAAAAATCATGGAGGGGCTAAAATGACGATTTCTATGAAAAATTACATGGGAATTGTTTGGGATCGCGAATATTTTCATCGTACTGATTTGCAGCAATGTATAGCTGATGTGTGTACTTTCCACAAACGCCCTGCTCTAAATATTGTGGATGCATATCGAATTATGTTTAAGAATGGACCTCAAGGAAAATCTGTTGCTGATACGGCCTTACTGAAAACATTGATTGTTTCGCCCGATATTGTTGCTGCTGATGCTGCTTCAGTGAAATTTTTCAATCAGGTTAAACAAATGAATCTGAATGAAGTGGCTCACATTGGGATGGGACAGGCTTTGCATTTGGGGACTGAAGACTTGGATAAGTTACGTATTGACCGAATCAAAATGTAATCTGTCGTCTATTTTTTTTATTTTTAAAAATAGGTTCGTTTGGAACTCATCAAAATAGACAAACGCTTGATCATAAACGTTTTTATGGCTTGTTTTATAAATAGAACCCGTCCAAGAAAACTTTGACATGCAAATAAAGGTGTGTGTTTTATCTTACCTTATAAAATTAATTACAAAATAATGAAAATTAATACATTGAAATGGGCACGCGTGGTTTTGGCGCTGTTGGTGTTTATTCCAACCGTGTTGTTTTTTATTGATGTTTTTCATTTAATGCCATTTAAATGGAAGGCAGTGCTTCATTTGCAATTGGTACCAGCTATTTTGGGTAGTTTGTGGGGTATGGTTATTTTTATATTACTTTTATCGTTGTTGTTTGGTCGGGTTTATTGTTCGGTCATTTGTCCCGCTGGTATTTTTCAGGATTTTTTGAGTCGGCTGTCAGCCGGTAAAAAGAAACGTCGTCAACGGCGTGTTTTGAAATACGCGAAACCCCAAAACTGGCTTAGATATTCTATTTTAGTATTAACGATAGCTTCTTTTGTTTTGGGAAGCAGCGCTTTGGTCATTTTGCTTGATCCCTATAGTAACATGGGACGTGTCTTATCCGATTTGGTTCGGCCTGCATTAATTCCTGTCAATGGGTGGATTGTCAACAAAGCTTTTTCGATGGGAATTTATTCATTGTTGCCGGTAACTCCAGCCGGATTTTCTTGGGTCGCCATTGTTGTATCTTCCCTTTTTTTGCTAACCATTTCCATCATGTCGCTGCTTCGGGGAAGGTTATATTGCAATACTATTTGTCCTGTTGGAACTTTTTTAAGCCTTATTTCACGTTTTGCACTTTTCCGCGTTGTGATTGATGATTCGCTTTGTACTCATTGTAATGTCTGTTCCCGAAGTTGCAAATCACAATGTATTGATTCAAAACAAAGTTCCATTGATTATTCCCGATGTGTTGTCTGTTTCAATTGTCTCTCCTCGTGTACTCAAAATGCTATTCGGTTTCAATTTGTCGGCTTTACTGCATCCACACAGAGTACGGTTAAAGAAAAATCTGCGACTTTGAAAGAAGAACCCCTCAATGTCCATCGGCGTGAATTTATCATGTTAAGCACGGCAGCTCTGGCTTCAGCTCCTTTGTTGTTGGCAAATAATGCAGTATCAAAACCTGCTTCGCCCAAGCTTCCAATTATGCCCCCCGGAGCAGGGAAACGAGAGCATTTTAATATGACTTGTACGGCATGTCACGCATGTGTAACGCAATGTCCTACTAATGTGTTGATTCCTACAGCATTTGAATATGGGTTGTCCGGTTTTATGCAACCTAAAATGTATTTTGACAAAGGATTTTGTCAACCCAATTGTACCATTTGCATGGATGTTTGTCCTTCAGGAGCTCTTTTGCCTTTACCGCTGAAAGAAAAACAGATGACGCAGGTAGGTCAGGTTCATTTTACTTTGGAACAATGTGTGGTTTATACCAATCATACCGATTGTGGATCCTGCTCGGAACATTGTCCCACTCAGGCTGTCAAAATGGTTGATTACAAAGACGGATTGACCATTCCTCACATCACACCTGAAATTTGCATTGGTTGTGGCGGATGCGAATATGCCTGTCCGGCCCGTCCCAAAGCCATTGTTGTTCACGCTAATTACGATCAGCAATGGGCAAAAAAAGCGCCAAAAGAAAAACCTAAAGAAATTGAGGTTCAAGGTTTTGGTTTTTAAACTTGAACTACCCCATCTTTGAGGAATTGAAAAACCATTGAAGACATCGTCATGTGATTGTTTTCAATGGTTTTATATTTTGTAAAACATTGTTTTACAGTGTTTTAATCTTATTTTTTTCTTTCAGCCTTGCCGATTCAGTGTAACTTCTTCATCGAAATGTAATAAAATTAAGGAATCTGATGACTATCTTTGTGTCGGATTTCAGTTACATTATATCAATCGTTTTAACAGTTTATTAAAAAAGACATGGTAAAACATTTTAAACTAACTGTGATAATTGAAAGAAAGTATTGTATATTTGTAGTCCATAAAACAAAGAACATTAAATATTAAAACAAAATGATAGTCAATTGATTATCAAAAAAAGGAAGAAGTGTTAAAACGAAATGAAGAGCAAAAGCAATGATTGTTTTTATTTTTTAATTAATTTAAATTGTATGAAAAAATCAAGTATGCGTTTATTGATGTTCGCCTTAGGTTTAATGATTTCATTAACCACTATGGCACAAGTAACGACATCCAGTATGTCGGGACGAATCACTGACGACAAAGGACCTTTGATTGGTGCAACCGTGGTAGCGATTCACCAGCCTTCCGGGACTCGTTATGGAGCAGTTACTAACACGGATGGGTATTACACCATACAGGGGATGCGACCTGGCGGCCCTTATCAGGTACAAATTGCCTATGTTGGGTATGTTAAAATGATTTACAATGACATTTCCCTTCACTTGGGAGAACCTTACACATTAAATGCACAGTTGAAAGAAGCAACGCAAACATTAAAGGATGTTGAAGTGGTTGCTTCGCGTGTGGTGGAAAGAGCAGGTACTAACACGGACATTTCCAGACGACAAATTGAAGACATGCCTTCCATCAGTCGAAGTATTAACGATTTTACCCGTTTATCTCCTTATGCCGGAAACAGTAACAGCTTTGCGGGACAAGACGGGCGTTACAACAACATTACCATTGACGGAGCAAACTTTAAAAATAATTTCGGGTTAAGTTCAAACAACTTACCTGGTGGCGATGCTCAACCCATTTCATTGGATGCAATTGATGAAATTTCAGTCAATGTTGCTCCTTTTGACATTCGCCAATCTCAGTTTACCGGTGCAAGCGTTAATGCTGTTACCCGAAGTGGCGATAACAACTTGAAAGGATCTGTCTATACCTTTATTCGTCCGAAATCTTTTACGGGGAATCACATTGGTGACGTTCAAATTGCCAATGCCAATTCGAGTAATCAGGAAACATACGGATTCCGTTTGGGGGGCCCTATTATTAAGGATAAATTGTTCTATTTCGTGAATGCTGAATACCAAACCACCACATTGCCAAGCGGTGCGTTTGAGCCATCCACAAACGGAGTGGGTAATGCAGCTACCATGACTGCCCGTACAACGGTTTCTGACCTTCAGGCAGTCAGCAATTATTTGAAATCAACTTACGGATACAATCCGGGCAGTTATCAAAACTTTGGAAATTTCGCGAGTACAAACTACAAATTGTTAGGTCGTTTTGATTGGAACATTGACCAAAACAATAAATTGACCGTTCGATACAATTACGTTCATTCCAAAAATGACGTCATGACCAATTACAACAGCGGACCTTCATCGCTATTAAAAGGATCCGGGCGTAACAGCATTCAGTCCGTTTGCTTTTCGAATGCATGGTACAACATGACGGACATCGTCAGCTCCATTACCGGTGAATGGAACAGTAACTTCAGCAAAACGGTTTCCAACAAATTATTGGTTAGCTACACCCACATTCAGGATAAACGTGGCACCAACAGCTCTCCGTTCCCCTTTGTGGATATTTGGACAGGTGGCGATGCTTCTCAAAACGGCAAAGGAGGCGATCAATACATGAGTTTTGGTGAAGAATTGTTTACTTACAATAACAATGTAATTAACAATACTTTTAACGTTACCAACAACTTAACCATCAACCTTGGCAATCATACTTTAATTGCAGGAATGTCGTACGATAACCTCTATTTCTTCAACAGTTATTTACGTGAAGGAACCAGTTATTATCGTTACAATTCGGTTGCAGACTTTTTAAACAATGCTAAACCTATTGGTTTTGGATATACTTACGGATACAACGGCAATGATGCTCCGGGACAGGAATTATCCTTTGGTTACGGCGCTGTTTATGTGGAAGATGAATGGAAATTGCAACAAAATTTCCGTATTACGTATGGCGCTCGTGTTGAAGAGCCATTCTATTTGAATACATTACCTGACAATACCACTTTGGATCAAATCAACTTCCTGAATCAACAGGTGAATATTGGTGGAAACGAGGTATTGCAGCCATATCACTTTAATGTTGGATCATGGCCAAATTCAAAACCAACTTTAGCTCCTCGTTTGGGCTTCAATTGGGATGTGAAAAATAACGGATCGGTCATTTTACGTGGCGGAACGGGTATTTTCACAGGACTTCTTCCTTTTGTTTGGTTTACCAATCAACCCGGTGGTTCGGGAATGATTCAAAGTCCTGAAGTAAGCCTTACAGGAACAAGTTTGCCGGCTAATTTCCGTTTTGAACCTGATTTCAAGAAATTAACGGCTGAATATCCAACATTGTTCACCAATACTCCGGGATCTTTGCCAAATGGGTCCAATGTGGCTGAAGTGGCTAAAAATTTCAAAATGCCTGAAGTATGGCGTTCTGATTTAGCTGTTGATTGGAAATTGCCGGCCAGCACACAAATTACCGTTGAAGGTTTGTATTCAAAAGATATCAATGCCATTATGCAGGAAAATGTCAATTTGCCAAATCCTCAATCACAATTTGCCGGTCCTGATGCACGTCAACGTTGGACAAGCAACAAAGTAGTGTCCACTATTGGGTCTGCCATGGTGTTAACCAACACGAACTTAGGTTATTCCTATTCACTTTCAACTCAAATTAAAAAGAGTTTTGATTTTGGATTGTCCGCTTCATTGGCTTACACCTATTCCTTAGCTAAGGATGCTACGCCAAACCCGGGATCAACAGCTGCTTCTGCATGGTCAAGCAATGTTGCCGTCAATAGTTTGAACAATCCGGGGTTGAGTTATTCCAGTTTCAGCATTCCTCACAGTTTGGTTGGTACTTTGTCGTATCGAGTTGCTTATGCCAAACATTTTGCAACCACTTTCTCGGTCTTCTATCATGGGGCAGCACAAGGTCGTATGCATTTTACCTATTCCAACGACATGAATGGCGACGGGAATGCGTCTGATTTGATCTACATTCCGAAATCAGCCAACGAATTAACTTTTGTGGATTACAAAAATAGTTCCGGAGCTGTTGTGATGACGGCTGCTCAACAAGCTGCTGCTTTTTGGCAATATGTTCAAACAGATCCTTATTTGAAAAAACATGAAGGTCAATATGCTCAACGTTACGGTTATGTCTTGCCGTTCATCAATCGTTTTGACGTAAAGATTTTGGAAGATATCTTTACCAATTTTGGAGGCAAACATAAATATACCTTGCAGGTTTCATTCGATTTGTTGAATGCCGGAAATTTCCTGAATTCGCACTGGGGAACCTACAAGACGATCGGGTTAGGCAGCTACGACAACATTCGTCCGTTAACTTATAAAGGAGTGGTTTCTTCTTCCAATCCAACCCCGACTTATACGTTGAATGCAACCAGTATTGACAATTTCAATCAAAACAACCATTTCATCGACAATCCAACAACAAGAAGCACTTGGGGTGCTTTGTTGGGATTCCGTCTGATTTTCTAATTGGAATGATTTAGTTTCATCCAAAGCTGCTCCATGACGGGGCAGCTTTTTTTGTTTCATACGTTTTTTACGCTTAGGTCGTATAGAACTCCCTAAAATAGTCATATGATTGAGCATAAGATCTTTTTATGGTTAATTTCATTTGACAGCTGTTGTTCAAGGTTCTTGCGTTTCGCTTTCTTCTTACATCCTCGTATGTTTGCATTGAATATCGAGACGCTATAAAAACACGATATTTGCAAACAAACCAGGAAGAAACTC
>JBMFIQ010000070.1:0-7224 GCA_049976245.1 Microbacter sp. | reverse complement strand
CTTGTATCACATCTTTCTTGTTTTTTGATAGGTCAAACCATATGGATTGACAATAGAGAGCAGACAATGATGAATTTAATTTGTTTTTGTGAAAGGTTTTTTGAATCACACAGATGATTCATTGTCAAGAGTCAAGAGTCAATTGATAAAGATTTAGGTGGCTATAGCGCTGGGGTTCCACCTCTTCCCATTCCGAACAGAGAAGTTAAGCCCAACCACGCCGATGGTACTGCCCACAAGGTGGAAGAGTAGGTAGCCGCCACTTTTGAAGGAGAGTTTCATTTGTAAAAATGAGCCTCTCCTTTTCTTTGTTTAAATCCTTTTCCCGGGCAACGAAAAACAAGCGATGAATTTATCCGATCTAAATCTCATTTAGTTTTTTGTGGTAAATTCTCAATGATTATTACGCAAGAATTTGTATGTTGAAATTTTTTATGGAATTAACTTTAGAGACAAATATTTCCATTGATTTTTTTGGAAGTTGTACTATGAGGAAGCATTCTAATTCAATTTGTTGACTGATAATGTTAGCATGCATTTTTTTTAATATTGGCATTATCGTATTTAGTTCGTTATAGGGGAAAGTAAGTTTACATTTTGCTTGAATTTCTTTTGTAATGATTTTGTTGTTTTGTAATGCATTGTTTGTAGCTTCTTTGTAAGCCTGAGAGAGAGGTCCCGTACCTAATAAAACTCCTCCAAAATAACGAACTACTACAACGATAATATTTGTCAAATCTCTACTTTGAAGCTGTTTTAATATTTGCCTGCCAGCTGTTCCGGATGGCTCTCCATCATCATTTGAGCGTTCATGTTTTATTTCTTCTCCCAGAATATAAGCATAGCAAATGTGCTTTGCATCATGATACTTTCTTTGCATTGTTTCCAAGATGGCTTTTATTTCTTCTTCTGTAGATGTTGGGATGGCAAAAGCTAAAAACTTACTTCCTTTTTCTTTGTAAACGCCTTGAGATGGTTCTATGATTGTGTTGAATTCATTCATACGTATATTTTGATTTTTGCATTAAAGATGTATGGAACTCACCACATAGTCATACGCTTGAGCATAAGCTGTTTTTATAGCTCGTTTCATATGTAAAACATGTCTAATGAAAAAATGGAGTTATTTTTTTGATAATCATTAATCGAGCTTGTTGCCTTGCATGTTAATTGTTACATGTTTTCATAGATTGAAAATTGTTATAATATTCTGAAAAGAATGTATTGTTTTGTTGGTAATGAAAGTATAAAAGATTAGACGTGTGAATCGAGTAATGAGATGATTTCAACGATATGTCAATCTTATGGATTCTATTTCTCTTCAGAATTTTTCACTGGCGACGTATCCTTTTCTGTGATAAGATGTCTTTCTCTGTTTGAGCCCGTTTCAATGGCATGAAATGTAAAAATATCATTTTCATTGCGTGGTCGAATGGCTGGTTGCCATGTAAAATTTTTTAATGTAGTTTGATCTTGTGGAATCTTATCCGGTGGATAAAGGATCCCATTGGATGCAGGAGTTAAAATGATCTTATCAATTTTTTTGTTTTTTATGTACATGGTGATAAATCCACTTTCGGTTGTATTCATGCCAACCAGGCTGCTGTCTTTATTCAACGGATAGTAAATTGATTGTGCATTGCCGCTGACAAAAATTTTGTACAAAGCCCGTTGTTTGAAATAAGCAAATAGTTCTTTCCCTGATATTTGATTGTAATGCACGGAATCAAATTTTTGTACGGCAAATGCATTTTTCAGTACGCGAATGTAATCGATGTTTTTGTTTTTGAAGTAGCCTGACATGGCATCTCCGGTCATTTGTTGATCATCTGACCACAAAATGGGATCTTTGTACATGTACATAACGGAATCTTTCGCGGTGTAAAATAATGAATCGCACTGTCCTTGAAAATCGGTTCGATAGAAACGAACATGATGGTACGCTTTGGCCTGATTATAAATGGAGTCCTTGAATGTATAAAGGGTATCGGCATGTAGGTATAATGTATCTTGTTCTCCTATTTGGATCAATTTTGCCGAGTCAGTAACAAAGCTGTATTGCTTTGGATCATTAAGGTAACCGTAATTTCCATAAATTTTGAGGTTTTGTGTGGTGTCGGAAATTTCGATGTGATGAAAGGCTTCTCCAATGCCTATGCGTTTGTCGTAAAAAATGGTATCGCCGGTTAACACTTTTCCGTCATTATTTTTGACAACAGAACGATCCAGCAATTGTGACTGATCATTTCGCGTATTGTACCATCCTTTCGTGGAGTAGATAAAGGTTTTTTGTTTATATACCATATTCGATGGACCTACAATGTTGGCAATGCCTGTTTCGGTATCGTATTGCAAAGTGTCCGATCGTAACACGAAATTTGGGTTGGTGAGTTTAACGTATTTTTGAAAAATGGCAAAATGTTTGGCCGGATAATATTCGCCAATGAGTGAAGTTAGTGTGTTGATTGAGTCAACAATTTTGCCTCCAGTAGTATAATATCCCACATTTTTAACACGGTCGAACAAAAGGGTATCCGTTGTGAGTACCACTTTTTTGTTGACCATCCGTACGTTGTATTTCATGCGTGCCATTTCTGTATTACCATCATAATACAATACATCTCCATATAAGAACAACGTGTCTCCTTGCACCATTCTAACGTTTCCAAAAGCATCCAATGAGTTTCCTTGTTGATAGAAGTAGGCACTGTCACAATACATCAATGTATTTCCTTGTCGAAATTGAACGTCGCCACGAAGCAATTGTACATCTGGATTAAATTTTTGATCAAAGGATAATGTTTGAGCATTTTGAAGGTAAACTAAATTTTTTTCGTTTGGAGACAGAGTTAAAGCCGGCCTAACCACTGGTTGTGGTGTTTTTGGTGGCAGAACAGCTGGAATGACAGGCAGGAATTTTTTTGGCAACTCTAACGGTGGTGTTTCGAGCCTCGCAGGCGGAGGTAACGGTAAGTAAAAATTGCCTGTGGGAGTTTGGGCATGCATGGTAATAAACAAGAAACATATCACAAGAAACCCCGTGATATGCTTGATGTTATGCTTCCTGTTTTGTTGCTTTAACATGCTGTGGATTTGTCATTAAGAAGAAATGACCTGCTGGCAGGGTTTGATTAATGTTTAATCCATCCCGGATATTGAAAATGGCAGTTGCGCCATCCCGGGGCAATGTAAATGTAAGTGTCTTTTTGACGTTTTTCGATCCATTGTGTGATAATGTCCGTTCTTTCTTTTGCTTCCAACATCGATTTAATCAATTGATAATCTTCGGACAGATTTGCTTTGTGACTTGGAATCTTATTTTTCACCCGTACGATGGCTCCTTCTTCCCGATTGTTTTCCGGATTGATCATTAAAAATGCATTGGAAACTTCACCAATGCTTAACTGATTGGCTTCTTTTGCAATTTCTGGGGGCAATTGTTGTAACTCAAATTTGGATGTGCCGTTTGCAGGATTCATCATCAGACCATTGTTCATGACGGTGTTTTTGTCCATGGAGAAACGCATGACTGCTTCATCAAAGGTCATTTTTTTGTCTCGAACCAAATTGGCAATGCTGTCCAATTTATGAAGGACGGCATGTTCTTCTTCGGGAGTGATTCGGGGCTTTAATAAAATATGACGCACGTCGACACGATCTCCTTGTTTGGCAATGAGTTGGATGATGTGATATCCAAATTCGGTTTGCACCACACGTGAAACTTTTTTCGGATTGGTTAGGCTGAAAGCAACGTTGGCAAACTCGGGAACCAACTGTCCGCGTCCCATAAATCCTAACTCTCCACCGTGACTCGCCGATTTGGGATCTTCAGAATAGAGCATGGCCAAGGTGGCAAAATCCACTTTCCCTGAATCAACACGGTTGGCAAAGTTCCGAAGTTGTGCTTTGACGCGATCAATTTCGGCTTGAGGGATGACAGGATATTGCGTGATGGTTTGAACTTCCACGGTGGCTGGAACGATCGGGATGCTGTCAGGATTAAGCGACTTGTAATATTTTCGAACATCTTCAGGCGTTACCTGAATGTCTCCAATCAGTTTTTGTTGCATTTGTTGAACGATCATTTGATCGCGAACCGTATTCATCAATTCGGCACGAATTTGAGGCATGGTTTTGTTGAAGTATTCTTCTAATTTTTCCCGGGAACCAATTTGGCCGATAAAATAGTTGATTCTTCGATCTACCTCGGCGTTAACCGATGATTCACTCACTACCACACTGTCAATTTTGGCTTGATGAAGAAACAGTTTTTGGATGGCCATTTGTTCGGGAATGACACATTTTGGGTCACCGTCAATTTTTTCACCTTGATATTGCATTTGTAAAATTTGGTTTTCAACTTCCGATAACAAAATGGGTTCTTCTCCCACTACCCAGATGACTTCGTCGATGACGTTTTTTTGAGCGGTCAAACTTTGTATCAACACTAAAAAAAGAGACAGTAAGAACCATTTATTAAATAAGAATCTCATTGAATTGTGAAATTTATTGGCTTGTTTTATTTGATGATCACCATTTTTTTCAAATAGTTTTTGTTTTTTTTGATGCGACACGTTGATATTTCGCGTGTTTTATTCGTATGCCAAAGATACATTATTTATTTTGAAGAAAAGGAGAATCTTGAACCCATTCGTCTTTTTTTCATTTCTGCTGCGTTCTCGAATCGATGGCTTTGGCTCATAAAAAGCAATAAATCATCCCGAAAGATGATTTATTGCTTTTTATGAAGTGGCATTTGTTTCAGCTCCCTAATTTTCTTTTATGGTTGCCAGCACAGAATCATTGACTACGATAGGATACTTTTTGCGGAGTTGTTTGATCCATTCGCTGTCTAAGTAATTTTGATAATCTGCTGTTACCAAACCTCTGACGTCGAGATAATCTTCAGGTTTTGTGATCACTTTACCCGAATAAAAAACAATTGGAAATGTTTTGTCCGGTTCAAAATTGCCGGTGTGAAAAATCAATTTATCGACGGCCGGATTTTCTCCTTTTGAATAAAGCCCCTGATCGACCTTAACCACGTAGGATGTATCTTTATTCAAGTGAGCAGTCAAGTAGTTGCTGATCGAATCTTTGGGCGCTTTTTGAATCAATGCTTCTGCTTCTTTTTGCACTTTTTGATTTTTGCAATACACAATGACGCCTTTAAATCGAGGCTCTTTCCAAGCATAGTTTGCTTTGTGTTGGTTGAAGTAGTTTTGTAGTCCTTGGGTGTCTTTAATGGCTTTGTCCCAAACTTTTTCGTTGCTGATGTTAAACAGCAAGATTCCGTCATGATATTCACGAACTAAATTGGCAAAATCAGGATATTTTTTTTCGAGTTGTTGATCTTCAAAATTGAGCAATGTGCTCGAAATAAATTGGTTCCATTTTTCTGTCACAATCTCCCTTTCAGTGGATAAATTGCTTTTGGGATTGGCTTTGAGATAATCCGCAAATGCTTGCTGGCTTATTTGTGAGTGATCAAAAGAGGCAATCGGCGCCTTCCATGAATGACTTTCAACGAAAAACATGGAATCTTTTACCGGATATTTTTGTGACAGTCGGTAAAAAGCATCTAGCGAAGCGGTATCTACAGCGAAATGATATTCATTTTTTAACTCTTGAATAAAGCCGTTGGCAATGATACTAGCGCGTTCGTCATGCATGATGTGCCGATCAATATCTTCCTTTTTTTGAGCGAAAGAGCCGATGGGTCTTTGGTCAATGAGTTTCATGATGTGCCAGCCATAAGCTGTTTGGAATGGATGGCTTATTTGGCCTTTTTTCAAAACAAAAGCGGTATCTTCAAATTCTTTGACCATAAAACCTGTTCCAAACCAAGGTAATACACCGCCGTTAACGGCAGAGCTTCGATCTTGGGATGCTTCGCGGGCTGTTGTCGCAAAATCGGCTCCATTTTGGAGCACCCTGTAAATGCTGTCAATCCGATTTTTTGCTGCCACAATGACTGAGTCAGGTGATCCTTTTTGTGCAAAGATCATGATGTGTGCTACTTCTACTTCACCACGTGATGGTCTGATGTGGTTCACTTTGATTAAATGATAGCCATAGGCGGTGCGTACCGGCATGCTAACGCTGTCAATCGGAGTGTGATATGCCGCATTTTCAAAAGGATAAATGGTCATAAATCCTGTGATGTATCCGATGTGTCCGCCATTTTGGGCAACCGATGGATCCTGTGAAACTTCACGTGCCACTGTTTCAAAATTTTCAGGAGGCAATATGATGGGTTTCGCTTTTTTATTGATGTGCCCGTTTTTTATGGGCATTTCAATGCGTGGTTTTGTAATTCGATCTCTGATGGCCATGATCTCGTTGTAGGCTTTCAGCGTGTCTGCCGGTGAAGCGTTGGGTGCTAATCTGATGAGAATATGGCTGACGTCAATGTCTTTCTGCAAGCGACGGTAAGCCTGACGTTCCAAACTGTTTTTCAGTAAAGTATCCGTTAAATAAGGAGGCGTTAATTGACGGCGATAGCTTAAAAATTCATCTTTAAATGCTTTGGTGGTATCCATTCCTTCCTTTTCTGCTTCAATAACTTTTAGCTTGAAGTTTTCAAACAGGGTTAAATAATCCTGTAACGATTTTTTATCCAATTCATTTTGAGCATTATTCTTGGTGTACAAATAAAGAAACTCCGAGCGATGAACGGGAATGTTGTCAATGGTCATTAAAACGGGATCATTGCTCTCATTTTGTGCAAACAACAATGTCATTACAAATAACGACGCCAAAAACAGTTTTTTTCTCATATTGTTTCTATTTACGTTTTTCTAAATTTGAGCTTCATTTGCGACAACAGCTTTTGAAAGATGTAAAATGGATTGACGGAACCATGTTATTTCTTTTTGTTATAACGCAGAACTTGTTGTCTTAGTATTGTTAGGCATGAAACGAGCCATAAAAACAGTTTATGCTCAAGAGAATGACTATTTTGGCGAGTTCCATACAACCTTAATGTTAAAAATAAAAATAGACGTATGAAATTTACGAGATGATGTCTGAACAAAATAAAGCCATTTCAAGAAGTTCCGTTTATCGCTGCCTGAGTAAAAATAACATTAATAAAGTCCCTGAAGAACAAAAAGATAAAGCTAAAAAATTCAAAGCCTATGACCCCGGGTACCTTCACATGGATGTTACCTATTTGCCTCAATTTAACGGCAAAAAAAAGTATCTCTTTGTTGCTATCGACAG
>JBMFIQ010000069.1:0-7449 GCA_049976245.1 Microbacter sp. | reverse complement strand
CGCTTGCGGGGACAAAAAGTAAGTCAGGGTCACAGGGGCGGAAGCCCATTGTAATGAACATGCGAAAGTTGAATTAATTTTAAAACTAAAGATGTTGAATTCAGCTCAAATAATCATTCTCTTGATCTTAAAATTTTAATGACTCTTTTTTTAGTGTTATGTAAGTACGTTTGGGTAATGCAGCCATACATAGTTGGCATATCACATCGCAGGCATGACAATTGTCTATCCTTGATTTGTAAAAATCGGATTGAACTCGTTTCAATTGATCGGAAGTGAAAGAAACAATGATATTGTTTTAACTTATTTTGCTCATAAAGTTAGCATCTAAAAATGATTTTAGGATAAAAAATAAATATTTAAAAGATTCGTGTGAACTCAAGCAAAAAAAACGGTACTGCAAATTGATCAACAGAAGCAAAGGGAGGAATCGCATTTAGAAGCAAAAACCATTGATCATCAAATTCAAACAATCAATTCACACTGTCAGACACCAATCAAGCATCGTTAGGCGAAGTTGAGAAAAACTATGCGCAAAAGAAAAAAGATGTGGCAAGCAACAAGCCAAGCATCGCTATTTTTCCAAAGCGTAACGCAAGGAGTGATAATAAACAGCTTTCCAACCGCACCATTTTCCATGATTGGACAATGCATTGTTATGCCAAAGGCTCACAAACTCCCCACGCACGGCTTTTACCTCGTCAATCAATCCTCGAATGACAGCTTCAGCCTCTTGCGGTGAAAGATTCAAATAGTCGTGAAGCGTAGCATCCATGTAGGCAAATGGTTGAATGCGCAATGAAGTAACTCGATTGCGCGGCAAATCAAAAAAGAGGTATGCGGTA
This sequence comes from Microbacter sp., assembly GCA_049976245.1. Taxonomy (GTDB): domain Bacteria; phylum Bacteroidota; class Bacteroidia; order Bacteroidales; family Paludibacteraceae; genus Microbacter. The sequence goes on along the minus strand of JBMFIQ010000069.1, from coordinate 6,604 downwards.
CTGACGGAAGCACGAAAACCGGGATAAGCAGCATAGCCCATTGTAAAATCGGTGGTGATGCCCGAAGCCTCCAAAGCACGATAGGTATCGGGAAATTTTAGCAACAGAAAATGTTGTCTGCTCCATCTAACGGGTAGTTGAATGGCACTTTCGAGCGATTTCTTTTCCGTATCAATCATGGAAAGGTTGTTGCCGGCCATAAACGACGGGTGCAATCCAATGATGCCGTGTTGTTTCAAACGATTCAGCAATCGGTCAAAAGCCTTGTTGGCAAGCGGTATGTTTCGATCGTATTTGCTTCGTTTCTCGGCGCAAAGAATGAAATAATAAGGATTGAGCTTAAAACGTTTGTTGAGCGTAAACAAAAAATCGTATGCATCGTAAGGATCCTTCTGAAAACGGCTGACGGTCAACAATCGATGCTTGCTTTGCTTAAGATTTCCTTTGCTTAAATCTTTCAAGAATCCCCCAAGGTTCATGTAAATTCCTTTATGTCGAAACAAGAAAGCATGATCAATGTCATACGTCGCCAAATAGGAAAATCTTCTGGACGAACAGGCCTCGAAGTCATCCTCACCGGTCAGTTTTTTGGACAAATGCACCATCCAATGATTCACCAACGGGCGTTTCAGAAATCCACCGCGAAAAGCAGTGGATTGTTCCGGTTTAAAACGACCAAAACGATCGGTTTCGTTGGAAATATACTCTTCGTAACGAGTCAAAAGATAAAAAGAAGCAGCAAAGAGATCAAAAGGGATAAAAGTATCGGCATCGTCTGTTTTGAAAAACGCCGGCAAACCGTTTTCCCATTCAAACAAGTCAATGGTTTGTGGTCTGACGGTTTGTTCAAGCAATAGCGGGTGCTGCCAAATCCGTTTAACATGCTCCACAGGTGTTGTCGCATAAGCTAATTTCAAGCCATCGTAAGCATGAAGATCACTTATGGACTCCGTCAACCTGCATTCCCATTGCAAATAATCCACAAATAGATAATTCACCACGTATTGAATGCGTGTTGTGATGTAGGGAGTATAAATCAACAATTTCATCGGCTCTTGATCATTTGCTTTTTGAAGATTAAACATGGATCTTGTTTCTTGAAACATCATCAACGCCTTTAAAATTTCCGTTGAAATGGATTTGGTTTACGCATACGAATCAATAGCAACAAAGGAATCAGGACATAAGGCAAATTGAAAGTCAAAAATTTAATCGGATCAGGCGTTCGAAATGCCGGCTCACCAAAAAACTCAACCCCGAAAACCACAATGCCGGTTAAGGTGACAATCATGGTGGCATAAATCACCGCCGGAAGTTGAATCCAATTTTTGCCTTTCACCAAACAATAAACCAACAGCAAGTAGAAAGGACCATACACAAAAGCCGACAATCCGGTCACAATGCGCATCCACACCGGCGGATGCATAAATAAAGGATCGGTACTGGCGGCATACCAATAATTGGCACGGGCTAACACATTGGCCGAGTGAGGATCCATGACAATACCCAGTGTCGGAATGGCATCGCTGATGACACACGTGACGGCAAACATCGAAAAAACAACAGCAAAGAAAAGATCAACGGGACGCTGTTTTAAAGTGAGATTTCTGATCATGTGAATTGAATTTTATGAGTCATTTTCTAAAGATGCCAACAAAGAAAGGCTATTCATATTGTCGGCTTGCATGCTAAAAACCCGCACACGAGAACAACAAAAACAAAAACCGGCATCGAAGTCATACATAAGCGAAAACCGTGAATGGGAAAACAGGATCAATTCAAACAAACGAATCAAGCATAAACTACCAGAAAACCGCCGTCGGCATGAGTGAGCAAGCCAATTTCCACGGCAGGAACCTGTTCCTTTTGAGCTACTTGTCGAAATGCTTCCAACGAATCGGGAGCCACCGCTACCAACAGCCCACCACTGGTTTGCGGATCACAAAGCAAGGCTTTCAAATCTTCATTGAGAGGTGCTGCTTTATGGCCATAGCTGTTGAAGTTGCGAAAAGTACCGCCGGGCATGCATTGTTGTTGAATGTACTGATCAATGCCGTCAATGGTTGGGATTTGATCCACGTTCAAGACAGCTTTCAGTCCACTTCCTTCAACCATTTCGAGGAGATGACCCAACAAACCAAAACCGGTAACATCGGTCATGGCTTTTACGCCGGGGAGTTTGGCAAAAGCAGCTCCGGCACTGTTTGGAGTGGTCATCCACTTCACCGCTTCCGCTTTATGTTCAGGTTTTACCAATCCTTTTTTTTCGGCTGTAGTAATCAGTCCAATGCCTAAAGGCTTGGTTAAAAAGAGATGACATCCTGCTGTGGCTGTATCGTTACGTTTGATGTTTTCCAACGAAACCAATCCCGTGACGGCCAATCCAAAAATAGGATCGGAAATATCGATGCTGTGACCACCAGCCAAAGGGATGTGTAACATTTCACAAACCGACTTGGCGCCCTGCACCACCTGCTGAGCCAATGACGAAGAGAGTTTATCCAACGGCCAACCTAAAATGGCAATAGCCATCAAAGGAGCTCCACCCATGGCATACACATCATTGATGGCATTGGTGGCCGCAATACGGCCAAAATCGAACGGATCATCCACAATGGGCGTAAAAAAATCAGTAGTACTGATCACGGAGCTTCCGTTGCCTAAGTCATACACGGCAGCATCGTCTTTGCTTTCATTGCCAACCAACAAAGAAGCAAAATGTTCTCGTTCTTTTGTGTCGGCTAAAATCACTTCCAATTCTTTCGGGGAAATTTTACATCCGCAACCCGAACCCGGACTAAAATGTGTTAGTTGAATATCCATGAATCAATGTTTTAGATTTTTCAAATAAACGGCTACCGCGCTGCTGTCATTGAAAGAAGGAACCATCACGATGTTTTGATAAGGTTTTTCAATCAATGCTTTAGCATAAGCTTTGTCGTAATATTGCAATACAATGGCAATGGCAGTATGAAAATCGTTAGACAAACACGCATTCACCGCATCGCGACAATGATTTCCGCCCAAACGCCGCTCAAGCAGTTGAATGGAGGCAATCAGTTGTTCCGTCGGGAAATGAGCATATTCGTTTACCAAACGTTCCACCCGATCGTCAAACGTAGTTTGAATGTAAAAAGCCTCTGCTTGATGCATTTGTACAAAAAAAGGATAAGGTAACTGAACTCGGCCAATCATCATGCTTTCATCCTCAACCCACACGGGACGTGATGGATCCAACACGCTGATCATTTCAAAAAGACGGTTTTCAAAATCTTCGGTGGTCCCTTGTGCGGGTTGCCCTAAAGCGCCAAAAGCTGATCCGCGATGATGTGCCAAGGTTTCCAAATCAATGACCTGTTCGCCCAAAGCAGCCAACTCACGAAGAATTTCCGTTTTTCCGCTTCCCGTGGCACCGGCCAACACCTTTATTTGTAATGGTTTTTCAAATTGAGCCAACACATGACGACGAAAAGCTTTGTATCCTCCATCACACACGAAACATTGCAAATCGACTGTTTCAAAAAGCCAAGCCATCGATTGGCTCCGCATTCCGCCCCGCCAACAATAAACGCCAAGTTGTGATGATCCCAAAGCAAGTGCTTCTTCAGTCAATGCCTTCATGTTAGGGCTGACAAACGTCAATCCCTGCAAAACGGCAGCCTGTTTCCCCTGTTGATGATACAATGTGCCGACAACGGCACGCTCTTCATCCGAAAACAGGGACAAATTTACCGCATGTGGCATGTGGCCTTTGATAAATTCGGCAGGCGTTCGCACATCCACAACTGGCAGCTTGCATGTTATTTTCAAAAACTCGTCAATGGGAAGTATCGTTGCCATAAAAAATGAGTGTCATGCTTTCAATATGGCTCAAGATGTAAGGAACAAGCCAAACCTTTAGGTCAATGATGCTGCCAATTCCATTCCAAAGCGCATGCAAAGGTACAATAATCGACGAAAAAAACAGGTCGAAAATGTTTGAAATGGCTCAAAAATAACTGATGAATGTTTACATTGCAAAAGGCTTACCAAATGACATCCTTTTTTCAAAAGAACATTAATAACTTTCAGACAAAGGTTGCGGGGTAGCCTTTTTGATCAATGCTCTGGGTTTTTGTTGATACAATGGGATGGCCGTTGGGTCCCAATCTTCTTCAATGTCCCAATTAACCCGCAACACGATTTTTTCGGGGAAATAATAGACGGTTTCAGGTTCTCTGCCTTTAGCAAAATTACCCGTGTCCCATTTCCCGTTACCATTGGCATCGATAAAAAGACGCAAATAATAAGTTCCGGGCATTACATACGGAATGGTTGTCGTCTCGGCATTCGATGCCTTTTGCGTGCGCAACACTTGATCGTTGGCATCCAACAATTCATACACCACATGTTGCAACGGCTTTAAGAGACGAATAATCAAGGATGAATACTCATCTAAAGACCTCACTTTGAAAGTCTTTACATACTTATCATTTGTCAATCCGTGCAAATCAACAAAAGCGGCAGAATCCAGTTCCAATTTGAACGCTTCATCGGGTTCGTAATGATAGGTCAACATAAATTTCAGTCCCACATCATCTTCTTTGACAAAATGAAAAGGCACGGGCTTCCACAATGAATCGACTTTCTGATAAAAATGAATCTTAGCGCTATCTACGTTCACAATAGGCACATCGACATTGAAACGGATTGGCTCATCCATTTCCATGGTGGACAAAATATTGCTGTTTAACTGAATGACGTCATGCTTGATTTTTTTGTTCTTCTCGTTTTTAGAGAGCGCCAATTTTGATTTTTTGCCTTTATTGATCTCATGCCAATGCAAAATCAACGTATCGGTGGCAGGAACCAATTTTCCAATGGAATCGGATTTGGTGTAATGCAACACAAAATGCAGCGAATCAACTTTTTCCGCAATGGTGTCAGTCAACCAGTAAGTCAAGGTATCGCCGTGCAGGCTTCGTTGAATCAAGGGTGCTTTTTGCCAACGAAATCCCAACGGGTCAAGATGTGGCAAGGTATCGTTGGGAGCTCCAAAAATAAGCATCAGTTTGTCTTTGGTGGGACGTTCCGACTTCATCAATCGCTGCCGAAAAAAATCTTCCTTGAAATAGAGCAACGTAATGCTGTCAGGCAGATAATGAACAAAAGGAACGCGTTTAATCGTATCGATGGTCAATGAATCCTTGCGTATGGTATCATTGCGCACATCCATCTTGAATGATGTATGAATAATGTTTGGATCGAAAGCAATGCCTTCGCCGGGCTGGCTGAACTTATAATCGTCGTCCATGTCTTTTAAGGCGTACACCCGATAACTTCCGTTTTTTATGCCGTAAATAGTGAAATGTCCATTGTCGGAACTTTTTCCAATGCGTTGCATGGGAAAATGAGTAAAAGCCGAATCAGCCGGATTGGAATAAATGCCCGTCAAAATGCCGGGTTCAGGATTCAAATCTCTGGCATTGAGCACATAACCTGCAACCTCCATCGAGTCAACGTGCGATCCTGTGGAAAAAGATGTCCAAAAATTCTTCAACACATTGCCTTCATTGTAATCTTTGATGGAACTGTCAAAATCGATGGTGTATGTGGTGTTAGCTTTCAAAGAATCGTTGAATGTCAACGTTACCCGACGACCGGTCGATACGGCAGCAGGAATTTTGGATTGCGGTGGTGAAACCACAATTTGATCCAACGGATGATCCAATTGAACGATTTTATTGAACAGAATTTCGACCCGTTTCCCGCTAAATTGCGTAGCCTTGTCAGGTGGTGTAACTTTTAAAACTTTCGGCGGAGTTAAATCTTTAGGCCCTCCGGTAGGTCCAAGACCGCGATTGGCACACGAATCAATGACGGCCAGAAAAATCACGGTGAAAAAAAAGCGAAAAAGTAACGATGTGGTGATGCGCATGAAGAAAAATTTGACAAACAAAACGTTCCGTGCAAAATTACAATCTAAATCCCTTATTCAAAAACCAAAAACACCAAAGAATCGGTTTTTTATTTTTTCCGTCAAACACCTTGAGTTGATTTAGGCTATTTTTGTGGTGATTTTTTACTGTTCATTCTTTAAAATTTGAAACATCATGGCCAATTACACATCGCAACATATCCTTAACACATCGGCCAATTTGTTGGGATTTTGTTTGTTTGTCATTACTTCACTGCACATTGCCAATTTGCACGAAACACATGAAGTCGATAAAGTAACTTCAGTCATTGCCGTACTGTTGACCATTACGAGCGTCATCTCTTTCCCGTCCTTAAATTTCAGATGAATGGATGCTTCATCGCCAAAAATTACCTGAGTAACAATAGCTGTTAAGGGTACAACGCCCACCGGCAAAATGTCCGAGTCCAAAAGGCTGTTGATTAATGAGCTTTTACCTGTTTTAAATTGCCCCAAAACAGCGATATTGATGTGTGTTTGCTGTCCATTCAAAAGCATTTCAACGGGACGCGTCAATTCCGGTGCGCCTGTCAATTTATTGATGCGAATAAGATCAGCAATGAATGGCAAACACTACTGACCGACAAAAATTTTGATGTGAAGATAAAAAAGATAGGGCAACTACCAAAGTAATCGCCCTAACGTTGT
>JBMFIQ010000068.1:0-7557 GCA_049976245.1 Microbacter sp. | reverse complement strand
GGTTGTGCGAGCGTACAAACAAAAATGATCAAATCAACCAATGAGATGAAAAATGGAATACCGGTCGTAACGTATAGACGTTGCATGCAACGTCTAAAAAAGCAACAAGATAACAACTCATTGATTTTCTGGACATAAAATAACATATGTCATCAATCCACTTGATCTTTTTGCCATGAAACGAAGAGGTGAAGTTGAATTTTAGTCCAAAATTCACTACCTTTGAAGATTAAAACGTTTCCATGATTCGCTGCGGTTAAGAGGTTGTCACCTACAAAGTCGACAGCCGTGATTGAATCAACGCAGCGCATTTTGTATTAAATAGAAACCATGAGTGCATTCAACATTGATGAACATCTCATCAAAAAATATGATCAACCTGGACCACGATATACCAGCTATCCACCGGCCAATTTTTTTCAACCCCATTTCGACCGAGAGACCTACCTCCGATTACTTGAACATTCTAATCAACAAAAGCCACGCAACATATCCTTCTATTTCCATGTGCCGTTTTGCCCTCAACTTTGTAATTTTTGCGGTTGCAACAGCGAATTGATTCGAAATAAAGCAACCAACGATCGATATTTTGCAGCCTTAAAAAAGGAATTCTTAGCGGTATCATCACTTTTGGATCACTCAAGGCCTATTTCACAAATTCACTGGGGCGGCGGAACCCCTAATGGCGTTCCTTTTCACTACATTGCTGACATCATGGAAACCATCAAGGCTCATTTTTCATTCTCACCCGACGTGGAAATAGCGATGGAGTGCAATCCGGCCTATCTTTCAGTAAAACAAATGACTGAATTGTCCGAGATGGGATTCAACCGCATCAGTCTTGGTATTCAGGATTTTCACCCGCACGTTCTGGAAATTATTCACAGAAAAACCTCCAAACTCCCCATCGAAGAGATTGTTGAAACACTGCATGAGTACAGGATACAGGTCAATCTTGACTTTGTGTACGGGTTACCGGCTCAACAAGTAGACTCATTTCGACAAAACATGCTTCAGGCCATCAGCTTAAACCCCGAACGGATCGTCACCTTTTCGTATGCACATGTCCCGTGGGTGAAATCGGCACAAAAAGCGCTGGAACAATATCACCTTCCCTCGGCAAGCGAAAAATTGGCTCTGTTTCAATCCGCTTATCAACTCCTTACGGATGCAGGATACATAGCGATTGGCCTCGATCATTTTGCAAAATCCGATGACGAATTGACCAAAGCATTGATAGAAAAAACATTGCATCGAAATTTCATGGGTTATTGCACCCGCAATCATGCCGGACAAGTGTATGCTTTTGGGGCTTCATCCATTACCCAACTCGAAAATGCGTACATTCAAAACAATAAAAACACGGATGAATACATGCAAATTGTTGAAAAGCATGAATTTGCTCCCGAAAAAGGCTATAAACTTTCCGATCAGGATCAAATATGCAGACAGGTCATTGAACAACTCATGTGCAACGAGTTTGTGGATCTGGATGAGACTGCCAAAGCGTTGCATTTAACATACGATGAGCTGAAAAGTGCGACCCACTTTTCGGAAGAAAAGCTGCTGCCCATGATCCATGACGGGTTAGTTACCTGGAAAAATCATCAATTGACGGTTTCGACCGAAGGGAAAATGATTTTGCGCAATGTAGCCATGCTCTTTGATCCGCTATTGAATCCTTCATCGTCAATGCATTATTCAAGAACCGTTTGATCAAAATTACTCAAACCAGTTACAAAATGGAAAAACAAATTGACATTGTCGTCATTGGTGCCGGGCTTACCGGACTGACAACGGCACATTTTCTCAATAAAAAAAAGCAATCATTCATTGTACTCGAACAGTCAAACCACATTGGTGGAGCCATACAGACAGGACGAGAAAAAGGATTTATTTACGAAAAAGGTCCAAGCACCGGAGTCATGAACAACGACACGGTGAAAGAAATTTTTGACGATCTGCATGACTATTGCTCCGTGGAATGGGCCTCCAATGCGGTCAACAAACGATTTATTCTGAAAGACAACCGATGGCACACCTTGCCGGACGGCATTCTCGGGGGCATCACCACACCGTTGTTTCGATGGTCTGATAAAATACGTTTACTGGGAGAACCTTTTCGCAAAGCCGGCAACAACCCCAATGAGACATTAACCAACTTGGTAAAACGACGCATGGGGAAAAGCTTCTTGGACTATGCCGTCGATCCTTTTGTTTCGGGAGTTTATGCCGGCGACACCGATTATCTAATTCCACGTTTTGCACTTCCCAAATTGTACAATTTGGAACAAAAATATGGAAGTTTCATTGGAGGTTCGATCAAATTGCAGTTGGAGAAGCGAAAGTCAAAGACACCTAAAGCTCCTAAACAACCACATCGCATCTTTTCGGCCAAGGGAGGCTTAAGCCGTTTGACGCATGCTTTGATGCAATCAGCCGGAGAGGATCATTTCATGCTTGGCGTTCAAACCCTGCGCATTGAACCCAAACCAAATCATCAATTTGAAATCATCGGACAATTAAGTCACGGCGAGGCTCTACGCATTAAAGCCAATCACGTGATAACCACCACAGGGGCCTCCTCCCTTGATACATTGTTGCCGTTCGTCGAACCCCACCTTTTGGCAAAAATCACCAACGTGACCTATGCGAAAGTAGTACAGGCAGCAGTGGGATTTTCCCACTGGGATCAGAAACCCCTTGACGGATTTGGCGGTTTGATCCCGTCGAAAGAAAAAAAACAGATTCTTGGAGTGCTCTATCCATCAGCCTTTCTAACAGAGAGAGCGCCCGAGGAAGGTGCGCTGCTTTCGGTATTTTTAGGAGGCACCAGACATCCCGAAGTGTATGACATGAATGACGAAACCATTTTTCAACTCATTGAATCATCCTTAAAAGAGTGGTTTCAAATGGCCTCTTTTCATCCGACGTTGTTTCGCATCTTTCGTTATCAGGAAGCCATTCCACAATACGGAGCAGACTGTGAGGCACGTTTTACGATCTTGGATCGATTGCATGACCAATATCCCACTTTACACATTGGAGGAAACCTGCGTGGAGGAATCGGCATGGCCGATCGGATGAAACAAGGAAAACAATTGGCCGAAGAAGTGATCAGGTGAACGCTAATTCAATAAAGAATGCAAAACGCTCAACAACAAGAAAAAAACAGTAAAATAAAAAATTGAAGAACTTTAATTACCAAACAAGATTCGAAAAGCATCTTCCACCTTACGCACGGGGATCACGTCAATGGTTGTCGGTTTTTTGTCACCGCGTTTTGGGTGAAAATCAGGAATCAAGATACGTTGAAAGCCTAACTTTTCAGCTTCCATGATGCGTTGATCCAATCGAGTTACAGGTCTTATTTCGCCCGACAAACCCACTTCGCCCGCCATGCAAACACCGGAAGCAACAGGCATGTCCAAATTGGAGGAGAGCACAGCCGACATAAAAGCAAGATCAATGGCGGGATCGTTGACTTTCAATCCACCAGCAATATTGAGAAAAACATCTTTTTGTGCCAGTCGAAAACCAGCCCGCTTTTCAAGCACAGCCAACAACATGTTCATGCGTCGCACATCAAAGCCCGTTGCCGAACGTTGAGGTGTCCCATAAGCAGCAGTACTGACCAATGCCTGCACTTCAATGAGAAACGGACGAATGCCTTCGATGGCTGCGGCAATGGCTACTCCGCTCAACCCAACGTGATGTTGCGATAACAACAACTCTGAAGGATTGGTTACTTCGCGCAATCCGTCATGCTGCATCTCAAAAATACCCAACTCAGCGGTGCTCCCAAACCTATTTTTATTGGCACGCAAAATGCGATACATATAATGTTGATCACCTTCGAATTGCAGCACGGTATCCACAATGTGCTCCAAAATTTTAGGCCCTGCTATGGTACCTTCTTTGGTAATATGACCAATTATCAAAACCGGAATGGCCGATTCCTTTGCAAATTTCAACAATGAAGCGGCACACTCTCGCACCTGTGTAATGCTTCCGGGAGACGATTCGGCATATTCGGTTGATATGGTTTGAATGGAATCAATGATAACCAATTCCGGTTGAACATTTTGAATGTGGGTGTAAATTTGTTCCAGAGAAGTTTCACTCATGACAAAACAGGTTGACAAAGGCTTTTTCATTCGATCAGCACGGAGCTTAAGTTGCTTCACACTCTCTTCTCCCGAAACATACAGGATGCGTTTATTGGTCATTGAAAGAGCTATTTGCAAAACCAAGGTTGACTTACCAATGCCGGGTTCTCCACCGATAAGCACCAATGATCCCGGCACAATGCCTCCACCCAACACCCGATTAAACTCTTCCGAATGTGTGTTAAATCGCTCTTCATGGGTTATTTCAACCGACTCGATCCGAATGGGTTTATGTTCACTATCATTGAAGGACAAACCGCTGTTTCTTGTCGAATTCTCTTTGCGAACCACTTGTTCCACATAACTGTTCCAAGCGCCGCAAGCAGGACACCGTCCAATCCACTTGGCCGATTCAGCACCACACTCCTGACACACATACACTGATTTTGTCTTGCCCATATCAATAGAATAATATTCTTAGGTTTTTTTGACATTCCATTCTCAGTGATTGACAAGCTGCCATGATGACACAATGCTTACTCCTTTGGATGATAATTCATTCAACAAATGAGCGTATTGATCTCTGTATAAAGGTTGCGAAGCATCCTGAACAAACACACATTGAAATCCTTCCGCTAAAGCATCCATCACCGAGAAATAAACGCACACGTCCGCTGCAACGCCGCAAAAATAGAGGGTTCGAATTTTTTTCTCTCGAAGATATCCCGATAACCCCGTAGCAATGAGATGATGATTATCATAAAAGCCGCTGTAACTATCCACTTTGGGATTCATTCCTTTACGAAACACGGCAGCTATCTTTTGAGTGTTTAATTGATCGGAGAAGTCAGCCCCACGGGTTCCCTGAATGCAATGATCAGGCCAAAGTGTTTCTTCAATGCCGTTTAACATCATTTTTTCAAAAGGTTTTTTCCCAGCATGCGAAGATGCAAAACTCACATGCCCTCGAGGATGCCAATCCTGAGTTGCCACAACCAGTTCAAAATGAGTTTGCAACGTATTAATAACCGGAATCATCTGATCGGCTTCCGGAACAGCCAGCGCCCCGCCCGGCATGAAATCATTTTGCATATCAATAATAATCAAGGCTTCCATGATTAGCGCTTTTTATATTTTAGGATCAGTTTGTCTCTTTCTTTCATCAAAGCGGCACTTAAACCCACTTTGTAAATATGGGGATAATCAAACCGTTTGTATTCCTCCGGTAATTTGGACAAACGTTCTTTACTGTAAGCTGCCACTTCCGACAGCGATTTGCTTTTCTGCAGCCGCACCCCTTTTTCCATGACTTTATGCAAAAGCGGTTCTTTTTCAAATTTCTCCAATGATTGAAATTTATGTGGATAAAGCGGATGATACATCATGCGAACATCGTGTTCGGAAGCCAACACCACTGCGTCGCTGCCTACAAAATTTCCGTCTGCATCTTTCATTCTAAACACCTGTTTTCGATGAGGTAACGTAATTTTTGCAACATTTTCGGAAAGTTTGATGCGTGGTTTTCCGTCGGCACAAGCCAATTTGTAAACACCGTCCAGGGCTGAATCGGGATGCCCCGTAATCAAATTGGTTCCTACACCAAACACATCAATCGGGGCACGTTGATCCTGAAGACTTTTAATGATGTATTCATCCAATTGATTGGACACCGAAATTTTAACATCCTGCAATCCTGCTTCATCCAACATCTTCCGACTGGTTTTGGCCAAGTAAGCCAAATCGCCGCTATCCAAACGAATTCCTTTCATTTTGTGGCCGTGCTCTTCCATCCATTTGGCTACTCGAATGGCATTGGGCACGCCGCTGCCTAACGTATCGTACGTGTCAACCAACAAAATAGCGTTGTCGGGGTGAATTTCGGCAAAATCCATAAAAGCCGAAAGTTCATCGTCATACGTTTCAATGAATGAATGTGCCATGGTGCCCGAAATGGGAATGTCGTAGTCACGTCCGGCACGAACATTGCTTGTGGCATCAAATCCACCAATGTAGGCTGCTCTGCTCGCATAATAACCAGCCACTCCTTGAGCACGTCTTAAACCAAAATCAATCAGTTGTTTATCGCCGGCTGCATGGCGCATTCGACTTGCTTTGGTAGCAATGAGCGTTTGAAAATTCAAGATATTTAACAAAATAGTTTCAATGATTTGAGCTTCAATCACAGTGCCCTCTACTTGCAAAATAGGCCGAAGCGGGAAAACCACATCACCTTCCAAACTGCTATAAATGTTACCATTGAAACGAAAATCTTTCAGATAGCGCAAAAAATCGGGATGAAATCCCTTCTCTTTCAAAAAATCGAGATCGTAAGCATCAAAACGAAGCGTTTCCAAAAGTTCCAACAAATCCTCCAACCCTGCAAAAACAGCGTATCCGGCATTAAAAGGAAGACTACGAAAAAAATAATCAAACACCACGCGAGTCGAAGCATGTCCTTTCAAAAAATAGACCTGCGACATGGTCAGTTGATATTGATCGGTATAAGAAGCGGAATAGTGTATCATAATGGGAATCAATCAGCTTTGCAAAACGCCACAATGCGTTGCACATGAATGGAAGTTGTATTCAGCATGGGAATGCCGGCATATGAAGGTTCTGTGAGAATCAACGGAAATTCGGTACATCCAAGAATCAATGAATCAATGTGTTGTTGATCAATCATCTTTTGAATAATCCGAATTAAATCCTGACGTGTTTCATCTTTGAAAATGCCCAATTCAATTTCCGAAAAAAGCTTTTCCTGAAGAAACCGTTGATCCCCTTCATCAGGTACCACGATCTCGATTTGACGCTGTGCGAAAACCTCTTGATAAAATGTTGACTTCATGGTAAAAGCCGTTCCAAACAATCCGCAACGCTTCAGGTTCAACTCCGAAGCACGATCGCAGGCAGCTTCCACGATGCTGATTAAGAGTAAAGGAGAACGATCTCTCAAAGCGGGGAAAAACAAATGAGGCGTATTGGCGCTGATGGCAGCAAAATCGGCACCAGCCTGTTTCAACCGCATCAACTGATTCAGCAAAAATTGAGTAGCCTGCTCATATTGCTCATGCTGCATGTAATGCATAAATTCGTAAAGATTCACGCTCAACAACACGATGTCAGGATAATTGGACGAATACCCATCCGATTGAAAAGAACGAATAATTTCCTGATAATAAGCCACCGTTGACTCAGGTCCCAAGCCGCCGACAATACCAATTTTTTTCATACGTCTATTTTAATTTTTAACGCTAAAGATGTATGGAACTCGCTAAAACAGCCATACACTGGAGCAAAAACTCATTACAATTGTCAATTTTATTGATCTGCATGAACTGCTCTTCCGACACAATCATTGAATCGGCCTAGAAAAAGTCAAAATTACAACTTTTTGTTTACAATTCTTTCTACAACATCTTTTCTGTTTGTAAACAGCAAGTAGATA
>JBMFIQ010000067.1:0-8433 GCA_049976245.1 Microbacter sp. | reverse complement strand
AAACTGATTATCAAATTAAATTCATCTAATAACACCTAAAAATCAAACCATTATTTACTTGCGAAAGTTGAATTACTTAACAAAAGGACTCTTGAAATGCTGATTATCAAAATAAATTCATTTTATCACACCTAAAAATCAAATCATTATTTGCTTGCAATAGTTGAAAGCGTGATAAATGAATGATAGCACCTCGAAAAAAAGATAACCTGGTTGATTTGAAGGAAACGCATGTTTCATCGAAAAACGATGAAACCTTTAGTCGGTAATCGAATAGTGTTTTCGTCGAGAAGCGAAAAGACCTTTAGTCGGTAATCACTAACACCTTGAACCGAGTTGTACTGACACTCTGACCCGTGTTGTACTAATAGCCTGAACCGAGCAGTACAAACAACAAGACCCGAACAGTGCAGACATTCCGTTTTAAATTGGATGGCAATCCGGTTTCTTCAAGCATAGTTTTTCGGGGCTTATACAACATCGCATTGCCGTCTTATCCCATTGATGGCATCAAAACCTGAAAAATTGGTCAAGATTCCTGAGCCAATTAAACTTAAAATCCTACATTTGCAACGTCAAGCCATCCGCCCATTGAAAAGGAACTGTTGAGAGATGAGATGGAAGCAGTTTCTGTTTCGATTGATGCAAGATGACTTGAGGGTTCAATGCTTTGATTGCTCTCCAGCATATAGGGCAAACAAAAAACAGATGTATGCTTGAATCATCTAAGAAATACTTTGGTAACTTTAACACAAAAAATTGACGGCTTGGATTTATCCCAATCCAATGAGTGAGCCGCAAATTTTACCCAACAAAACGAGCTTACTCAACATCGATACAGCTGATACAACCCTTCAAATCAATGACTGACACATAAAAAGAACTTATGCTCAAGCGAATGATTATTTGGAGAATTCAAAATATCCTTAGTATTAAAAACAGAAATAAAATAGACGTATGAAACGAGCCATTAAAACAGCTTATGCTCAAGAAAATGACTATTTGGCGAGTTCCATACATCCTTAATATTAAAAAATAAAATAGACGTATGAAACCTTTTCTTTATTTCGTCCTTTGTTTTGCAACGCTACAAGTTCAGGCACAGTTTAACCGCTATTTCGAAAACAAAACATTACGATTGGATTACTATCACAGCGGGAACGACAGCACAGAAACATATACATTCGACGAGCTCATCAAGGAACCATACTGGGGTGGTTCGCATGTTAACTTAGTGGATACAATGAATTACGGCAACTATTACGTCAAAATATTTAATACCGACAATGACTCATTGCTCTATTCACGGGGCTATTCCACGCTTTTCAGGGAGTGGCAAACAACGCCTGAAGCCAAAAAGATGAACCGTACCTTTTCGGAAACGGTAGTGATGCCTTTCCCGAAGGAAAAAGTGCGCATTGAACTTTACAGTCGGGATTGGAACGGTCATTTTCATAAAAAGTTTACCTGCGAGGTCGATACGGGGAGTACATTGATCAGGAAAGATCACCGATTGGTTTATCCCTCGTTCGATGTTCAAGTGAAGGGCGATCCGGCACAAAAAGTCGATGTGGTCATTCTGCCTGAAGGCTATACCTTAGCGCAAATGGGAGAATTTATCAATGATTGTCAGAAGTTTGTACGTGATTTTTTCACGGTGGCGCCTTACACGAAGAATGAAGATCAATTCAATTTCAGGGCAATCCTTGCCCCTTCGGAACAATCGGGAGCAGACAGACCCTTAGACGGCATCTGGAAAAACACCATCCTGAACACAAGCTATGACACCTTTGGCAGCGAACGTTATCTGATGACCACAGACAATAAAAGCGTCCGTGATTTGGCGGCAAATGCCCCTTACGATCAAATTTACATTCTGGTGAACAGTCCCATCTACGGTGGAGGAGCCATTTTCAACGATTATTGTGTGGCTGTCAACAGCAACAAGCAGTCGGCCAAGATTTTGATTCACGAGTTTGGACACGGATTTGCCGGATTGGCCGATGAGTATTACAACGACAGTACAACTTACGGCGTTTTTTATAATTTGAATATTGAACCTTGGGAACCTAACATCACCACCTTGAAAGATTTTGGCCGAAAATGGAAACACCTGATCAAACCTGGTACGCCCATTCCCACGCCGGCTGTCGCAGCATATCAACAAACCGTAGGAGCTTTTGAAGGGGCAGGCTACGAACCGAAAGGGATGTATCGCGCCTATCAGGATTGTTTGATGAAAACTTTCAACGGCAATGTTTTCTGTCCGGCTTGTCAGGAAGCCATTCAAAAAATGATTGATTTTTACACCAAATAACCACGGCAACGCTTCGCGTCACGATTGGCGTCGAAGCACCAAAGCCGTCCGTGAAGGCAGATACACTTTGAGCCATTCTTTGTTTTGATCTTTGTATAGCGGATCAAAATGGGTAAAATGTTCAATGGATTCATCAATCAATCCAAACCCGCCAAACGACACTGAATCGGTGTTAAGCACCGTTTTGTACGATCCTTTCATCGTCAGGAAGCCGTAATCGGTAAATGAGCGGATGGGATTGAAATTGAAAATAAAAATGAGATCATTGCGTTGATAGGCCAAAACCTGATCGTCGGTTTTATCCCACAATAAGGTGATAGGCCATAAATTGAACTGTGGCGATTGGTTGATCAGATGAATCATGCTTTTGTCGAAATCGTTCAGGCAGCGATAAAGCAATTGATCATTTTCCAACAAGCTCCATTGGCGGCGGGCATATTTGAACGACCATCCATTGCCTGCTCGCGGAAAATCGATCCATTCGGGATGACCAAATTCATTGCCCATAAAGTTGAGGTAAGCCCCGTTCATGGTAGTGGCCGTGATGAGTCGGATCATTTTGTGCAAAGCCACTCCGCGATTCACAGCCAGCGTCGTATTCCCAATCTGCATGTGCCAATACATATCAGCATCAATCAACCGGAAAATGATGGTTTTGTCGCCTACCAGTGCCTGATCGTGACTTTCGGCATAACTGACCGTTTTTTCATTGACCCGACGATTGGTCAGTTCGTAAAAAATGGATCCTGGCGCCCATTCCTCATCCTTTTTTTCTTTGATTAATTTAATCCAGAAGTCGGGAATTCCCATGGCCATCCGATAATCGAACCCAATGCCCCCGTTTTCGAACGAAGTAGCCAGCTCGGGCAGCCCGCTCATCTCTTCGGCAATGGTAATGGCATGAGGATTGACCTGGTGAATCACTTTGTTGGCCAACGTCAGATAACAAATAGCATTGTCGTCCTGATAGCCGTTGTAATAATCGTTGTATGAAGTGAATGACTCGCCCAAACCGTGACTGTAATAAAGCATGGAAGTGACGCCGTCAAAACGGAATCCGTCAAAATGATATTCATCCAGCCAAAACTTACAGTTGGAAAGCAGGAAATGAAGCACTTCGTTTTTACCGTAATCAAAACACAAAGAATCCCAAGCCGGATGTTCACGCCGACTTCCCGAATAAAAGTAGAGATCGGGCGTACCGTCAAAGCGCCCCAATCCTTCCACTTCGTTTTTAACGGCATGAGAATGGACAATATCCATGATGACGGCTATTCCCAGCGCATGAGCAGCATCGATGAGGCTTTTCAAGGCTTCGGGTGTGCCAAAACGCGATGAAGCGGCAAAAAAATTGGACACATGGTAACCAAACGACCCGTAATAAGGATGTTCCTGAATGGCCATGATTTGAATGCAGTTGTACCCCAGTTCGGCAACTCGCGGAAGCACCCGATCCTGAAAATCATGATAGGAAGCAATGCTTTCCGCTTCGCCCGACATCCCAATGTGGCACTCGTAGATCAAGAGCGGATCAGTTGTGGGTTTGAATGATTTGATTTTAAATTCGTAAGGTTGTTCGGGATCCCACACCTGCGCGCTGAATATTTTGGTTTGTTCATCCTGAATGACTCTTCGACTCCATGCAGGAACACGTTCACCCATACCGTCGTGCCAATGCATCATCAGCTTATACAGCTGTCCGTGACGGAGGCTGTCGAGAGGCAGAGAAATTTCCCAAACACCATGTTCGAGAGAATGCAATTGAAAATCGAGCTCTTCACGCCAACCATTGAAGTCACCAATCAAAAAGATGGCCGAAGCATGAGGCGCCCATTCACGAAACACCCATTGGGTTTCTGTTTTATGCAAACCAAAATAGAGATACCCTGTGGCAAAATCGGCTAAACTCATTCGATTTTCGGTGAGCTCTTTTTCTTTTTCAACGGCATGTTGATGTCTTCCTTCGATGGCGTGGGCAAATGGTTGCAACCATGGATCTTGCTTAAGGATGTTGAGTGACGGCATATTGAAACGATTGGCTGGTTAAGCGTTAGTTTTTGAGGGGACGAAACCTTCGCATGTTGGTTTCAGCGTATATTATATCTTGACTTTGAAAATGATTTTACGAATGGCCTTGTCGGAGATGCCCGGAGCGTGTCCATCATGAGGGAAAAAGATGACAAACTGACCGGGATGCAAGGTAATAAAAGCCGTAGGCTGATCCTCGAAAAAAGCAATGTCATTGTCCGCATCGTAAACTTTTGAAACGACATGGCAATCGACGCCGGCACGCCAGCCAATGGTTTCGACACCCAGGATGGGCATCTGAATATCAATATATTGCTGATGTGTTTCAATCATGGCCAGACTGCGATCTTTTCCCTGCATTTCGGCCACGGTGAGCAACAACCGATCACCGTTGAGTTCCGTTTTCCCTGTCGGAAGCTGATCAACATCGTGTTGTCTGATGTAATCAAAGGCTTGTTTGAAAAGCGGATGCATCATTTCGTAAAAGGCGGCATCTTTTAAGTCGGCAACAATCATACGCTTGATGAATGAGGTAGTTCTGTCCTTTTTTTAGTGTTACAAATATAACCCTATAAATTGATGAATGCAACACGGTTGAGTTGAATAACGACATTTTTTTTCTGAAATTTCGTTCTTGATGACACTTTGCCATGCCAACAGCTCAAACAATCAACGCACGGACAATGAAATTTTGCATTCGGCAAGGAAGCGTCAACACGAGAAAAATCAAAAAGAAGCCTGATCATGAGACAGTTCGTCAATGACAAAATTGATAAATCGGTTCATTTCAACGGCATGCTGAAACATGGAAACAACCGTCGGGACGATGTCGTGTTGTGCATAAAAATGGTCATCCAACGAACGGCTGAAAATATAATGTTTGTATTTAAGCCAATCAGTGGCTGGATCGTCGGGGGAAAAACCCGCCGGTACTTTTTTCAATTTATCACGGTCGCCGTAACGCTCAGGGAAAAAGGTTTCCGTTTTTTGCACTACCTCTTCCCATTCGTCGATGTTTTCGTGAATGGTTTTGCGCAACGCCTTCAAAATATCCTTTTCAGGGCAATAGATTCCGCCGCTGATGAAGCAATCGTTTGGTTCAATGTGCAGATAATAGCCGGCGCGAGGACTTTTTCTTCCTCCGGCAGCCATGTAGGCGGCAAAATGGGTCTTGTAAGGCGTTTTGTCCGGAGAAAAACGAATGTCGCGATACAATCGGAAAACACAATTCTTGGCATCAACACCTTTCAACTCCTGATCAAAAAAGGCAATGCCGTCGATGACCTGCTGAATAAACGCGGAAAATTCCCCTTGCAATTGAGCCACATCGTTTTTCCTGAGCGCAAACCAATCGCGCTGATTGTTTTCTTTTAACTCAGTCAAAAATGGGATGATAGAACTTAGAGCCATAATAAGAATGTAAATAAAAACGGTTGAGGTTAAAAAATCAGCACCAGCGTGCCTCCAATGATGAGCAATGCTCCAAGAGCAATTTTCCAAGTAATGACTTCTTTCAAAAAAATGGCCGATAAAATGATGGCTATGGCAACACTCATCTTGTCAACAGGCGCTACTTGCGATACTTTCCCCAATTGCAACGCTTTGAAGTAAAAGATCCACGACAATCCGGTAGCCACTCCTGATAGACCTAAAAAGATCCAGTTGGTTTTATTTAACAGCATGACGGCTTGACCTTCATTGCGAGCAAAAACAATGCCCCAAGCTATGAGCAAAATAAAAACGGTTCGGATGGCTGTGGCCACATCGGATGAAATGCCGCGAATGCCTATTTTGGCCAGAATGGCTGTCAATGCGGCAAACAAAGCAGCCAACAACGAAAAAAACCACCACGTGTTGAATCCCTTCATGTGTTTATCTTGTTTACAATGCCTTTTCTTTTGGTTTTTTGACAAAGATAAAAAAAAGCCCTCACATGATGAAGGGCTTTTGAACGAAAATATCTTGAATAAACGAACACATCATATTTTCACTGACAGTCCGATCTTGATCCATCGGCCGGGTTGCGGTACGTTTCCAAAATCAAAATAGGTGGTGTTCAGAAGATTGTCCGCCTCAGCAAAGAGTTGATACACCGGCTTGTCCCACATCAGTTTCAAGTCACAAAGCCAATAAGGTGAAAAAGTGGTTTCTCGGTTGGTTTTGATGTTGAGGTAAGTTCCTGCCCGATCGCTGTAGCTCCATTGCCACGAAGCCGACAAAGCCGACCAAATGGGTTCATCAATACGGATGCGCAACTCATTGCGAAGATAGTCGGTGGCATAGAGCGAGACATATTGCTGACTGTTTTTTGATACTTTCAAATAGGTGTAATCGAGATGAATTTTTTGTAACCATGAAAGTCCGGCTCGATAATCCGCAGCCAGTTCGATGCCGTCGGAATTGACATGGGTTAAGTTTTGACTGTGCCACACGCTGGTTCCCGGCAAACGAACCCAGTCGATGATGCGATGTCCGTTGCGTTGAAAAAAAGCAGCCCGAAACGTCCAGGCCGCAGGCGTCCAAAGAAGATGTACATCGGTGTTAAAGGCCTCTTCGGGTTTCAATTGAGCGTTTCCCACCTGCGTTGGGCTGGTGTAATAAAGATCGGTAAACGTTGGCAACCGATATGAATTGTGAAGCCAAAATCCGCCCGTAAAGTGTTCATTAAAGGCATAATCCACATTTCCTCCAGCATAGAGATGGAATCCGAAATCGTTGTTTCCGCTGCCCAGGATGCCCGCACCCAAGGTCCATTGGCGGATGTTTTTCACCTGTTTCAGCGAGAAAGAGCCATATTGCCGCAATGCTCCTTTGGTGAAAACCTTTTTGCCGGAATAGGGATCGTAAACAGGTTCTGGCAATGGAAGTCCCAAAGCATTGCTGAAGATGTGTTCCGAGCGAAAATCGCCTGCCAGCGATGTGGTGCCGGCTATCGACGAATAAGCCAACTGCACGAAAGAGCCAAAAATGTCGGTTAAGTGATAGTTTGGCCCCAAAAACCATGAAGGAGCGGAGCTCTGATCGCGGAACAACGTAAACATATCGTGATGGCGTCGATAAAAACCATTGACGGTAAGGAGCAATGACCCCCATCGTTGCTTGTATTCAAGTGAAGCTAACAGCGTGCGGGTTTGTTCGTACTGATCGGGGAAGCTGGGAGAGTAGAAGCTGTCGGCCCCGAAATTTTTGCTTTGCATGCCCCATTGCATCATCCATTGTCCGGAATGGTGCGTAAGCAATCGGATGTTGGCGTAAGCATTGTTGATGTGGAAATCGGTGTTGGTTGAAAAGCCGGTGCTTTGGGAGTGATTGATCCCTGCAGTCACTCTCCAATTTCCTTGGTTGAGGAATCCGTATCCGGAAGCTTGTTGATAATTGTAAGCGCCTGCAGACAATTGCGCATGAAGTGAACTGTGAAAAATTTGTCGGGTGACAATGTTGATGGCGCCGCTGAATGCAATGGAGCCTGCTGTCCATGCATCGGGACCGTAAAGTATTTCAATGTGATCGATCAAATGGATATCCAACGGAATGTCTAAATCAAAATGACCGGTTTGAGGATCTGTGAGGTTTACACCGTTGAGAAGAATGGCTGTTTGGTCAAAAGTGCCTCCGCGAAGGCTGATGTCTGCCTGAACATTTTCAGCGCCACGTGTGCGCAAGTCGATACCTTGCACGTAACGCAGAAGTCCCTGAAGATTTTGAACGGCCGCATGGGCAATTTCCTGTCGTGTGATGATAGCCACCACTTTAATCAATTGTTGTGGCGCAGGCGGCCAATCGCTATTGACTTCCACCTCCTTGAGCTGAATGGTTCGATGGTTGCCTTGTTGCTCATTTGACTGCGAAAGCCCCGACAAAGGGACGGACGACAACATGGCAATTCCCAACACACCAATCTTTACCGTTGTGTGAAGGCTGTTAAAAACGGCATACGGTTTTCGTGTCCAACGACGAAAACAAGGTAAAAGATACTTTTCTTTTTCTTTTCTCATAATTAAAACATTAAACAATTCAACTTTCGCATGTTCATTACAAGGGGCTTCCGCCCCTGTGACCCTGACTTACTTTTTGTCCCCGCAAGCGGG
>JBMFIQ010000066.1:0-8626 GCA_049976245.1 Microbacter sp. | reverse complement strand
ATAGAAAAACTACCTCTCTCTGCCCTCTTTATTTTCATTCTCTCGGGCGTCAATTGATTGTCATGGGGGTTTCATACATCTATTTTTTATGTTAAAACTAAGGTTGCATGGAACGGGTCAAAACATTCATTCTCTTGAGCATAAGCTATTTTAACGGCTCGTTTCATACGTAATTAATTGATTTTTAATGACTATGTGAAACTTATTCCCTCCTAAAAGAGCATGCACGTTTCAAACAAAATCACGAGCAACAACTGCCAACTTAAGCTGATTAGCTTTTCTTCATGCGGTATCATGGATAAGCGACTCTCCCCAATGATTGACCTTTGAATGCATCTAAGCATCGGCAAAATTACGGGACTTTCTCGAAAGCGATTAACGTTTGTTGTGGGGCAAAGATACTCTTTTCTAAAGAAATCCGATACAAGCAGAATGGAATAAAGCCTCTGTGGAATTGTTCCTTTAAGGTAAAGCATAGCGAAGAACCAGAAAATAATCAATGAACCATCTGCGATCAATAATTCATTGGCCTGATTTCCCGAAGATTAAAAGTTTACAAAAAAAACTTGATATAAAAATATTTAAACCTATTGATTTACACTTTGAAATAGTTGTAACTTTGTAACCATTAAAAATCACAATCATCGAGAGCCAATCAATGGAAAAAACACGCATTATTGATAAGATTGTGGATAATCTATCGACACTTCATCCACTGATTTCCAAAAGTTTTTCGAAACAGTTGCGATCAAAGACCAATCTCAATCCCGGTTCACTTTTTATCATGGGGCTTCTCAACAAATACCACACTTTAACCATGTCGGAGATCGGGAGAAAATTATCCATGCCGAAACCACACGTTACCGTATTGGTGGATAAACTGATCGAAGAAAAGCTGGTTGAACGAATTCCCGACACAAACGATCGCCGTATCATCAACATTCACATCACTCCGAAAGGAGAATCGCAATATGAAATCGTCAAGCGCGAAATTACCGAAGAGATGCGAAACAAAATCAGACAATTGACCGACCATCAAATAGAGCAACTGGCAGAAGCTTCGGAGACATTGAAAGAACTCCTTGTTCTCAGTTTCAATGTCACATCGCCTTGTGATCATTCAAAAAAATAATCTTTTGCATTGAAATAGATGAAAGCATCCTGACGAAGACAAAACAAACTCAACCAAAAAAATCATTTAAAATGATTCGATATAACATGATAAGATCCATATTATAAACATGAACCAGCCGAAAAAAGATGATACTTAAAAGAATGACTTTTTAGCAAGTCCCCATGCATCCTTAATGTTATAAATATAAAAAAAGACGTATGAAAATTAAGAAAATCACCAAAAAAAATTTGAAGGTTTATATTCCGGTCACCATCATCATTCTTTTAGTTTTTGTAGCAGGCATCTATTGGTATGAAGATTATGCCCATTACCTGCAAACCGATGATGCCTACGTTGATTCAGATAACCTTTCCATCACCCCAAAAATTGTGGAACGAATTGATCATTTGTTTGTTGATGAGGGCGATACGGTGAAAAAAGGACAATTGGTTGCAGTTTTGGACAGCGCCGATCTGATTGCGCAACGCCAACAAGTGCTTGCTTCCATCATTCAAACCAAGGCAGCGGAAGCTCAGGCACAAGCCAATTATCAACTGAACACTGACAACAGCAAAGTGGCCTACATCAACTGGCAAAGAGCATTAGAAGACTACAACCGAGCTAAAACTCAATTTGCGGGTGGAGTGATTCCCAAAGAACAATTTGACCATTTCAAAAAGGCGGAAGAAGCAGCTAAAGCTCAAGTTGATGCGGCACAGGCAATGATTCAGGTATCCAAAACACAGATCAACAGTGCCATTGCAGCCATTGAAACGGCTAAAACTCAATTGGGAGTCATCAACACACAATTAGCAAACACCAGACTGTATGCACCTTGTGACGGGATTATTTCCAAACGTTGGCAATTGCCGGGCGATTTGGCTCAAGTGGGACAGGCTATTTTCACCCTGAACAATACGGGTCATTTTTGGGTTTTGGTCAATTTGGAAGAAACCAAAATGGAACATCTCTTTATCGGGCAAAAAGCACTCTTTACCCTCGATACCTATCCGGGCTTCACATTTACCGGAAAAATATTTTACATCGGCGCCAGCACAGCATCACAGTTTTCGCTGATTCCACCCAACAATGCTTCGGGAAACTTTACCAAAGTCACGCAACGCGTTCCCGTAAAAATATCCATTGACGGAACGGAAGACGGAAAAAATTTAAATCAATTTATCTTTAAAACTGGCATGTCTGCCGTGATTAAAATTGTAAAGAAATAATGCGCAAGCTATCAACTTCTCATAAGATTCGACGCGTCCTTCGACCCAGAACTTCTCCCTATCATCCAAGCAATCCTTCGTACAAATGGTTTGTTTTGGGAAACGTAATGTTGGGAACGTTCATGGCAGTGTTGGACTCAACCATTGTCAACGTCGGCTTACCAAAAATCATGGCGTCTTTCGGTGTTGGACTTTCTACCATCGAATGGGTCATCACGGGATACATGCTGGCAATGGCTGCCATGCTGCCCACTTCAGGCTGGTTGGCCGATCGTTTTGGATATAAGAAACTCTATTTCTGGGGTTTATTTCTCTTCACGTTTGGATCAATGCTTTGCGGAATTTCCCAAAACGAAACCATGCTCATCTCATCCCGCGTCATTCAAGGGTTGGGAGGCGGTATGGTTCAACCTTTGGGGATGGCCATTGTGTTGCGGGAATTTCCCATCAAACAACGGGGCATTGCATTGGGTTTCTGGGCCATTGCCGCAGCAGCCTCCGTTTCATTCGGGCCACTCATCGGCGGATATCTGGTTGACAACTACAGTTGGCAATTGATCTTTGATGTGAACGTTCCTATTGGCATTATTGCCCTGGCACTAACCATCATCATCCAACGTGAATTCGTGAACGAAACCGTTCGTAAATTCGATTTAATTGGGTTCGTCTCCGTCGTCATTTTCCTTCCCGTGCTTTTGTATGCTCTTTCGGAAGGCAATGCATCGACCAATGCGGAAGGTTGGACAGCGCCTTATATTTTAGCCTGTTTTGCCATTTCGATCATTGCCTTAGCCATTTTTGTCACCCGAGAACTGACCACCGAAAATCCGTTGTTGGACATTCGACTGTTGGCAGACCGAAACTTCGGGTTGAGCAATTTGGTCATCCTGATTTTCAGTATCGGGATGTTTGGAAGCACGTTTCTGTTGCCGCTCTATTTGCAAAATGCAATGGATTACACCGCCTTCCAATCAGGGGCCGTGTTTCTTCCCGTTGGAATCATTCAGGGAATCATGGCTCCCATTTCGGGAGTGATTGCGGACAAATCAAATCCTAAAATTCCGATCATCCTTGGCATCATTCTGCTGGCCATCAGCCTCTGGATTAACTCGGATCTATCGTTTTTGACCGAAAGGCCACACATCATGCTTTCTCTCTACATTCGAGGCTTTGCCATGGGAATCATGTTTACTCCGTTAAATCAAATTTCCCTTTTAACCATTCCTCAACATAAAATGGCTCAAGCATCGAGCATCACCAATTCCATTCGACAAATTGGAGGAAGCATCGGAGTGGCATTTTTAACCACGCTGTTGACAGCTCGCGTCAGTTTTCATTCGCAAGTGTATGGCGAATCGGTATTACCGCGTTCGCAAGAATTTCACAACGTCATTCACGGCTTGACATTTTTTGCGCAACAACACGTCGGCTCAGGATTTGTGACCGCCATGAAGCAGGCTGAATATTTATTAATTTCGAACATTAGCAATCAAGCTTTTATTCAAGGCGTAAACGATGATTTCTTAATGGCTGCGCTGATCACGATCATGGGCGTTCTGCCGGTCATTGTATTGAAAACAAAGAAAAAAAATATGATTCATCAAATTAAACCTCAAGAATAATGAAACGAATCCGTCGCATCGTCAATTTGAAACGAGCCATAAAAAGCGCTTATGCTCTAGAAAATGACGATTTGACGAGTTCCATTCTTAGCGTTAAAAATAAAAATAGACGTATGAACCAAATCATCAAACATCGTGCAGTTTTTTTTGCACTACTAACAACAATTTTATTAAGCCCGTTCGGAGCATCCCGTGTAGTGGCACAATCGTCATCAACACCGATCAATGATTCGCTGTCGCTATCAACAGCACTCAAGCAAGTCATGGCTACTTACCCGACAATTCAGGAAGCCCGACAAGCCATCATTGCAGCCAACGCCCAAATCGGCCTTTCAAAATCAAGATATTTACCCAATATCTCCTTTTCATCATCGTATGCACACCTCAATCCGACCACTACGATCACATTTCCCGGCTTGGGAACGTTTCAAATGAATCCTTCCAACAATTACAATGCTACCATTAACCTGGATCAAAACATTTACGACTTTGGAAAGACGAAAGCTGGGGTGGATTATGCAAAACAAAACAGCGAGTTGGCCAAGCTGAATGAATCGCAATTGAAACAACAACTCTCCTTGATCGTGATCAACGGATTTTACAGCATTGACTATTTGCAACAGGCCATCAAGATAAAAGACGATGAACTCAAAAATTTATATGATCACCTGCATTTTATTCAGAAAAAAGCTGCCACCGGATCAGCCACAGAATATGAAATCCTAACCACTCAGGTGCGCATTTCTGCCATTGAAAATCAAAGAACTGATTTGGAAACTTCACTCAAAATTGCTCAAAGCCAATTAAATGCACTACTCGGCAAGCCACAAACCAATCCGTTGACCGTTAAGAATGACCTCACGGCGCCCATGACAATCATTCAAAATGATTCCCTCATTGCTCAAGCACTTCGTCAACGCGAAGAGATGAAAATAGCCACACAAAAAATGTTGTTGGCTCAACTGCAATTAAAGCAAGTCAACGTTGCCAACAATCCATCGTTCAACTTTATGGCCAACGGTGGATACAAAAACGGCTACATTCCCGACTTAAATGCCATGAAAGCCAACTATTTAGTCGGCGTAAGCCTCAACATTCCTATTTTTGACGCCTCGCGTACCAAATACAATCGGATGGCAGCCAAAGCCCAAATTGAAAGTGCTCTTCAGGACCAGGACTTAACAAAACGCAATGTAGAAAGCAATGTAATTCAAAGTTACGAAAACACCCGTTCGGCGCAACAAAAAGTCACTGAAGCCACCATGCAGGTCAGACAGGCAAAAAAAGCGTATCACTTGGCTCAAGTCAGTTATGAAAGCGGCAGCATTACCAACTTGGATCTGCTCGACAGCGCCGTCAATCTGGCCGAAAGCGAATTGTCTCTTCTGAAAACACAAATCGATTATACCGTAAGCCTTTATCAATTGAAAATTGCATTGGGCGAAACAGTTTATTAATCCATCTTTGCCACTTCTTTGGCCGATTTGCCGGTTAAGCATAAAAAAAACTTCATGAATCTTGACGATGCATGAAGTTTTTTTTATGCTTTGATAAACAACTCAATCAGTTATTAGGGGTATTCATTTTAAGACTCGAATCATAATCCACCGCACAACGATCGGTTCGAACAGCCTTTACAAATTGTTGAATCTCCTTATGCTTGGGATGTTCCTGATAGTATGCCAACGCATTGCGCGATTCAAATTCAGCATACAATGCCACATCATAACTATCCTCCTTTTTTGAAAAATCAATGCCCACTTCCAAATGAATCAACCCTTCAATCTGACCATTCAAATCTTCCAGTTTTTTTTTGATCAACAAGGCATTGGTGGCTTTGTTATTGCCGAATGCCTCCTCTTTTAACCTCCAGAATACTAAATGTTTTATCATATCATTTCAATTTAAAAGATGAATTTCCTGCCTCTGTTCGTCATCAACAAAGATAGTAATTTCTTTGGTTGTATGTCCCATTAAAAAAATAGAACCATAAAAAACGTTAACTTTTGATGTGAATTGCCGTCAACCAAATGAACATCAAAGAACCAAAGATCAATCAAGCTCCTTGACGGGACAAACTGAAGATTCAAAAATTATTTTGTACTTTTGAAAGCTTTATCGCTGTAAAATATTATCTTGTAAAAGCGCTTTGGTGGATCAACAAAAAATTCAAATTCTCAGTCAAAATGACTTTAACCTTTATAAATTCTTTTTTATGAATCGATTATTGTACTTAGCAGTTCTCATTATCTTTGTCGGCAGCCAAAACATGTTTGCTCAAAAACAGCCGTTTACCATTGCTGACCTGTATAAAATTCAATCGGTTTCACAGCCGACACTTTCTCCCGACGGGAAAAAGATTGCCTTTGTCCTAACACGTTACGACTTGCCAAAAGGCAAAGCCATGACCGACCTCTATGTGATGGATGCCGACGGAACCAACCAAAAACCGTTGACTACCAATGGAAAAGGAAATAGCAACCCGATTTGGACAAAAAACGGAGATGGCTTGTATTTTGTTTCCAATGCTTCTAAAACCGCGCAGGTCTATTTTTATTCCTTCGTTACTCGCCAAACAAAACAAATCACCCGCTTCTCCATGGGGGTTGATGCACCTGTCTTGTCGCCCGACAACAAGTTGATTGCCTTTGCCTCCGAAGTTTATCCCGAATGTGGTGCCAACAGCCGATGTAACGAAATCACGGACTCGTTGGCAACAAATGGTCCCGTTCAAGCCTATCTTGCCGATCATTTGTTGTTCAGACATTGGACCGAATATGCTGCCGGCAAATATTCGCACATCATTGTTTACAACACCGTCACCCACACTTACACCGATGTCACTCCGGGAAAATTTGTATCGCCCACTTTCATGCTCGGCGGTGGCATTGGATATAATTTTTCACCCGACAGCAAAGAATTATGTTATGTATCAAATCACGATGCTCATCCCGAAGCCTCAACCAATGCCGACTTGTTCATCGTTCCCGTAACGGGAGGCGAAAGTAAAGACATCACTGCCGACAACAAGGCTTGGGATGGCTCACCAATCTATTCTCCCGACGGAAAATACATTGCTTACCGTAAACAACTCATTCCAGGCTACGAATCGGACCTCTTTCGTATTGCCTTATACAATCGGCAAACAGGAGAATCAAAAATCATCACCTCATCATTCGACAACTGGATAGACGACTTGAAATGGGCTGCCGACTCCAAATCCATCTATTTCACGGGCGAAGTGGAAGGATACGAACCGATTTACAACATTGACATCGCTTCGGAAACAATCAAGCCGGTGAGCGGAAATCAATCCGTTGGCGGTTTTGACGTGGACAACAAAGGTTCTGTGTACTTCACGGCCAGCACCGTAGGAAAACCGGTGGCCATGTATAAAATGAAGATTGGAGACGAAAAAGAGATCAAACAACTCACCCATTTTAATCAGGAAATCGAAAGAACCGTCGATATCAGACCGGCTGACACCATGTGGGTTGCCGGAACAGACGGCTCAAAAATTGAAGTCTTCATTGTCAAACCTCACGATTTTGATCCCACCAAGAAATATCCGTTGATCCTCAATGTTCACGGAGGGCCTCAAAGTCAATGGATGAACTCATTCAGAGGCGATTGGCAGGTTTACCCGGGATCCGGATACGTCGTTGCGTTCCCCAATCCACATGGTTCAACAGGCTACGGACAGGCTTTTACACGCGAAATTTCAGGCGATTGGGGCGGAAAGCCGTTTCAGGATTTAATGAAAGTGACCGACGCCTTGGCCAATCTTTCCTATATCGATTCAACCCGCATGGGAGCAATGGGATGGTCGTACGGCGGCTACATGATGAACTGGTTTCAGGCACAAACCAAACGATTCAAATGCCTGGCTTCCATGATGGGACTTTTCGATCTTCGTTCAGAATGGGGCGCTACCGAAGAACTCTGGTTTCCCAATTTTGACTTGAAAGGCCAACCTTGGAACTCCGATCTTTACAAAAAATTTTCTCCATCCGAATATGTCAAAAATTTTGCAACTCCAACGCTCATCATCACGGGACAATTGGATTTTCGGGTGCCTTATACGCAAAGCATTCAATATTTTACAACCCTTCAAACCTTAGGCATTCCTTCTCGCCTGATTATTTTCAAAAATGACGGTCACTGGCCTAATGTCATCAAATCAATGCCTTTGTATTACGATGCACATTTAGATTGGTTCCATCGCTATCTTGGCGGGAAACCGGCTCCTTACGACGTAAAAAAAATGGTCGAAAATCAAGCATTTACCCATTTGAAAATCAATCCGTAAAACCGAGCCAACGCTCACGCCAAATGCTTTAATTCAACACCTTAAAGAGCTAAAGGATCCAAACTTTAGCTCTTTTTTATGGTTATTTTTTTAGGTGCAATCATTCATTGATCACTCTTTCAACTTTCGCAAGCAAACAATGATTTGATCTTTAAGTATGATTAAATGAATTAGATTTGATAATTAGCTTCTTATAACTTTGAGATTGAAAGTGGAAATAATTGACTTATCATATTAATACAATTGTAGTTGAAGTAAAAATAATAATGATTTTTAAACACTATAAACCGACAAAAATCAAAAATCGTCGATTTCTATTTTTAATTGCTTGAATATCTGATATCTGTAAAAT
>JBMFIQ010000065.1:0-8780 GCA_049976245.1 Microbacter sp. | reverse complement strand
AGAAACTGATTATCAAATTAAATTCATCTAATAACACCTAAAAATCAAACCATTATTTACTTGCGAAAGTTGAATTATATCACAAACTCTACCCCTTTTAGATCAATCCCATTATCAAATGAATAATTTCCAGAATCTATTTTAAGTAGATTAAAATAACTTTGCGCATAACTTTGTAAAGGTTTTATTTGATTTTTATGTAACCGGACTTGGACAATTTGACCAGACATTTTTTTTAATTGTATTTCAATGGATTTCTTTTTTGTTCTAATAAATCCTTTATCTGCATTCCCTTTTATCAAGTCTATCAACTCAGATTGCAGCTTTAAAAGGACTTCAAAATTACTGTCTTTAAAGTTCCATGGCACATAATATTGAATCTCTTCACCAAAAAGCTGTTTGTCGATTATTTGAAGTTGTCCAATTTTATTGTACATGCATTCTTCGATATCTTTCAAAAAGTCAAATTCTATTTTTGGAAATGATTGATCGTGTTTTGCAAAATTTAAATCAGATTGAATGTGGTTGAAAAAATCCTTCTGAACTGTTATTAGTTCTTTTTCTTCATATCTTATTTTAATAAATGATCTCTTTGTTAGGTCAAATATTTCCTTATCTTTTCCCCTATATATTAATTCTGAACGCACTATGCCCCTGCTCTCTAATTTGAAAAGTTTTACTTGCCCGAATTCTAATTCCCCATTTCTGTTGCATCTCCCTGCTGATTGAACAATACTTGGTACAGTTGCAAAATCACGATACAATATTGGAAAATCAATATCAACACCAGCCTCAATTAATTGAGTAGAAATAAGAATAATTCTTTGATTTTGACGAAGCTTTCGTTTTGCTAAATAAATCTTGATTTTTCTGTGTCTTGGAGTAAAATGAGTATTAAGCAATAGAATTTCATCTTTATCAACAAATTCAGATAACAGTTTATATAATTCTTTTGTATCATCAATCGTATTGAGAATAACTAAACATGATTTTTCTTCCGATAAAATACGATCTTTCAAAGTTTCGAGATTAATGGATTCCTTTTCAAAACTTATTACATAACGATTGAAAAGCTTATTTTCGAAATAGCTTAACGGCAGTAATGGATAAGGTTGTTCGTAATTTTTAAAAAACGCTTGTGCTTTCTTATTGTCTTTAGGCAATTCAAAATTCGGCTGAGTTGCTGTTGATATAATCGCATAGCTGTTGAATTTCTCACAAAATCGACTCAGATAAGCTACAAAGAAGCCATATAATCTTGGCGGTAATGCTTGTATTTCATCCAATAAAAAGATACAATTTGAAAAGTTTGGCAACTTCAATAATTCTGCATTACGATTACTTAGTAATGTTTCAAAAAAGCGAACAAAGGTTGTTATTACAAATGGATATGCAAAAGTGTTTTCCTGAAACTCCAGAAAATTTACTTCTTGTAATTTCTCTTCGCTTGGATTATGATCTAATTCGTCCTGAAGTTTTTCAAAACGCAAATTCTCTGATTTCGAATCTATACGTTGAATAAAATCTTTTTCTTGGTCGAGTATTTTTAAAACCTCGGCTTCAACCTGTTCTGTAATCGAAAGAAAAGGTAAACCATAAATAATTCGTTTTGCTCCCTTTTCTTTAATTACCTCTGAGCTTAGAGAAAGTAGCATCAATGTTTTTCCTGAACCAGTAGGAGCCGTAAGTTCGAAAACTCTTTTGTTTTCTGCCAAACCTTCTTTAATATTTTCAACAGCTTGGTTTCGAATACTTGTTCTTAAATTATTGAGTTCGGTGTTTTGATTTAATCCTGACAAGTGTATATCTAATTTGTCTGAAAATATCTCTGAAAACCGCTTAACATTAAGTTTGTCTTCATCAATTATATTTCCAATTTTTCCTGCATCCGCTTTGTCTGCTTGTAATACACTTGCAAAAGCAAACTGAAAATCAATAAAGAAATCTAAAGCAGATTTATTAGTTTTACCCCGAAAAACAAATTTCTCTGTGTAGGTTTTCTGAAATTCAGGATTTGATAATAAATGACTGAAATCTTCTATTCCCTGAAAGAAATGATTTGCAAATGCAAAAGAAGGTAAATCCGGCACATCCTTTAGAAACTTGAAAAGAGCATAATTTTCATCTTTCGACAAAATACTAGTTCCGGCTCCGCTATTGTCGGTTGGTGTAAAATCAGGCAAATTTCCATGATGTTTTGCAATGATAACCGTCAAGGCGATTATGTCATTATTATTTAGTTCATTTATTTCAAGAAATTGTTTTAGTTGTTCTCTATTCTTTTTAATGCAACAAAAGGTACAGAAAAATGTGTATGCTGAGAGATATGCATGATTAGCGTAACCACTGACAATCTTTAATGGATCAAGTTTATCTTGAAAATTAGGATTGATCTTCCCCAAATCATGAAAGATAGCTACCAACTCCGCCAATCGGGAGTTGGTTAGCTTATTTGTGTTATCTCTTACTCCTTGAATATGGTCAAGTAATAACTTATCAGGATGAGATTTGAGTTCTTTTATATCAGACACCATTTTTCTGTTTTAAACTCTGACGTATACTCATAATAATCTCCTTCAACTTTCATTGAATGAGGAAAATCAGGATATATAACATTTTTATATCGCTCTGGTATATTCCAAAAATCATCGTTTTGGAATGTGGGCATTCTATCAAAACCGATTCTAAATGCTCCTGAAAAATTCTTTGGAGTATGTTCACCTGCAAGCACGAATCCCTTCGTAACAAATTCTTCTCCTTTTTTAATTTCAGAGAATTCTCCTTCCGAATCCCACATTAAATTGGCCGGACAATTATGCCAGCCAAGTACAGGGGTGTATTCAGCCGTTTCATTTTTTACAGCCGTTTTGAAGTTTTCAAAATCTTCTTTTGATTCTTCATTCTTCAAAGCAAGCGAAACTAAATACTTTGGATCTTTGAGAAACTCAAAATAATTAGGACTACCCGCCGCCGTTGGTTTAATTGCTTTTTTACTGGTGAAACCCCATGATATTTTCTTTACCGGGCTCAATAATTGTACACCATAAAGCAAGTTATCCGACAATTGCGGAAATTTACTTTTCATATCCTCGCGTTCAATTCCCAATACCGCTCCAATCATTCCAATCAAAGCTGTTTTAGTAATCAAATCGTGAGACAATGGATTGTTGTTCGTTTCCGGTTTTTTAAAATGCCCCCAATTACCTTCTATGATAAGTTGAAAGCCTTTCATTTTGGTTCGGTTTTTTCTTCGACAACTATTATTTCTTCAAATTTATTCTTTCCTACAAATGCAGATTTAATACTTTCAATTTCTGTATAAAATCTGATTTTATCAACTTTTGGGGTTTCAGCAATGGCAATTAGCTTAGAGAAATCGAGTTCATAATCATCCATACTTCGAAGCTCTTCCCCTTTCTTATTGTTTTTGGGTTTTAATTCGATTATCCGATCAACCCCATAGATTTTTTGATTGTTTTGAGCATATTCAATTTCAAGCAAAAGCACCGAGTTTTGACCTACTTTACTGCGGGAATGTGAGCTACCATCACCACTCGTTCCATACCAAAGTCCTTCATACATTAATTTCAAATCAGCGTCAGTCATTCCGGTTTTTTCAGCTACCTTAGGATTCACCCAACCGTGTATTTGTATTAAAGAATAGGGCACTAAAGTTGTAGTTCCTATTGAACCTTGTGTGTTTTCAGCTTTGGAAGTAAAATGCGTTGTGTTTTGATGCATTCTAAGATTAACTTCATTCATTGAAGGATTGAGCAATGCAAATTGTACTGGACCTGTAAATTGCACATGTCCATTTGTAAAATCTACATTTTTTTCTTCAATCTTAATTTTGACTTTATCATCAAGTGTTGATATACCTCCGAATAAACGAACATCTAATTGTTCTTTTAGTATGTCTCCTATATTTCTTAGTTCCTTTTCATTACGATTTTGGGCAATCCAAGTGAGGACACCTTTTGAATCAGTTTTGCCTGCCCCTGTATTTTCGCTAACGTAAATTGGTAATCCTTTTTCTTCTAAATAGGTACGAATATATCTTTTCATACGGACATCACTCACCAAGATTTTCTTAGTTTCTTCGTCGTAACGTTGTTCACCTGTGAAAGGGTCACCATTAGGAATATTGTATGAAGTTTCATACAAAAACAAAATTTCTGATTTTTTTAATTGATTACTCATAATATGTTTGATTTTAAATTATTTGATTTCTTCTAAAGCATTATTAAGCACTTGAATTTCATTCTGAAAATCATCTTTCCCTTCATAGTCTGTAATAATTTTTTCTATTCTTGTAATCAAAACTTTCTTGTCATCATTGACTTCATATTTGAAATATCCTTCGAGGAAGCCAATAGCAAATTTTTCTCTATCATATTCTCCAACTGGAAGAACAACCAGTTCTTCAATTGCTTCAGAGGATAACTGAACCCAAACTTTACCTTGACGCACAAGCATTTCGTTGATTTCTTTCACGAATTTTTCACAGTCATCTTTCGTCATTATATGTCTTGATAATAATCCAACATATCTTTTTTCAAAAGGATTGATTGCTTTTTTCAAAGGTTTGGATAATTTACCTATTCGTAATCCAATCTGATAACTTTTAGACTCTACTGTTTCCATATATTTATTTGTTTTTGAATTGTTATTCTGTATTGATAATAAAAATTTTAAATCGTACTTAAGAAAATTATATTTTGGATCGCCAACCCTAATACTATATTCTACATTTTGAATGAAGGCGGACAACAATACATCATCTTTATAATATGCTTCAGTATATATTAAAGGTAGTGTTTTTAATAAATGAGATTGGTATTTAGGATTGGTAACAAATGAAACCTTTTTCTTCTTTTCATCATATTGAGGATTGCCTAAGATAGACCGAAATGAAGAATCAATTTTCAATGGAAATAAATCCTTGCTTGTCTTGATAAATTCTTT
Organism: Microbacter sp.; assembly: GCA_049976245.1. Lineage (GTDB taxonomy): Bacteria > Bacteroidota > Bacteroidia > Bacteroidales > Paludibacteraceae > Microbacter. The sequence continues at coordinate 3,815 of JBMFIQ010000065.1, read as the reverse complement.
TCTTTCCATTTGAATATCTGTTGCAATATTGTTGATCCTTTCCATTATCAATCTAAGTTTGCTTTTTTCTATGCCTGAAATTTCAATTAAGTCAGAATCAGGGGAAGTTAATCCGCCTTTTTTACAGAATATCAGGTCGAATTTGGTTATATTTATATTTTCATCTAATGAGAATCCGAATAAATTATCATCTTTATAGTCAATATCATTAGCTGAGATAATCCTATTTTCATCCCTCTTTTTTGCAAATACTTCATAATTGTCCGCAGTTAAATTTGATCCGCATGGTAATACGATAAGCTTTATGTCTGTCCCGGTAATTTGCTTACCTTTGCTTGTGTAATCAATAGCATAAAAAAGATCCTGTAAATCATCATTCGAAAAACTTTTAGCTTTGTGCTTATTTTGATTAGTAAACTTTGGAAATTGAATGTCATTTTGGCTATCACCTGAACATAGTGTTTTATAAAGTGTCTTTTTAAGTACTTGCCCATTTGCATTTTTTTCAACAAACTCAGAAAGTATTTTCTCTGTAATCGAAGTTAATTCGTCTGTAAATTGATACCAATGTTTATTTTCTATAAACTCGAAATGGATAAATACTGAATAATTGGATAAATCAAATAAATTTTTTCTGTCAGTTTCCCCTAAATTCGAGTAATCCTTAAGGTTTAGTCTTTTCTTGTATTGATTGTAATTTTTGAGAACAATAATATCGTAAAGTTTTGGGGTGTTATCAATTTCAGTCAATAAGTTAGCTCCAGTCTTGTTTTCAAGATAATCTGTAACTGCCGGTAAGAAATCCAAAACAGCTTCAATCCTTTTCAAATTATCCTTCAACTTCTCTCTAAATGGCTTTATAGCAGAATTTCCTTTATCGCCCTTTACTATATTATTATAATCTACATTACCTCTATTAAACGAACTAGGTCTAAAACCGGCTTTCGGATGGTTTGGATTTTCTAATCTATAATAACCGCCCTCGCCATTTTCAATTGTCCCGTCTTTTTTTATTTTAGCCGTTTTAGAATAAAATATATCCCCAAAGATATATTTTACAAAACGATCTGCATCAGAAGTTTTAAACTTCAAATAATACAGGTTTTCACGATCTTTTTCCGGTGTTATTTTCATTCCTTTCCAATCAAAAGAGAAATCTTCTTTGACGGGAATAGTGATACAAATGGGCCAATTTCCGTCCTTATCTTTCGGGCAAGGCTCTACATATTTAAAATATTTCAGGCTGTTTTCCGATTTTCGAAGAACTTTACCAATTTGTAGTACTGTTTCTAAGCTCATATTCTTTTTAATTTTTGATTATACTAAAAGAGTTTTTTCTGTTATTTAGCATCGGCAAACGGATCTCCCGTTGGTCTGGTTAGCCATTCGTAATCAATCGTTTGGTAGGTTTGTTTCATATATAGTTCATTTAAATTTAAACGTGATGAAACCATTACGCTTCTTAACCTCTTAAAAGTTTTGAGGGTTTCGCACTTTTACCATGCCAAATCCCATGGAATTTTTTTCTCCCAAGCCTGCTTCGTAGCCTATGCGTAATAGTTCGTTGTCGGCTTTTAGCGTGAATTGGCAGAGTGATGCTTTGATTTTTGTTTCCTGTGGTGTATCGGCTTTGATGGTGATCAGTTTGGCGCGTGGTTCGGAGATGATTTTCCACTCATAATCTTTGTTTCCCTGAAATGGTCTTCCATAGAAAGCCGTGTATTTGTTTATCAGGTTGTTCATTATCGCTTCTCCTGCTTCGGGAGCTCCTGCTGAAAAGAAATGGATTTTTCCTTCATCGTTTTTTTGCGAAAGGCAGATTGGCGATAGCGTTTCACCGCGCAAGACTCCATTCCATGGTGGGGTGGGGATTAATTCGATGCTTTTGATGGAGAATTGAACTTTGGATTTTTTATCGCCAAGGGTAAAACGTTGTTCGGCAAACACTCCTTTAACAAATTCTTCCGTGCTTTGTTCGGGCAGAAAGCCAATTTCCAACATGGCATTGTCGTCTGTCAACAGAAGTCGGTTGTGTTCCTTGTCGACGACTGTTTTTGTTTGCAATGCTGAAAAGACAAACAATCGAAATTGTTTCCCGGCTAATTGAAACCCGTTTTCGTGAAGCCATTCGGCATAAAATGCGTTCCCTTTCCCCATTGCATGATAGATGAACGATGAGAGTTCATATTGATAGGAGAAAGGGAGAGCATTGCCGTATGCCTCTTTTTCGATGGTTAGTTGTAGTTTGAATCGCATGTGGGTGTGTTGGTTGTTGGGTTGTGGTTGCTTTGGGTTGGTCTCTTTTATTTGCTTTTAAGGGTGTTTGCAACGTCGTTTAAAAGGCGTTGCAACGGTATTTAAACGGTCTATTTAGGGTCCTTTTTTGTCATTGTTTTTTTTATTTGTCAGATCTATCTTAGTTCATTTCTCTATTTTTAGCATTGAGGCAGTATGGGACTTGCCACGTAATCATACATTTGAGTATAAGCTCTTTTTATGGTTCGTTTCAAAGGCATCTCCGGCCACATTTGCTGCAAGCCGGAGCGCCTTTTGCGGTTGTCGGCTATGAAGCTGAAGCAGTTGCACCGGTAGGAGCGGGTTGCTCTTTATGTGCATTGGCCGTGACTTTTCCCGCCAGCGTAGAGATGGTGTAGTCTTTAAGTTTTACGGCATTCACTCCTCGATAGATTGCTTTGGCTGCCTTGGAGATGATGAGCATCATGTCCCAAAGTTTCTGGAACTCTTTGATGTTGGCATCGGCTATGCGGCTGCGTTCGCTTTCCTTGAGGCGTTGTGCATCGTTGAGCCGGTTGATTTCGGTGGCCAACGTTGTGAGTTCCGTCGTAACTTGAGGACTCATTCCTTTGGTCTGCAACACATTTATGTTGCGTGTCAGATTGGCTGACAGTGTCGAAACATCCATGATGATCCCCGCAATGTTGTTTCGGTTGATCTGTTTGCGAAGCGCTTTCACGCCCATGTCGGACACATTCATGTCTAATTCCTTGTCAGTCAGAATCAGATACCCTTCGATGAAGTTTAACTTACGCCTGAGCTCTTGCGTTTTGTCGTTCAGCTGACCGGTGATCAGCTTGAGCTGCCCGGCAAGCGATCGGCTTTGGATCAACTCGTTACACAATGCTTTTTGAGCATCTACACCATTGATAAACTCTTCTGAAAATACGGAAGAATAACTGCTGAAATCTTCAAGATCGCCTCGAAGGCTGTTCAGCATAAACCCTGCAACAACAGGGACCATTTCGGTTTTTAACCAAAACTTCTTACTGTTCATCATACTAAATTTTTAAAAATGAAATTGATTAAAATTGACCTTCCTCTTTGAAGGCCCTTTTTGTTGAACCGTTTCCGGTTTAGTTTTTCTTCTCGTTTTTCTTCTCCATGTTTTTCAATTCGTGTGTCTGTACGGGTCAATCATCTGTTTGTTTTCCTGATCTGACTTCGTGTTTTGTTCTGTTTTTAGGGGTTTAATCATTAATCGTTCGGTTCGTAAACCGTTTGTTCTTTCGTTCTAAATGCCATTATAGGCAATGGTTCAGTTGGAGGTCATGGGTCGAAATGTTGCTTTGCATTTCGCTGACCGATGGTGTTCCTTTCCCCGACTTATTTCACTTTTGCGGGTTTTTAGTTGCATCTTTCTTCCTTTTTCCCTCTTCTGTTGTTGTTTTTACAAGGGTTGAAGGCAACGTCTCTGCCAACAACATGGTTTTTTGCATTTTCATTTGGGGTTTTTACTCATTGGTTTCTATGCTTAAATATTAGATTATTCAACTTTCGCATGTTCATTACAAGGGGCT
>JBMFIQ010000064.1:0-8863 GCA_049976245.1 Microbacter sp. | reverse complement strand
TCTTGTTGTGTGCGCCAATTGTTACAATAAGATCACGCAAACTATCCCGATTGGTAAGCTGACCAAATATCATCACCAGAAGCTGATTCCAACAAGAAAAATGTTTCACATACTTGTTACCTTCATACTTCTCTACGATATTATCAAACACTCGTTGTGGTAGAAATTCTACGATTTGTGCATACACATATTTTCCATTATTTATTGCTTTAGCCTTTAAACTTCAGCAAAAATAAAAATTCAAATCGTCACGCAAAAAAACGGCCTGTAAAGTATAGATATTCAACGATTTCAAAGAACTTATTCTAATTTTTAGTGGACACTAGTGACCTGAAGGATATAGATAAAGTTGGTGCATCCCAGTTTTTATGTGTTGAGAAAAGCAAAGAAGACCAAAAAAGCTCGCAAAATCAAGAATTTGCGAGCTTTTGTTATAAATTGAAATTAAAATAGCGGAAAGTGAGGGATTCGAACCCCCGGTACCCCGAAGGGTACAACAGATTTCGAGTCTGCCCCGATCGACCACTCCGGCAACTTTCCATCTATGGTTGAAAGTGCTGCAAAGTTACAACTTTTTATTACATGGACAACACCGTCAGCCATGAAAATGCCCTTTCTGAACTTTTTATGTTTCGGCTGCACATGTCAAGCAACCATCGGCAATATCGTCATTCGGTTTTCGCCAACATTTTCAGGGCTTTCAACAACAAATTGTTTTCGTCAGCAGTGCCAATGGTGATGCGGAGACATCCTTCGCACAAAAGAACATTGGTTCGGTTACGCACAATAATACTTTGGTCGATCAGATAATTATAAACGCTGTATGCATCTTCCACTTTGACTAACAAAAAATTAGCATCAGAAGGATAGACTTTCTTAACGAAGGGCAATTGACTCAAATGCAATGACATGCGTTCACGCTCCTTCAAAAGCAATTCCACCCATGCTTTTTTGCGTGACTCAAACTGAAGATGTTCCAGCACAAGCTGTTGCGTGAGCACGTTGATGTTATAAGGATATTTTACTTTATTAAAGAACGAAATGATTTGAGGATCGGCAAAAGCAATGCCCAAGCGCACGCCGGCCAATCCCCACGCTTTGGAGAAAGTTTGCAGCACCACCATGTTGGGATGCTCCGACAGCGCGCTCAACCAGCTTGCTTCAGGTGAAAAATCGATGTAGGCTTCGTCAATGACCACAATGCCGCCAAAATGATTCAACACTTTATTGATTTCATCTCTATTCAATAAATTTCCGCTTGGGTTATTTGGCGAACACAAGAACACGAGTTTTGTATTGGCATCAACAGTTTTAAGCAGCCGATCGGCATTGAAGGTAAAATCGTCGTTGAGCGGAACTTTACGATACGACACATGGTTGATGTCCGCACTAACCTGATACATGCCATACGTTGGAGCAATGGCCACCACATTATCAACCTCAGGATCACAAAAGACCCGAAAAAGGAGATCGATGGCTTCGTCGCTTCCGTTTCCCAAAAAAATATGCGTTGGAGACACCTTTTTTTTAATGGCGATGGATTCTTTCAATTTCCATTGCAACGGATCAGGATATCGATTGTAAGGATTATTGAAAGGATTTTCGTTGGCATCGAGAAAAGCCGAGGCTTCACCCTGAAACTCATCGCGTGCACACGAGTAAGGTTTCAAATTCAAAATATTTTTCCGAACTAATGATTGAAGATCTGCCATGGCTGTGAATTTTTTTTAAAATGATTCGATGGATTGACCTCTCGGATCGAAACTGATAAATCATCACAAAATTACATCATTTGAGTTGAAATTAAGATAAAAAATGAGGGCTGTTCTCCGATTAAGAGGTAAATTTCATTAAAAACCATCTTTGTCGAGCTGTCCAAACTGAGCTGAAAGCCATTGTGCATCGAAACAAAGCGTCTTCAAAATTTATTTTTTACATTATATGTCGGCTTTCAGAATTAATGCGTACCTTGCACTCAATAAATTTTTATAACAATGAATACAGGAACAGTTAAATTTTTCAATGAAACGAAAGGATTCGGTTTCATAAAGGATGCAAATTCATCGAACGAATATTTTGTACACACCTCCGGGTTGCGCGACAATATTGAAGAAAACGATGAAGTCACCTTTGATCTTCAAGAAGGCAGAAAAGGATTGAATGCCGTCAATGTAAAAAGAGTTTAAGTCTCGACATACATTACCAAAAAAAGCCTGATTTCACATCAGGCTTTTTTTGGTGTTTAATTTCCACAAAATCAAAGTTTTCATACATCTTTTTTTATTTTCACACCATGGTCGTATGAAACGCGCCAAGTAGTCATACGCTTGAGCATAAGCTCTTTTTATGGCTCGTTTCAAAGCAAGCAGCATTAAATTAAAACAGTTTTCGATAAATGTGGCAATAAGGAGTGGTTCCTTTGTGGTCATAATAATCTTGATGGTAATCTTCGGCAGGCCAGAAAATTTCAGCAGGGCGAATCACTGTAGCCACTTCGAAACCTTTGATGGTGAGAATGTCAATGTATTTTTCGGCAACTGCTTTTTGCTCTTCGTCGGCGTAAAAAATGGCCGATAAATATTGTGATCCGATGTCGGGACCCTGTCCATCCGTTTGGGTAAAATCGTGTGTTTCAAAGAACAATTTTACCAATGCCTCGTAGCTTGTCAATTTTGGGTCGAACACCACTTCGGTAGTTTCTAAATGGCCTGTTGTGCCTGTACACACTTGAGGATAAGAAGGATGTTCCACATGTCCACCCATGAAACCCACGGTTGTCTCAACAACGCCTTTAGCTTTGCTGAAATGATATTCGGTTCCCCAAAAGCAGCCTGATGCAAACCAAGCTTTACGGTTCTTTTGGGACGATTCGGGTTGAAAATCCAAAGACAACGAATTGACACAATGACGTACATTTTTAGGAGTAAGCATTTCACCTTCAAAGACATGTCCCAGATGAGCCCCACATGCCGCACAAACAATTTCGGTACGCAAACCGTCCGGATCGGGCTGACGACGAACGGCTCCTTCAATTTCATCATCAAAACTTGGCCATCCACAATGTGCATTGAACTTATCATCAGAACGGTACAAAGGGGTTTGACAACGTTTGCAAACGTAAATTCCTTTTTGGCCGTTGTATAACAATGAGCCTGAATAAGGCGCTTCCGTTCCTTTATGGATGATGATTTTCTCTTCTTCAGGAGTTAATTTTTTGAATTGCATGTTGATGTGTAATTTAATTCGTTTTGATCAACTTATTCGATCATCTGATGCAACATCTTAAAAAGTGACTGAAGGTGATCGAATCGCGTGATTTTGCCTCAATGATCAACAATCAACAGATTGATGTTTGGGGTTGCCATCAACGCCGTGCAAAGATAGTATCAAAATGAAAAGGATGCGTTGGCACATGGTGAAAAAAATGAACCAAGAAGATTATCTTCTTCATTACAAAGAAGAAACAGCGACCAAAATGGTCGGCATTTGAATTTTGAACGGCAGAATTTTCCTTTCGCCAAAAAAGGCATATCTTTGTAACCTAAAATTTTGACAAAAAAACTTATGGAATTAAATGAACAAGAAGTGCTTCGACGAGAGAGTCTGAATCAATTACGTTCGTTGGGCATTGATCCATATCCGGCAGCCTTATATCCTGTTAATGCTTACTCAACATCGATCAAAGCGAATTTTGATGAATCGTTACAACCACCACGTCAAGTGGTTATTGCCGGACGCATGATGAGTCGCCGAATCATGGGAAAAGCTTCTTTTGCTGAATTGCAGGATGCTTACGGGCGCATTCAGGTTTACGTCACACGCGATGACATCAGCCGTGATGAAGAAAAAACCATGTACAACGTCGTGTTCAAAAAACTCCTCGATATTGGTGATTTTATTGGCATTAAAGGCTTTGTTTTTCGCACACAGATGGGCGAAATATCGGTTCATGCACAAGAACTCACGGTGCTTAGCAAATCTTTAAAACCTTTACCCATTGTCAAATACAAAGACGGAGTTGCATACGATGCTTTTGAGGATCCCGAACAACGATACCGTCAGCGCTATGTCGATTTGGTGGTGAACGAAGGCGTTAAATCGATTTTTTTGAAACGAACCCGTGTTTTCAACGCAATGCGTCAATTTTTCAATCAACGTGGATACATTGAAGTGGATACACCCGTTTTACAGCCCATTCCCGGCGGCGCATCAGCTCGTCCCTTTGTCACCCATCACAATGCACTTGACATTCCGCTTTATCTTCGTATTGCCAATGAATTGTATCTGAAACGCTTAATTGTAGGAGGTTTTGATGGTGTGTACGAATTTTCACGCAATTTCAGAAACGAAGGGATGGATCGGACGCACAATCCCGAATTCACGGCCATGGAAATTTATGTGGCCTACAAAGATTACCATTGGATGATGGATTTCACCGAAGAGATGCTGGAACACATTTGTCTCGAAGTGAACGGCACAACGGAAATTCCCGTTGGCGATCAAACCATCAGCTTCAAACGCCCGTTCAAACGCATCACCATGATTGATGCCATCCGCGAACACACCGGCATTGACATCAGCGGAATGGATGAGGCGGCTCTGCGCAACGTCTGCAAAACGCTTCATATTGAGGTTGATGAATCGATGGGAAAAGGAAAACTCATTGATACCATTTTTGGCGAAAAATGTGAAGCTCAATACATTCAACCCACCTTCATCACGGATTATCCCATTGAAATGTCTCCTTTATGTAAGCGTCATCGCAACAATCCCGAACTGACGGAACGTTTCGAATTGATGGTGAATGGGAAAGAGTTAGCCAATGCGTATTCGGAATTAAACGATCCCATTGACCAACGAAATCGTTTTGAAGAGCAACTGCGTTTGAGCGAAAAAGGTGACGACGAAGCCATGTACATTGACCATGACTTTCTGCGGGCCTTGGAATACGGCATGCCTCCCACATCGGGCATGGGCATCGGCATGGATCGATTGGTGATGATCATGACCAATCAACAGGCTATTCAGGAAGTATTGCTTTTCCCTCAAATGAGGCCCGAAAAACCTCAACACCGAGATCCAAAAGAAAAATGGACGGAAATAGGGGTTCCTGAAGCTTGGGTAGAGGTATTTTATGCGTTGAACTTGCAAACGCTCAAATCAATTCGTACCTTTAGTCCTACAAAATTGCATCAAACATTGTGTGAATTCAATAAAAAGAACAAACTCGGATTGGAAAATCCCACGTTGAACAACGTCACGCGGTGGATTGAATCCGTTTAAGATGAATGAACATGTCATCACGCGATGAAAAAGAAACAACATCGGTTTACAAACCTTCCAAAATTGGAGTTTGTGGTGGTGGAAGCTGGGCGACAGCCATTGCAAAAATTTTATTGACCACTCAAGAAAACATCTACTGGTACATGCGTCGCCAGGATCAAATTGATGAATTTAAGCGGGTTAGTAAAAATCCATCCTACCTGACCGGATTGAAATTTGACACTGACCGCATTTTCTTTACCAGCAAAATCAACGATTTGGTCAAACAAGTCGATACCATCATTTTTGCAACACCTTCACCTTTTTTGAAGCAACATCTCAAAAAATTACGTGTTCCGCTCAAGGACAAAATGGTCATTTCGGCCATTAAAGGGATTGTGCCGGACGAAAATTTAATCATCACCGATTATTTTGAACAATTTTATCAGGTGCCGCGCGAACAATTGGCCGTTTTGGCAGGTCCATGTCATGCTGAAGAGGTGGCGTTGGAACGATTGTCCTATTTAACCATTGCCTGCACCGATCGGGACAAAGCAAAAACACTGACTTCCTTGTTCAATAATCATTACATTCGAACCAGTGTCACGGATGATGTTATTGGTATTGAATACGCAACGGTGCTTAAAAATGTGTATGCCATTGCAGCAGGCATTTGTCACGGATTAAAGTATGGCGACAATTTTCAAGCGGTACTCATGTCAAACGCTATTCAGGAAATGTATCGTTTTAGCACCGCCGTGCATCCACTTCCACGCAGCATTGACGAATCGGTTTACTTGGGCGATTTGTTGGTAACGGGATATTCCAAATTTAGTCGCAATCGAACCTTTGGTAACATGATCGGGAAAGGTTATTCGGTCAAAACAGCCCAAATAGAAATGGAAATGATTGCGGAAGGATATTACGGCGTGAAGTGCATCAAAGAAATTAATGAAAGATATCATGTTCAAATGCCCATCATGGAAGCAGTGTACAACATTTTGTACAATCGGGCTTCGCCCATTTTACAAATCAGGGCATTGACCAAACTACTCAGGTAAAAAAAACATATCGCAAAACTTTTCGGAACGAAGACAACTAAAACATCCGATTCACCGGAAACAAAACATATCAATAACATAAACCGGATTCAAAATGGAAACAATCAAATTGAACATTGACAAAATTCAGTCTTTTGTATCAAAAGAAGTGATCTACAGCTATGAAGAACAAGCCAACGAAGCCAATTCACTGCTGCATGAAGGAACAGGCATTGGCAACGATTTTTTAGGATGGCTGCATTTGCCCTCATCCATCAGTGAAACAGACATTGAAGAACTCGAAGCTACCGCTTCCGCTTTACGCGCAGCATGCGATGTGGTGGTGGTCATCGGGATTGGCGGAAGTTATTTAGGTGCCAAAGCCGTAATCGATGCCCTTTCCAACAGTTTTGAAGCCATGCATCCATCACGACGCAATCCAATGATGCTTTATGCCGGACACAACATAAGCGAAGATTATCTTTTTGAATTACAGGAATTTCTTCGTCACAAATCGTTCGGCATCATTTCAATTTCAAAATCAGGCACCACCACTGAACCGGCCTTGGCATTTCGACTCCTTAAGGAGCAATTGGAAAAGCAAGTCGGCAAACAGGAAGCACAAAAAAGAATTGTAGCCGTCACCGACAAAGCAAAAGGCGCATTGCGCATGTTAGCCAATCAGGAAGGCTATAAAACCTTTGTGATTGAAGACAGTGTGGGAGGTCGTTATTCCGTGTTGACCCCGGTCGGATTGCTGCCCATTGCAGTAGCCGGTTTCAACATTCGCGATTTAATTCTTGGAGCCATTCATTTTGAAACTTTATGCTCCCCCGAAACACCATTTTTACAAAATCCTGCTGCTCTGTATGCTGCCTCACGAAATGCACTTTATCAAAACGGGAAAAAAATTGAGATTTTGGTTAATTTCCATCCTAAACTTCACTATTTCAACGAATGGTGGAAACAATTGTACGGAGAAAGCGAAGGCAAGGATCACAAAGGAATTTATCCATCGGCCGTGGACTTCACTACCGATTTACACTCTATGGGGCAATGGATTCAACAAGGCGAACGTACCATTTTTGAAACGGTGATCTCCATCGATAAACCTCATCATGAAGTGCGTGTGCCCTTTGACGAAGACAATTTGGACGGACTCAACTATTTGGCCGGCAAAAGAGTGGACGAAATCAATAAAATGGCCGAATTGGGCACCATGATAGCCCACGTTGACGGAGGAGTTCCCAACATGAAACTTTCATTGCCCGAACTCACTGAACTTTATTTGGGACAAATGATTTACTTTTTCGAAAAAGCCTGCGGCATCAGCGGTTACTTATTGGGAATCAATCCATTCGATCAGCCTGGCGTCGAAGCTTACAAGAAAAATATGTTTGCCCTGCTCGAAAAACCGGGCTACGAAGAAGCCACAAAAGCCATCAAAGCAAAATTATAATTCACTTGTTAACCCTGAAATTCAGCTTATTTTCGAAGTGCTATTTCAGGGTTATTTCTATCAATAAGCAACCAACGGCACGGTAGATTGAATGGGAAGTGATCAACTTTGCATACGTCTATTTTAATTTTTAACATTAAGGCTGTATGGAACTCGCCAAAATAGTCATTCTCTTGAGCATAAATTGCTTTTATGGCTCGTTTCATACCAAAGAACCATTCAACATAGACTCATGAAACGAGCCATTTTCCCCGGGACATTCGATCCTTTTACCATTGGACATTACGATATTGTATTGAGAGGATTGGAACTTTTTGATGAAATTGTGATCGGAATCGGCATCAATCAATCGAAAATCACTTTTTTCAGCATCGAAAAACGCATCGACATTATTCAGCAGGCATTCAGGAATGAGCCACGTGTTAAGGTCAAAACATACGACGACTTAACCGTAAATTTTGCCAAAGAAGAAAAGGCTGCGTTTATTTTGAGAGGAGTGCGCTCCGTGAGTGATTTTGAATATGAACGAACCATTGCGAATGCCAATCAACACTTGATCGGGATTGAAACGGTGATTTTAAACACCAATCCGGCTTATTCATTCATTTCCTCCACAGTAGTTCGTGACTTATTATTTTACAAAAAGGACATTTCGGCTTACCTGCCTCCCAACGTGACATTGTAAAAAGAGCTGTCTGCTCGAAAATTGACAAAAAAAAGTTTGTTCTTGCACATCGCTGTCGGAACAAACTTTTTTTTATGTAAATCAATGAGAAACTGATTCCTATTTCTTTTCAGTACTCTTGTCGTCTTCTTTGACCTCTTTTTTAATTTCATCCGTCACGTCATTCATGCCGTCTTTGAAACTTTTCACCCCTTTGCCAAGACCATGCATGAGTTCAGGAATCTTTTTACCTCCAAACAACAGTAGCACCACCAACGCAATAATAATTAAATGTTCAGAACTCAAAAACAACAGTGTGTTCATAAAGATAGAATTTATGATGTATTAAACTTCAGCTAACTAATTCAACTTTCGCATGTTCATTACAAGGGGCTTCCGCCCCTGTGACCCTGACTTACTTTTTGTCCCCGCAAGCGG
>JBMFIQ010000063.1:0-9789 GCA_049976245.1 Microbacter sp. | reverse complement strand
TGTTGACTTGATAAACGCCATATTTTACCAAATCAACAATCAAATGAGAACTGAATGGGCTTTTTAAGGCTCGACTAGATAGTTCAAGTCTGAGCGAAGCGGAGACTTGAACTGAAAATAGAATCAGTCCCGTAAAGACGGAATGTACTTCGCTTTCATTTATAACTGATTGTAAGTTTAAGGTTTCTGATTATAATATCAGGAAGTACATACTACACCTAACAGGTTTTAAAAAACCTGTTAGGTGTTATCGGTATTTTAAATATGCTAATTACATTCCAATACAAATCCCCGAGATGTAACCTCTATCGGGTTCTTGCTATACCCTTGTCAATGTAGATGCCCGTATGCTTACTCTGTAGGAAGTCTGCCAACCTCCGAAAAAGAATGGTCAACGATATGTGCGACAACACAGGTTGAAGCGGTTATTGAAGGTTCGGAAATCAATGTTCGTCATTTTTTTCGCTCGGCTGCCATAACACCCGATGGAACCACCGCTTTTTGCGATCCGGTAAGTCGCATTGTGCAGTAATTCCTTTAGAAATAAACAGAAAATAGAGAGCTGTTTCCCGTTTTGATTGCAAAAAAATTCATTTAGTCTGCGGCTGAATGGAATTTTTTTGCTGGTGGTGTCTTTTGAGGATTAAAAAAGAAGATCACGAGATCATGACAAGGTGTAAGGATGAGATAAGATAACAACAGTCAATTCTTTATTCCGACTTAGTGGATTTATACTGAAGAAGCATAAAATGGCATCAACTCATTATATTCATCTCGATTGTTTAAGCCAGTTTTCTGTCCCTTAGAGAAAATTCAGGGAGAACTGGAATGTCACTCATCCCAAAGCAATGACGGTTTTATTCTGAAAAGCGGTACCCGATGCCCGACTCGGTGATGATAAGGGAGGGTGATGACGGATCGTCTTCGATCTTTTTACGCAATTGAGCAATAAATACGCGGAGATATTGCGTTTGCTCCAAATAGCCATAACCCCAAATCTCTTTCAATATAAAGCTATGCGTCAACACCTTTCCTGCATTTTTTGCCATCAGTGCCAAAAGCGAAAATTCAGTGGAGGTGAGCTTTATAATCTCGCCGCTTTTCTTCACCGTGTGGTTGATCAAATCAACCTCGATGTTGCAGAAAACAAGGGTTTGGTGATTGTTGTTTTCCTGAGCCGACAGACGTAGAGAAGAGCGAACCCTTGCTGAAAGTTCCCCTGTGCGGAACGGTTTGGTCAGGTAATCATTCGCTCCATTGTCCAACGCACGAATAATCTCCTCCTCCGAACTGCGAACTGAAAGAATGATAATGGGAGAAGTGTACCATTCGCGCAGTTTGCGAAGGACCGACTGGCCATCTTCATCGGGTAATCCTAAATCTAAAAGTATCAGTTTTGGATTGTGGCTGGCGGCAATGTGCAATCCCTCTTTACCGTTTTCGGCTTCAAGAATCGTATAGCCGTTTGCCTTCAACGTGATCTCCAACAACCTTCTTATCGCATGTTCATCGTCAATAACAAGAATGGTTTCGTCCATGTGAGTAATTGAATAAGTGAATAAATGAGTAACGGAATGATCGATTAATTGAATAAATGAGTCATTGATGAGTCGCATCAGGCATTACACTTTCAGGGAAAAAGAAATATCTGTTCATAAACTACTTTCAACCAAATAATGAATGTGTACATATTCAACTGTCTAAGATCCATATTTCGGCTAAAGCAATTGAACTGTTTCTTTTATGGAAAAAAGGCTAAAGCCCATTCCTATTCATTGCTCCTGGCGGAAAGCGTGCTTTTTTACTAGGATTTCATTTCGTTCTTTCAGGCATTACACTTCCTTCATGTTATATTTTTGTGTCGGTATCTTGATGGTGATCAATGCTCCGCCACGTGCGCGGTTTTCGAAGCGAATAGTTCCTTGGTGTGCATCGACAAATCCTTTCACAATGGAAAGTCCGAGTCCGATACCTCCTGTTGTGCGATTGCCGGCGCGATAAAACTTACTGCAAAGATAAGGAATGGATTCCGGTGGAAAACCGGTTCCCCTGTCCATCACTTGTAACACAAAATTTGGTTCATCATAGTACATCTTTACGCGGATGGTCGTTTTCGGTTGAGCATGTTGTGTGGCATTATAGACTAAATTGTGTAACACTTGTTCCATCAGGCCAAAATCGAATCTCACCAAAGGCATATCATCGGGAATTACTACCTCAACATGGAAGGATTCAAGGTTATCGTGCAAATTTGCAAGTACTTTGTTTACCAAGTCATGCACATCGTGCCAATCCATAAAGGGTTTGATGTTATCGGACTCCAAACGCGACATGTTCAGCAAGTTTTCAATCAATTTGTTCAACCGTTCGGAAGCCTCAAAGATGTTTTTTGCAAGCTGTTGCTGTAAAGCGGAATTGGCATCGCTGTGTAACAACGCTTCCGACGATCCCATTAACGTGGATACAGGTGTTCGTAACTCATGCGAAATGGAATTGAAAAGGGTTTGATACAACTTTTCCGATTCGTGCAACACAGAAGCACGATGCGTGACTTCGTTGAGCAACTCGCGTTCCAAAGCATTAGTCAACTGCACGCACAAAGTGTCCCAAAACATCTCCATTTCACCACTGAATTTCTTTTGAGACTTGATAAATAGCACACCGGTGTTTAAACGTTTGCCGTTCAACGGGTAAAATGTGAAGTCGGTAGCCGGAAGTGTACTGGTATATTTTCCGGCTTTTTGTACGTGTTTGTAAACCCACGTGGCGATGCTTTGTTCCGATGTTTTCAGTGTTAATGCCGAAGAGAGTGGATAAAGGGTCGATTGCAGGGTAGTGTCATCTTCGCGCAGGAGAATGGCGCTTTCAATCTTGAAATATTTGCGGATAAAAGAGGTTGACTGTTCGATAACCTCTAAGACTCCTGATGCCGAAGCAAGTACTTTCGACAATTCATACAAAGCACTCGTTCGTTGTTCGCGGTCTTTGGCCAACCGTTGCTGGCTTCGCACGCGGGAGGTCAACACGCCGTTAATAATAGAGACTGAAAAAAAGGTGCCGAACATCATCACGTCTTCAGGTTTGGCAATGTAGAACGTGAGTTGTGGATTGATAAAGAAATAATCCCAAAGCAAAGCGCTCAACGTTGCCGATAAAAGAATGGGACCCGTGCTGTAGAAGAGCGCAACGAGCGAAACGGCAAAAAGCAGGATGTAGGAGACTATATGATATTCAATCATGCCTTTGAAAAAAAGACAGATTATCACCACCAGCAAAATGAAAAACGTGGTCATCAGATAACTTTTCGGCCCCGTACGGAACTTAGTCGGTATGATCGATTTTTTCTTCGTCGATTGGGTTGCATTTTGCGCTCCAACTACATAAATATCAATATCGCCGCTATCGTGGATCAACTTACTGACAAGGCTTCGTTTGAAGTAAGAAGAGAAGTTTTTGTTTTGTGATTTTCCTACAATGATATGGGTGATGTTTTCACGTTGAGCCACCTCCAGAAGGGCTTTTGGAAGATCTTCGCCCGAATTAGAAAGATAATGAGCACCAAGTTGTTTGGCCAAAGCAATATTTTTGTTCAATTGCTCCTGATCGACGGCGGAAAGCGGTTCGGCTTTTTGCACATACACCGCTGTCAACGTGGCATCCATTGTATAGGAAAGACTTTTGGCCCAACGAATCAACCATGCAGAACTGGGACTTGGCCCGATAGCCACCATTAGCCTGATACCTGCTTTCCAAGGGCCTGGAATACGCCGGGTTTGCATGTATTGCCGCAACTGTTTATCCACTCTATCCGCTACCAAGCGTAAAGACATTTCGCGTAACGCCGTGATGTTTCCTTTACGGAAAAAATTACGAACGGCTTCCTGAGATTGATCCGGCGTATAAACTTTTCCTTCGACAAAACGTTGTAAAAGCTCGTCGGCAGTGATATCTACCAATGAAATTTCGTCAGCAACTTCCAATACTTCATCCGGCACGGTTTCGCGAATGGCGACTCCTATAATTTGCGTCACGGTATCAGTTCGGCTTTCTATGTGTTGCACGTTCAACGTGGTATAAACATCGATTCCATGATACAATAACTCCTGAACATCCTGATAACGTTTTGTATGACGGCTTCCTGGGACATTCGTATGGGCCAGTTCATCGATTAAAACGATTTGTGGTTTCCGTGCAATGATAGCATCGATATCCACCTCTTTGAATTGGGTGCCCTTGTATTCAATCATGTAAGGAGGAATCACTTCCAGACCTTCCACCAATTGTTCGGTTTCTGCACGTTTGTGTGTTTCCACATAACCTACCACAATGTCGGTCGATTTCTTTTTTTCCAAGTGTGCGGCTTGCAGCATGGCGTACGTTTTGCCAACACCTGCACACATACCGAAAAAGATTTTCAGTTTTCCTTGCTTGTTCTTCTCTTCTTCCTGCTTGAGCGAAGCCAGCAATTCATCAGGATCGGGGCGATTTTCGTCGTAAGTATTCATGGTTGCTCATTTATTCCCAATAAAACGTTTCAATACACGTTGATACAAAAATAGTATATAATAGTTGTCCCTATTCCGAAAGGGTTTTTACTCCTGAGTCAGTGAAAAATGAGATAATTCGATCGACTTTTGCATTGAATTGCCTCCAGATTTATCTGGAGGATACGAAATAATCATCTTTCATTTTGGCTTTAACCAAACACTGAATTCTGTTATAATAGTTTGAATAACAAACTATTTTGGCTAAAGCCATAATGAGAATTATCATTTGGAATAAATGGGCTAAAGCCCATTCCTATTCATTATTCTTGAATGAACTATGTTTTATGACAACCATCTCTTATGATTACCCCAAAGAATAGATACTCATTATTTTTATTTCAACAAGTCAAGGTCACAATTGAGCGCCAACACATTGACACGTGGTTCACCCAATACACCAAATTGAGCCTTCTCCGTATGTTTCACAATGAGTTGCTGTAATAACTGCCGTTGTGCAGCGGAATAGCCTCTGACGGAACAAATCCTGTCCATTTGCAAATAAGCGCTCTCAGGCGATATGTGAGGATCGAGTCCGCTACCCGATGCAGTTTCCATTTCATTGGGAACCACTGTATTTGCTGGAAGATGATTGAAAGCGATGAATGCCTGACGACGATTTTCGATCAATATTTTTAATGAATCGCTTGTTGGCCCCAGATTGGAAGCGCTCGATGGAACCGCATTATAATCGCCGGCGGAAGGTCGTGACGAAAAATAGCGCGGGTCGTTAAAGGTTTGGCCAATGAGTTCCGAACCTCTTGGTTGTCCGTTTATCATAACAATACTTCCGTTTGACTTATGGGGAAAAACCAGTTGCGCAATGCCTGTGATGGCTAACGGATACACCACCCCTGTGAGGAAAGTGAATGCCAGCAAAATTTTGATAGCTGTAAATAATGGCTTTTTCATCTGATGCTATTTGTTTTATCTTAAGTAAGTAATTTGCATGAACGAATCCTTACCGTAAAAGTTCTTTTGTTTCTAAATAAAAATTCTTTCTTCCATAACTTCTAATTTTCCTATAACTTCCATACTTCCAATTTCTACCGACTACTATCTACAATCTACTGACTCCTTTCAGCACCTTCTTTATATCAGATGCAAGACCTGCAACAACATATCAATCAGTTTAATGCCAATAAAAGGAACAATCAGGCCACCCAATCCATACACCAATAGGTTTTTAGCCAAAATCTTGTTTGACGATAAAGGACGGTACTTAACTCCTTTCAATGCCAACGGAATCAGCATGATGATGACAAGGGCATTGAAAATAACGGCGCTAAGAATCGCACTTTGAGGCGTGGCAAGATGCATAATGTTGAGCACCGACAATACCCCGCGACCGTTTGCACCGACATAAAGACCGGAAGCAATGGCGGGAATAATGGCAAAATATTTTGATACATCATTTGCAATACTGAAAGTCGTAAGCGCGCCTCTTGTCATAAGAAGTTGTTTTCCTGTCTCAACCACTTCAATCAGTTTGGTGGGATTGCTATCCAGATCGACCATATTTCCGGCTTCGCGGGCTGCTTGTGTTCCACTGTTCATAGCAATACCAATATCTGCTTGTGCTAAAGCCGGAGCATCATTTGTCCCATCACCAATCATTCCAACCAAATGGCCTAATGCTTGTTCATGACGAATACGGGCAAGTTTATCTTCGGGTTTTGCTTCCGCCATAAAGTCATCAACGCCTGCTTCGGCGGCAATAGCGGCTGCCGTTAATGGATTGTCGCCTGTAATCATCACGGTTTTAATACCCATGGCGCGCAGTTGGGAAAAACGTTGCCGAATGCCGCCTTTCACAATATCCTTGAGAAGAATGACTCCTAAAACACGGTTATTTTCAGCTACCACTAAAGGTGTGGCACCCTGACTTGCAAGCTCCTGTACCTTTTCGATGACATTTTGAGGAAAAAAACCGTTGTTGGTTTGTACAAACTTCCGTATGGCTTCGGAAGCTCCTTTTCGAATGGAACGAGTTTTCCCGTCGGGAAGTTTAATATCAACGCCACTCATACGCGATTGAGCGGTAAAAGGCACGAAGGTTATATCATTTTCATGAATTTTTCGCGCTCTTAGTTGAAAACGTTCTTTAGCTAAAATAACGATGGAGCGCCCTTCGGGTGTTTCATCCGACAAAGAAGAGAGTTGAGCTGCATCGGCAAGTTCTTCTTTTGAAACAGAATCGGCAGGGATAAACTCAGTTGCCATACGATTGCCCAATGTAATGGTACCTGTTTTGTCAAGCATCAGGACATCGACATCGCCCGCAGCTTCAATGGCTTTTCCGCTCATGGCAATCACGTTTTTTTGCAACAACCGATCCATGCCGCTAATACCGATAGCGCTTAACAATCCGCCGATGGTAGTTGGAATGAGGCAAACCAAAAGAGCCACAAGAACGGTCATACTCAGCGATGATGCTGTTCCCGTTATGGATGTGTAATAATTAAAAAGAGGTGGCAATGTGGCAACTGCTATTAAAAAGATCACTGTTAACCCTAATAGTAAGTTATTTAATGCAATTTCATTAGGAGTCTTCTTTCTCTTGGCACCTTCTACTAAAGCAATCATCCGATCTAAGAATGTATCACCTGGTTCCGAAGTCACTTTGATCACAATACGGTCGCTCAGTACCTTCGTGCCTCCTGTAACGGCACAACGATCGCCTCCGCTTTCACGAATTACGGGAGCCGACTCTCCGGTAATGGCCGATTCGTCCACACTTGAGATACCTTCAACCACATCACCATCGGCAGGAATCACATCTCCTGCTTCGCAAACCACTAAATCGCCACGTGTGAGCTCGGTTGCCCAAACCGTTTGTTCATTGCCATTGATCAAACGTCGTGCTTTGGTTTGAGATCGGCTTTTCTTTAAGGTCTCGGCTTGTGCTTTACCACGTCCTTCAGCAATGGCTTCGGAGAAATTGGCAAACAATACGGTGAACCAAAGCCACAGCGTAACCTGAAAATCAAAAGAAGAAAATTGTCCGTCCAACAAGCCTTTAATGACGATTCCCGAAGTTAACGCTGCGCCCAGCGCCACAATAAAGATAATCGGGTTTTTGATCAATTTGGCCGGATTCAGTTTCACAAACGAGCCTTTCAATGCCGGAACCAATAGTTTGATGGTAAACAGTTGCGATTGTTTTTTATCTCGAATACTCATAAGAAATTCATTATTAAAAACGTACTATGGATAATAGTATATGGGTTGGTTTAATGTTCTCGTATCAATAATAGGAATAAATCCCTGTTTCGTCTGATCCTTTTCTTAAAACGTGATTCCTGTGTGCATCAGCATTTGTTCAAGAATCGGTCCCAAAGAGAGTGCAGGGAAAAAAGTCAATCCGCCAACAATGAGAATTACCGCAATCAACAAAATAAGAAACATCCCGTTATCGGTATGAAATGTTCCTGCCGATACAGGCGTTATCTTTTTCCCTGCCATGCTTCCTGCAATAGCCAACATAGGAATAATGACAGCGTAACGACCAACTATCATACACAGCGATAACAATACATTATAAAAAGGGGTGTTGGTGCTCAATCCGGCAAAAGCACTTCCGTTATTGCCAGAAGCAGAAGCAAAAGCATACATGATTTCGGATAATCCATGTGGCCCTTTATTGGTCAATGCCGAAAGTCCGCTTTGCGTGCTTACGGCTAACGCAGTAAAGATGAGAATGCAAACCGCCGGTGCCAAAATAGCTATTAATGCCATACGAACTTCAAACGATTCAATTTTTTTACCCAGATATTCGGGCGTTCTTCCCACCATCAGTCCGGCAATGAATATGGTTAAAATCACGAAAGCAATCATGATATACAGCCCTGATCCAACTCCGCCAAAAATGACTTCGCCAAGCATGATATTAAACATGGCCACCATTCCTGCAATGGGCGAAAGACTATCAATCATGGCATTAACGGCGCCATTGGATGTTACGGAGGTTGTTGTTGACCATATTACACTGTTTGTGACACCAAATCGCACCTCTTTTCCTTCCATCGAGCCGGCAATGTGTAAGGCCGGATTGTAGGCATATTCGGCATACAACGAAACACCCAATCCGACGCAGAACAAGATCAACATAGCACCAAAGAGTATCCATCCTTGCTTTTCTGAACCGATGAACAGGCCGTATGTATAGGTTAATGCAGCAGGAATCAATACTAAAGCCAGCATCTCCAAAAAGTTACTGAGGGGAGTGGGATTCTCAAACGGATGTGCGCTGTTAGCACCAAAAAAGCCACCGCCGTTTGTTCCTATTTGTTTAATAGCAATTTGTGAAGCCGCCGGACCAAGCGGAATAACTTGCTTTACACCTTCCAACGTGGTGACATCGGTATATCGCGAGAATGTTTGAACCACACCCTGACTAACTAAAAACAGAGCAAAC
The DNA here is from genome assembly GCA_049976245.1 of Microbacter sp. Taxonomy (GTDB): domain Bacteria; phylum Bacteroidota; class Bacteroidia; order Bacteroidales; family Paludibacteraceae; genus Microbacter. The sequence continues at coordinate 828 of JBMFIQ010000063.1, read as the reverse complement.
ACAATGGCTATCGGTAATAGTACATAAACAACCGCACGGGTTAAATCAACCCAGAAGTTACCCAGATTTTGGGTAACATTACCTGTCAATCCTTTCATCAAAGCAATTAATACGCCAAAACCAGTTGCAGCGCTCAGAAAGTTTTGCACGCCAAGACCTGCCATTTGTGTCAGGTAACTCATCGTGTTTTCTCCACTGTATGATTGCCAATTGGTGTTAGTCGTAAAACTTATTGCTGTGTTTAGCGCTAAGTGCCATGAAGCATTTCCTACTTTAGCGGGATTGAGCGGCAACCAAGCTTGGGTAAGTTGCAATGCAAAAACAATGACAAACCCGAACAGATTAAACCACAGCAAACTGACAAGGTATCTTTTCCAGTTCATCTCCTCTTGCGAATCGATGCCGCAAAAGCGATAGATACCTCTTTCAAGCCAACCAAGAACGGGTGTTAAAGGATGTCTCTCACCACTAAAAACCTTTTTCATGTATTTTCCCAAGACGGGAGTGAAGAGAACAATTGATCCCAGAAAAAGGGCTAATTGAATAAATGTGCTCATTTGATTTCTATTTTTTCGTGAATAATCTTTGTCGTTCGATTATGCTGCAAAAGTAGCTTGGAATATATAAAGAAGTTATAAAGATATTCGTGCAAGTATAAAGATTTTATACATACACCAACAAGCTCAGCTCCTCAATTTTCAATTGCATGAGAGTTTCACTCTTCTTGGAATAAAATTGTGTGAATGAATTTATGTATAAAACGGAGCATACTGACCACTTAAAAATGAAAGAAAAACCGCAATCATGGTGCTGTAAAATAAGAAGGAT
>JBMFIQ010000062.1:0-9856 GCA_049976245.1 Microbacter sp. | reverse complement strand
TTTTGAGCAATTGTTCGTGTACAAAACCAATTTAGCAAAAAGTTTTCGTCACTTTTGTCAACGTACATTTAACAATTCGTCAAAAGTTTTCATCACTTTTGTCAGCTTACAATGTGAAATTTGTCAAATGAAACGAGCAATATAAAACGTATTATCCATAAATTAGGGTATTCTTTTTGAGATGCCGTCATTTGCTTTGCGTAATAGCTGTGCCACAAAGAACATAAAATGCTGTAAAAAGAGTGATCAATGAATGATAGCACCTCAAAAAAGAATTCGTTATCTTTACCCCATAAACAGCAAAAGATTTCAAGCTTCATTAGTGAGAAATCCGTTAAAGTCTTGATCATTTAATTCAGATGAGATTGAATTGATGATGGTTCGGCAGTGAAATGAGGCAGAAGGAACCTCAACAAACTATAATAAAGTGATGAAGAGCGCATTTTTCATTTTTTTATTGGCATCGGTGGTTGCATCGGCACAACCGCTCCACATGGTGGATTACACGCAAAAAGTGCATTTCGGGGTCCGCCCTTGCCCGAATCGAAAAATTGACATCATCGTCATCCATTCGTCCTACAACAGAGGACAAGATTCCTTTAGCGTTGCGGGCATCATTGACGAATATCGACATGAACGGGTGGCTGCTCATTATTTGATTGATCGAAAAGGGGTTGTATATCGGTTGGTACCTGAAAACGATGTGGCGTTTCATGCCGGCAAAAGCACGCTTCCTTCAACGCATCGCACCAATCTCAACACCACTTCCATCGGCATTGAATTGATCAACACACCCACCGTTCCCCCCGATCAACAACAATATCAATCGTTAACCGCTTTGATTCTTGAGATAAAAAAACGGCATCCGATTGCCTACATCGTTGGGCATAAAGAGATTGCCCCAAAAAGGAAAACAGATCCATGGCTTTTTGATTGGGAAAAATTGCGGGAAATGATGAGAGCTGAACAAAAATGATTGACCTATCGTGGCCAAAGCATCATATAGGATTGGGAATCGGGCTTTCAAAAAGCATTCCCGGTGGTCAAATAGTATTGAAATCCTTTGAAATAATTGTTATGCGTGACATCAAGCCGAAAGTTGATGTTGGCTTTGGTGATTCTGAACCGCAATCCCGCGCCGTAGGAAGTTTTTAGCCGATAGAGCGTCATGCGTTTACTGTTAAGTACGTCGCCGGTAGCGCCAAACACGGCTCCCGAAAAATTGTCATAAATCGGGAAACGATATTCAGTCTGAAGAGCCGCCATCCCGTTGTCGCGAAACATCCCCGAAGGAAATCCCCGAAGAATGTCCTGCCCGCCTATCGTTGACAAAAACTGAAACGGCACGGCATCGCCCAACCTCCAATCGGTCAAGAACTGCCAGGCCAGCACATGGTGATGATACAACTGAATGAAATGGCGGAAGTCAAAAGTTAACTGAACAATATGATGTGAACTTCCCATCAAGGGATCGCAGTACAAAAACGAACCCTTATAAAAAACCCCGTTCAGCGGATCATATTGACTGTTTCGGGAATCGTACGAAATCAACGCCCCGACACCCACCATAAAATAAGGATCCCAGCCCGTTCGTTGTTGAGCATACGCTTTCAGGCGCAAACTATCGGACATGATGGTGCGCTCTCGTCTAAAAAACCATTGAAGCCCAAACAAAAACCGTTTGCTGATGTATCGTTGCGGTTGTATCCCTATGCTGACGTTGCGTGAAGTGTAGGGCAAGGGATGCGACAACAAAAGTTTGGTCGGATTATTGCCCACGCCAACAAAATAGTTGGGATAATTTTGAACCGTAGCGAAGGAAGTTAAAAACCATGACCCCTGGTGTCCCCAATAAATACGGGGATAAACGTTGATATTGAATTGCCCTTTTTGCGTAAAAACCAGATTGAAGTTGACACTGCTCATCTTGACGGGATCAATGAAGTGGAAGAAATAGCCGCCGTTTACCCCTGCGGCATAATGCGTCAAGGGTTGATACGACAACGAAGGAAGGAGATAAAACTTAAGCTTCGATGCGAATTGAAACAACGAATCAATGTGAATGCCGGCCCAGCAAGTCGAGGCATAAAACATGAAAACACAAACGACGGACAAAAGTTTCCACATCAGATCGGAGATGAATGCACTGCTCTCCGTGTTGCACTACGCCATCAGGAATTGGTTTCAATCACGGATTTCAAATCTTCATATCGATTTGACAAAGCAATGCTTTGCTTTTTTTTATGTAAAAAACGAATCAGCGCCGAAGGCAGTTCTACAGGCTGTTGAAGTACCGACTCAATGGTCTCCTTGAATTTGGCAGGATGAGCGGTTTCCAGAAACAGCCCTGTCTCCTCTTTTTGTAACCCTTCTTTCAGCGACAAATAGCCACATGCGCCGTGAGGATCGAGCAAATAGCGATGCGCTTCAAAGCATTGCTTGACGGCCGATCGTATTTGATCATCCGAAAAGCGATTCCCCGAAATATCATTGCAAATATCCTCATGTGAACCGCCATAGAGATCGAGAATGCGGGCAAAATTGCTGGGATCGCCCACATCCATGGCATTGGCAATGGTAGCAACAGAAGCTCTTGGCGCATACTCTCCGGTATTCAAATAATTCAAAAACACATCGTTGGCATTGTTGGCCGCTATAAAACGCTTGATTGGCAGCCCCATGCGTGCCGCTACCAATCCCGCCGTAAGGTTCCCAAAATTCCCGCTTGGAACGCTTACCACCAACGACTTCTCCTTGCCTAAACGTTTAAGCTGAGCATAAGCATTGAAATAATAAAAAGATTGCGGCAAAAATCGGGCTAAATTGATCGAATTGGCCGAAGTGAGATGCACCCGTTCATTCAACGACGCATCCATAAAAGCGGTTTTAACCAACCGTTGACAATCGTCAAATGTCCCGTCAATTTCCAATGCCGTGATGTTATGTCCCAATGTGGTAAATTGTTTTTCCTGAATGTCACTTACCAACCCTTTGGGATACAACACATAGACATGAATGCCCTCCACGTCGAAAAAACCGTTGGCCACAGCGCTGCCCGTATCGCCCGAAGTGGCTACCAACACCTTAATGTCGTTATACCCATGTCGCTTTACGAAATAACTCAGCAAACGTGCCATAAAACGGGCTCCAACATCCTTGAACGCCAACGTAGGCCCGTGAAAAAGCTCCAATGCATAAAGATTTTCCTCCACCTGCACCACCGGCGTTTCAAACGAAAGCGCCTCATCCACCATCGCTTTGAGGGAACTTGCATCCACATCGTCACCAAAAAACGCCGTTGCCACGCGAAAAGCAATCTCTTGAAACGAATGTTCCGTTATTGTTTCATAAAATGACTCGGGCAACATGATCCACCTTTCGGGCATATACAATCCATTGTCGGGAGCAAGCCCTTTAACAACGGCCTCTTCCAACGAAACGGTCGGAGCCTGACGGTTTGTGCTGTAATAACGCATAGAATCGAATAAAAACAAGAATTGACTTCCGCTTGAGAACAAATTATTCTTTGTGCCGCTTCTTCAGTTCACGGGCAAGATCTTCAATCCGATAACCCTTGGAAGTCAACAAAACGATCAAGTGATAAATTAAATCGGATGCTTCGTAAATCAATCGTTCATCCGTACCATTAGTAGCTTCAATGACTGTTTCAACAGCCTCTTCGCCAACCTTTTGAGCCATTCGGTTGATTCCGCTTTTGAACAAGGAAGTGGTGTAGGATCCTTCGGGCATTTCCGCATGACGCCGTTCAATAAAATCTTGCAAATACCTCAAAAACAAGATGTCTTCATTGTTGGTTTCTCCCCAACAAGTATCAGTCCCCAAATGACACACCGGCCCTGAAGGATGTACTTTGATGAGCAGGGTATCGTCATCGCAATCCGATGCGACGGAGACAAGATGCAGAAAATTTCCGCTTTCCTCTCCTTTCGTCCACAGTTTTTGTCGACTGCGACTGTAGAAAGTCACCAATTTTGTTTCCAACGTTTTTCGATACGCCTCTTCGTTCATGTATCCCATCATGAGGACGGCATGGGTAACGGCATCTTGTATAATGGCAGGAATCAATCCGTTCCCTTTTTTAAAATCTAATTCCATGATGTAGTTTGGTTTTTGTGAGCGTTCCTGATTGGTTGAACGCACTGATTTATATAAAATGTTTTGTCAACTCCTTCAAGTGAATTCGCCCTTCGTAAATGGCTTTTCCAACCACCACCGCCGAAATATGCGCCCGATCCAGCGCTTCAATGTCCGCTATGCTGCCAATGCCGCCGCTGGCTATCAAATAAACGTTTGGGAAAGCGGTTTTCACTTTTTGATACAACGCAATGGATGGCCCCGATAACATGCCGTCTTTTTCAATGTCGGTGCAAATAACGTTTCGAATACCCTTCTCCAAAAAACGCTGAATGAAGGGAATGAGCGCAATGGCGGTATGTTCCGTCCAACCGTTGACGGCAATCTTTTCCTGCTTCACATCGGCCCCCAAAATGATCTTTTCAGCACCAAATTGATCAATCCACGACAAAAAAAGTTCGGGATTTTTCACAGCAATGCTTCCGCCCGTTATCATGCTTGCTCCGTTTTCGAAGGCAATGCGAACATCTTGATCGCTTTTCAAGCCACCGCCAAAATCGATCACCAATCGGGTTTGCGTTGCAATGTCATGCAACACGCGATGATTGACAATGTGTTCGCTTCGAGCACCATCCAAATCGACCAGATGCAAACGACGGATTCCCTCCTCTTCAAATTGTTTGGCCACATCCAACGGATTTTTACGGTAGATCGTCTTTTGCTCGTAATCGCCCTGTGAAAGGCGCACACATTGGCCGTCGATGATGTCAATGGCAGGAATGATTTCAATCATAAATCTAAATTGATTAATAAACTCAATATCGTTACAAAGATAGTGGTTTTTGCACAAATATTGAAAGAACTTCTGCCCATGCCTTCACACAAAGCACCAAAAAAAGCGACTTTCATGGAAAATCGCTTTTGGTTGTGATGGTATAAAACGGATCGTACAATGCTTAGTGTTGTGCTCCCTCTTCACGAGCCGGCTTTGGAGTCAGAATCTTGTGTGAGAGTTTAAACTTCCCGCTTTTTTGATCCACGTCCACCAATTTAACGTCAATGGAATCACCCTCTTTGATGCCGGCATCTTCCACTTTTTCAAGTCGTTTCCACGAAATTTCGGAAATGTGAAGCAATCCCTCTTTCCCAGGTAAAAATTCCACAAAAGCACCGTAAGGCATGATTGATTTCACCTTGGCATGATACACTTCTCCCACTTCGGGAATGGCCGTAATGCCTTTGACACGATCCACTGCGGCGTCGAGAGAACTTTTATTGGTAGCGGCTATTTCTACCCTGCCAATGTTGCCAATCTCTTCGATAGCTATGGTTGCGCCCGTTTCAGCCTGAATGCCTTGAATGATTTTACCGCCCGGTCCAATCACGGCTCCAATCATATCCTTTGGAATGGCCATCACCACAATGCGCGGAGCGTGAGGTTTTAAATCTTCACGCGGCTCTTTGATGGTTTCAGCCATCTTGTCCAAAATATACATGCGGCCTTCATGTGCCTGTTTCAGCGCTTTCTCCAAAATTTCAAACGACAACCCATCCACTTTGATGTCCATTTGCGTAGCGGTTATGCCGTCACGGGTACCGGTGACCTTGAAATCCATATCGCCCAAATGATCCTCATCGCCAAGAATGTCGGACAACACGGCAAAGTTTTTTCCCTTGTTTTCCGAAATAAGTCCCATGGCAATTCCCGAAACCGGTTTTTTGATGGAAACCCCGGCATCCATCAAAGCCAACGTTCCAGCACAAACAGTAGCCATCGATGACGATCCGTTGGACTCAAGAATATCAGAAACCACCCGTATGACGTAAGGATAATCTTCGGGGATCATTCGTTTCAAAGCGCGCAAAGCAAGATTTCCATGTCCAATTTCGCGACGTCCAGTACCTCTTGAGGCTTTGGCTTCTCCGGTGGAAAAAGGCGGGAAATTATAATGCAGCAGAAAACGATCTTTCCCTTGCACCAAAGCATCATCCACAATTTTTTCATCCAACTTGGTTCCTAAAGTAACCGTCGTCAACGACTGCGTTTCTCCTCGAGTAAAAATGGCTGAACCGTGTGTTCCGGGCAAATAGTCAATCTCTGACCAGATAGGACGGATCTCCGTCGTTTTTCTACCGTCAAGGCGAATGCCTTCATCCAGAATGGCTCGGCGCATAGCTTCTTTCTCCACTTCATGATAATAGCGATCAATCAATCCTGCTTTGGCAGCGGCATCTTCAGGGTCAAGTGATGCAATATAACTTTGCTTAACCTCCTCAAAGGCTTCACTGCGTGCATGCTTGTCGGGGTTTTTCGATTTTGCAAGCTCGTAGGCCTTTGCATAGGTTTTTTCACGAATATCGTTTCTCAGCGCTTCATCGTTTTCTTCATGGCAATAAACACGCTTTTGTGTTTTGCCAACGGCTTCCATCAATTCCAATTGAGCTTCACACTGAGGAATAATAGCTTGATGGGCTATTTTCATGGCTTCCAACAGCTCTTCTTCCGACACTTCATCCATTTCGCCTTCCACCATCATGATGTTCTCTTTAGTTGCGGCCACCATGATATCAATGTCGGCATTTTGAAGTTGCTCAAAAGTGGGATTGATCATAAACACACCATCAACACGAGCCACCCTGACTTCCGAGATAGGTCCGTTGAACGGAATGTCCGACACAGCAATGGCTGCCGAAGCGGCCAAACCGGCCAAGGCATCGGGCATGTCAATGCCATCGGCTGAAATCAACATCACATTGACAAATGTTTCGGCATGAAAATCATCTGGAAAAAGCGGACGCAAAGCACGGTCAACCAAGCGTGACACTAAAATTTCATAATCGGACGGACGTCCTTCTCTTCGCGTAAATCCTCCCGGGAATCGGCCAAATGAAGCATATTTTTCTTTGTAATCCACTGACAATGGCATAAAGTCAGTGCCGGGCACAGCGTCTTTGGCAGCACAAACCGTGGCCAACAACATCGTATTCCCCATTCGTACTACTACCGAACCGTCAGCCTGCTTGGCCAATTTTCCCGTTTCAATAGTAATGATGCGACCATCACTCAATGTAATGGTTTTTGTTACTACATTCATCTTAAAATAGTGTTAATTTATTAATCCTTAAGTTGCCACAAAGATACGATAATTTTTTTTGAAATAATCGTAGCCTTTTTTAGCATTCCATGTTCAAATTAACACCTTGCTCCTGTTCCAAACGGATGTCAAAAGGATTGCAGCACACTCATAACAAATACTGAGCCATAAAGAGAATACCACAATCAATGCGTTAATTTTTTATCGGCATTTCGTTGTTCCAGGAAATCGCTCAAAAGCTCTTTCGTCGATTTGGTGATGGCAATGCGTCCGGAACGCACAAATTGCATGACGCCAAATTCATTCAAGGCATTGTAAAATTCAAGAATTTCATCGGTGTGCCCGGCCATTTCAATGACCGAAAAAGAACGGGTGATTTCCAGAAAACGTGCATTGTATTTTCTAACCAATTCCTCAATGACATCGCTATTCAAAACAGCTTCCGTGTCCACTTTGTAAAGCGCCACTTCCTGATAAATGATTTCGCTGTCCACATAATAATAGGCTTTCAAAACGTCAATCCGTTTTTCAATTTCTTTCACCACTTTCGAAATGGTTTCTTGATCGGTGGTGGCCGTAATGGTAAATTTATGAACTCCTTCAATGGAAGAAGCTGAAACGGTGAGGCTCTCGATATTTAAGCGCCTGCGGTTAAATATAATTGATACCTGATTTAACAATCCCGGCCTGTTTTCCGAAAAGACAATGACCGTATAAAGGGTTTGTTCCATAGTGCTTTCTCTTTAGCTGAAATTTACTGTTTTTGTTCTGTTAAATATGAGCTTTCGCTTCTTTGATGGCCGTTATTTCAAACGAACATCACTGATAGGGGCTCCTGCGGGAACCATTGGGAAAACCATGCCCTTAGGCTCAATTTGCACTTCAAGCAGATAAGGCGCATCATCCTGAAACATTTCTTCGATGGCCGAATCCAATTCTTCGTGATCCTTGATGCGTTTTCCCTTAATTCCGTAAGCAGACGCAATTTTGACAAAATCAGGATTGTGCATCGTCGTAAACGAATAGCGTTCATCAAAAAACATTTCCTGCCATTGCCGCACCATACCGAGAAAATTGTTGTTGAGCAGAACTATTTTTACCCCAATATTTTCCTGCATGATGGTTCCAAATTCCTGAATCGTCATTTGCAAGCCACCATCTCCCACAAAGAGACAAACAATGCGGTCAGGCCGTCCAATTTTGGCTCCGACAGCGGCAGGCAATCCAAATCCCATCGTTCCTAAACCACCCGAAGTAACAAAACTTCTACTCTTCGTAAATTGTGAATAACGAGCGCCCATCATCTGATTTTGACCTACATCCGTAACAAAAATGGCATCGTGATGCGTCTTCTCCGAAATTTTATGCACCACTTCTCCCATTTTAATGTCTTTACTTGTCGGATTCAACTCTTCTTTGATCACCTCATCATACTCTGTTTCATCGTACGAATCGAAACTTTTTATCCATTCATCATGTCGGTTGGGCTTAAGCAATGCCGTCACCAATGGAATGGTCTCTTTCACATTCCCCAAAACAGGCACGTCAGCTTTTACATTTTTATGCAATTCGGCCTGATCAATATCAAAATGAATGATCGTGGCTTGTTTAGCAAAACTATTTAAAGTACTGGTAATGCGATCGTCAAAGCGCATACCAATGCCAATAAGCACATCGCATTCGTTCATCTTGACATTGCAACTGTATTTTCCGTGCATTCCAGGCATCCCTTTGTACAAAGGATGTTTGGATGGAATGGCAGAAAGCCCCAATAAGGTGCTGGCAACAGGAATTTGTGCTTTTTCCAACATGGCCAACACTTCATTTTCAGCATGCCCTAAAATCACACCTTGCCCCACAATGGCATAAGGGCGAACGGATTGATTGATGATTTTGGCAGCTTCTTCAATGTGGGTCATATCTGGTTTGGGCACCGGAACATAACTGCGAATGAAACGACAGGGTTCGTAATGAAAATCGACCAATTCCGTCTGTGCATTTTTGGTAAAGTCCAGCACTACAGGGCCGGGACGTCCTTCGCGTGCAATGTAAAAAGCCCGAGCAATAGCCCATGCCACTTCCGAAGCACTTCGAATCTGATAACTCCATTTTGTAATAGGCTGTGTGATGCTGACAATGTCCGTTTCCTGAAAAGCATCCGTCGCCAACAACGAAGCTACAACTTGCCCGGTGACAACCACCATTGGCGTACTGTCCAACATGGCATCAGTCACTCCCGTAATGATGTTGGTAGCTGCCGGCCCTGAAGTCACCAAAACAACACCGGTTTTGCCTGTTACTCTGGCATATCCTTCGGCAGCGTGTGCTGCACCTTGTTCGTGACGAACTAAAATATGACGCAAATGATCCCTGAAATCATACAAAGCATCATAAACAGGCATAATGGCTCCTCCGGGATAACCAAAAATGGTATCCACTCCCTCTGCGATAAATGAGCGCATCAACGCCTCTCCTCCCGTAATTTTATTCTTCATACGAAAATATATTTGATGTTAATGATTCAACTGTGATTTATTTTTTTGTTCTTTAAGTTCAAATGTAACCCGCAACTAAACTTGAATTTATATGTTATTCAACTTTCGCATGTTCATTACAAGGGGCTTCCGCCCCTGTGACCCTGACTTACTTTTTGTCCCCGCAAGCGG
>JBMFIQ010000061.1:0-9958 GCA_049976245.1 Microbacter sp. | reverse complement strand
AAAGTAATTTTATGAGCAAGTTCATAAACGGCAAACTGAAAACTGACAACAACGGAGATTTATTTGGCAACCAATCCCAAAGGACAACACCACTTGTATTTTCAACCGAAGCGACAGCCGTTTTAGACTCTGCAAGAGAACTTTGGAAATATTACCATAAACAACCAAACTGTAATGTTAATGCTTCTCTTTACGACATTAGAGAGCATTTTCAAGGTAGAAATGAAGCAGGCAAAATGAACAATAAAAGTTCAGACGAAACATATATGAACTTAATAGGCGATTTGAGAGAAAAACTCAGACAACTTGCCGATAAAATAGAACCAAAAGTTTACGAATACGAATTTCTGAAACATTAAACGATTAAAGACCGTTGACATATCCACACTCAACCAACGAAAACATTCACTCCACTTTTTATCACATCCACACATGGCTGCCCAACTTTTAAACATCACCTCGCTTTCCGCAGTTCAGCATCAAAAAGTTGATCTGGTCATCCTGCCTTGGGGCTCGACGGAACCACACAATCTGCATCTACCCTACGGCACGGATACAATTTTGAGTGAATCCATTGCCATAACATCAGCAGAAAAAGCATCACGAAAAGGAGTTGAATCCGTTGTGCTGCCTGCCATTCCTTTGGGTTCACAAAATCCAGGTCAAACGGATCAACCCTTTTGCATTCACACCCGATATGAAACACAAAAAGCCATTCTGACAGACATTGTCGTCTCACTTCGAAAACAAAAGTTTAATAAATTAGTCATTGTCAACGGACACGGCGGAAATATCTTCAAAAATATGATTCGCGACATGCTGTTTGATGAACCTGAGATGACCATTGTTGTGGTGGACTGGTACGCCATTGAACCACAAGAACCATATTTTGAAAAGCATGATGACCATGCCGGCGAAATGGAGACATCCGTCATGCTCCATTTTCATCCTGAATGGGTTCGGCCTCTTTTAGAAGCGGGAGAAGGCAAGGAAACGCCGTTCAATATTGCTTCGTTGAATCAAAAAATAGGATGGACGCCGCGTCATTGGGACAAAGCCACGCAGGACACGGGCATTGGTAATCCGCAGCACGCAAGGGCCGAAAAAGGCGAAAAATATGTGGAAGCCGTCACCGATAAAATAGCATGCTTATTGGAAGAATTGGCTTTCAAAACAATTTATTAACCTCCTACCTCGGATTAATTGCCCATTTCGGACAGGAACTTGATACGTACCAAACGAACTTCTTCTTCGGTAAAATCCTCTTCGCCCAGTTCTTCCATTGCATCGGCCAAATCGTCGGAGTCGGCTTCACGAAAATATTCCACAATGGCATTGATGTGATCGTCGTCCATGATCTCATGCAGAAAATAATCAATGTTGATCTTCGTCCCCGAATAGACAATGGATTCCACTTCGTCCAGCAATTCATCGAAATCAAGGCCTTTGGATTCGGCCAGGTCATCCAAAGCGACCTTTCGATCGATGGCTTGAATGATCGACACTTTTAACTTGGATTTATTGGGAACCATCCTCACGCGTAAATCTTCAGGACGCTCAATCTCATTTTCGGTTACGTGACGTTTGATCAAAGCCACAAAAGGATCACCGTACCGTTTAGCCTTTCCGGCTCCTACGCCGGGCACATTTTGCAACTCATCAATGCTGACGGGATAAGTGGTCGCCATGGCCTCCAGCGACAAATCCTGAAAAATCACATACGGCGGAAGTCCGTACTGTTTTGAAAGTTTTTTTCGCAAATCAACCAACATGGAGTAGAGTGCAGGATCCACGGCACTCGTTCCACCTCCACGCATTGGGACTTCTTCTTCGTCTTCTTCAAAATCGGTATTTCTCACAATCAGAAACGAAGTTGGGCTGGCCATGTACTTCTTTCCTTTGGGTGTGATTTTAAGCAAACCATAGTTTTCGATGTCTTTATCAATGAATCCGGCCAACATCGCTTGCCGTATTATGGCTTCCAAGAAACTGACATCTTCATCCTGAGCCGTTCCGAACTGCTCAATTTCATCATGATGATACGATTTGATGTCTTCGGTTTCTACTCCTCGAAGCACATTGATGATATAATCAGTCTTGAACTTTTCTTTCAGTAAACTAATGGTTTCCAAAATCGACAAAAGAAGATCCTGTACTTCTATTTGTTTTTTTGGATGTAAACAGTTGTCACAGTTTCCGCAATTTTCCTCCATATATTCTTCTCCAAAATAATGTAACAATACCTTTCGACGGCACACCGAAGTTTCGGCATAGGCCTGAGTTTCGAGCAACAGTTGCTTTCCGATTTCTTGTTCGGCTACCGGTTTGCCCTGCATAAACTTTTCCAATTTTTGCAGATCCTTGATTGAATAAAAGGCTATGCAAACGCCTTCACCGCCATCACGTCCTGCTCGACCGGTTTCCTGATAATATCCTTCCAAGCTTTTTGGCACTTCGTAATGAATGACAAAACGAACATCCGACTTATCAATTCCCATGCCAAAAGCAATCGTGGCCACAATGACTTGCACTTTATCCATCAGGAATTGGTCTTGATTTTCAGCCCGCACCGCCCCATCCAAACCGGCATGATATGGCAACGCGGTGATGCCGTTGATCTGCAGTGTTTCAGTCAACTCCTCAACCTTTTTTCGACTTAAACAATAAATGATGCCTGCCTTTTGGGGTTGCGATCGAATAAACTTAATGATTTCTTTGTCAATATCGTTGTTTTTAGGCCGTACTTCATAGTACAAATTGGGACGGTTGAAAGACGATTTGAAAATATTGGCATCCTGCATCCCTAAATTTTTCAAAATATCATGCTCCACTTTGGGGGTAGCGCTTGCCGTCAACGCAATGATGGGAGCCTTCCCGATCAATTGAACAATGGATCGAATGTTGCGATACTCCGGCCTGAAATCGTGTCCCCATTCCGAAATGCAATGCGCTTCATCGATGGCATAAAACGAAATATGAATTTTCGATAAAAATTCTATGTTATCAAGTTTATTGAGCGATTCCGGCGCCACGTAAAGCATTTTTGTCTTACCTGACAAAATGTCGTCTTTCACCTCATCGATAGCCGTACGGGTCAAGGACGAATTGAGAAAATGTGCAATGCCCTCTTCCTCGCTGACACTTCGAATGGCATCAACCTGATTTTTCATCAATGAAATCAACGGAGAAATAATGATGGCCGTCCCTTCCATCATCAATGCAGGAAGTTGATAGCACAATGATTTACCACCACCCGTGGGCATCAATACAAATGTATCGTTCCCATCCAATAAACTTTGAATAATGGCTTCTTGATTCCCCTTAAAGGTTTCAAATCCAAAATATTTCTTTAACTGTCCTTTGATTTCGGATTCCTGCTGCATCATATAGTCGGTAAAACAGACATCAATTCTTTTTGGATAAAATGGCAAACAAACATTTCCATTTCAAAAATAAAACTTCAAGCTGATCAGGGATAAACATTTCAATGAATGACCTTCATTTTTTGCATAAACAAATTTATAAACAAGTTTTTCATATCACCTCATGTTTGCACAAAAAAAATCGAGATATCATTGCGTTTAATGACAGAATCAAGCCAAAAAAACATAAAAAATGAATCCAATACTTCATTATGTCGACAAATATAAACAAAAAGGCGAAATAAGAGATGAATTCATCTTATTTCGCAATGTTTATTTGTTTTGATGCAACTTGTTGAGATGGATTTCCGAAACCATTCTCCTGTATCCAACGTGTTGAATGATCAATGATTCAAGCTTTTGGTTCAACATCGGGATGTGTGCCATCATTTGAATGTTAAGCAGAAAGCGTATTTAGACGCTCCATTTTTTCCTTCGCAAAATTTAAAGTGATACGCAACTCTTTTTTCCGCGTTGAAGGAATTTCAAACATGGCATCCATCATGATGGTTTCCACGATGGAACGAAGCCCACGTGCGCCTAATTTAAACTCAATGGCCTTATCAACAATGTAATCGAGCACCTCTTCATCAAATTGTAAGGTCACGTGATCCATTTCAAACAACTTCACATACTGTTTAATAATGGAATTTTTTGGTTCAGTCAAAATTTGACGTAATGATTCACGATCCAGCGGATTCAAATAAGTCAGGATGGGCAATCTTCCGATGATTTCGGGGATCAAACCAAAAGACTTGAGATCCTGCGGAGTGATGTATTGCAAGAAATTGGAACGATCAATCTTTTTATTTTCCAACGTAGAATTAAATCCCACCACATGCGTGTTGAGCCTTTGTGCAATTTTTTTCTCAATGCCGTCAAAAGCGCCGCCCACCATGAACAGAATGTGTTGCGTATTGACGGGAATCATCCGTTGTTCGGGATGCTTCCGACCACCTTGAGGCGGCACATTGACGATCGAACCTTCGAGCAATTTGAGCAATCCCTGCTGAACCCCTTCGCCGCTTACATCGCGGGTAATGGATGGATTATCCCCTTTACGTGCAATTTTGTCAATTTCATCAATAAAAACAATGCCTCGTTCGGCAGCTTTTACGTCATAATCAGCCACTTGTAACAGACGGGTCAAAATGCTTTCAATGTCCTCTCCCACATAACCTGCTTCGGTGAAAACCGTCGCATCAACAATGGTAAAAGGCACATGAAGCTGTTTGGCAATGGTTCTGGCCAACAATGTTTTTCCGGTTCCGGTTGGTCCCACCATGATGATGTTGGATTTTTCAATTTCCACGTCATCACCGGAATCGCGTTGCATCAGTCGTTTGTAGTGATTGTAAACCGCCACGGAGAGAAATTTCTTGGCATCATCCTGTCCAATGACATATTGATCAAGAAATGCTTTAATATCTTTGGGTTTTGGCAATGAATGAGCGTTGAGTTTGAGATCGGAAGATGCTTTGGATGACAATTCCTGCAACAAATCGTGCGCCATTTCAACACAATCAACACAAATGGCTCCTTGCAAACCACTGATTAATGAACCCGCTTCGGATTCGGGGCGGCCGCACATGAAGCAAATGCGTTCCTGCCCAACTTTTTTTGCCATATTTTTAATGATTCAGTTAGAGCTTTTGTTCACGAAACAGAACTTCGTCGATCATGCCGTATTCCTTAGCTTCAGCTGCCGTCATCCAATAGTCACGATCGGAATCTTTTTCGATGCGTTCATAAGGATTTCCGCTGTGATCGGCAATGATGGTGTAAAGTTCCGTTTTTAATTTTTGAATTTCCCGAGCAGTAATTTCAATATCAGAGGCTTGTCCTTGAGCGCCCCCCATGGGTTGATGAATCATGATGCGCGAATGCTTCAACGCCGAACGTTTTCCTTTGGTGCCGGCCACCAACAGTACTGCCCCCATCGATGCAGCCATGCCGGTGCAAATGGTAGCCACTTTGCTGCTAATAAACTGCATGGTGTCATAAATACCCAATCCGGCGTAAACCGAACCTCCGGGTGTGTTCAAATAAATGGAAATATCCTTCCCCGGATCAGCCGAATCCAGATACAGCAACTGTGCCTGAATGACATTGGCCACATAATCATCAATGGGCAATCCCAAAAAGATGATTCGATCCATCATTAAACGGGAAAATACATCCATTTGCGTCACATTCAATTGTCGCTCTTCCAAAATGGAGGGTGATATGTAGTTGTCGGTAAACGATCTGTATTGATCCAGCGATAACCCGTTCATTCCTAAATGCTGAACAGCATATTTTCTAAAATCATTATTCATATTTATTTGTCCATTTAATTGCGTAAAATTAGCCTTCCAAAAAAGCGAACGTCAAACACGTTGACGAATCGTTTTTTTTGGCAGAACAAAGATAATCCATTTTATCAAAAAAAATGTACTAACGGATCACTTTGTGTTATCTAATAAATGGTTGGCATTTTCAAAACCAAAAGAAATGAAATCCAACGCATGCTGCTTGTCTTGTTGTAAAAAAAACGAAACCCCTTGCTGATTTAATTGGCGTCAATCGAACATCCGTTTGAAATGTTCAAAGAAATTTCGCGATGCCGTTGATGTAGGTTTCACATTGGGAGAATCATTCAGTTTCTCAATAATTTTTTGTTCATCTTTGGTTAACTTTTCAGGGATGTACACACCGAGATGAATCAACAAATCGCCATGACCGTAGCGATTCACATCGGGCAAACCTTTGCCTCTTAATCGCAATATCTTACCCGGTTGTGTTCCCTGTTCAATTTTGACTTTCACTTTTCCGTCAATGGTGGGTACTTCCACCGAACCGCCTAAAGCAGCTGTGGTGAAAGGCAAAAGTAAATTATAGACCAAATCGTTGCCGTCGCGAACCAAATAAGGATGCGGCTCTTCTTCAATGATCACCAACAAATCGCCGTTCGTTCCACCTCGACGGGCTGCATTTCCTTTTCCCTTCAACGAAAGCTGCATGCCTTCGCCAACACCGGCCGGAATGTTGATGCTGATCACTTCGTCCTGACGCACCACGCCTTCTCCGTTGCAGAAAGTACATTTCTTTGTTATGGTTTTCCCTTCACCGTTGCAGGTTGGACAAACGGTTTGGGTTTGCATCATTCCCAAAATGGTTTGCTGCACCCGCGTGACATGACCTGTACCGTGACATGTGGGACACGTGGTGACGTCCTGTGGCGACTGAGCTCCTGTACCACCGCAGTGTGAACAGGTGACGTATTTGTTGACTTTGATTTTTTTCTCAACGCCGGTAGCAATTTCCTGTAAGGTCAAACGTACCTTAACGCGCAAATCGGTTCCCCGATTGTAACGTTGACCTCCGCCTCCCGAGCTGCCAAAGCCTCCAAAACCGCCAAAGTGACCACCAAAAATATCTCCAAAACGGCTGAAAATATCGTCCATTGAAAATTCCATTCCGGCTCCCTGAAAACCTCCGCCTCCTGCAGCACCACTCACACCGGCATGACCAAACTGATCATAACGTTGACGTTTTTGAGGATCGCTCAACACTTCGTATGCTTCGGCTGCCTCCTTAAACTTTTCTTCGGCTGCTTTGTCACCAGGATTTCGATCAGGATGGTATTTCAATGCCTGCTTGCGATACGCTTTTTTGATTTCATCATCCGAAGCCGTCTTTTCAACGCCTAATATTTCGTAATAATCTCTTTTTGTCATAATTTCCGAGAATTAATCAATACAGTAAACTCGACACCTTTTGCCGTGAATAAAGAAGCACATTGAATCATTCGCCCACAATCACTTTGGCAAAACGAATCACTTTATCACGCAACATATAACCTTTTTGAACCGAATCGATGATTTTTCCTTTCAGTTCTTCCGAAGGAGCCGGAATGGTGGTAATGGCTTCGTGAAAAGCCGTGTCGAAATCGCAATGATTGGCCGTGTCAATCGGTGTTACTCCGTTCTGTTTTAGAAAATTTAAAAATTTGGAGTAAATCAATGTCAAACCTTCTTTCACTGCCGTGATGTCCGTCGTCTCTTCAGCCGATTTGACACCTCTTTCCAGATCGTCAATCAAAGGTAATAAATTGACCAATACTGACTCCCCGGCCGATTTAATCATCTCGGCTTTTTCGCGCAACGTACGTTTGCGATAATTATCAAACTCCGCCATTAAACGCAAATGAGCATCGTTCAGTTCATCAAATTTCTTTTGCAATGCAGCCAATGCCTCCTGAAGCGCAACGACTTCTTTCGACGGCTCTTCTTCGGGTAGCAGTTTTTCCTCTGTCGAGGCTTCCACCGGTTCCGTTGCTTGATCTTTGGCTTCTTTTTGAATCACTGTTTCATCTTGCTCATTCATACGCGGTTGTTCCATCCCTGTATTCTTCTTTTGCTTCATTTCTATAATAACTTAGTAATTTGTAGATGATTTTTTCTTTTCTTTCAACGTGGTGCTTCAGAAACGAAACAAGCTGTAAAAAATTTATGCTCAAAAGAATGACTCTTTTGCGAATTTCATACGTCTATTTTTTTAACATAAAGGATGTATGGAACTCGCCAAAATATTCATTTTCTTGAGTATATGTCTTTTTTTATGGCTCGTTTCATATGAACTTAATGACAAAATAAATGTACGTTTACAAATGCCATTATTTCACCTTCTTTGACATTTTGCACTCATACCCGCACCACAAAAAAACCACATCCAATTTCTCCTCGACATTGAACGCAACACATTAAATCAATCATCGTCTGCAAAAAGTTTACCAGCGAAATGGACACAACCATTTTGTCAGCTCTTTTCAGCGCGGCTGCATTTTTGTCAGCATTTCGAAGCCTTAAGCATGATGATAAGGCTCTCTTTTGATGATGGTCATTGCGCGATACAATTGTTCCACAAAAAAAAGACGAATCATTTGATGTGAAAAAGTCATTTTGGAAAACGACAATTGAAAAGCAGCTCGTTGATAGACCGCATCGGAAAAACCATATGGCCCGCCCACCACAAAAACAATGCGTTTGTGCAGGAACATCATCTTTTTTTGAAGCCAATCGGCAAAAGATTCCGAGCTCATTGTTTCGCCATTTTCGTCGAGCAAAATAACCAAATCATTCTCGTCCAGAGTTTTCAACAGCAACTCCCCTTCTTGTTTTTTCTGTTGTTCACGGGTAAGGCTCTTCACATTTTTCAAATCCGGCACCACGACCACCTCAAAGGAAATGTAATGCTTGATCCGATCAACATATTTTTGAATTCCCTGATTCAAATACGATTCGGAAGTTTTGCCAACCAACAACAACGTACATCTCATGATTAAACTTTAATATTCAGACACAATCCATTCTCAGGAATTGCTTCAATGCTTTTGAGAATGATGAAAAAAAAAGTCAAGGCAGCGCATCAGGACAAAGGAATCAAATCGCAATACCAAAATCCTTTGGTAGTTTCCGTCACATCATGAGTGTCGTCATTTTCCTGCGTCAATTGATAAGTTTTATACACTTTTTCGCCCTTCGAAAACAAAATTTCACGTCGAAAAATGGGACCGTCGAAACAGAAAGAATGAAATTCCCCATTTTCACCGCAAGGATCGACATTGGCAGGCAACTGATCGATAAACGCTTGATCAATTTGGCGACCAACCCATTCTTCGCCTAAATAGGCATCGTTGGTACTTGAGACGATGGATTTGAATTGCTGTCGAACAAATTCACGCACAAGATGCGCCGTGTTCATTCCCCACAACGGAAAAACGGCAGACATACCAATTCGAGCAAGTTGACGTTCACGAAAAGCACGTAAATCAGCCAAAAACAGATCGCCAAAAACCACGGATTCAATGCCTTCGGATTTTGCCCGAGTCAACATCGTTTCCATTTGTTGTTCATACTCTGCATTGGTTCCCTCATAAACATAAGCTTTCAAAAGAGGAATGCCAATTTGTTCCGCCTGCTCATCCAACAAAGCCTCTCTCACGCCATGCATTGAAATGCGATGATGGTTGCCGTTCAAGGTGGTTAACAAATAACGAACGTCGTAAAGATCATTGGACAACACCTGATGCAGACAGTAGGCCGAGTCTTTTCCACCGCTCCAACTAAAAAGTACCTTTTTTTTATTCATGTCAATCAAAACTTTGTTTTTTCCCAAAGCAGAATGGCTCATTATCAATCAACTTCATTTCAAACGTCATCAAAAAAAATTAAAACCAAGTATAGTCAATTTTTTTCATTTTTGGGGAAACATTTCACATATGGAGCATTCACCTCCATCAACCCGCAAGTTATGTTTGATCCCAACAAGATAAATCAGCTTAAAAACAGACAATAAATAACAGCAAATCATCAAAAGCGTATTTTTCAAAACGTCCTTTTCAGTTTCATTTAACGTCTTTACTTCCTCTTAATTTATAATTCAACTTTCGCAAGTAAATAATGGTTTGATTTTTAAGTGTTATTAGATGAATTTAATTTGATAATCAGTTTCTTATAACTTTAATATTGAAGGAGAACATAATTGACTTATCC
>JBMFIQ010000060.1:0-10402 GCA_049976245.1 Microbacter sp. | reverse complement strand
ACGTCAGTTTTTTGAGCGAAAGCGGACGCAGTCTTGACTTTATCCGATAAATCGGATTGTTCCATTTGCTTCCTTTTTGCGTTAAGTGGAACATCCCGCTTGCGGGGACAAAAAGGAAGTCAGGGTCACAGGGGCGGAAGCCCCTTGTAATGAAAATGCGAAAGTTCAATAAAGTAAATTGCATAAAAACCAAGATGTCCGTTTTTTCATGTTTTTGCGATGCAAAGATAGCATAAAAAAAGCGATTAACTTTCTTTGCCTGCAACGATTAGCACGATTTCTCCTTTGGGTGGTTTTTGGGTAAAATGAGTTGCCAATTCAGCGAGCGTTCCGCGTAAGGTTTCCTCATACAATTTTGTTAATTCGCGTGACACAGAGGCTCTTCGATCGTCGCCAAGTTCTTGAGCAAGTTGTTGTAATGTTTTGACCAAGCGGAAGGGCGACTCATAGAAAATCATGGTTCTGGGTTCTTCTTTCAGAGCATTCAATCGGGTTTGCCGTCCTTTTTTGGGAGGCAAGAAACCTTCAAAACAAAAACGGTCGCAGGGCAAGCCGGAATTGACCAATGCGGGAACGAAGGCTGTTGCACCGGGTAAACATTCTACTTCGACTTGTTGGGCAATGCAGGCCCTGACCAACAAAAAGCCCGGGTCTGAAATGCCCGGCGTGCCTGCATCGGAAACCAGTGCGATGTTTTCTCCTTCAAGGAGGCGTTGTACCATGGCTTCAACCGTTCGGTGTTCATTAAACTTGTGATGCGACATCATACGCTTTTCAATCTGATAATGATGCAGCAAAAATCCCGTGGTTCGTGTATCTTCAGCCAGGATGAGATCCACTTCTTTCAGAATGCGAATGGCGCGTAACGTGATGTCTTCCAAATTGCCCACCGGCGTTGGCACCAGAAACAGTTTTCCCATAATTGCTTGGAATAATGATTACGGATTGAATTTTCGCATTACCAGACGTATGAAGTCCTGTGCATGTTGATTGTGTTCGTCCCAACCAAACGTTTGCATGTATCTCATGGCTTCATCTTTGGATTCCAGGTTATTAAGATGCCTCAGCGTCAAATTGAATTTTTCACCGTTGCCTTGAAACAATTCGCGTTGGAAACGGAATCGGTCGGCCAAAGTGAACGCTTGACGTAAATCTCCCACTTTTGCACTGCCAAATGTTTCAGCCAATGATGCTTCCGATTGGCTGGCGATCAAGTCGTTCAATGAATGTTTGTCTTTGTTGAGCATTTCAGCCAACGATTCTTTTTCACGTTTTTCCATCTTGGTGATGGGATCGTCCATGGATGGCTCTGAAGCTGAAGCAGCAACCGTGAAGTTGTTGTCGGATGGTTGATTGGCCTGATCGAGTGTGGGTTTGATGAATAATTCCTCTTTTTCGGGATACGCGGGTTGCGATGTGATAGTTGTTCCAAGAGGCTCATCCTGTTGAGGTTCTGCCATTGGCACAGCCGTTTTGTTTGGTTGCAATGAAACGATTTGATCCAATTCAAGTTGAATGTCGTTGATCTTGCTTTTGGCGAGTGAAACGAGCGTTGGTGAAACTACTTCAATTTCTTTCATCCCTTTCATCAGGATTTCTAATTCGCTGATCTCTTTTTCAATCAATGAAAACAAGATGTTTTTGTTCATAAGTTTTTGGAGTGATGAGTGACAAAATGAAACGCAACTTTTATCTTTGCAAAACATCTGTAAAGCTACAAAAAAAATAATGCCATGATTTATTTTGAATCAAATTTTAATACCACGGGCAAAAAAGGAAGCATTGAGGTGATTTGCGGATCGATGTTTTCAGGAAAAACCGAAGAGTTGATTCGTCGTTTGCGCCGTGCTGAGTTTGCCAAGCAACGGGTCGAAATTTTTAAACCTGCCATTGATACGCGTTATTCCGATTTAGAAGTGGTTTCGCACGATCATCATTCCATTCTATCCACGCCTGTCGATTCATCGCAAAACATTTTGTTGATGGTTGGCGATGTGGATGTGGTTGGCATTGATGAAGCGCAGTTTTTCGACGATGGCATTGTCGATGTGTGTAATGCACTGGCAAACATGGGATTGAGGGTTATTGTGGCAGGACTTGACATGGATTTCAGAGGTGTGCCTTTTGGGCCGATGCCTGCTTTGATGGCCATTGCAGACGATGTAACCAAGGAACATGCCATTTGTGTTCGATGTGGCAATCCGGCGTATGTTTCTCATCGATTGGTTCCTGACGAAAAACAGGTGCTTCTGGGTGAAAAAGATGAGTACGAACCCATTTGTCGTCATTGTTTTGAAGCTGAAAAACAGAAACAACGGGCTGAAGGTGCCGTAAAAAAATAACCTCGAGGCCTGACAGGACCATGCAGGCTTCGGGTTAATTTTCAGCAGACGTATTGAAAGCCGCGATGTGTGGCAAAGTTCAGTGATCGAACGTTTTTAATCGGGTCATTAATTGACGGACGGCTTGATCAATATCATCCGGCGAAGCTGCCAACTCCTTAATAAATTGACTTCCCACAATAGCGCCTTGTGCATTGG
Organism: Microbacter sp.; assembly: GCA_049976245.1. Lineage (GTDB taxonomy): Bacteria > Bacteroidota > Bacteroidia > Bacteroidales > Paludibacteraceae > Microbacter. Next base: position 7,862 of record JBMFIQ010000060.1, on the reverse strand, counting down.
CAAAAGCTGCCTGCAAGGTTTCGCCGTTTGAAATGCCAAATCCGATTAATTGCGGATTTTTCAGTCTCATTGATTTGATGCGTCTGAAATAGGCCTGTTTCTCTTCGTCAAAACTTTTTTGTGCGCCCGTTGTAGCTGCCGACGACACCATGTATATGAAGCTGTTGGTGTGTTCATCGATCAACCGGATGCGTTCATTGGAGGTTTGCGGGGTGATGAGCATGATGACCGAAAGTCCGTATTTTTCGGCAATGGATTGATATTCATTCAAGTATTCGTTGAAAGGTAAATCGGGAATAATGATGCCGTCGATGCCCGTCAACTGACATTGCCGACAAAAGGATTCAAATCCAAATTGCATGATGGGATTCAAATAACCCATCATGATCAATGGAATGGAAATTTCCGAACGAACATCCGTTAACTGTTCAAAAAGTTTGTGCAGCGTCATGCCTTGTTCCAATGCTGCGTGGCTGCTTTCCTGAATGACAACGCCGTCGGCCATTGGATCGGAAAACGGAATGCCGATTTCTACCATGTTCACTTGATACGCCTGCAGTTGTCGAAGAATTTCGCGGGTGTCGTTGAAATGCGGAAATCCTGCCGTGAAATAAACGGAAAGAATCTCAGCCTGTTTTTGTTGAAAAAGTTGATGAATTCGATTCATAGTGCGTTTGTTTTAATGAATGGATACGGTCAAACGGAGGTTTTCATTCATTGGGTTGAACCTGTTGGCTTCAATCTTTCGTTTCATCCGTTCGCCTGTTCAGTATTTCAATTGGTTGATAAAATCATTCAATGCTTTTACCTCTTTTTGTCCCGGCGCTGTTTCAAACCGGCTGTTGACGTCCACTGCATGTAACAGCGGGTGATGAAAGGCCTGCAATCGGGCAATGTCATTCGCTCCAATACCGCCGCTCAGGAAAAACGGAACCCGACCGGTGTAACTCTGAAGAATTTTCCAAGGATATTTTTTCCCTGAACCGCCAAAAAGAGAAGTTTTGGTGTCAAAAAGCAAAAAATCACATCCTTTTTGGTATAAACTTGTGTTGTTCAAGTCGTTGGTAGTGGCAATGCTGAATGCCTTGATGATTTCCAATCCTTCTTTGCGCAGCGTTTCGCAAGTTGTAGGCGGTTCTTCGCCATGCAATTGAATGGCATTTAAATGGTATTTAAACGCTGTTGCAAGCATATTGTCAATCGTCTCGTTGACAAAAACACCTACTTTGCAAATGGTGTTGGGCAATTGTTTTACAACGGTCGGATCCAGATCGCCGACAAAGCGCGGAGATTTCGGATAAAATATAAAACCCATGTAATCAGGATGAATGGCGGCTACTTCCCGAATGTTTCCCGGGTATTTCATGCCGCAAATTTTGATTTTCAGATTCATTTCCATCTCGAGTTTCTTGTGTTATTTCAATGAATCGATCAATTGTGACAAAGCTTTACCCGGATCGTCGTTTTTCATGAACGCTTCACCCATTAAAAATCCGTTGAATCCGGCTGCCCTCAAATTTTTGATGGTTTGAGGATCGCTGATACCGCTTTCTGAAATTTTGATCATCTCTTTCGGGATCTTCTCTCCCAAGCGAAAGGAAGTTTCAACATCGGTGACAAATGTTTTTAAATTTCGGTTGTTGATGCCTACCACATCAATGTGGTCATGAATGTATTCCAGTTCCGCTTCATCGTGAATTTCGAGCAATACTTCCAATCCTGCGTGGTGTGCTTGATCTGCCAACTGACGGCATGTCTCTTGCGGAAGCGCAGCGGCAATGAGCAAAACGACATCGGCACCAATGGCTTTTGCCACGTCAATCTGAAACGGATCAATGATGAAATCTTTTCGCAGCATCGGAATGCTTACTTCGGAACGCGCTTTTTTGAGATCGGCAATCGATCCGCCGAAGAATGTTTCATCGGTCAAAACGGATATGCCTGTTGCGCCTGCTTTTACGTACGATTTGGTGATGGCTTTCACGTCAGCTTCAGGAAAAATCCATCTTTTTGAAGGTGATTTTCTTTTAAATTCGGCTATGATTCCCGTGGTTGAATCCTGAAGTGCTTTTTTCAATGAGACGGGTTCGTGTGGTTCGTTCCCCAAAAAAGCCAATAATCCCATTTTTTTCTGAATGGCCGTTTCTGCTTTTTTTTGCTGAATAATGGTTTCCAATATGTTCATGACCAAGATATTATTTGTTCAACTGTTTTGCGAGTGGCTAACTGTTCAGGTCCAAAAATTTTTTGAATGTGCGCAATGCCGCTCCACTTTCGATGGAGACACGAGCCTGATCGATGCACGCTTCGAGCGAAAGTTCGGGATGAATGGTGCGAATGGCAACGGCCGAATTGATGATGACCACATTTTTTTGAGCATCTGTGGCTTTGTTGGCCAGCACTCGATCGAAAATCTCAGCAGCTTGTTGAGGTGTTTCACCACCCGATAATGCTTCCTGCGGGATGCGTTGAAACCCGATTTGTTCCGGTGCGATCATGGTTTCGCCAGCGTTATTGATGATTTTGAAGTCGTCCGTCAATGAAATTTCATCGTATCCGTCTAAGCTGTGCACAATGGAAAAGGTCAATCCTTGTTCCTGTTGATAGAGGTAATAATAGAGGCGTGCCATCTTCAAATTGAAAACGCCTAAAACATAATGTCGCGGTTGAACCGGATTGACCAGCGGTCCTAACACATTGAAAAAACTGCGTACCTGCAATGCTTTTCGAACGGGAGCAACTGCTTTGAGTGCCAGATTAAATAGCGGAGCATGAAGATAGGCTATGTTGGTCTCTTCAATGGAGCGTCGCAACAAGTCGTTATCTCGGGTAAATTTCACACCGTGTTGTTCCATCACATTGGAGGCGCCACTCACCGACGTGGCTCCATAATTGCCGTGTTTGGTTACTTTGTATCCGGCTCCGGCCACCACAAAACAGCTCAAAGTTGAAATGTTGAACGTGTTATGATTGTCGCCACCCGTCCCGACAATGTCAATGGGATCATATTCGTTCAAGGAGATCGGCACGCGCATTTCAAGAAGCGCTTCTCGAAATCCCATCAGTTCATCGACGGTGATGCTTCGCATCAAATAAACGGTGACAAAGGCTGCTATCTGAGCTTCGTTGTATTTTCCTTCGGCCATGTTGGTCAACACGGTTTTTGCTTCGTCGCGATGTAGGTATTGATGATCAAATAGCCTGTATAAAAGTTCTTTCATGTGTAAATAATTGATATTAAATGTTATATACAACTCTCCAAATAGTTATTTTCTTGAGCATAACTTTTTTTTGGCTCGTTTCATTCAATGAATGCATCATCTTTTTTTGCTTCAATGAGTTGTTTGTTGTTCAACTTGTTGAAATATGATGTATGGCATTCGATGGTTAAAGATTCAGCCAGTTCAGGATAATTTGTTCACCCATGGGCGTGAGGACCGATTCGGGATGAAATTGTACGCCCCAAACATCAAATTCTTTATGCCGCAATGCCATGATGATGCCTTCGTCCGAAATGGCGGTAATCCTCAGGCATGAAGGAAGTCCGTTGTTGCTAACGATCCATGAATGATAGCGTCCTGCCTCAAAAGTATTGGGTATTTTGTAAAAAATCGGATCGGGTTCGATGATGTGCACGGGACTGCTGATGCCGTGATACACTTCGTCGGTGTTTTCGAGGATAGCGCCAAAACTTTCAGCAATGGCTTGATGACCTAAACAGACACCCAATATTTTTTTTGAAGGAGCATATCGGGCTATGAGTGGCAAAAGGATGCCAGCTTCCGACGGGATGCCCGGTCCGGGCGACAAAATGATTTTATCAAAGCGTTCCACTTCTTCCGTTGCTATTTGGTCATTGCGAATCACTTCAACCTGAGGGTATCCCAATTTTCGTATGGCATGTACCAAATTGTAAGTGAATGAGTCGTAGTTGTCTAAAATCAAGATATTTGCATTCATACATCTATTTTTTTTTAACGCTAAAGTTGTATGGAACTCGCCAAATAGTCATACGCTTGAGCATAAACTGTTTTTGTGGCTCGTTTCATAAAGAAATGTCTTTTTATGAAAGGGTTAATTTTTGAGTTGAGCGGCTGTGTCAATGGCTTTTTTCAAAGCTCCCAATTTGTTGTTTACTTCTTGTAGTTCATTGTCGGGGTTCGATTTTGCCACAATGCCTGCACCAGCTTGATAGTAAAGGGTATTGCCAATGCTTAAAAAGGTGCGAATGGTGATGGCTTGGTTGATTTCGCCGTCGAACCCGATGTAGCCGATGCATCCACCATAAATGCTGCGGTTGTCAGGTTCAATTTCGTTGATGAGTTGCATGGCGCGTACTTTTGGAGCTCCCGAAAGCGTGCCTGCGGGGAAAGTGTCAATGAACAGGCGAATCGGATGGACGTTTGGCAATAAGTTGCCGCTCACTCTTGAAACCAAATGAATGACATGCGAATAGAATTGTACTTCTTTGAAAATCTCGAGTTTCACGTCCGAAGCATTGCGGCTTAAATCATTGCGGGCCAAATCGACCAACATCACATGCTCGGCATTTTCTTTCGGATCTTCCAGCAAGGCTTCAGCCAGTTGCAAATCTTTTTCGTCGTCGCCGGTGCGTTTGAATGTTCCGGCAATGGGATCAATGAATGCTTTTCCTTTTTTTACCCTGACGTGCGTTTCGGGCGATGAGCCAAATATTCGGAATGATCCAAAATCGAAATAGAAAAGATACGGTGAAGGATTAATGGAACGCAAAGCCCGATATACCTTGAAATCATCGCCGGTAAAAGGTTGTCCGAATCGTCGTGACAATACGATTTGAAAAGTGTCGCCGCGTTTGCAGTGTTGAATTCCCTGAAGCACCATTTCTTTGTAATGTTCATCGGTCATATTGGCTATCTCTTTGCCGTGAGCTTCAAAATTGTACGAAGCATAATTGCGATTTTCCAAATGTGATTCAATTTCCTGCATTTGACTTGGTTCGTCAGGAAGTATATTTTCAACAATGGTCAGTTCATTTTTATAGTGATCAATCACCAAGATGAATTTGAACAGCAGGTAGTACAAATCGGGAACGTTGGAAAAGGCTTCATTCGATGGCTGAATGGGAACTTTTTCGAAATATCGTACGGCATCGTATGAAGTAAACCCGAAAAATCCGTTGAAAGGAAGCGGATTGTGATTTTTTTGAAGGGTGAACGAGTCAACAAATCGTTGAAATTGATCGGGAAGCGGATTGAACGAATGAATGGCGTATTGGTTGATTTCTCCGTTGGGATATTGCTCCGTCACCGTGTCGTTCATAGCCAAAAACTTGGCAATGGCTTTGACGCCAATAAACGAATAGCTGTTTTCGCCTCCGTGATAATCGGAACTTTCCAGAAGGACCGATTCCGGATAAATATCCCTCATTTTCAGATAAATGGATACAGGTGTATGCAGATCGCCCAGCAATTTTTTTGAAATGGTTTTCAATGTTGTCTTCATACGTAAATAATGATTTTATGATGTCGTATGGAACTCGGGTTAGTATTATTTTTTATGGATCACTTCCGGATGGTCGTGTGACATTTTAGGCATTCATGTGAGCGATGTACGCCTCCATGTCTTTGTCGCCACGTCCCGATAGGTTGATCACCACCACGTCGTCAGGATGAAAAGAGACTTTCTGAAGGACTGCCAACGCATGTGCCGATTCCAATGCCGGAATAATGCCTTCCATTTTGGTCAGCTCGTAGGCTGCATGCAATGCTTCGGTGTCAGTGACGGCAAACACTTCGGCACGTTTCACCTGCGACAGGTACGCGTGAATGGGCCCAACGCCCGGATAATCCAATCCGGCTGAAATGGAATAAGGCTCTTCAATTTGACCGTCAGCGGTTTGCATGATCAAGGTGCGACAGCCGTGAATGATTCCTTCGCGACCCAAGTGAATGGTAGCAGCGGAGTAGGGAGTGTCAATTCCTTGCCCGGCTGCTTCAGCCAAAATGAAGCGCACATGGTCGTTTTCCAAAAAGTGATAGATAGCTCCCGCCGCATTGCTTCCTCCTCCTACGCAGGCAATGATGCAGTCAGGCGTGGATCGTCCTTCTTTTTCCTGCAGTTGTTGCTTGATTTCCTGACTGATGACGGATTGAAAACGGGCTACCATGTCAGGATAGGGATGAGGCCCGACGGTCGATCCGATCACGTAGTGAGTGTCCGACGGATGACTGCACCAGTCGCGAATGGCTTCGTTGGTGGCATCTTTCAATGTTTTGTTCCCGCTGTGTACCGGCACAACGGTTGCTCCTAACATTTGCATTTTCTGAACGTTTAAATGTTGCCTTTCCACATCAACGGCACCCATGTACACAAAGCAGGGCATGTTGAACATGGCACAAACCGTTGCTGTGGCTACGCCGTGTTGACCGGCTCCCGTCTCGGCAATGATGCGGGTTTTTCCCATGCGTCGTGCCAAAAGCACTTGCCCGATGGCATTGTTGATTTTGTGTGCCCCGGTGTGATTCAAATCTTCACGTTTTAAGTAAATCTTTGTGCCATACTTTTCCGACAATCGGTTTGAAAAATAGAGTGGCGAGGGACGACCTACGTAGTCGCGAAGTAAAGTGCTATATTCTTGTTGAAAGGAGTCTTCATTCATGATCGACAAGTAATTTTTTTTCAACTCCTCTACGTTGGCGTAAAGAATCTCGGGAATGTATGCTCCTCCAAATTGGCCGTAATAGCCGTTTTCATTGACTTGAAAATTCATTTTGGTCTATTTTTTTGAGGTTTATTGATCATTTTCGGATTGATGTCGGATGTATAAAAAAAAGCCCGTCGTGATGCGACGGGCTTGAATCTTTTATCGATAAACGAATGAAAACAGATGCACAGCAGGGCTTCTCACGACTTTTGCGAAAGTTGCAAGCGCCACCACCAAAACTTGTTGATCTGTTGCATTGTCATTGTGCTTCTTTTTTCTTGCTGCAAAGATAACATCTTTTTTTCAAAAGCAACATGCATGGCTTCTTTTTTTTGCTACGAATGTTTTGCCACGAATGCACGAATGTTTTTTTTTGCCACGAATACACGAATTTATTCGTCTTTCATTGGTGAATTCGTGGCTTTTATTTTTTTTGCCACGAATGCACGAATATATTTGTTTCATTTATGAAGTCGTGGCTTGTATTATAATACAATTCTTTTGTAATTCAACTTCATTTCTCCAAAATTAACTACCAACGCAAGTTGATTGCCTGATACTTTAAGGTAATTTAATGCTTGTGCGATAAATTCATCTGAAATGCCTGAAACGGCTTTTATCTCTAAAATTATTTTATCAAATACAATAAAGTCAGCATAAAATTTATGGGGCAAAATAATGTCCTTATATTGTACTTCGTACATTTTTTCTCTTTGAAATGGAATATTGGCTTTTCTAAATTCATATTCTAAGGCATCTTTATAAACAATTTCAAGGAACCCTGCTCCCAGATTGTTGTGTACTTCCATACACTTGCCTATGATTTCATAACTTTCTTCTTTGTAAATAATTTTTTCCATATTAACTTTTTTGCCACGAATACACGAATGTTTTCTTTTGCCACGAATGCACGAATGTTTTCTTTTGCCACGAATGCACGAATGTTTTCTTTTGCCACGAATGCACGAATGTTTTTTTTTGCCACGAATGCACGAATTTATTCCCCTCCTTCAATTATTTTTATTTCTTCTTCATTTAATTCATACAGCAAATATACTAAATTATCTATTTCCCGTTCCAATTCCTGCGTCTCCGCCTGCGGGTTGGATGCTGAGCTTGCCGAAGCATTTGCCGCCAGTATCTGATCCACCAGATCCTCTATACGCTTCACCAAGCC
>JBMFIQ010000059.1:0-10608 GCA_049976245.1 Microbacter sp. | reverse complement strand
CTTACTTTTTGTCCCCGCAAGCGGGATGTTCCCCTGACAACAAAAAGGAAACAACTGGAACAATCCGATTGATCCGATCAAGTCAAGACTTCGCCCGCCTCACTCGAAAATTGATCGCGATGAAGGCTCAAGTTGTCCAACTCGCTTCTTCTTAAAAATCAAATCATGATTTGCTTGAGAAAGTTGAATGATTTATCGAATATTGATTCCCAATCCGACAGAAGCTGCAGAATATTGTTGCACCGTATATTGTACATGCAAGGCAAAAATCCATAAAAACTTCAAACGGAACCCGACAGTCAATCCTGGACTAAACGATGAATAATGCAAGGGAATAGGATCAGTCAAAGTATTCACGTTGTACTTGTTGTTGCTGCTTAAATCGCCCAACACAGGATAATTTCCGGCAAAATTAAAATCAAATCGACTACTGGTTACTCCAAATCCAACATAGGGCGTAAAGAACAACAATTTTTTGGAAACAATGACGTTTGCCATCAACGAATTTGCCGAAACATGCATGCCCTGATTCGCATAAATGGAAAGATCAGGAGGTTCGTTGATCAGGTTCGGATCGTTCACCAAATCGTTCGGCATGATGGGGTTATCAAAATAATAATTGAAATGTACATGCGTATATCCCACCATAACAGCCGCATCAAAAGGCAATAATTTCAAACCCGGAATCCATTGCTTGAAATTATGTTTTAATCCGATTCCCCACAATCCAACCTCATACCTATTGGTCTGAATGTTTGGGACGAAACGAAACGAAAGATCGTTCCCTTTTGGGAGCCCTAAAGTAAACTGGGCGTTAACACCCGGAATGACGGGAGTTACTCCTGACGGAGTCGTAAAATCAACGATGGTTTTACCGTTGGGAGTGGTCATTTTCAGTTCCACACCGTCCCCTTTACCACCAAAAGTAGGAGCCGTAGTTTGTCCATTCACCACTTGCAACGAAGTTAACCCGGCCAAACTAAAAGTTTTATCCGACGATGGGACCAATAAACCGGTAGCTCCAACCGTGATGTCAAAACCCCATGGTTTGTGCGTAGCAGCAGTGTTGTACCAATTCATTCCCAATCCGTCCGAAATACCGTAACCAAGAGGTTTGACATAGCCTTGCGCTAAAGTCTGAATGTCGTTAACCCCGGCTTTAAACAAATTTGCAATGTCATTTTGAGCCCCAACTATTGAAGGCAGCATCATCAACAAAAAGGCAGGGAAAAGCAAAAATTTTTTCATACATCAACCATTTTAAAGAGTAAACATTCCCAATCAATAAACACTAATCATCTGTAATAGAACATATTAAACAACATCCACCATACAGCAAGTCATGTGAAAAGTAAATGCCATATCATAAGTAAAGATAATATATATTTTAATAGATTAACCGAAAATGGTTATTTTTTTGAGGTGCAATCAATTTTCTTCGTGTAACTTTGAGTAAATACTTTGTGTCATAGTTGTGACACAAAAAACACCAAGAACACACCAAAAACACAACATCATGATGGATGATACAGAAGAAAAGATGAATCAAAGATGCTTCATTAAGATGACAACCAGCAACTCATTTTTGTCCTTTCAACAAAGAGAAAGCATCCAGAAATCTGTCTTTTGGAAAAAAGCGTTGAAGAAGCTTTGATTTTAGTCCGATTTTTTTTAAGAAAGTTTGGCCATAAAACGATCGACATCGACCACAAAACGATCGTGCGAGCCCGATCCGATCAATACCTGAGCAGCATCGAAAGCTTTCCACTCAAAGCTGATTCGTCGGCCTTCCAAAGCCGTCACGACAGCTTGGCAAACTACCACGGCAAGGAGAGGAACAGCTTTCAGATGTTGAAAAGAAACGGCAACTCCAACGGTGGTTTCGTTATCGGAAAGGCATGAAGCAACGGTTTCCATAGCCGTGAACTCAAGCCATGCGATCAACGAAGGCGTTGACAAAACAGGCAACATACCCGACCCGATGCGATGTGCCAAATGAGACGCTTCTACCACAAACTGAACTTGATGTTTGATTCCCAATTGGATAGCCGATGACTTCATAACCATTAAAATTCGGAAGTAAAATGAAACCGGATGTGTTTGAAATCTTGCTGAGCCATTTGCAAAATGTAAGGTGAATCAGCCAGGAAAACATCACGCCCTTCCCGATCCAGAGCCATGTATTGAAATTTACGCTTCTTGAAGTTTTCCAATTCTTCCGGGTTGTCGCTTTCAATCCAACAGGCTTTGTAGAGCGAAAGCGGTTCCCATTTTGACTGCGCGCCATACTCATGCAACAAACGATATTGAATGACTTCAAACTGAAGTTGTCCCACTGTGCCAATGATTTTCCGACCGCTGTTCTGGTGTACGAAAAGCTGCGCCACTCCTTCATCCATCAACTGATCAATCCCTTTGTTCAATTGTTTGGCTTTCATGGGATCAGCATTCTCAATGTATTTAAACATTTCGGGCGAGAAACTTGGCAATCCTTTGAAATGAATCTCTTCCCCCGAAGTAAGGCTGTCACCAATCTTAAAGTTGCCGGTGTCAGGCAATCCCACAATATCGCCGGGATAGGCCTCATCCACAATCTCTTTTTTTTGCGCCATAAAAGCCGTTGGACTTGAAAATCGAAACATCTTGTTATGGCGAACGTGTTTGTAGTTGACATTGCGTTCAAACTTTCCCGAACACACTTTGACAAAAGCAATGCAACTGCGATGATTGGGATCCATGTTGGCATGAATCTTAAAAACAAAACCCGAAAACGACTCCTCTTCCGGTCTGACAAGTCGCTCTAAAGCCTGAACCGGTCGAGGCGAAGGCGCAATACGGACAAAACAGTCGAGCAACTCTTTCACGCCAAAGTTATTCAACGCACTTCCGAAAAAAACCGGAGCCACTTCCCCCGATAAATATGGCTGATGATCGAACGCGGAATAAACGCCTTCAATCAGCGTCAAATCCTCACGTAATTTCATGGCATCTTCAGCGCCAATGTGGTTTTCCAAATCGGGATGATGAATATCGTCAAATGCAACGGACTGAGTAATGGTTTGTTTGCTTGGAGTATAAAGATCCAGTTTCTTTTCAAATAAATTATAAACCCCCTTAAAGCGTTGCCCCATCCCAATGGGCCAACTGAGCGGAAGCACATGAATATCCAGTTCGGCCTCAATTTCGTCCAACAGATCGAAAGGATCTTTCCCTTCACGATCCATTTTATTGACAAAAACAATGACCGGCGTTTTACGCATCCGACACACCTCCATCAATTTACGCGTTTGTGCTTCAACGCCTTTGGCAGCATCAATGACGATGATAACGCTATCGACGGCCGTCAACGTCCTAAAGGTATCTTCGGCAAAATCCTGGTGCCCTGGCGTATCTAAAATGTTCACTTTATATTCGTTGTAGTCAAAACCCATGACAGAAGTAGCTACCGATATGCCTCGCTGTTTTTCAATCTCCATCCAGTCGGAGGTAGCCGTTTTCTTAATCTTGTTCGATTTTACCGCACCGGCCACGTGAATGGCACCTCCAAACAACAACAGTTTTTCGGTCAATGTCGTCTTCCCGGCGTCCGGATGACTGATAATGGCAAAAGTTCTTCTTCTATTGATCTCGTCTTGAAAATTCATTTGAGAGGGATAATTTTGGAAATGCAAAATTACTGCAACACAGCCAAAGTGACAAATCAATGAAGCGAAGGTTATTTCTTTTTTTGAGGTGATATCATTTTTCTTAGTGTAACTTTGTGCCAATACTTTGTGTCGCCTTGTGTAATAGCTGTGATAAAAAAAACACAAAATGATAGCGTATAAAGAACACAACTTTTGCCTGTTCATTGTAAAGGGCTTCCGCCCCTTGACCCTGACTTACTTTTTTATCCCCGCAAGCGGGATGTTCCACTTAACACAAAAAGTAAACAAATGGAACAATCCGAATGATCGGATGAAGTCAAGACTCCGCCCACCTCACTCGAAAAATGGTCGCGATGAAGGCTTAAATCGACCAACTTGCTCCTTCGTCGCTCAAACAGGGACGATTTTTTATCGCCTTCGTCCCTTATTTTTCGGCTCTCCGGACGAGGTCCATCCCTAATCAAAGATCTTTTGAGAAAAAAACATTATCTTTACTTCAACTAAAAATGAATCAAAATGATAAATCAATTATTTTTTCTTTCAATATTTAAGTTATAAGAAGCTGATTATCAAATTAAATTCATTTTATCATACCTAAAAATTAAATCATTATTTGCTTGCGAAAGTTGAATCATTAACCTATTAAAAAAGAAATAATGCCAACTAAATTTTTTACAAATCAGGATGATAACAGTTTACTCAAAAAGTTTGAGGGAGTTTTTACAAATATTGAAAGCATTCACTATTTCGACGCTTTGGTTGGCTATTTCAGGACTTCGGGATATTTTAAAGTCCGTGCATTCCTTGATAAAATACCAAAAATCAGAATCCTTGTTGGCATCAATGTTGACCAGCTTATAAAAAAATATCACGACAAAGGACAATTATATATTGAAAATCAAGATGAAATAAAAGCCAACTTTATCGAAGATATAATAAAGAATATACAGGAAGCTAACTATGATGAGGAGACCGAAAAGGGGATACTGCAATTCATAGATGATTTAGTAAGCGGCAAAATAGAACTTAGGGCTCATCCAAGCAAGAAAATCCATGCAAAGGTTTATATTTTCAGACCGGCAACCTTCAATGAATATGCACCTTGCGAAGTCATCACCGGCTCTTCGAATCTGACGGATGCCGGTTTGGGTGCAAATCCTGAATCAAACTATGAGTTTAATGTGAGTTTGCGCGAATACGAAGATGTGAAATTTGCAACCGAAGAATTTGAAAGGCTTTGGGCTGAATCAGTTCCTATTTTACAAGCAGAAGCAGAAAGAATCAAGAACCAGACGTATTTGCGTGATGACTTTACTCCGTTTGAGTTGTATATCAAAATGTTAATTGAATATTTTGGTAAACGAGTAGATTACGACCCATACAATATCGACCTGCTTTTACCTCCTAAATACATACGCTTAAAATACCAATCAGATGCTGCCAATCAGGGTTATGCCATTATGATGAAGCATAATGGTTTTATATTGGCCGATGTGGTGGGTTTGGGAAAAACAATCATTGCTTGCATGGTGATTAAGAAATTTATTTACGAAAATGGCACGCATACAAAGGTTCTGGTTGTTGTACCCCCTGCCATTGAAGATAGTTGGAGACGAACCGTAAAAGATTTTGAACTGGATAATCATTTTTGGTTTATAACAATAGGAAGTCTGCATAAAATTTTAAACAGAGAGGATTATTCTTACCCTAATCCTGAAGACATTGATTTAATTGCAGTTGACGAATCTCACAAATTCAGAAATGATAACACCGAAATGTATTTGGCTTTGCAGGAAATATGTAAAATGCCACGTTCAAGAGCTTCCGAAAATGGTGATTCACGAAAGAAAGTAATTTTAATTTCTGCAACGCCTTTGAATAACCGCCCACAGGATATTGAGAACCAACTTTATCTTTTTCAGGACAGAAGAAACAGCACGCTTGAAAACATTCGCAACTTGCAGGAATATTTCAAACCGATAAATGAGCAATATAAAAAACTGGCTTACGAGAAAAAACTGAATATCAAAAAACTAAAAGCACTATTCCAGAAATTACGTGATGATGTAGTGGAGCCGTTGGTAATCCGCAGGACAAGAACGGATATTGAGAGCAACAAAGAATATTTGGAAGATTTGGAAGTTCAAGGCATTAAATTCCCAAAAGTGGACGATCCTATTGCGCTTTACTATGAGTTGGACGGAGACCTCAGTAAATTATTTCTTGATACCGTTTCGCTCATTACCAGCCTGGGTGAAGAAAGGAATAAAATTGATGGATTAGGATATTACCGTTACCGTGCCATTGAGTTTTTGGTTAAAGAGGAAGACAGAAAAATCTATGGTAAGGTGGAATCCATATCAAGCAGGTTATCCGCCATTATGAAAACGCTACTGGTAAAACGTCTTGAAAGTAGTTTTTATGCTTTTACCCAATCGTTAAAACGTTTTCAGAAAGCCATTGATAACATGCTGGCAATGTTTGATGACAACAGGGTTTTTATCGCACCCGATTTTGACATCAACAACTTGCTCGAAGAAGGTCTAAGTTATGATGAGATTGAAGCTAAAATCAACGAGCAAAGCGGAAATAATAAGGAGTACAAAAAAGATGATTTTGATAAAAAATTTATTGCCTTGCTCAAGCAAGATAAAGAAAAGGTGGATGATCTCATTGCACGCTGGAGCAAAGTAAAGAAAGACCCAAAACTGATAGAGTTTGCAAAACAAATACAGGAGGAATTTTTTAAAACCGACCAAAACATTAGCGGCAAACTGATAATTTTTACCGAATCAAAAGAAACAGCAGAAGAATTAACGGGAAAACTTGCGAAGATTACAAAGAAAAAAGTGCTGACTGTAAGTGCCGAAAACAGAAAACAGGTTGAGAGCACTATCAGGGAAAATTTTGATGCTAACCTTGAAGAAGAAAAATGGGAATCGGATTACGATATCATTATTACCACAGAAGTTCTGGCAGAAGGCATCAACCTACACAGAAGTAATGTCATAGTTAACTATGATGTTCCCTGGAACTCTACCCGATTAATGCAACGCATCGGTCGTGTTAACCGCATCGGTTCAAGAGCCGACAAAATATATGTTTACAACTATTATCCCTCTGTCCATGGCGATGATCAAATTCATTTAGTAAACAACGCCCTGCGTAAACTTCAGGCATTTCATACAGCTTTTGGTGAAGACAACAAGGTATTTTCAATTCTTGAAGAAAAAGGAGAAGGTGCTTTATTCGGAAATAAAATTCAAAAGGAAGAAAGCGAAATATTAAAGTATTTGAATGAATTGAGAGATTTTAGAAAGAAACATCCGAAAATTTTTAATGACATTGCTAAAATTCCAAATAAGGCACGCTGTGGCAGAAAATTACCGGAAAGCAAACAACTGACTTTGCTCGACACAGAAACAGGAGAGATAAATTACCCCTTGCAGAATACATCACTGACCTATCTGAAAAGTGAAAATCATCCCGGTATCTTTTGCCTCATCACTCCCGAAATGAATATTATTGAAATGAATTTTTTACAGGCAGTAAAGTTGTTTAAAGCTTCTGATTCAGAAAAAGCCATTGCTTTACATGAACTGCACCACAAACAAACACTGGCAAGTCTCGAATATTTTAAGTCAGAAAAAAATCAGGAAAATGTTCAGACCGTTTCTCGTAGAAATCTTAGTCCGGCGGAAAATAAAGCCATTTCAAACATTCATTCAGTTGTAAAATATGCACCCACCCAACAAAAAAGAATGGCATTATTACGGACTATTGATATTATTAAAAAAGGGGCTTTTGCATCGAAGGGCTTACCAAAATCTATCAACGATTTTTTTACTTCAAATGAAGGATTATTTAAAGAAAAAGAAAAGCTTATTGAGCAATTATTTATTACCGTTCTCGACCGCTACGACCTTTCTCCCGGTTCCGAGGAAATGCCTCAATCAGACAAAGCACACAGGGGAATTGTAAATCCTCAAATTGTATTAACCCAAAGTTTCAGTTAAATATGGCAGCCAACAGAATTCAGTTACAAAACGCATTGCATAAACCTTACGACAGGGTTTTATTTTCTCGTGAAGTTTTAAGTCCGGTTTTTGGTTCAGGATTTACGCTTCATTCCTCTTTGGTTCCGGCATCGGTATCACCCAACAAATCGGAATCGGCTGCGATTGCCAACGTTTGGATTTACGGGAAAATTCAATTGGACGACAGCACCGAAATGACCTGCTACGAAGTGCTGTTGCAACCAAAAGTCCGCATCGAACAAAGCAAAGTTGCCATTCAGCAATATGTGCGCAAGCTGCTTACAGCCGGACAAGCGGCTTTAATCAACTTTGTGGCACCTGCAAATAAGAATGCATGGCGGCTTACATTGGTTGCCAAAGACAGTGTGCTTACCGACCAAGGGGTAAAAGAAAAAACCACCAATGCCAAACGTTACACCTTTTTATTAGGCCCTTCGGAAAGCTGTAAAACAGCAGCCGAACGCTTTGAAAAGCTAAGCACCGAAAATGAAATTACGTTTCAAACGCTTGTCAATGCTTTTTCCGTTGAAAAACTCAGTAAAGCCTTTTTTGATGAATATACCCTGCATTACCAAAACTTTGGCAATTATCTTCAGGATTCAAATTACTGTAAATCAGTTTTCAATATTCCTTTTCCTGCCGGTGCTTCAAAACAGGAAAAGGATAAAGCCAGCAAACCCATCCGTGATTTTGTAAAGAAATTGCTTGGGCGTATTGTGTTTCTATACTTCGTTCAGAAAAAAGGTTGGCTGGGAGCAAGCGATACCCATTACTCCGATGGACTGGGCGATTTCATCAAACAACTCTTTCAGCAATCAGGTGGAAACGATACTTTTTATAGTAACTGGTTAACGGTACTTTTCTTTGATACATTAAACAAGGAGAGAGCAAACGATGATTTTAAAATGCCCGATGGGAAAATGGTGAAAGTTCCTTTCCTAAATGGAGGTTTATTCGATAAAGAAGAATTTGACGAACATCTGCTGACGTTTCCTGCAAAGCTTTTCCACAACCCTGGTTTTGAAGATGCCATACTTACTGCAAAAAGCAATGGTTTTGCACGCGGTTTTCTCGACTTTTTGGATGCCTTTAACTTCACTATTTACGAAGATAGCCCCGATGACCATACCGTAGCCGTTGACCCCGAAATGCTGGGGCATATTTTTGAAAACCTGCTTGAAGATAACAAAGATAAGGGTGCTTTTTACACCCCAAAGGAAATTGTGCACTACATGTGTCAGGAGAGTTTGACGGAATACTTGTGCACTTATTTCAGCCACGAATACACGAATGAAACCGAATATCGAGCTCTTATTGAAAATGTTATCAAAAGAAAACAAATAGATACAGATGCCTTTCGTGATCCTGAATTATTGGTAGCCATTAACAAAGCATTAGATACTGTCAAAATCTGCGACCCTTCCATTGGCTCCGGCGCTTTCCCTATGGGTTTGCTGCAAGAAATTTTCAGCATTAAAGAACTCATTGCCTACAAAACCGGAAAGCCATGGAACCCAGCCGAAACCAAGCTGAATATTATCCAAAACTCCATTTACGGGGTGGATATTGAAAAAGGTGCGGTGGACATTGCCCGCCTTCGTTTCTGGCTGAGTTTGGTGGTGGACGAAGAAAAACCCAAAGCCCTGCCCAACCTCGATTATAAAATTGTGGTGGGCGACAGCTTAATAAGTAAGTTCGATGGCGAAATGGTGGAGATTGACTGGGAACGTAAAAGCAGCGTGGGTAAAGCTGATGAGTATGTGCAAAATGTGCAGCGGCTGCTGAGAGAAGTGGCCGAAAAACAAAAGCATTACTTTAGCCCAACCAACAAAGACAAGAAAAAACTACAGGCCAAAATCCGCAACCTGAAAATTGAACTGCTTATTAATCAACTTTCTTTTAATAAAGAATTGTACATAAGCAAAACTGAGCAGAAAGGCGGTTTTATGCCAACGGCTGCCGATATTAAGCACAACACCGAACGGGAATTGCAAATAAAAGGATTTGACAACCTGATTAATAAACTGAAAAACCTATTGCAACACCCCGATGAACCTTTTAACCATTTCGACTGGAAACTCGACTTCCCCGAAGTGCTGAATCCTTATCTAATTCCCGATGAAAACCAACGGGGTTTTGATGTGGTGATTGGAAATCCGCCGTATATACAACTGCAAAAAGATGGCGGTAAACTGGCTAAGGAATTTGAAATGCAACATTACCAGACCTTTGCCCGCACAGGCGATATTTATGCCCTCTTTTACGAAAAAGGCATACAACTCTTAAAACACGAGGGTATTTTAACCTACATTACCTCCAACAAATGGATGCGGGCAGGCTATGGCGAAAAATTGCGTGTATTTTTTACCCAATACAACCCCCTGCAACTTATTGATTTAGGTCCCGGAGTGTTTGAAAGTGCCACCGTGGACACCAACATTTTGCTGATACAAAAAACGCCAACAGCTCATAAACAGCTAAAAGCCGTAACCTTGCAGAAACAAAACAGTACCATAAATATCGAAAGCCAAGTACAGGAACGAGCCGTAATCCTTGAAAAACTCAGCAGCGATGCCTGGTTCATAGGCAGCAGCGCCGAGCAACAACTCAAAGAAAAAATAGAACGCATCGGCAAACCGCTCAAGGACTGGGATGTGAATATTTATTATGGCATAAAAACCGGACTAAACGAAGCCTTTATCATCACTACCGAAAAGCGAGATGAAATTTTGGCAAATTGCAAGGACGAAGCCGAACGCCGCCGCACCGAAGCCATCATCAAACCCATCTTGCGTGGGCGTGATATTAAACGCTACCACTACGAATGGGCAGGGCTGTGGGTGATTTTTATTCCTTGGCATTTTCCATTGCATGAAGACACGAGCATTCAAGGAGCAAGTGAAAAAGCAGAAAAGGAATTTCAG
>JBMFIQ010000058.1:0-10888 GCA_049976245.1 Microbacter sp. | reverse complement strand
GGATGTGCCAATGGAGTAAAGCCAAGAAAAAAAGTTTTTATTAATGTGAATAACAATTTTAAAGAAGAAATGGAGGACAATAAGATGAGTTCTACTATGGTAAGGCAGGAAATGCCAAAATTTACAATGGAAGCATATGATGCTAAAACAGGACATTATATAACCGTTTCTAATGAAGATTATAAAGGGAAATGGGTAGTTATTTGTTTTTATCCAGCCGATTTTACTTTTGTTTGTCCAACGGAAATTGCTGCCATGAATGCTAAATACGATGAGTTTCAGAAATTAAACACTGAAATTTTGGCAGTTTCAGTTGATTCTAAGTTTTCACACAAAAGATTTGCTGAAACGGAACCACTTTTAAAAGGATTAAAGTTGGTGATGGGAGCTGATGCCAATCAGGAGGTTAGCCGTGCATTCGGTGTGTTGATCGAGGAAGAAGGTGTTGCATTGCGCGGTCGTTTCCTGTTTAATCCCGATGGAATATGTGTAGCCCAAGAAGTTCAGGCTGATTCGGTTGGCCGCAATGTTAATGAGCTTTTGAGGCAGGTTGAAGCATGGCAGCATGCATCAAAAACCGGTGATGTTTGTCCTGCCAATTGGAGACCCGGTAAAAAAACGCTTCCCGTGAAAACAGATGTTGAACCGATGACAGGTCGTGTTGGAGATTACATTACGCTTGAAGAGATTTTGAGCTAATTGATTTTACATGTAAGTTACACAAACTTTTTGATGTGACGCTTTTTTCATGACAACAACATTAAAGCCATTATGCTGAGGTTTTAATGTTGTTGTATTATGCTTATATTTTTCAATTAATGGGAAGTTTCGGGACTGAAAGCATGTTGTATAGGTAATGTGAAACGAGCCATAAAAGAGCTTATCCTCAAGAGTATGACTATTTTGGGGTGTTCTATGCTACCCTTAGCGTTAAAAATAAAAATAGACGTATGAACTATTTGATTGTTTTAGTAGGTTTGATCATTGGCAGTGAATTGAGTGTCTTTTTTGCGGGATCTTTTTTGTTTTTAGAGGATAAAAAACTACATTCCGTGGCTACATGGCTTATCTCATTGGCGGGTGGCACCATGCTTGGAGCGGCATTTTTGGCCATGTTGCCAAAAGCTTTGAATTTAGTTGCTTCTCCTAACGGTATTTTGATGTTGGTACTTGCAGGCATCCTCTTTTTCTTTTTGTTGGAAAAGCTGATTCTTTGGCGCAATTGCAACAATAAAGATTGTGAGCGACATCAAAACGCTTCCGGCCCGTTAATTTTGGTAGGCGATTCATTTCACAATGCCATTGACGGGGTGGTGATTGCTTCTGCTTTTTTGACATCACCCGAGCTGGGCTGGGTGGTGACATTAACGGTTTTCGCGCATGAAATTCCGCACAAATTAGGCGATTTTGGTGTTTTAATCAAAAATGGATTTTCTCGTCGAGCTGCATTGTGGTACAATGTGTTAGTGGGATCAACCTCATTGTTGTTCGGATCGTTGGCTTATTTTATGATGTACGCCATCGGGAATATTTTGCCTTGGATTCTGGCTTTTTCGGCAGCCAGTTTTTTGTACGTTTCGTTAGCCGATCTGGTGCCTCAAATGCATCAAAAAAGTCGTCCAAAGGATTCTCTGATACAAATCCTGCTGATTCTGACGGGTATTTTCATTATATATCTGGTGGTGCATGCTCGTTGATAGGAGAGGTACTTGGTTGAATTTTGTTTGACAAAAACAATTTAATTTAATACATTATGAATCAATCAATTAAAATTGGCATCATCATTTGTGATCGCTATCGGACATGTGCCGGCGGTAAATGTTTTCGGGCATTGAAAAATCGCGAAGGCGCTTTTGCTGCTTATGAAGGTCAAGAGGTGGAAGTGGTTGGCTACAGTACGTGTGGAGGCTGTCCGGGCGGAAACATTGAATATGTTCCTGAAGAGATGAAGAAAAACGGCGCTACCCGCATTCATTTTGCAACAGGTTTTTTGGTGGGTTATCCTCCTTGCCCTTACATGGAACATTTTAAGGCATTTATTGAAGAAAAATATGGCATGGAAGTGGTTTTTGGAACGCATCCGATTCCTGAAAAATATTTCAAAACGCATCAAGCCTTGGACTCTTGGCATTCTGATTTTTTGCAAAAAGCTGTTAAGGAAACTCTTACGGATGAAGCTGTGCGCTTGTCATACGATTAAAGTCACCATGTAAATTTTAGACTTGCTCATTGCAAGTTGATTTTCAACATCTGTTAAAATCATAAAATATTTGATATATATTCATTTGTATGGAATTTGCATTATGCTTTTTGATGATTGGTTGGAGTTTTGCATGAAATAGACGCAAGATGGTAATTGGTTTTTTTGTTGCAGTAAAGGCATGTTTTTATTGACAGTGAAAAGAAGAGAATGATTTTGTGAATGCATTGAAGATGTTTGATAAAATGATAGATTCAAAAGATTGTCATTCAAAAAATAAATAAAAAGAGATGGAATTGTTTCATAGAAAAAATGTACAACATGGAACTCCTGAAATGAAGGAACAGATCTTCAATCGGATCATCGACTTGATTTCTATTTCTTCTTCCGATATTTTGT
Organism: Microbacter sp.; assembly: GCA_049976245.1. GTDB lineage: Bacteria > Bacteroidota > Bacteroidia > Bacteroidales > Paludibacteraceae > Microbacter. The sequence continues at coordinate 8,289 of JBMFIQ010000058.1, read as the reverse complement.
TGGATATTGGTTCAGGTGATGGATTTTATAGTTCAAAATTTACGGATCGTTGTGCTAAAGTGATTGCTATCGATCAACACGTTGACGTCACGAATAATCGTTGGTATGACAATCCGTTTATTGAAGTGGTTGCCGGAGATGCTTGTGACTGGATCGCACATCATCAATTGGATGTCATCAATCATCTGTTTTTTTCCAATTCATTTCACGATTTGCCATGTCAGGACGAAATACTGAAATTCATTTCGACGAAATGTCCCGACGGGGTTTCGTTGCATTTTATTGAATTCAAATTAGATACACTTTTTGGACCACCAAAACGTCTTCGTTTTTCGAAAGAAGATCTGAAAGAAAAAGTTGCATTTTACGGATTTGTTGAACAGGCATATCTTGATTTGGACACACATTATTTTATGTCCTTTCGTTTGAATAAAAATAGTTGATGTTCAACTTAAAGCGTTTTGATTTGGTTCTGTGATGGCAGTTTATAATCAATGTCGATCTGTCGTTTGAACATGTTGAGTTCCATGTTTTTCATTTTGAAATGAGCCATAAAAACGCTTATGCTCAAGCGGATAATTATTTTGGCGAGTTTCATACGACCTTAATGTTAAAAATTAAAATAGACGTATAAAATAAACATGTAAAAACAGATATCACGAGTTCTGATTGACGGAAAAAGTTTTTGTGAATTGAATATAAAAACAAATACGAATGAAAATAGCGATAGCCAGTGGAAAAGGAGGAACAGGTAAAACTTTTATTTCCACTAACTTAGCAGCATACTGGAGTGAAAAAAAGAATGTTGTGTTGGCTGATTTAGATGTGGAGGAACCCAACGATGCCCTCTTTTTTTCAATGCCGGTTGTAAAAAAAGAAGATAAGTTCAAATACATTCCAACGTGGGATGCAGCGCTTTGCACCCTGTGTGGTCAATGTCAGGATGTTTGTAACTATCATGCCATTGTTCAGTTGAATACTGAAATAATGATTTTCAACGAATTATGCCATAGTTGTTATGCCTGTTCGGAACTTTGTCCTGCCAAGGCTTTACCAATGGCGCCTTACAAAATTGGAGAGTTGACTCAATATCGAGAAGGAGCTTTGACATTGGTTGAAAGTCGTTTGGAGTTAGGTGAAGAACAAGCTGTTCCATTGATTGCTCAGACACATCATTTCATCGATGATAACTTTTCGGAAGCAGATGTTCAGCTTTTTGATTCTCCACCCGGCACTTCGTGTCCCATGATAGAAGCCACCAAACATGCCGATTATGTGATTTTGGTGACCGAACCAACTCCTTTTGGCGAACACGATGTGAAATTAGCCATGCAAACCATTGATCAATTGAAGATTCCGTATGGATTGGTGATCAATCGTTCGGATGTGGGAACAAACGATTTGGCAGCTTATTGTCATGCCAATCACATTCCCGTGCTTGCTTCCATTCCTTTCAATCGTCGCATTGCCGAGGCTTACGCTCAGGGATTGCTGGCTTATCGACAAGAACCGGATTTAAGCGAAGCGTTGAAGCAAGTTATCGATTTTTTTGAGAAACAGTGATTTTCAATCAATTTCAAAGATTTCAATGAAACGAGCCATGAAAGTAGCTTATATTCAAGCGTATGACAATTTGGCGAGTTCCATACATCCTTAATGTTAAAAAAACAAAATAGACGAATGAAAGAAATTGTCATCATATCAGGTAAAGGCGGGACAGGCAAGACATCGCTTACTGCATCGTTTGCCATGTTGGCAGGTGGCGAGGCTGTTGTAGCTGATTGTGATGTGGATGCTGCCGACATGCATTTGTTGTTACAACCTGAACATGTTCGTAAAGAAGCTTTTTTCAGTGGACAAGTAGCTTCAATTGATTCTTCCAAATGCATTCAATGCGGTGAATGTGCTGCCGTTTGTCGTTTCGATGCCATATCGGTTCAGGAAGAGCTGTATGTGATTGATCCCATTGCTTGCGAAGGTTGCGGTTATTGTCCAAGGGTTTGTCCTGCTCATGCCATCACGCTGAACGAACGAAAAGCAGGAACATGGTACATCTCATCAACCAAAGCCCAAAATTTTTTGGTGCACGCAGCATTGGATATTGGGGCTGAAAATTCGGGCAAATTGGTGGCTAAGGTTAAAAATGAAGCCAATCGGCTTGCCGAGGCCCATCAGGTTGCTTATGTCATTGTTGACGGTTCACCTGGCATTGGATGTCCCGTGCAATCATCACTTTCGGGAGCTTCTTTTGTTGTATTGGTTACTGAGCCCACCGTTTCCGGATTGCACGATTTGCAGCGGGTGTATGCTTTGGTGAAAAAGTTTAAGATAAAAGCCGGATGCATCATAAACAAAGCTAATCTGAATGAATCGATGCACGAGCAAATTCTTTCGTTTTTGATGACCGAAAACATTGCTCATATAGCTGACATTCCTTTTGATCGAACGTTTACCGATGCTTTAATTGCCGGTAAAACAGTGGTGGAGCTGCCTTCATCGCCGGTAGCTCAACAAGTACGAATTGCCTGGGAAATTATCAAAAGCCTCAGTTAAGGAATTTAGATGAGAAAATCACTCGATTTCAAGTTTTTGCAACCTAAGATTTGAATTTTGTGATTAAAGGAAAAGATCAGAAAAATTAATAGTAAAAAATATTAAAATACAATTGAACCTTTTTCGTTTGAAAATAGGAATTATTTAATCATATATTAATCAATTATTTACGTATGAAACGAGCCAAAAAAACTGATATTCAAAAGAATGAATATTTGGCGAGTTCCATACGACCTTAATGTTAAAAATTAAAAAAGACGTATGAAAATTGCATTTACAAGTAAAGGGACAACCTGGAATGATCAGGTTGATCCACGTTTTGGAAGAACAGAGTTTATTGTCATCTTCGACGAAGCAATCAACACGTTAACGTCGTTTGATAATCGGGCAGTCGAAAATGAAGCACATGGTGCAGGTACGGCCACTTCGAAGAAATTATCCGAATTGAGGCCCGATGTTTTGATAACCGGCAATGGTCCTGGCCAAAATGCTTCGACCGTTTTGCAACGCCTGAACATAAAAATTTATGCCGGAGCCGGTGAAATGACATTGCAGCAGGCTTATGATGCTTACAAAAACGGAAAACTCACTGAATTTTAATGTTTATCACTTCTTACGAATGAGAAAGAAGAAAAGCCGTTTTTTTTCAACTAAAAAATTCAGAACAAGATGAATAAACTTCAAGGGCGAGGTGGTGGATCGATGGGACAAGGCAGAGGGAGAGGTTTTGGTTTTAGCTCCTTTTGGTGCGTATGTCCTCAATGTGGATATGCAATGGAACATCAACAAGGCGTTCCGTGCGATTCCTTGAGATGTCCTGTATGTGGTGTTCCTTTGCGACGTCAGGATAGTGCTTCTCCCATGTCTAAGCCTTTAACGCCTACGCCGACAGCAGAACAAAAAATAGAGAAAAAAGGAGTAAGGTCCTTTCCACAGGTCAATCCTGATTTGTGTACCGGTTGCGCAAAGTGCTTGAGCAGTTGTCCTACCGACGCCATTAAAATGAATGACGGAAAGGCTTTTATTGTTGTGGATTTATGCCGTAATTGTAGAATATGTGTACGGGTCTGTCCCGAAGGAGCCATAGGTTAAGCATGATGTGACAACGAACAGTAATATGTTAAAAAGACGAATGTTTCATTGAAATGTTCGTCTTTTTTGGTTTGATTCGATTTATTTCATATTTTAGTAGTGTCAAACGGAAACGACAAGGCATCATCGCAAAAATAAGTTTTTCATGCATAAAAACCAATAATTGACTATGGGAAAGAAAGTTACCGTATTTTGCAAAAACTTAAATTCGTACCATGAAGTTCCAGTAGGCATTTCATTGATTGAGATTTTTAAGATGTTGAATGTGAAAATGCCATTTCAAGTCATGGCTGCCAAGGTCAACAACAAAGTGCAAAGCCTCGACTTCATTGTGTACAAACCCAAAGACATTGAATTCATTGACATCAGTACTCCATCGGGGATGCGTGTTTATGTGCGAACGTTGTCAATGGTGATGGCAAAAGCGGTAGATGATTTGTGTCCTAATGCTTCTTTGCACATTGAACATCCCATTGCTAAAGGATATTACGGCATCATATTAAACAACGGGAAATGTGTTGATTTGGATTTGAACCTTATCAAAACACGCATGCACGAAATTATTGAGGAAAATCTTCCCATTATTTGCGAAGAAAAGCCTACGGATCAGGTTATTGAATTGTTCCGAAAAAAAGGACAAATGGATAAGGTGGTGCTGCTCGAAACGCTTGGGTTTCTTTATTCGCGCTATTTTCGCATTGGAGATTTTGTTGATTATTACAGCAGCGTTCTTTTGCCTTCGACGGGATATCTCTCCATTTTTGAGTTGACACCTTATGCTGAAGGTTTCCTTTTGCGCATACCAAATCGCGAAAATCCGAAGGAACTTGAAGAATATGTGGATCAACCGTCCATGTTTAATGTTTTTAAGGAATTTATTGCTTGGAATAATTTAATGGGGCTGCGCAATGTGGGTGATTTTAATTTGGCATGTAAGCAAAATCGAAGTTACACGTTGATCAATGTTGCTGAAGCACTGCACGAAAAAAAGGTAGCCAACATTGCCGACATGATTGCTCAACGTAAAGAGCATGCACGGTTTGTTTTGATTTCAGGCCCATCATCTTCAGGAAAAACGACTTTTAGCAAAAGGCTTTCGGTACAATTGCTGGTGGCAGGAATCAAACCGCTGGTGATTTCATTGGATAACTATTTTGTGACGCGCGATCGCACGCCCCGTGACGAAGAAGGAAATTTTGACTACGAAACCATTGATGCATTGGATGTTGAGTTCTTAAATCAACATTTAAGCAGCTTGTTGAAAGGTGAAGAAATTGAATTGCCAACGTATAGTTTTGAGGACGGAAAACGTTATTTCAAAGGAGAAAAAATCAAGTTAAATCCTGACAATGTGTTGGTTATGGAAGGAATTCATGCGCTGAATCCGGCTTTAACACCTTCCATTCCCGACGAAAATAAGTTTAAGATCTACGTTTCAGCTTTAACGACCATTTCACTTGACGATCACAATTGGATTTCGACCACGGATACCCGATTGATCCGTCGCATTGTGCGCGATTTTCGTTATCGCAATTACAGTGCGCGTGAAACCATTGCTCGATGGCCCAGTGTTCGCAAAGGAGAAGATAAATGGATTTTTCCTTTTCAGGAAAATGCGGATGTCATGTTCAATTCGGCTTTAATTTTTGAGTTGGCCGTGTTGAAAAAATATGTGGAACCCTTGTTGGCTGAAGTTCCTCAAAATTGTGAGGAATTTACTGAAGCTCACCGAATCATCAAATTTTTACGGTTTTTTCTTCCCATACGTGATCGTGAAATACCTCCGACTTCGCTTTTACGTGAATTTGTGGGTGGAAGCAGTTTTAAGTATTAAAACATTTTTGCAATCAGGCAGTTGATTTTTAGAACATCACTTATATCTTCTTGATCATGCTTAAACAACAATTAGCTCAAAAACAACAACTTAAATTGTTGCCTCAGCAATTGATGCTGGTTAAATTGTTAGAAGCAACAACGGCTGAACTCGATGAACGCATTGTGCAGGAATTGGAAAGCAATCCGGCTTTGGAAGAAGTTCCTGTCGATGAAATGGAGCATGATCAGGAAGCGGAAGCTGAATTTCAGGAGAGTTCAACCGACGATCAAATCAATGATTTGGGCGATTATGATCCGGATGATGATATTCCTGATTACAAATTGAAAATCAACAATACTTCAAAAGATGATCAGCGGGACGAAATTCCTTTTTCTGCGGATATGACATTTTTTGAATACCTGAAAAATCAAATTGGCTTGCGTGCCTTATCGCCCAAAATGAATGAGTTGGTTTTATACGTTATTGGAAATATAGATGAAGACGGTTACCTGCGAAGGAATACCCGCGATATGTGTGATGATTTGTTGTTTCAAAACGGAAAATATGTGCAGGAAGAGGAACTGAATGAGGCCGTTTCCGTGGTCCAATCCTTGGATCCTTCAGGTGTAGGAGCCCGATCATTACAGGAATGTCTGTTGTTGCAGCTCCAACGAAAAAAGGAAGAAACAGCTGCACTCCACTTGGCCATGTCCATCGTTAAAGATCATTTTGAAGAGTTGTCCCATAAAAATTTTGAACGCATCAAGTCAATTTTAAAAGTGGATGATTATCTCCTGAAAGAGGCATTTCAAGAAATTGTGCGTTTAAATCCTAAACCGGGTGCTTCATGGAGTACACTGATGGAAAGAAATGCAGAAACGGTCATTCCCGATTTCATCGTTGAGAACAATAATGGACGGCTTGTTGTTTCGTTAAATGATCGGAACCGACACCATTTGCGCATTAGTTCCGATTTTCAAACCATGCAAAAACAGTTGAATGCAGGGAAAGAACGTTCTCGTCATGCCAAAGAAGCCATGTTTTATGTTAAACAACAAATTGAATCAGCCGAGTCATTCATCGATTCTTTACAACGTCGAAATCAAACATTGATGGCAACCATGACGGCCATTGTGGAAATGCAGAAACCTTTTTTTCTGGAAGGGAATGAAGCGTTGCTTCGACCAATGATTCTGAAAGACATTGCTGAAAAAACAGGTCTGGATGTGTCAACCATTTCAAGGGTGGTCAACAGCAAATATGTTCAAACCGAATTTGGGATCTATCCACTTAAGTTTTTCTTTTTTCAACTGGTGCAAACAGATTCGGGTGAAGAACTTTCCTCGCTGGCTATCAAGATGGCATTGCAAAAGATCATTGAATCCGAAGATAAGAAAAAACCATTAACCGACGATGTTATTGCCGAACAATTAGCCCAAGAAGGCTTTGACATTGCCCGACGAACTGTTGCAAAATATAGGGCACAGTTAGGAATTCCTTCGGCTCAAATGCGTAAAGAGTTGTAAATTAAAAAACAAATTACATTCACTGCTACCAATTTGATTTGATCAAACGATCTCCATTTAATTTTTTTGTCTTCATTTATAAAAATCTATTTTACATTTTGTTTATTATCAATTCAGTGTTTTTATTGATGGCAGTAAGCTGAATTTTGGGACGATGAATTTGCAGAATAAGAAAAGAATGCTAACTTTGCAGCCGATTTGGAGAGATGGCAGAGTGGTCGATTGCGGCGGTCTTGAAAACCGTTGTACCGAAAGGTACCAGGGGTTCGAATCCCTTTCTCTCCGCCAATTCAATTTCAATTTATAACAAAAGCTCGCAAAATCAAGAATTTGCGAGCTTTTGTTTTGTTGAATACAATCAAAATATTCACTAAAAAGCAATCTTTAGGTGTCTAATTCGGGTACCCAAAGATTTGAAAGTTCCGGGTAACCGAATTTGCTAAAAAATAACTCATAATCAAGTAGTTCAATCATTGAACATCTTGTATTGATGACCTGAAAAAACTATTTTTGAACACGCTTAAAGGGTACCACAAATGAATGCAAAACTTTCCATTTTATTTTAAGAAAAGAGAGCAAAAACTTCACCTGATGGGTGAGTCCCATTTACATGAGAGTTACGTTTGACAGCCAGCGTATCGAGTTGTTGAATAAAGTGGAGCATACCGACCATTTAACAGTGAAAGAGAAACTGCAGTAATGATGTTGTATCATTAGAATGATTTACTGACATTTCGTCGGATACTGACTAATTCTATTCTTGCAAGTATTCTAAATGGTTGGTTCAAGAATGAGTTAAGAAGCAAAAAACTATTTTTACTTCTTACTCAAAGCGTCCTAACAAAAGAGAGTGATATATTTATTTGATATTTAAAATATTAGCAATCTTTTTAGAAGAAATTCCCGGTTTAAGATCATAAAATAGACCTAATATCGTATGTTGTATGATCAATAGTGATCAATGATTGAAACAAAATATCAGCCAATATATCATCTATATTATTTACAATCAAAATGTTGAGTTGTTATTTTGACTAAGGACGTAAAAATGTAAAAGCAAAATTTGGAAGTATGGGTGAAAACTTCTACCTTTGCAATCGCTTTTTCAGACAGCAAGCTTTAATGAAAGCAACTGATCAAAAGTAATAAAAAATTGTAAAGTTATTTGGTAAAGTCAAGGGAAAAGCATTACCTTTGCAACCGCTTTTTCAGGCAGAGGTTTTGAAAAGGAGAAAAAGTAAAAAAACTGTGAAGGGTATTGTTTAGTAAGAAAAAAAGCGATAACTTTGCAGTCCGTTTCGC
>JBMFIQ010000057.1:0-11122 GCA_049976245.1 Microbacter sp. | reverse complement strand
CCGCTTGCGGGGACAAAAAGTAAGTCAGGGTCACAGGGGCGGAAGCCCCTTGTAATGAACATGCGAAAGTTGAATGAATCAATCAATATGAATGTTAAAACGGATTGTTTGTCATTTTATGTGTTAAAAATGATTTTTTGATGAGAATACTTGTAGATATTTGCCATCCGGCTCATGTTCATTTATTTAAACATGCCATACGCCAGCTTCGAGAGCATGGACATTTTGTGGTGGTCACGGTAAAAGACATTCCGGCAGCAAAAAAATTATTGGAATACGAAGAAATTGATTTTATTTCTTTGCCAGGTTCAAAGAAAGATTCCCTTGCTGGTAAAGCATGGACTCAATGTCGAGATTTATATCATTTGGGTCGCATTGTTCGCTCGCATCGCGTTGAAATTGGTATTGGATCGTCGGTCAGCGTGGCACAGTTAGGTAGATTAATGGGTTTTCCGTCACTTTTTTTTGATGATGACGATGATGCGGTAGAGCCTTTAACATTACGTTTTGCACATCCGTTTGCCCATGTGGTTCTTTCGCCGGCCGCTTTAAAAGATCATCGCAAAAAGAATCCTACCGTCTTTTATCCCGGAAGTCATGAATTGGCTTACTTACATCCAAAGCAATTTGTTCCCGAGCCTGCTGTTTTGGAGTCTATTGGGCTCAACATGGAAATGCCTTTTTTTGTCATGCGGTTCAATGCGTTCAAAGCTCATCACGATGGAAATGTTCGAGGTTTAACATTGCAACAAAAATTGGAATTGATCAGCATGCTCGAACCTCACGGAAGGGTCTTGATTACCACGGAACGCTCCATCGAAAATGAATTAAGGTCATATCAAATGAATATTCCTCCTCATCAAATTCATCATTTGCTTTACTACGCAACTTTGTTTATTGGTGACAGCCAAACCATGACATCCGAAGCTGCGATTTTAGGCACACCGGCTTTGCGTTGCAATACACTGGTGGGGCAGCTTTCCGTGATTGAGGAGTTGACACATCGGTATCAATTAGCTTACGGATTTCAGCCTGAAGCGTTTGATGCCATGAAAGAAACCATTCGGGTCTTATTGTCAAACACTCATCTGAAAGATGAATGGCAAACAAAACGGAATCTGTTTTTAGCCGACAAAATTGATGTCACTGCTTTCTTTGTTTGGTTTATTGAACATTATCCTGAAAGTCAAGCCATGATTTTACAACAGCCCGATTTTTTCTTCTCATTTTATTAAGGTGATAAAAAAATGGATTTTACTTTGACCAAATATCAATGTTTGTTGATTGCTTTGCGGAAAAAAGGGTATGACTTTCGCACGGTGGAATCCTATTTCAAAGGAAACAAAAACGGAAGATTTGTTCTTTTGAGACATGATGTTGATGCGTGCCCCGAATGTTCGTTGCGAATGGCAGAAATGGAACATGCGATGGCCATTCAAGCTACTTATTATTTTCGTATTGTCGCTCAAAGCAATCAACCTGAAATCATTAGAAAAATAGTCTCATTGGGGCATGAAATCGGATATCACTACGAAGATTTAACGTTGGCAAAAGGTGATTTTACAAAAGCAGTGAATTTGTTTGATGAACATTTGCGCTATTTTCGCACGTTTTATCCTGTTCAAACCATTTGTATGCACGGAAGTCCCATGTTTTCGTTTGACAATCGCGATCTTTGGAAACGGGTTTATTATCGGGATTGGCAATTGTTGGGAGAGCCCTATTTTGATATCAATTTTCATCAAGTAGGCTATTTGACCGATACGGGAAGACGATGGAATGATTTCAAAAGCAATCGTAGAGATCGCGTCAATGCTGCGTTTCGATTGGATGTCAAAACGACCGATCAATTGATTGAAGCCATTGAACATCACTATTTGCCTGATCAATGGATGATGACCACACATCCTCAACGATGGACGAATCATTGGGGAAAATGGATTACGGAATGGACATTGCAACAGATCAAAAACCCGATTAAACGATTTGTGTTTAATGGAGGCAAAGGCTTTGTCCCCAATGGCGAAGTATGAAACGAGCCAAAAAAACAGCTTATGCTCAAGCGCATGACTATTTAGCGAGTTCCATACATCCTTAATGTTAAAAAATAAAATAGACGTATGAAAGAACAAGTTTAACCATTTGTTTATTCATGTTTTGATTGATTTCGAAATCATTGTAAAGCATAAGCAAAATGTTGCTTGGAACGGATGAAAGGTTTTGCAACTTCAGAAAATTCACATGAATTGAAAAAAATGTGTTTTGAATGTAGAAAAAAAACGGTAAATTAGCGCCCTTTTTTCTCTAAACAATTTAATAGAAATCATGATGAATTACGTAGATTATTTGGGTTATGCAGCTTCGGCTACCATTGTTGTTTCCTTTGCCTTGAAAAATGTCAAAAACATTCGTATTGTCAATAGTGTCGGATGTGCTCTTTTTGTGGCTTACGGTTTTGTTTTGCCAAGCATTCCGGTGATTGTTGCCAATGGCGCCATTATTATCATTAATCTTTATCATCTTTTTAAAAAACCTACATCATGAGCGCATTATCGCTGATTCTTGAACAAGCCAAAAAAGCAACTGCTTCATTGCAATCATTGGACGATGAAAAGATTCGTCAGGTGCTTCATGCGGTTGCCGATCGTGCCGTTGCTGAAACTCACATGCTGTTGAAAGCCAATCGAAAAGATTTAGACAAAATGGATCCGAACGATCCAAAATATGATCGATTGAAATTAACCACAGAACGTATTGAGGCCATTGCTTCGGACATGCACCATGTGGCTGAGCTGACTTCACCGCTTGGCGCAATCGTAACGGAACGTATGTTGCCCAACGGTTTATTGCTTCAAAAAGTGACCGTTCCTTTCGGCATTATCGGGATCATTTATGAAGCTCGCCCAAACGTTTGTTTTGATGTATTTTCGCTCTGTTTGAAATCAGGAAATGTTTGTTTGCTCAAAGGTGGTTCGGATGCTTTTCATTCCAATTGCGCCATAGTAGATCTGATTCATAGTGTGTTGCAAGCGTTCAATTTGAATCCGGACGTGGTCATGCTGTTACCTGCGGAACGTGAGAGCACAACGGAGTTGCTTCATGCTCGTGGAAAAGTGGATTTGATCATTCCGAGAGGCAGTCAGAAATTGATTGATTATGTCCGTGATAATGCTCGTGTCCCTGTCATTGAGACGGGAGCCGGAATTTGTCATACCTATTTTGACGAATTTGGAGATGTTCGAAAAGGAGCGCCTATCATTTACAATGCCAAAACTCGGCGTGTCAGCGTTTGCAATGCATTGGACTGCCTCCTGATTCATCGGAAACGACTGGCTGATTTGCCGTCGTTGGTGGATTTGTTGGCCGAATCAAACGTGACGATTTATGCCGATGAACCTTCTTATGAGCTTTTGGACAACGTTTATCCCGAATCATTGTTGAAGCATGCTTCGGAGGAATCGTTTGGAACTGAATTTTTAGACTATAAAATGGCTGTGAAAACGGTTGACTCCATTGAAGAAGCCATTCAACATATTGATAAATACGGTTCTAAACACAGTGAAGCCATCATTAGCGAGGATGAAACGCAGGTTGCTCTGTTTCAAAAACAAGTGGATGCCGCTTGCGTCTATGCCAATGCATCGACGGCTTTCACGGATGGCGCTCAATTTGGAATGGGGGCTGAAATTGGCATTAGTACGCAAAAACTACATGCACGTGGTCCAATGGCTTTGCACGAAATGACAACTTACAAATGGATCATCACCGGGAATGGTCAAATTCGTCCCAAATAATTTAGCAAGGAAGTGATGATGTTTTTTTACAATAAAGTCGCGCGATTTTCAAAAGATTTCGGGCGTCTTTATTCTTTCGCGGGTTGTTTGTCATCGCAGCCGGTCGAGCGATCGTACCAATGCTTCATCTTTGTTGATGGCCCTGATGGCAAGGAATGTCAGTATCATGTTGATAATTTGAAGGATAAAGGAATAATGATAAATCCATCGGGACGACAAGGCCAATTGTTTGTCGGCAAACCATAAGGTGGCAATGATGGTGATGTAGTAAAGATCCATTAGTAGGAAGTTAATATAGCTTAATGTCAATTGCCATTTGCGTTTTTTGAACAAAAAAATTGTGGCCAATGCCAGGATTGGAATGGCAAGGCTGACTGACAACAAACTCCAAGTTGAAGTGTGCAGCGCATCGATAGGAGGATTTGCCGTAAACCCAAACGATGAAAGATCGAACACATTGGCCGGAGTGATAATGGCTGCCAAAGGCTGAAAAAGAGCAATAACGGAAATAATGACGACCAGTGACAAATAGACGGTTTGAATACGTTGAATCATGTTGTTGATATTTTATTTGGTGGGTTTTTTCTTGCTCCATTGTTGATCTCTGACATGATAAATCCGCTCAATGATTTCGGTGACTTTCAATCCTTCAAGCAGATTGGTAGTGATGGGACTGTTTCCTGAAAGTTTTTCTATCACATTTTGAATGATGAAATGATGATTTTGAGCCGATCCCTGATACGTGCCGTAATCGTTGGCAGGATTGGTTTTGGGCAATTCAGGCATTTCATAATCTTTTACATGACAATAAGTTACTTCGTTCATGTATTGACCTGCCACTCTGACGGTACCTTGAGATCCGATGATGGTAATGCTGCTTTCATAGTTTTTATCCCAAATGGAGGTGGTGTAATTGAATACACCCATGCCTCCGTTTACAAAATCGAAAGTAACAACGCCACTGTCTTCAAAATCAGTCAAATGTTGATGATTGAAATCTTTAAAATTCCCGTGAATGTTGGTAATGTCACCAAAGAGCCAATACATGATGTCAATGAAATGGGAGAATTGGGTAAACAGTGTTCCACCGTCTAATTTTTCATCTCCGTGCCAGTTTCCGGGTTTGTAATAATTGGCATCGCGGTTCCAATAACAATCAATTTGAACCATGAAGATGTCGCCCAGTGTTTTGTTGGTTATCAATTCTTTGAGCCAAATAGAAGGCGGAGAATATCGGTTTTGCATCACACAAAACACATCTCTTGACTGGGAGAGTGAAGCATGAAGAATTTTTTCGGCGTCGGCGCGGGTCAATGCAACAGGTTTTTCAAGTACAATGTGATAGCCTCTTTCCAATGCTTTGATGGCATATTCGGCATGATAACCGTTAGGCGTGCAGATGTTGATGACATCAATGGGCAAATGAGCATCCAACAGGTCGTCAAATGAGTTAAAAAAGCGTTCTTTCAAATCCGTCAATCCCAATTGTTCAACGGACAAAATATCGCACACTGCTACTAATTCGGCATTGGGCTCGTGGCGAATCATTTCGGCATGTCGTTTTCCGATATGTCCTTGGCCTACAACGGCAAACTTGATAGTACGATTCATTTTTTGGTAATTGTTTTGGTTACTTGATGATTTTCCAATTGATATTTTTCTCCTGTTTCAGGACAAACGGCTATGCCTTCTGTGTCAAAATGCAATTTAATGCCGTAGGAACTTACCCATCCAATTTGACGTGCCGGATTGCCAACCATGAGGGCAAATGGTTTCACGTTCTTTGTTACTACAGCTCCGGCTCCGATCATGGCGTATTCGCCGATGTCAACTCCGCAAACAATGGTTGCGTTGGCTCCAATGGTTGCTCCATGACGTACATACGTTGGTTTGTATTCGGCTTTGCGATTGATTTCACTTCGTGGATTGATCACATTGGTGAAAACCATGGAAGGGCCGAGAAAGACATCATCTTCACAAATCACGCCTGTATAGATGGATACATTGTTTTGTACCTTGACATTATTGCCTAACACAACATGAGGCGAAACTACAACATTTTGGCCAAGATTGCAATTCTTTCCGATGGTACTGTGGGCCATGATGTGCGAAAAATGCCAAATTTTGGTTTCATCTCCAATTTGGCACGGTTGATCAATGATAGCTGTTTCGTGAGCAAAATATGACATAAACTTTAAATATGTTCGATTTTATTGATTTACTCTACTATGTGTTGATTTGAATTTTTTTGCCTGAATCATGCTGTTTTTTTTGTCATGACAAACTTCAACGTGTTTCATTCATTCAGGGTTTCTTTGAATGATGTCACGATGTATGTTAGTTGTTCTTCGTCCAGTTCGGTGTGCATGGGCAGGGACAAAACCTGTCGGGACAATCTTTCGGCTACGGGAAAATCATGCTCACGATAGCCCAAATAAGCAAATGCTTTTTGTAGATGCACAGGAATGGGATAGTAAATCATGGTTGGAATTCCGCGATTTTTAAGGCGTTGTTGAATTTCATCGCGGTTTCCTGTGGTCACTATCACGGTATATTGATGAAAAGCATGTGTCGATTGAGGTTGACGTGCGGGTAAAATTAATTTGTCACAGTCAACAAGATGTTGATCGTAAAAGGCTGCAGCTTGTTGTCGTGCGCTTATGTATTGATTCAAATGAGAGAGCTTGACATCTAAAACCGCTGCCTGAATGGTATCTAATCGCGAATTGACTCCAATTCGGTCATGATGGTAGCGGATTTCCATGCCATGATTGGCAATGGATCGAATGGTTGCTGCCAACGAATCGTCATTGGTGAAAAGAGCGCCTCCGTCACCATAGCATCCAAGATTTTTGGATGGAAAAAAAGAGGTGCAACCGATTTCTCCCATACAGCCGGAAGCATATGTTTTTCCATCCTGAAAAGTATAATTGGCCCCCATGGCCTGACACGCATCTTCAACCAGCAACAAGTGATGTGCTTCGGCAATGGCTTTCAGCGATTCCATGTCCGCATTTTGTCCAAAAAGATGAACCGGCAAAATGGCTTTGGTTTTCTCGGTAATGGCTTTGACGACTTCTTGTGGTGAAAGATTGAAAGTGCGTGGATCAACATCGACCAATACCGGTTTCAATCCCAAAAGGGCAATGACCTCCACGGAGGCAATAAAGGTAAATGCGGAAGTAATGACTTCATCTCCGGGTTGTAGATTGAGTGCCATCAAGGCAATTTGCAGGGCGTCCGTGCCATTGCCAACGGGAATGACATGCTTTACCCGTAAATATTTTGCCAAGTGATGCTGAAAAGTGTTTACCTGTTCACCGCGTATGAAAGCAGACGAATCAATGACTTGCTGTATGGCCGCATTGATTTCTTCTTTGATTTGATCGTATTGACTTTTTAAGTCAACCATTTGAATCGTGCGCATTTTTTGAACTTTTTTTGTTTTGGTTAAAATCCGACTTGAAGGCCAAAGTTAACGGTTAATTTTTTGCCCTGCATCAGCAAAGGAGTGTACATGTTCAAATAGCCTTGTGCATTGGTTCGATATTCACCCGGTCCTACGGCATCGGTGGGCGTGTAACCGGTAATGTTTGAATAATCGATGCCTAAATTTGCATATACATTGTTGACAATCTGATAATTTGCAGTGAAAGACAAAGTGTTGTTTTTCCAAACCTTATCTTTCATAAAAGGTTGCGCCAAAATTTGATCGGCCAATGCATGAACGTAATCATATTCATTGCCATGAACGGCATACGTAAATGAACCTTCCAAATCCAAGCCACGCAAAGGTTGATAATGCATCGCCATGTAAATTTCCTGTGCATTGTCCCATAAGTAACTTCCTAAAGAGTACCCTCCTGAGGTGAAATCGAGGCTGGGAATAAAATGTTTGTACACCAAGGCGTAATTTCTTGTAAATTCTCCAATCAAAGATAGATTTTCAAACGGAAAATCGCTGAGTTCACCACCAAATTTCCACGAAATGGGATTCTTTTGCGGATTGGATGGACTCAATCGGGCTACGGAAAACTCGTCGATGTATGTGGAAAGATAGAGATGCAAATGATGAATGTTACGTGAACTCAGGTTAAAAAACATTTGTGAATTTTGATTTTCGGATCCCATGGTGAGAGAATGATCCATTGATTTATAAAATGCAAAAGGAATCAAGTAGGCTGGTTGAATGGATCGTTCGGAATAGATGATGGAATTTCCGAAAGAAAGATAAAGTTCCCTCGCCGGACGAAAGGTAATCATGTTGGCGGCAATGAATTTGTTTTTATAACGATACTCCTTTTGTCCCGTGTTGTACATATAATAATCGGTTGAATCCAAAACATCGGATGTGAGCCAACCGTGAAAATAGTTGAGTTCAAACCAATCGACCGGTTTGATGTTGAATGCAATGAACGGGAATGAAGGCGTGTTGCCCGACAAAATGTTTGATCCGTGGTAGTTATCACCCCATTCGATGTAGTCTTTGGCTAAGCCGACGTTTCCCCAACCCCATGAATAATAGATTCCTCCGCGCATTTCACTGTAATCTGCTCCGGCGTTGATCCCTCCGTTGTGAAGTTTGTAGGCGGCACCGGGGTAAAGGCTTAAATAGCCTGGAATGCGCATGAGGGTATCTCTTCCAGTGTAAGGACTTGGTTGACTTGCAAATAATTTTTCTCCTTTGGAAAGTAATTGACCGTATTGCGAATTGTCGCGCAGGCTGGCATACACGGTGAGATGTTTGCCAAACGTGCCTTTGAAATCGGCGCCAACGGTGCGTGTGCTTACCGTCCCTCCTTGATTGTGCAATACAGTGTATCCTAAGATGGGCGTCACCTCAATGCGCATGGAATCGTTTCGGAAAAATACACCCGGAGGCCAAAGAGAAACAGCCAATTTTGAATTTTCAATAATGTTCCAATTTTGAGGTAATGTGTCACGATCCAGTGCGTATGCATTCAAATAGAAAGCAACTTCTTGACGTTGACGGCTATTGAGTTGATTTGATTTTTGTGAAATTTCCTGTAACTTCTTGGCAATAAATTTTCGGCTGTAAGGTTTAACGGCAGAATTGACGGAAATGATTCCGTTGTTGGCCATTTCGTCCAAGAATTGATAAATCGCATCGTTTCGAATGGTTTCGGGCAGGTACTGGCTCGAAAGCGGAATGGTTATCATCAGCAGCATGAAGAGGAGAGAATGTTTCATGAAAGGTTGTTTTTGCAGTTTATTGGAGATTAGTTCAATTTGCAGCTTCATTAAGCCGGTTCATTTACTTCTTGCTTTTTTGAAAATGATATGAAAGAGAATGATGAAAAAGTATCGGAAATCGGTGATAAAAGTACCTTTTTTTTCACAAGCGTCTAAATATTTTTTTTCCGATTCTTGAATGGCTTCCAGTGTTTTTGGCATGTCGGCATAGTAAGGTGGGAGCAATCCGGGACGGTGGCGTGTTCTTTGCTGTTGTAATTCAGGAGTATACAAACTAAAATATTGCTTGCTCAGCGGGCGAATACCAACCAATTTGAGGTCTCTTTTCAACACGTTGATGATCATGGGTAATTCGTCAAGCCAATAGCGTCGCAAAAATCCTCCTATAGTTGTCACGCGAATGTCGGTTTTGAATTTCCCGCTTTGATGCAGGTGATGATGCGTGTAAATATATTCCTGTAAATATTCCGAATAAGGATGCATGGTACGAAGTTTATACACTTTGATGGGAGCCCCGTTTTTTCCGATGCGTCGTAATTTAATGATTGGGCTGTAGTTAGCAAGTTCTTTTATCCCTGCAGGGCCGGTTTTTCGAGCAACAACATAAGTTAATCCTTTTATTTTTCTTTGATCGACAATTTCAAAACCGGAATAATACAATCTTCCAAACACTTCCGTTTTGGATAGCACACGATCGATGCCGTTGGTGAGCCAGAAATAGTATTCACGTGTTAAATTGAGCTTTGGAAGGACACGTCGAATGATGAAATCCAATCCGTATTGCAAATAACGGCTGATGGATGGACGATTGCCCAGAATTCTCTTTTTTCGTTGACTTTTGCTTTCAAAGCAGGCAATGAAAATGCCTCCATGAGGAAGCCGTTCGTTGACGGCTCCGAAAAAAGCATTGATTTCCCGTATGTGATTGATTTCTTTTAAGTTGACGATGCCTGAGTAAATGTGACGATGAATCATCTCAATGTTCATTCGCGAAGTGGTGTTTACAAACAAACTGGTTGTAACAAATGGGCGAATGTTCATTTTGAGAAATTCAAGCAATCGTTGACCACCTGTTTGTTTGATCAATGATTCAAGAGTCCGTACCGTTTCGTTGTCTAAAGGTTCTTCCTGCATTGAAAGCGGCATCGTTTCATGCGGATTTTCGGACGACGGCAATGGAGGTGTTTCTACCAATTGGGCTTCGCCGAATGCATAAAATAAGGAGATGATGACAAATTCACTGATAAGAAAACTAAACGTCAGTGCTAAAAGAAATCCTATGGAATAATTAAAATCGGCAAACCCAATTAACAAACCAATTCCGACAAGCAGTGCCAAAAAATCACTTTTGATTGTTTGCGAAACGACATTGGAAATTGGACGTTCGCGGAAAGGAAGATACTTTTTGAACGAGATGCCTAACAAAATCCAAATCAATTGATAGGCAAAAAAAGGCCATGCATATTTTTTGGCTGGATTGTCATTCACAAATGGGAAAACGCCTACAACAAAATAGAAGATGCCACTGTTAATGAATAAATTGATTAAAATGTATTCAATTTGTGGGTTGTTGAATTGTTTTACTTTCTTTTGTTTTTCCCCGGAAACGAACATCTTATTCTTACATGAATTGTAGTTCAATTAAAATCAATTGTTTTTTTTGGGTTCTTATTAAACGGACACAACAAAAACCTTGATAGACAAGTTAATGATTATTTGTGAGTTCCAAGTGTCATAAAAAACATTGACAAACAGATTAATGACAAAGTTAGTATAAATCTTCCAAAACATCGATAAAAGTTACTTTTTTTGCCGATCGGCAAAGAGTTTGAATTTGTTTATCAAAATTATTGTTGATAAACGTTTTACCTAATTTCTCATTTGGAATCTATAGGAAAAAATCAACTATGAAACGAGCCATAAAAACAGCTTATGCTAAAGTGTATGACTATTTGGCGAGTTCCGTACATCTTTAAAAAAAGTAAAATAGACGTATGAATAAATAAATTCTTTGGTTCATTTTCATTTCTTTAGTTCATTATTCAACTTTCGCATGTTCATTACAAGGGGCTTCCGCCCCTGTGACCCTGACTTACTTTTTGTCCCCGCAAGCG
>JBMFIQ010000056.1:0-11365 GCA_049976245.1 Microbacter sp. | reverse complement strand
GAAACTGATTATCAAATTAAATTCATCTAATAACACCTAAAAATCAAACCATTATTTACTTGCGAAAGTTGAATTAATTATAAATGAAAAAAGAACAAATAAAATTAGTCTATCCTTTTATAAATAAATCAGTTAATTCTTTTTCAAAAAGCGTTCAACAGCTTGAGCACAGTTTTCGCCGTCCATGGCTGACGAAGTGATTCCTCCTGCATAGCCGGCTCCTTCACCACAAGGGAAAAGGCCTTCAATTTGTAAATGTTGCATGGTTTCGCGATTTCTCGGAATGCGTATCGGCGATGATGATCGGGATTCGACACCTACCAGCAACCCTTCATTGGTTACAAAACCATGCATCTTTCGGTCAAATCGTTTTAAACCTTCCTGCAATCTTTTCGAAATCATTGGAGGTAACCAAAAATGAAGAGGCGAGGAAAGCGTACCCGGCAGATAAGAGCAATCGGGCAAAGAACCCGACAATTTTCCCTTGACAAAATCGGCAATTCGTTGAGCAGGAGCAGTCTGTCCATTACCACCGTTATTGATAAAAGCAAGCGATTCAATGTTTTCCTGAAAGCGCAATCCGGCAAAAACACCCTCTTTTTCATGATTAGGGACATCTTCGGGTCGTATTTCAACCACCAAACCGGAATTGGCATAAGGAGAATTGCGTTGTGAAGCCGACATTCCGTTCACCACCAATTCATGGTTTCCCGTTGATGCCGACACAATATGACCGCCGGGGCACATACAAAACGAATAAACACCCCGTTCATCCACCTGATCCACCAAACTATAAGCAGCAGCGGGCAAAAATTCATCACGTACCCGCTGATGATATTGAATGGAATCAATCAAAGCCTGCGGATGCTCAACCCGAACCCCCATAGCAAAACCTTTGGCTTCGAGGAGAACATCATGCCGTTGCAACATTTCATACACATCACGAGCCGAATGACCTGTAGCCAAAATGACTGCACGCGATTTCCTGATGGATCCGTCCGCTAATTTTACTCCTGAAATTTTACTTTGTTGAGACACCAAATCAATCACTTTGGCAGAAAAATGAATTTCTCCGCCCGCATTCAAAATGGTTTGGCGCATGTTTTTGACAATAACGGGCAACCTATCGGTCCCTAAATGAGGATGAGCTTCGTACATGATTTCGTCTTGAGCTCCATGATAATGGAAAATGGAAAGAATACGCTTGACATCGCCTTTCTTGGTAGAACGGGTGTACAACTTGCCATCGGAAAAAGTACCGGCGCCCCCTTCACCAAAACAATAGTTTGACTCCGGATTCAATCCTTGATTTCGCATCAGGACGGCAATGTCTTTTTTTCGTTCGCCAACCTCTTTTCCACGCTCCAAAATGACCGGTTTCAGTCCCAGTTCAATCAATCGCAACGCAGCAAACAAGCCGGCCGGACCGGCTCCGATGACCAACACTTCTTCTTTGGCATGAACGTCATCATAACGAAATGCGACATCGGATGGTGTTAAACGATCCCCATCAGTAGCTACATCAACCACCAATTGAATTTTAGGAGAATGCCCCCGCGCATCCACCGACTGACGAACTTTTTGATATTGACTGATTTGATTGACATCAATATGAAGTTGTTTTGAAATGGCACGTTTTAATGATTGTTCCACCGCTGCTTCCTCCGGCGAAACCATCATGGAAAGTTGAAAAATTGGCATAATTGTTCAGAAATTAAAAAAACCGACAACGCAGCGTTGCCGTGTCACAAAGATACTGTTTGGAATGTGTTAAAACAACGATAGAAATAGAATTGAACATAAATGATCAAAAAAGAAACAAAGACAATCTCATGTTGCATGGAACATTAAAAAAGTATTGGATTAAACCGATTTTTGTCAATTTATAATCAAAGCGGTCACGATCCAGGAAATATTCCGTATTTTTGCAAAAACTAAAAGCAATTTTCTTTATGTATTTACTCAAAAGAATTTCTTTCACCACATTATTTATAATGTTGGTAACGAGCAGCATATGGAGTGCAAACATCCAAAAAATCAATGATCCACATTTTGAATTGTCCAAAAACTTAGACATTTTCAATGCTTTGTTTCGAGATCTTGATGCCTTTTACGTTGACACCATCAATTATCAAAAATTGATCACATCAGGCATTAACGATATGCTTTCCAATTTAGATCCATACACCATTTACATCCCTGAAAGCCAAACAGACTTTCTCAAACAAATGACTACTGGTGAATATGCTGGTGTAGGAGCAGAAATAGGACAACAAAATGGATATGTCTTCATCAATGAACCTTTTCAAGGTAAACCCGCACAAAAAGCCGGATTAAAAGCGGGTGATATTCTTTTGGAGTTGGATGGCATTTCGCTGAAAGGAAAAACCGTGGAACAGGTCAGCAATCTGTTGAAAGGACAACCACAAACCGTTGTTCACTTAAAAATTAAACGTCCAGGCGTGGAAAAACCGATGCTTTTCAATGTAACCCGAGAAAAAATCACCATTAATCCGGTGGTTTACTACGGTGTATTGAAAAATAACATTGGATACGTTATGTTAAGTGAATTCACCGAGAATGCTTCGGATGAAATGCAACGAGCCCTGCAATACTTAAAAGATCAACATGTCAAGGCATTAATCATTGATGTGCGCAACAATCCCGGCGGTATCATTGACGAAGCCGTCAAAATGGTCGGATTTTTTGTACCCAAAGGCACCGAAGTGGTTTCAACCCGCAGCAAAGTGAAAGCATGGGACAAAATTTATCGGACACAGAGTGAACCCCTTATCCCTGATCTGCCCATGGCTGTTTTGGTAGATGAAAATACCGCTTCAGCAGCGGAAATTCTCTCAGGATCGTTGCAGGATTTAGACCGTGCCGTCATCATAGGCACCCGCACTTTTGGCAAAGGTTTGGTACAATCCATTCGGCCATTACCTTACAATGGCCATCTTAAAGTAACCACGGCCAAATATTACATTCCCAGTGGACGATGCATTCAAGCCATCAACTATGCCGAACGCAATGCAGACGGAAGTCCAATGCGGGTCCCGGACAGCTTAACCCATGTGTTCAAAACAGCCGACGGTCGTCCGGTACGTGACGGAGGAGGCATTCGTCCCGACATTGAAGTCAAGGACAGCGCTCAACTCAACATTGCCTATTATCTTTACACCCAAAACATCATTTTTGATTTTGCAACGCAATATGCATTAAAACACACAACCATTGCTCCGCCTGAACAATTTAGCATCAACGATTCCGATTATCAGGATTTCATAAACTTTGTCAAAGCGCAACATTTTCATTACACATTGCAAAGTGAAACATTGCTCAAAAAACTGATGGAAACAGCCAAAGCGGAAGGCTATGCCAATGCGGCTGCCACCGATTTCAAATCGCTGCAGTCCGTTCTGACACCCAATATTGACAAGGATCTGGCTCAATTCAAACCGGACATCGAAAAACTGATCAACGGAGAAATTGTGAAACGCTACTATTACCAAAAAGGGCTGGTTCGATATTCGCTGCAACATGATAAAACGGCTACTAAAGCCATAGAAATACTCGACAATAACGCTGAATATAACAAAATTCTTGGAAAATAAATTGCTGTCACAAGTCAATGATTGAATGGCAAAAAAAGTGCTCATTATTACCTATTATTGGCCGCCTTCAGGTGGGTCGGGAGTTCAACGTTGGTTGAAGTTTGCAAAATATTTACCACAATACGGGTGGGAACCTGTTATTTTCACGCCTGAAAATCCCGATTTTCAGTTGAAAGATGAATCACTGCTCCATGATGTAGCGGCTGAAACGACTGTTGTAAAAATTCCCATTTGGGAACCATATCAACTGTTCAACCGATTGACCGGGAAGAAAAAAAAGAACGACAACGTCGTCATTGGACAACAAAAAGGAGGAGTCGTCCATACCATCGGGATGACTTTACGTGGAAATTTACTTATCCCCGATCCACGTCGCTTTTGGATCCGACCATCCGTAAAATTTCTGACAATGTACCTGAAAAATCATCCTGTGGATGCGATGGTAACCACAGGGCCTCCCCACTCTATGCACATCATCGGGTTGAAGCTGCATCGAACGCTAGGAATTCCTTGGATTGCCGATTTTCGTGATCCTTGGACCAATATAGACTTCTACAAAGATCTCCATTTAACCTCCTTAGCCGACAAAGCTCATCGTCGAAAAGAGCAGCAGGTTATTTCCGAAGCCGATGTGGTGGTCAGCGTTACTCCCACATGGTGTGCCGAAATTGAAGCCAAACATCCTCAAAAAGTTGCTTTGGTTCACAACGGATACGACGATGACGATCTACCAAAGGAAAAAACAACGCCCGATAAGGAATTCTCCATTGTTCACATTGGCAGCATCAACGAAGCGCGAAATCCGAAAATACTTTGGCAGGCATTAAGCGAAATGCTTCCGTCAAATGAGGAACTTAGGAAAAATTTAAAAATCAAACTCGTAGGAAAAACAGATCCATCCGTTTTAGAGGATATCGATCGATATCAACTTTCCGATTATATTCAACAAACAGGATATGTATCCCATCAAGAAGCCATTCGATATCAACAAAATGCACAGATCCTGCTGCTTCTAATCAACAACACGCCAAATGCCAACGGCATTTTGACAGGAAAATTGTATGAATACATGGCATCGCAACGTCCCATCTTAGCCATTGGACCAATTCACAGCGATATAGCCAACTTGATGCATGAGACCCATGCCGGATTGATTGTCGATTTTAACGATTTAAATGGCATGAAACAAGCATTACAAACATTGTACGAACGCTATCAGCAAAGCACGCTCCAAGCCACGGTGACTGGATACGAAAAATATTCACGCAAAGCACAATGCGGCGTTTTTGCCGATCTTCTTGACGCTATCATCAAACCAACCATTCAATGAAACGAAAAATACTTTTAGTCGTTGGAGCACGTCCCAACTTCATGAAAATAGCGCCGCTCATGCACGAGCTGCAACGTCATGCAACCTTTGAGCCTCTCCTTGTTCACACCGGACAACACTATGACAACCAAATGTCAGGGCGTTTCTTTGAAGAATTGGAAATACCAAAGCCCGACATCAATCTCGAAGTAGGATCGGCTTCACATGCTGAACAGACTGCCCGTATCATGATTGGATTTGAAAAAGTGTGTTTAGCGGAAAAACCCGATTTTGTGCTAGTGGTAGGAGATGTCAACAGCACGGCCGCCTGCACGTTGGTAGCCGCCAAACTGAACATCAAAACCATTCATTACGAAGCAGGACTTCGGAGCAGGGATCGATCTATGCCTGAAGAGATCAATCGGTTGGTCACCGATGCCATTTGCGACTATTTTTTCACTACCAGTATGGATGCCAACGAAAACCTGTTGCACGAAGGCGTTCCGTCCAATAAAATTTTCATGGTCGGAAACCTGATGATTGACACTTTGGAAGCCAACTTGGCAAAAGCCAAAAACAGCAGGCAGCAGTTCCCGTTGTTGAATCAAAACAAACAGGTGAACATAACCGAAATAGAGAAAAACGGATATGGCGTGATGACCTTCCATCGCCCTTCCAACGTGGACGATCAGGAAACGCTGACACAATTGGTGTCCGTTTGGGGAACCGTTTCGAGAAAAATCCCTTTGGTGTTTCCCATTCATCCGCGCACTTACAAAAACATCGAGCAATTTGGATTGCTTGACAAGGTCAACCAATTGGAATATCTTTTCTTAATTGAACCTTTGGGTTATCTCGAATTCATTCATTTGGTGAGCAAAGCCACTTTTGCCTTGACCGATTCAGGAGGCATTCAGGAAGAGACAACGCATCTCAACATCCCGTGCCTTACCGTTCGCCCCAACACGGAACGTCCCGTGACGGTTTGGGAAGGAAGCAATAAATTAATCAAACTGAATGAAATAGAACATGAAATCGACTTGATCCTGCAAGGCAAAGGAAAGAAAGGGACCAATCCGACATTTTGGGACGGGAAAACAGCACAACGCATGGTGGACATTTTAGAAACCATTTAAAGTTCAAAAATCTATGAAGCGTATTTTCACTATAGTTGGGGCACGGCCTCAGTTTGTGAAAGCTGCTGCCGTCAGTCGTATGCTCAAAAAATACGGGATTGACGAAGTGTTGGTACACACCGGACAACATTTCGACGCCAACATGTCAACGATTTTTTTCGAAGAGATGGAGATCCCAAAACCACAATACAACCTGCACATCAACGGCTTGACACACGGAGCCATGACAGGACGCATGATGGAAGGGCTTGAACAGCTCTTGTTGTCAGAACAACCTGATGCCGTAATGGTGTTTGGCGACACCAACTCAACATTGGCAGGCGCTTTAGCGGCAAAAAAAATGAACATCCCGGTGATTCATGTCGAAGCAGGATTGCGCTCGTTCAATAACAAAATGCCCGAAGAAATCAACCGAATCATCACCGATCGCATTGCCGACATCTTGTTCTGTCCAACTGAAAATGCCGTACAGAATCTCAAAAGAGAGGGTTTCGATCATTTCCCCGTGAAAATTTTCAAAAATGGCGATGTCATGCAGGATGTAGCCAACTATTACGCTCCGAAAGCTGCCATCAAATCAACCATTGTGGAAGAATTAGGGTTAACCCGTTTTGTGCTGGCCACCATCCATCGTCAGGAAAATACGGACGACATTCAGAAACTTCAACAATTGATGGACGGATTGAATGCCGTTCATCATGAGATGCCCGTGGTAATGCCGCTGCATCCACGTACAGAACAGATCATCCATCAATATCATATCCGTTCAAAATGTCTGCTCATTAAACCCGTAGGCTATTTTGACATGATTAGACTCTTGCAGTCGTGTCAATTGGTGATCACTGACAGCGGAGGCGTTCAGAAAGAGGCTTTTTTCTTTGGAAAACATTGCATTACGCTGCGTGACGAAACCGAATGGGTCGAGCTGGTGGATCACGGATTCAACACCTTGACGGGAGCCGACAAAACATTGTTGTTAGCAGCCTATCATGCCATGAAAAACAAAAAATCGGATTTCTCGCTCAACCTGTATGGCAACGGAACCGCAGCAGAACAAATTGCCCAAAAACTCATAGAACTTTAATTTACTGAAAAAGAAGGACAATGCAAATCGGTCGAAAAGATGTAGCATGGAATTTTGCGGCTACCTTTATGCGCATTGCATCAGGGTTGATTGTGTTGCCGTTGGTGCTTCGACTTTTGCCCAGTCAGGAAGTTGGACTTTGGAATATCTTCTTGACCATCGGCTCCATTGCCACGTTGCTTGATTTTGGTTTCTCCAATGCCTTTGCCCGCAACATCACCTACATTTTCAGCGGAGTGAAGGAACTCAAAGCCGAAGGATTTGTGGCCGTTGATCAAAACGACCCGTCGGTAGATTACGGACTTCTACGCAGCGTAATTCGTGCCATGCGCCGATACTACGTCATTTTAGCCGCCATTTTTCTCCTGCTTTTTATCGTAGCCAGCCCGTTTTACCTTCATACGGTGCTTGAAAAATATAGAGGAAATACCCATGTGGTTTGGACAGCCTGGTTTACATACGGCGCATTGGTAGCCTATCAGCTGTACACTTACTATTACGGTGCGCTGTTGACCGGACGCGGATACATCAAGAAAAACATGCAAATCATTGTGGTGGCACAAAGCGCACGCATCGTCATCACCGCCATTTTTCTGTTGTACGGTCTTGGGCTGATGTCGTTGGTCATTGGGATGTTTATCAGTGACATCGTCAATCGAACCTTATCGTACCTTGCATTTTACGACAAAGAGACATCACATCGCATCAAAGCGGGAAAAGCCATTCCTGTGAGGGAAATCATGAAAATCATGACTCCCAATGCCGTCAAAATAGGACTTACCTCATTGGGCGGATTTCTTATTAATAAAGCGGTCATCCTGATTGCTCCCCTCTATTTATCCCTCTCCGACATTGCCTCCTACGGCACCACCAAACAGTTTATTGATTTGATTGTGTCATTAGGAGCAATATGGTTTTCCACTTTCTACCCAAAGATTACACAATATAGAGTTAGCAAAGATTACGAAGGAGTGAAAAGATTATACATTAAAAGTCAGTTAAGTCTGTTGATTACATTTATAATATGTGGTTTAGGACTTATTTATTTTGGGCCTTTGGCAATGGATTTGATCAGGAGTAAAACACATTTATTGCCTTCAGAAATGATGGCCGTATTTTTGTTAACAATTTATTTTGAATCGAATCAAGGAATGTCGAGAAATACTTTATTAACCAAAAATGAAGTTCCATTTGCAAAGGCAACAATTATTTCCGGATTTATATCAGTATTTATTTTATATCTATTTTTAGCGTATGCCAAAATTGGGATGTGGGGAATGATACTTGCTCCTGCTTTTGTACAAGCATCATATCAAAATTGGAAGTGGCCTTATCAAGTTATCATTGAATTAAAGCTAACTAAAAAGGACTATAAAGATGTCATTCATTCGTTGATAGATACCTATTTAAAAAGAGTAGGCAACAATAAAAATACCATCCATGAAATACAAATGGAATCTAAGAAATAGTTTTAATGCTTCGTATGTTTTTTACAAATTTCAGAAAGTAAAAAGGAAACAAGTTGCGGACAAAGCGGATGCAGCGTTAAAGCATAGAATCTTGCGCTATTATCATTCAATACCCCCATCAGAAATCGACGAAGAGATAAAAAAAGCGCTGAAATATTTACGGCATAATAGATTTCATGTATATCCATCCCCTTTTGTAAAAAAATACAACCCGGAAAAAATAGAAGCTTTTGTTGACGAAGCATCTGGATTTCCGTATGTATGGCACCAAGGACACCGGCTTTACTTTAAGAAAAATACTCCTTTACGACATGTACAAAAAAAATACGCATTTTTGCTATTAGAACAAGATGAATCTTCTCCTCACAGATATTTATCCACATCGTTTAATGTGAATTCAAACGATGTTGTTGTAGATTTGGGTGTCGCAGAAGGAAATTTTTCATTAGAAATAGTTGATAAAGTGAAGTATCTCTATCTATTTGAACCCGATAAAGAGTGGATAGACGCTTTGAACCTCACGTTTTCTCCTTGGAAAAATAAAGTGTGCATAATAAATAAATCTGTATCGAATATTGACGAAGGTGATTTTGTCAGCATTGACGGATTTTTTTCCGATAAAGCGCTGAAACCAACTTTCTTTAAAGTAGACATTGAAGGATTTGAAAATAAATTTCTGGAAGGGGGAGAAAAAAGCATCCTCGAAAACAACTGTAAAGTAGTGATTTGCACCTATCATAAAGAAGGTGATTTTGAAAACATATCTTCATGGTTTGTTGAAAGAGGATACAAAATTGAACCATCTAAAGGATACATGCTTTTCCCAGGGGAGCATCAATCTTTTGAGCCTCCATTTTTCAGAAAAGGACTCATCAGAACGTATAAAATATAGTCATTGCTGTTTCTACATTAATAAAGGCTTTTAAAAAAAGATAATGTTTAAGATTTTAGGCATCGTTTCATCGTATTATCCAAATATAGAAGAGTTCGAAAAAAATATCAACTCCTATCTTCCTTGGATTGATCATCTGATTATTTGGGAAAATACACCCAAAGAAGACAGTCAGTTACATCTGTTATCAATAAAAAGCGATAAAATTGAGATCAGAACAACAGGTAAAAATGAATATCTGGCATATCCGTTCAATCAGGCCATAGAAGAAGCCAAAAAAATAGGTTGCACTCACTTTATTACCTTAGATCAAGATAGCTACTTTGAAGAGGATCATTTTAAGCATTACATTGAACAAATTAAAGCCAACAAAGATGAATCTATTGGCATTTTTGGGCCTAATGTTGTGATGCGCATTCCACATTTAGTATATGCAAATGAAGTTTTACCGGAAAAAATAAAATATTTACCCGAAGGAGGCGTAGTAACTTCAGGATCTGTTTATCGAATGGAACTTTTTGCCAAAGGAGGATTTCTTGAAGATTTTGCCATATATTTTTTAGATCCTTACATCTGTCTTAAGGCAAGAAGAATGGGCTACAAAATTGTTGTTTGCACAGATGTATTGATGCATCATAGAGGATATGCCATGAAAATGAAAAATGGATTAATGGTCAATAACTATCCACCTCTTAACACCTATTATTACATTCGAAACGGCATTCTGATCTGGAAAATATATCCCGAATACTATACCTGGAAATCCCGGTACAATTTTTTTAAGTACAATGTGATTTATCGCATTGTAAAAATTGGATTCGAAACAAACAGACGAGCTAAACTCAAAGCAATGTTTCTTGGATTATATCATGCCGCCATTGGGAAAACAGGCCCGTCTAATCTGAAATTATAGCATAACCCATGAAAATAGCAGCCATAGTAACCTCTTATAATCCAGATATTGATCATCTTGAGTATAACATCAACTCTTATCTTCCTTGGATTGATCATCTGGTTATTTGGGAAAATACACCCCGTGAAAAAAGCAACCTGGATCAATTGATTCAACGATTGCAAAACGAGAAAGTAACAGTTCGCACCACCGAAAAAAATGAATACCTGGCTCTGCCGTTTAATAAAACCATTCGTTGGGCACAAAAAGAAGGCTACACACACCTGTTAACAATGGATCAGGATAGTTGTTTCAGCGGGGATGGCTTCGGCCGATTTATTGAAAAAGTAAAAACATGTAATGATGATGCTGTGGCTATTTTTGCGCCAAACACCCATCATACATCTGACCATGAGTCCAAAACGATCTACATTGAACAAGGGAGCGTTTATACTTCTGGATCAATATACAAAATGGAGATGTTTGATAAAATTGGCGGATTTCGTGAGGATTTCGCCATATATTGTCTGGATGTGGAAATGTGTATGCGCGCCCGCAAAAATGGATATAAAATTGCTTTATTCACCGATATTTACATGCAACACTTCGAAGGATATAAAACGAAAGGATTATTGGGAATAACCATCAATAATTACTCGGCTCAAAGTACCTATTTTTATGTCAGGAATAACTTGCTGCTTTGGAAAATATATCCCGATGACTTTACGTTTTCTTCAAAATACAAATTCCTTAAGTATCATGTTATCTTTCGCATCTTAAAAATAGCCTTTGAAAAAGAAAGAACATCAAAACTTAAATCCTTATTTTTGGGATTATTACACGGCATGAAAACAGCTGTGTAATTTATTCAACTTTCGCAAGTAAATAATGATTTGATTTTTAGGTGTTATTAGATGAATTTAATTTGATAATCAGTTTCTTATAACTTTAATATTGAAGGAGAACATA
>JBMFIQ010000055.1:4286-11577 GCA_049976245.1 Microbacter sp. | reverse complement strand
GTTACCATCAATGGCGTTGCACTTTATGCTTTGGATCGTTGCCATCAATTGATCCACCTTTGTCTCCATTTAGATAAGCATTTCCGTGGCGGTCACGTGCAATTTACTTGTTTTATGGATGTGGCTAACTTTTTGGATCGCTATGGTGATTTGATGGATTGGGATCAGTTGATTGCCTTGTCAAAAAAATATCATTCTGAAACCCAAGTTTTCAAATACATGCTGCTTGTTCAACAACTGATGCATGTGAGCATCCCTGCACATATCGCTCAAGCGTATGGACAAACCTTAACGCAAGAGGAGGTCAATAGATTTTTTCAATTGCTTCACGGCAAAAGAGGAAAAGATTCCTATAATGGAGTGTTCAACAATTTAAAACAAATGCCCGATTTTTCTTCAAAAGTGAGATACGCCCTTGGGTTTTTGTTTCCATCCATTGATTTTATGAAAAAACGTTATGGCATTAAACAATTCCCCTTATTGATTTGGTACTATCTTTATCGTTTGCTGAAAGGATTCCGTGTGTTGATGAATTACCTGTTCTTTGCGGGTTAGTAGGAATCGGAAGATAAATTCAATGGGTAATGGTTAGTGTTTAGTGGTTAATGGTTGGTAGGAATCTGTTTTTTTTGTAGAGACGTTGCATGCAACGTCTCTAACAAGAAAAAACCAAGTGTAAGTATTTAAATAGTGTATTGTTAATTAATTATTGCTTCTATTAACAGTATTCGGTGCTTTTTGGGTATAATTTTAACAACATTCATGTAAAATGTTTTGTATTTTTGTTTGTTCAAAAGTAACAAATTCATACAGCGGCTCTCAACATGCGATCAACATGTCACGACCATGAATTTGAATGTGTTAAGTCTTTTAAAATTTATGCCGAGAACAAAAAAAGGAGGGATTTAAATTGTGCTGATTGAACTTTGGGGCGACGATGATTCATCGTGGAAGCATTTCAAACTTTTTTGTTTTACGAGGCGTTGTTTATGTGAAGTATGTGATTAACTTGCGCATCCATCAAGGAGTGACGAAACATCTTGCAAGAACGCAAAAAACGGAAGGTTGAAAGGTTCCCCAAAGCAATAAAATCGATTCTTTTGCT
This sequence comes from Microbacter sp., assembly GCA_049976245.1. Taxonomy (GTDB): domain Bacteria; phylum Bacteroidota; class Bacteroidia; order Bacteroidales; family Paludibacteraceae; genus Microbacter. The sequence goes on along the minus strand of JBMFIQ010000055.1, from coordinate 10,472 downwards.
GGGAATCCTGCATTGCAATACTCAAGGATGATATAGTGATTGGGTTGCGACATCATGAAGCTATTTATAAACATCAACTCATGTTTGATCCATCTAAAAATCAATTCATTAACAGATTAATCAATCAAGTAAAACAACGCTTGACCCTGATGCTTGGGGCTCGATACACCAATCGTTGGTTGATTCTCGTCATTGACCTGATCATTTCCGCCTTTGCTTTTATCTTCTCTTTTTGGGTCATGCGAAGCACCTACCAATTGCACGTTTCGGCATTGGTTCCTTTCTATTTGGTCATTTTCTATTTGGTTTTCTGTTCAGTAGCTTATCTCGCTGTCGGATTACATCATGGAGTGATTCGCTATTCATCCTACCATGAAATTGGGAGAATCATTGTCTCCGTATTTTCATCCAATTTGTTTCTACTGGTTTTCATTCATTTTGTTTATCCCCATTACAACGACCCCATCATCTTCTCTTTTTTACTGAAGACAGGGCTTTTTACTTTCTTTGGGTTGGTGATTTTTCGTTATGTGATTTTTCGTTTGTATCAATGGATATCAACCGATGCGTCAAACCACCTACGTACGACGGGATTGATGTACGGAACCAATCCTGACAGTGTGGCCATTGCACTGATGCTGAACAACAATCCACATTCCAGTTGTAAAATCAATGGTTTTGTAACCGCAAACAATGAATCCGAAAATCAGCGTATTATAGAATTACCAATTATCCGAATTGGAAAAGAAGCGCTACACACGGTAATCCGCACCCATAAAGTAACATCGTTGGTTTTTTCTTCGCAAGATGATTTGCAAAGCGAAAAAGAACACCTTGTACAAGCGGCCATTGAGCTGAAGATGCAAATTTTATTGGCGCGCTCTCCCAAGATATGGACAGAAAAGAAAATAGACGGTTTTGATCATCATGCGATTCGATCGGTTCAAATCGAAGATCTGCTGGGACGATCTGAAATCAACATCGACATGGAAAAAATCAGCAATGAGATGAGCGGAAGAATCATTTTGGTGACGGGCGCTGCCGGATCGATTGGGAGTGAAATTGTTCGACAGGTTGCTGCGTTTAATCCGAAAAGGCTCATCTTATTGGATATTGCCGAAACGCCGTTGTATGACATTGAAAACGAGATACGCGAGAAATTTGAAAACTTGGATTTGGTGCCTCTTTTGGGAGATGTACGTCGACCCGATTGTCTTGATGTGGTTTTTGAAGAATATCATCCGGAAATTATCTACCATGCAGCAGCCTACAAACATGTGCCCATGATGGAACGTCATCCTGCCGAAGCCATTTTGACCAATGTGCTGGGAACTCAGCAAATGGCTGATTATGCCGTAAAATTTCATGCGTTGAAATTTGTGATGATCTCAACCGATAAGGCTGTCAATCCAAGCAATGTCATGGGAGCGTCCAAACGCATTGCGGAGATGTATGTCCAGTCGAAAGCGAACGCGCAGAATCAAACAGCCCATACGGTTCAATTCATTACCACCCGCTTTGGGAACGTTCTTGGCTCGAACGGATCCGTCATTCCCCGCTTTAAAACGCAGATAGAAGCCGGTGGCCCGGTGACGGTGACTGATCCAAACATCATTCGTTACTTTATGACCATCCCCGAAGCTTGTCGCTTGGTGTTGGAAGCCAGCGTTCACGGCCAAAATGGGGAAATTTATATTTTTGACATGGGCGATCCCGTCAAGATTGATGATTTGGCCCGCAACATGATACGTTTGGCAGGATTAATACCGGATCAAGACATCCAAATCAAATACATAGGTTTACGTCCGGGCGAAAAGCTCTACGAAGAAATACTCAATGATCGGGAAAAGACGCTCCCAACCCATCACCCTAAAATCAAGGTGGCAAAAGTGTCCATAAGTCAGTTCGATAATGTGTCCAACGCAGTGCATGAGTTGATTGAAACGGCACGAACCATGAAACCTCTTTCTATAGTAAAACAAATGAAACAATTGGTGCCTGAATACAAAAGCCTTCATTCGGAATTTGAAAAATTGGATCACATTGACAGTCAAAAAATTGAGAATCAGTGTAGTGTTTAGGGTGTAAAGTTTAAGGATTAATGATGGAAGATAAATTCAATGGACAGTTGACAATTTAAATAAGGGATCCATTTTGAAGATGGTAGATGGTGGCTAGCGGTTAATGGAAATCTGTGTTGCGATTATTTAAACCCTGCGGGATTTAATTTCAACATCCGCTAAGAGGGGCATGTAAAAAATTGAATCTAAAAATCAAAGCTCCCCCCAAAAAAAAGAAATGAACGTCCTTGTGACGTCACAAAAAGGAATTTTATTACCTTTGTAAAATATTAAATTGTTTTGAAGATTCATTATCGTCATTTGAATGCGTGGTGATCAGTGGATCAAACTATTAAGATACAACAAGTCATTCAAAAGATATTGAGGACTCATTCGATGACAAGATGATGAGCGGAAATAAAACGCAAGCACAGCATCATTCATATCTTGATTAAAGTTTCTATTGAGAAGAATCGCGTGTTTATTTTTAGGTGCAAAAATCCATCATCTTGAATTACATATGTCTTTTTTATGTTTTTATACTAAGGTAGTATGGAACTCGCCAAAATAGTCATACGCTTGAGCATAAGCTCTTTTTATAGTTCGTTTCATTGATTGTTTTACCGTATCATTTCAAAAAGATAAACGTTATGCAAAAAGGTTCTGCGTTACGAAACCCACATGTTCTCGGTTCACGGTTGAAAAATAAAACATGGCCGATCTTTTTTATCATCTCTTTAGCCCTTTTACTTGGCGCTTGCAATTCCGAGAAACAGATTGTATATGTGCAAAATGCAGGGCATTATCCCAACATGAACGACACGACACAGATCGTTCCTAAAACCAAAATTAAAATCGGTGATTTATTGCTGATTACGGTAACAACACCAACTCCCGATATTTCAATTCCTTTCAATCCTCCGGTGGTGCCAACGCCAACAACCAATGACCCAAGGGCTTATCTGAATTACAATGTCACCGGAATTACGGCTTTACAAACCTACCTTGTGGACGCTGAAGGTAACATTACCTTTCCCGTGGTAGGCACGCTTCATGTGGAGGGATTGACGGAAATGGAATTGGCACAACTGATCAAGGATAAGATTTACCCCCGCTACATCAAAGAAGAACCCATCATTACCATCCGTTATGCCAATTATAAGATTTCGGTGCTGGGCGAAGTCAATCATCCGGGCGTCTTCCCCATTGTGAACGAAAAGGTCAATGTGTTTGAAGCCCTTGCCATGGCAGGCGATTTGACCATTTACGGACAACGGAACAATGTACTGCTGATTCGCGAAAAGAGCAACGGAGCACGCGAAACATACCGTTTGGATCTGAACGACAAAAGGCTGATCCATTCTCCCTATTTCTTTCTACAACAGAACGATGTGTTGTATGTGCAACCGAATGGTCCGAAAGCCCGTTCATCTCATTTCAGCACCGCCGAGACGCTATCGATTTCCATTACCGGAACGCTCATTTCGCTGGCTGCTTTGCTTGTCACCATTTTGAAACACTAAATGGACGATGATTGACTGCTTGATTTGTGATTGATACTTAAAACAACAATGAACTTTTGCATTCTTTCTTTATATCGTTATGGAAAATAATCAATTGGACACCCCTGAAGAAATAGAAGAAACCCCCATCAACATTCGTGAACTGATCGAAAAATTCATCGGCTATTGGCCTTGGATTGTTGCTTCAGTGGTCTTGGCGCTCATTTTGGGCTATTTTTACGCCCACATTTCCCCCCGTAAATATCAGTTTACCGCATCCGTGCTCATCATGGATCAGTCCAAAAGCGGACAAATGAATGCCATGTCACTGATGAATCAGTTGGAAGCCGTGGGCATCACTTCCAACACTTCTTCAATGGTCAATGACGAAGAACAAGTACTTAAATCAAGGAATTTGATGGCGGAAGTGGTCAACCGATTGCATCTCTATGTCAGCTATTATCACCATCATTTTCTGCGACGGGAGGAAATATATACGGCATCACCCCTTGTTGCCGACATGGACAGCACGTTGTTGGATTCGTTACGTTATCCCATCCAATTGACCATCACCCCCGAAACCGCTCACGCTTTTACCGTTACGGGACGCTACGACGGACATCGTTGGGAAGAAACGGTGCATCAGCTTCCCGTCCTATTGAAAACGCCTGCGGGAAATGTGCTTTTGCAAATTCGTGCCGGTCATGCTTTCCCTGATCAAAAATTAGACATCGTGATCAACAACCCGATTGGCGTTGCCAAAGAATTGGCCAATGACGCTTTAACCACCGATGTCGGGAAACAAACCGATGTAGTGACTTTGACCTTGGTGACGGGAAATGTTCAAAAAGGGGAAGATATCCTTTATACTTTGGTGAAATTGTACAATGACGATGCCATTGCGCTAATGAACCAATCGGCCATGAATACAGCCAATTTCATCAATTCGAGACTACAGTTGCTCTCAACCGATTTGAGCAACGTGGAACATCAGGCTCAACAATTCAAACAGAACAACCAGTTGATTGATGCCAAAGAGGAGACCAAATTGGTGTTGGGCGACGCCAATACTTATCAGCAACAATTGATCCAAGTTGAAACTCAACTAAGCTTGATCAATTATGTCGAAGAGTTTCTTCGTGATCCCAAATATCACAATGCGTTGGTACCAAACCTCGGCCTCACGGATGTCGGTTTGATTGAGGTCATCAATGCCTACAATAAATTGGTACTGGAACGGGAACGTATTGCCCGCAATGCCTCGGCAGATAACCCTGCCCTTTCGTCACTCAATCATCAAGTAGAGGCAGCCAGAGAAGCCATTCTTACCAGTATCGCCAACACGCGAAAAGGAATCCTGATTACCCGTGCATCACTGGATCGTCAAATCAATGAAATTGCTTCAAAAATTTATCAAGTGCCGCGTCAGGAACGTGAATTCCTCGAAATTGACCGTCAACAAACCGTCAAAGAGACTTTGTACACTTTCCTGCTTCAAAAAAGAGAAGAGGCATCGCTGCAAATGGCGGTCACGGTACCTAAAGGCCGATTGATTGACAATCCCAACGATGCTTTGCAGGTAGCGCCGCGTACTTCACTCATCATGTTGGTCTTTTTCATGCTCGGATTGGCCATCCCAATCCTGATTATCTACATTCGCGATTTGATTGACAACACCATTCACGGACGTCAGGATGTGGAAGCATTGACCAATGTGCCTGTCTTAAGCGAATTGACGCACAATCCATCGGACCTTCCCATTGTGGATCAGCACAACGTTCATGAATCGAATCCTGAACTGCTGCGTCTGTTGCGCACCAGGTTGCAGTTTGTGCTCGATTATCCGACACAAAAAATCATCATGGTCACTTCCACGGAACCGGGAGAAGGCAAAACTTTTGTCAGCGTAAATTTAGCCATTACCCTCTCCATGGCCGACAAAAAAGTGTTGCTCATGGGATTGGACTTGCGTAAACCGCAATTGAATAAAATATTTGGGGTGCCTGATCGGGAAGGTATTTCGTCGTACCTCTCCGGTTTGGAAAACGACGTACAAAAGATGATTGTATCACTTCCCGATTATCCCAACTTGGACTTGTTGCCCTCGGGCATGATCCCCCCCAATCCAAACGAATTGATCATGCGCAACCGTTTGGATGAACTCGTGAATGAGGTCAAGCCTCTCTATGATTACATTGTGTTCGATACTTCTCCCGTTGGCGCCGTGTCGGATACCTTGTTGCTGCATCGGCTGACGGACGTGACGCTTTACGTGTGCCGTGCCGAATATTCCGACCGACGTAATCTTGAATTTGTTAACCGTTTGGTACATGAAGGCACCCTGAAACCGTTGTATTTACTGATCAACGATGTGCATTTAGAACGACATCATAACGGCTATCGCCGTGGATACTATCATTATGGGTACGGGTACGGACATTATCACCATCAAGGAGAGAAGTAGGAAAAGAAATGCAATGGACAATTGACAATTGACAATGGACAGTTGACAGTTGACAATGAAAAATTTGAAGTTACGAAACGAACCATAAAAACAGCTTATGCTCAAACGTATGACTGTTTGGCGAGTTCCATACTTTCTTAGCGTTAAAAAATAAAAAAGA
>JBMFIQ010000055.1:0-4187 GCA_049976245.1 Microbacter sp. | reverse complement strand
ACGTATAAAATCAGTGTAAGGTGTAGGGTGTAAAGTTTAAACTTAAAGAAGGAAACTCAATTCAATGGACAATGGACAATTGACAATGGACAGTTGACAGTTGACAATGAAAAATTTGAAGTTACGAAACGAACCATAAAAACAGCTTATGCTCAAGCGTATGTCTGTTTGGCGAGTTCCATACTTTCTTAGCGTTAAAAAATAAAAAAGACGTATAAAATCAGTGTAAGGTGTAGGGTGTAAAGTTTAAACTTAAAGAAGGAAACTCAATTCAATGGACAATGGACAGTTGACAATTGTAGGCTGATAAAAATAGTTTGGTAAAAAGAAATATTGAAAAATGTTCGTCCTTTTTTTGACGAATGAAAAATGAAACTCGTCAAATCGTCATTATCTTGTACATAAACTCTTTATGGCTCGTGTTCAATGGATCAATTTTACCTTTCATTTTCGATCCATTCTGATGTCGGGCAGGAAAACGGCAAACATCCCCAACAAAGGGAGAAAACTGCAAATCTCATAAACCGTACTGATGCTGTAAGCATCGGCTATATTGCCTAACACGGCAGCTCCCAATCCTCCCATGCCAAATGAAAAGCCATAAAACAGTCCCGACATCATTCCAAATTTTCCAGGAATGAGTTCTTGTGCAAAAACCAAGATAGCCGGGAATGCCGAGGCTAAAATCAATCCGATCAGCACCGTAAGTACGGCTGTCCAAAAGAGGCTGTTGACATGCGGCAACAACAGGGTAAACGGAGCAACGCCAAGGATGGAAAACCAGATGATCCTTTTTCGCCCGATACGATCTCCCAGCGGCCCTCCAATAAGCGTTCCCAAGGCAAATGCAGCTAGAAAAAGGAAGAGCATGTATTGTGCCTGTTGGGTATTGATATGAAATTTATGGATCAGATAAAACATATAAAAGGTGTTCAGGCTGCTTAAATAAAAATTTTTGGAGAAAACCAGCAACAGCAATAAAAAGATTGTAAGGACCATTTTTCGATGAGAGAATCGTTCGTCACGCAAGGTTTCCCGTTGTGCATGTTGGTAAAAGGAGATGCGCCCACGGTACCAAAAACTGACCTGCAGCAAAACGATCATGGCCAGAAAGGCAAATGGTGAGAACCAGCTTACACTGGTCAAATGATGCGGAATGACGATCCATGCTGCCAAGAGAGGCCCAATGGCTGCTCCCGAATTACCTCCAACCTGAAAAATGGATTGTGCCAGACCAAAACGGCCTCCCGATGCGATGCGCGCCACACGGGCAGCTTCGGGATGAAAAATGGAGGATCCCATGCCCACGGTCATGGCTGCCACCAACAATAACGGATAGCTCGAAGCAAAGGCCAAAAGCAAAATACCGGTAAGGGTACATGCCATCCCAAAAACCAACGAAAAAGGTTTCGGATGCTTATCGGTGTAAATGCCTACCAATGGTTGCAGCAACGATGCCGTCAATTGATAAGAGAAGGTGATCAATCCCACTTGTGCAAAATTGAGATCAAACTGACTTTTCAACATGGGATAGACCGCTAAAATCAACGACTGCATCATGTCATTCAGGAAATGAGAAAAGCTGGTTGACAGCAAAATGGGATAAGTCGGCTTCACTACAGCATCGTTTCTTGTCTTCATCGGATTGTATGTCTGATATGCTTTTTTTGAAGGTGCAAAGTTAGTTATTTCGACGGAATGAAAAGATAAGAATCAGTGTAAGGTGTAGGGTGTAAAGTTTAAGGCTTAAAGAAAGAAACTCAATTCAATGGACAATGAACAATGGACAATGGACAATTGACAGTTGACAGTTGACAATGAAAAATTTGAAGTTACGAAACGAGCGATAAAAACAGCTTATGCTCAAGCGTATGACTGTTTGGCGTATTCCATAGATCCATAGTGTTTAAAATAAAGAAAGACGTATGAAACGAGCCATAAAAAGAGCTTATGCTCAAGTGTATGACTATTTGGCGAGTTCCATACGACCTTAATGTTAACAATAAAAATAGACGTATGAAAATTCATAGCACCTCAAAGAAAATAATCCATCTTATTGAGCATAAACATTTTCATGTCTCACTTCATGTTAATTTGTACCATTGGTGGTTATAAGTATTAAGGCGTGTACATCCCCTTCGTTTGCAACGAGAAGAAGAATAGATGGTTGGGATTGGATAAAAAAAGCTCCGCGAACAGGAACGGAGCCGGAAGAAAATCAATTTACTACTTGCGCCACCTTGGTTGGACTCTTCGGTTCATTCACGGTGCGCTGCTCTTTGGATTTCTTCTCATACAGCGTCTTTCGTGTTTTGGCTTGACTGATATAGTAATTCAAACATTGGTTGATGCCGTTTACCATTTCAGTGAAATCCACTTCGGAATGTTCTATTTGAGCCAGATCGATGGCTGCGAAAAGTTCACGAATCACCGCGGTTGCCTTTGAACGAATGGCCAACGTGTCCACTTTCTTTTGTTGACGAATCGATGCGCTTCGATTTTCCCGGATCGTTTTCTGACTATTTGCTAACCCACTCAGTTCGTCAAACAACAAACTCAGGTTCAAATTGGCAATGGCCGCTTGCAGGTTGGTGTCCAAACTTAAGGCTGCAAACATTTTGTCAAGATTGAACGTGCGATTGCTCCAATCGGTTCTTACGATGGGTTGAAGAAACTGCGAAATAAATGCGTCAAGCAACGTTATGTCAGTTGCCTGAGTCTCCAGATTAACCCGCTTCAATGATTTTACCTGAGCGATAATGGCTCGGATCAGGTCCAAACTTTTGTTACGGGTTTTTACTAATTCGGCAGTGTCGGGATGTTTCCTCCTCGGGACTTCAAGCTGATCCATCTGCTGCTCCATTGCCTTAAGCCGGTCTATCCAGTTCTTAACCATATTGGCCTGTGTTGGATAGGCTGATACCACGGCGATCACTTCTTTTACTACATTGCGATACTCACTTTTGTGGAATCGCTGAAATGGAATTTGTTTGTTAATTGTATTCATATCAAAAAATTAAAAGTTAAATAAACGGCTCAAAGATAAGATAACTTGTGTTTCACCTTTCAACAAAAAATCCTGTTCTGAAATTGAAAAACGGGAATCACTTCGTTTGCTCTTTTCATTGGAGCCGGATTTACCGTTGAGCTCGCTGATGTCTCAAACAACAAATCATTATTTAACTTACAAAATATTTACCATAAATAACATATTTAATTTTAAATCACAACATTAAATACTAATTATTTTTCGTATATTTTTTCAATTAACTGAATTATAATGCAATATATAAATATTATTTGCATTTCATTAATTTATTTGCGGCCAATATATTTTAATTTTACACAAACATCTGTAATTTTGTCACTGCACAAATGTCATATTACCATATAAAAACCTGACAAAAATAACAAAGCAAAAATATCATACGACTATTTTTATTTTTAACACTTAGGCTGTGTAGAACGCACCAAAATAGTCATTCGCTTCTACATTGACTCTTATTATGACCCAGTCCAATTCTCTGCCTCACTTAGCATTGAATGAACAATTCAGCGCTATGATATTACATATGTACAAATATTACATGAAAAAAATGGATGGAACCTCAAAAAAGGAATCCTCCATTGTACTGATAATATGTGTTTTAAAACTCATTTCATTTGACATATTCAAAATTGTTCGCTGACAAAAGTGATGAAAACTTTTGTCCAATTGTTAAATGTACGTTGACAAAAGTGACGAAAACTTTTTGCTAAATTGGTTTTGTACACGAACAATTGCTCAAAAACTTTTGAAATATGGTCTTTGTTCGTTGACAATTGCCCTTTTTTCAATGAAAAATGACCATTGTTCACTCATTTTTGCTCCTCGACAGTTCAAAAACATACAAAATCACCTTACAATTGCCCTTTTTTGGATGAAAAACAGCCAATGTAAACGTACAAATAGGCGAAAACTTTTGTCCAATTGTTAAATGTACGTTGACAAAAATAGTTTGGCAAAAAGAAATATTGAAAAATGTTCTTTTTTTTCGATGGCTGAATGGATAAAAAAGGAGCATAATGACCACTTATCACTGAAACGAAAAACGCAGTGATGATGTGGTACATGTCGGACGATTTACTGACATTACGGCTGATATTGACCATTTTTCTACACGTAAAAGGAATAAACGCTCAATGAT
>JBMFIQ010000054.1:0-11981 GCA_049976245.1 Microbacter sp. | reverse complement strand
TATTCGATGGCTCAAATATCGCTACCTTTACCATCGTTGTTGCTCTCAAGATGCTCTTTCCCGTTCTCCAATATCGCTATCGAAGATTGGTATGTCTCAAAGTTTCTTGACGGTTAGCTCTTCACTAACCTTTCCTTGTATACTACATCTGTTGTTCATTCTTCCAAAGATCGCTTCTTCTTCTCTTGCCCCGCCCTCCCGAGCGAAACGGACTGCAAAGTTATCGCTTTTTTTCTTACTAAACAATACCCTTCACAGTTTTTTTACTTTTTCTCCTTTCCAAAACCTCTGCCTGAAAAAGCGGTTGCAAAGATAAGCACTTTATCTTCATATAACCAAACTCTGCACTGATTATTCTTTATCTTTTCTCAAATTTAACCCCCAATATTCTGAATATAAAATCTATATTTATGCCAACATTCTTACGATTCGTCACCTTTTAATCCTGCTCTTCCCTCTTTAAACACCTTTTTCCCCTGCAAAAACGATCCCCAAAAAACACTTTTTAGTCATGCCGACAACGAATCCATGCAAAACTTCAATTTCTGATTCCCCTAAAAACAATTGATTTTATATCTTGATTGAACCTTCTCTTGATGAAATTTGACTACTTTGACATGAAAACTACGACGGAAATTGTTGCAAAAAGGAGAAAAAAGGAAATTATCAAATGCCACATTACAATTTTTTGTGTAGTCCTGCAATAGGTTTACAGAAAAAGTAAACAAAAATCAGGATTATGAATTCTTTCTCGCTGCTGTTCTCAACCTTGCGGATCAACTGCATATTCAAGCTGTACACCAGATTTCGCCAATCTATTTTACTGTCGTTCATTAAACGGTAAAAAATGTCTTTGCCGCAAGCGAGAAAACGATACAGGGGAGAGTCTGCATAATGGAGCGAGTTCTTGATCTCAAAGAAAGGAAACAACAGAAGCAAAACCAATTTATTCTGATAACTAAACTTAAGATTGTTCGCCTTAGAAAATCCAAAACGTTTGTCCGAAAATGTCAAAGAGCGCATGAAAGTAAAAATGGTTTTCATTGCTTTTACATTTGAAGTAAAAAAGCTATTTATTTCTGAAAGTATTGTCGTATCTTTGTATTGCAGCATATTTTTGAGTTTTTGTTTAACAACACAAAATTGCTGATTTTCAGCGACTTTGCCAAATAAATATGCTGTTTTTTTGTTATAAATCAGCAAGTTATTTTACTTGCGAAAGTTGAATAAAAATATACTAAACTACGTTATCATACGTTTATTAATGAAGATATGGAAGAAGATTTAAAAAAGTGCATTGAAGTGTTACGATCGGGAGGAGTAATTCTTTATCCCACTGACACGGTTTGGGGTTTAGGATGCGATGCCGGTAACGAAAAGGCGGTGCAACGTATTTTTGAACTTAAGAAACGAGCTGACAACAAAGCACTTTTATTGCTGGTTGACAGTTTTGGACGATTGCAAAGTTACGTTGAATCCATTCCTGATTTGGCATTTGACCTGATTGAAATGAGCGAAAAACCGCTTACCATCATTTATTCGCAAGGAAAGAATTTAGCTGCCAATGTATTAGCTGATGACGGCAGTATTGGCATTAGGATCACAAAGGAACCTTTTTCACATGCCCTTTGCGAACGTTTTCGTCGGCCTATTGTGTCCACTTCGGCCAATACAAGCGGCCAACCTACGCCTCGAAACTTTCTCGAAATTGAACCATATATCGTTGAATCAGTTGATTATGTAGTAAAATATCGTCAAAATGATGCAACACCCGCAAAAGCATCTTCTATCATTAAACTGGGACCGAAAAGTTACGTGAAAATTATCAGAGAATAAAAAGAAAGTTTGTCGAATGATTTCCCGCAAAGCACAAATCATGCGTTACATGACCGTCGATGCCCTGATGGCGGTTGTTGTTTGGACTTTGTTTTTTATTTATCGTCGTTATGCCAATGACAGCAAACTCTTTCCTGATGTTGTGATTTGGGCTCCGAATTACAGTTTTTGGGTTATGCTTTTTCTTTATCCCTCCTACTGTTTGCTGATTCATTATTTGTCGGGCTATTATTTGCGCCCCTTTCGAAAAGAGTTGTTGATTGAATTGGTTAGCACCTTTGCTTCGTCTCTCATCATTGCATTGACCATCTTTTTTGTTCTTTTGTTAAGCGACAAAGTAGTGTCTTATCATTATTATTATGTGTCATTCAGCATTTTACTTATTTTACAGTTCGGGTTGACCTATTTTCCACGTTTTTTGATGACACACAAGCTGCATCAAAAAATGAAAGATGGCATTTTGAAATTCAACACACTCATTGTGGGGACAGGTCAAAATGCATTGACTGTTTTCAAACAATTAGAAATTGCGCGAAAATTGGATGGCAATCATGTTGTAGGGTTTGTGGACGTTGGGGAGCCAATCAGTGTTGAACAAGAACAAGTGGTTGGAAAGTTTGCGGACATCGAAACATTGATTCATCATTTTCAAGTGACGGAGTTGTATGTTGCTCTGGAAGATGCAGGGGAATATCGATTATTTCAACTGATTAATCAACTGATTGTTTTTCGGGTTTCCATCAAATTGTTGCCTTCATCCTATCATTTTCTGACTTCGAGGGTGAAGATGAATCAATTCTCCATGTCACCTTACATCGATGTCACCGCGCTTTCCATGTCTGATTGGGAAATTTGTACCAAACGCTTTTTTGACGTAGTGGTTTCCCTTGCGGTGTTGATTTTATTTTCGCCTGTTTTTCTTTATTTATATGTGCGAGTTAAAATGAGTACTTCAGGTCCTGCTCTCTATTTTCAGGAGCGAATCGGGCTGCATGGAGAACCCTTCAACATCATTAAGTTTAGAACCATGCATCACGATGCAGAGAACGGAACTCCACAACTAACCACGCCCAATGATGAACGGATTACTCCATTTGGCAACACGCTAAGACGCTATCGTTTGGATGAGTTACCTCAATTTGTGAACATTTTGAAAGGAGAAATGTCCATTGTAGGGCCACGTCCTGAGCGAAAATATTTCATTGAACAAATTATGAAACAAGCTCCCTATTATTGTTTGCTTTATAATGTTCGTCCCGGCTTGACTTCGTGGGGACCAATCAAGGTTGGCTATACGCATTCCATTGACAAAATGATCGATCGATTAAATAATGACATTGTTTACTTAGAAAACATGTCGCTCTTGTCCGATTTGCAAATATTATTTTATACCATTGCCATTTTGATGAAAGGAAAAGGGATTTAAAACTTGTCATTTTCATTCGTTATCACTACTTTTGTGGGTTCATTCACGGACGGACATGTTTGTTTTTATTTTGATCATCTCATTGAATAGCAATTAGATATGAATTTTTCTTTTAGTAATGTAAATAAAAAGTGGTTCTGGGGAATCATTGCGCTATTGCTGTTATTGACCATCGCTTTGTTATTTGCATTAAAAACCATTTCGGATAAAAATAAAGAAATGAAGGGTTTTGTCAATCAAATGACTTATGAAAAGAGTCAGATTGAACAGGAGTATCAAGATTTTTCAAGGTCAATGGACGGATTGCAATTTAAAACCAACAATGATTCGCTGGCTCATCAAATTGAATTGCAACAGCAACATATACAATCACTTATACAGGAACTTCATACAGTTAAGGCAACGGATACGGAAGAGATCAATCGTCTTAAGCGAGAATTGGCATTGGTTCGGTCGGTAATGATGCACTATGTCAACATCGTCGATTCGTTGAACCGCATCAATGCTGCTTTGACGATTGAGAACAAGGAAGTAAAACAAAAATATGTTCAGGCCACTCAGACTGTTGAGCAATTGGCCAAAGAGAAAACCAACCTTACACAGCAGGTGCAGTTAGCTGCACGTCTTGAAACAAAGGCCATCGTGGTTGAACCCTTAACGGATCGAAACCGCAAAACAGATAAAGTGAAACAAACGGTCACATTGAAAATTAATTTTACCATTGCCAAAAACATCACGGCTACACCCGGTGATAAGGTGGTTTATGCTCGCATCATGACCCCGGACGGAGAGGTGTTGTCCGACAATCCGAACAATCTGTTTCAGTTTGAAAACCGGCAGATTCAATTCACCTGCAAAAAAATGGTGGAGTATCAGGGAACGGATTTGTCCGATGTGCTTTATTGGCAAGTAGATCAACTGCTTTTCCCAGGTACTTATCGGGTTGATTTGTTTGCCGACGGCAACATTATCGGGCAGCAAACATTTGTGTTGAAAAAATAGTATTTTTAGAACGAACAGTTTCTAAATGATTTATAACATTGATAATCAAATAGTTCAATCAACTGTTCAACATTTACGGAGAGGTTGAGATGCGTTAAAAAGATTGTATTTCGATCATGCAGGTTCCATCCAAATTTTCCATAGACTTCAGTTAACCATTTGATATTCTCAATGATGAGTCAAGCTGTTATCGAAGAGTTCTTAACATATTTACAGCTCGAAAAGTCGCTTTCGCCCAATACAGTAGCTGCCTATCGTCACGATGTGGAGAAATGGTTTGATTATTTGAAAGATGCATCTGTTCGTTATGATGAAGCAAAAGTGGAGCATTTGCAGGATTTTCTTGTGGCGTTGGCAGAAGTTGGATTGTCGGTTCGTTCGCAGGCGAGGATGATTTCCGGATTAAAAGCCTTTTATCATTATCTGTTTTTTGCCGATCAAATCAAAAATGATCCGACCGATTTGTTGGATTTGCCAAAGATTGGGATGCATCTTCCCGAAGTGCTTTCTGTGGAAGAAATTAACGCCATTATTGATGCCATTGACCTTTCTTCGTTGGAAGGACACCGCAATCGAGCCATCATTGAAACTTTGTATGGATCGGGATTGCGGGTGAGTGAACTGGTGCAATTGAAGATTTCCAATATTGATTTTGATCGCGGTATTGCCCGCATTGACGGAAAAGGCAGTAAACAACGGTTAGTTCCTCTTTCAGAAGAGGCACTGGCTCAAATTGCTCATTGGAGGGAGATGCGCAACCATTTGAAGATTCAAAAAGGACATGAAGATTTCCTTTTTCTCAATCGGCGGGGAGCAAAACTTACGCGTGTCATGATTTTGATCATGGTAAAACAGTTGGCGGAGAAAGCTGGTGTAAAAAAAGTCATCAGTCCACATACTTTTCGCCATTCCTTTGCTACGCATTTGTTGGAAGGAGGTGCCAATTTAAGGGTGATTCAACAGTTGTTGGGTCATGAATCTATTATGACCACCGAAATCTATACGCATATTGACATTAATTTGCTTCGGGATACCATTTTGCGGTTTCATCCCCGCAATCAATAAAAAAAACCCATCGATCAGGAGCAAGTACTACAGTCGATTGGTTTGTTTGTGCGATGACGCATGGTATTCCATTAACTCAAAAGCGAGTTTGGATCAAGATTTTTGCTTTCAATATCCAAAAAATAGCGATAAGTGCCAACTGTTATTTCATCGCAGGCGTCATGATCGCAAACAATGATGCCTTTGGGATGCAGTTGCAACATGCTGATGGTCCATTTGTGATTGACACCTTCTTCGACGGCATGATGCAAAGCTCTTGCCTTGTTATGCCCATTGACCAAAATCAACACTTCACGTGCATCCAAAATGGTTCCCACGCCAACCGTCAATGCTGCTTTTGGGACCTGGTTTACATCATAATTGAAAAAACGGGAATTGGCAATGATGGTCTCCATGGTCAGTTCTTTGTCGCGGGTTCGGGAATGGAGCGATGAGCAGGGTTCATTAAACGCAATATGGCCATCGGCGCCAATGCCTCCCATAAAAAGATCAATGCCGCCAACTTCTTTTATTTTATCTTCATATCGTTGACATTCGGCTGCAACATCCGTAGCCATTCCGTCCAATAAGTTTACATTTTCGACGGGGATGTCAATGTATCGAAAAAAATGGTTCCACATAAAAGTGTGATAACTCTGAGGATGATCAGCCGGTAATCCGAGGTATTCGTCCATGTTGAACGTAATGACATGCTTAAAAGAAATTCTTCCTGCATTAAAGTGATTGATCAGCGCCTGATATGTTTTCAAAGGTGTGGAACCGGTAGGCAGACCCAAAACAAAAGGCTTTTCGGGTGAGGGATTAGCCTCTTTAATTTTTTTTACAATGTAATTGGCTGCCCATTGCGACAAGGTGTCATAATCGGGTTCAATAATCAGTCTCATGGTGTTGGCATTTTATGGCGTTTTCTTTTTATCGTTCAGCAACTAAGAGAGCAACTTTTGTTTCTTGTTTTGAATGTGTGATTGGCTTTGTGCGGTTCTATCATTGAGGATGAACGCTAAAATATTGATAACATTTTTTTTAGCGTTCATCCTAACAAGGATTACACGGAAGCCAGTTCTTTCCCTAAAGCGATGCAGGCCTCATAGGCATTTTCTTTCAAACTTTGTTGTTCTTCAACCGGAGTTCCAATCACTTGCCATTTCATTTTTTCAGCAAAAGCTGAAAAGATTCGAGTGGTAGCATTGGACCATGTAGAAGATCCAAAATAGGCAAACTTTCGATGTTTGATGTCTCTGTTTTCAATTTTCAAAAGGAATGATGCCATTTCAGGAAACAATCCGTTATTGTAGGTTGGGCTGCCAAGTACCAAACGGTCATATCGGAAAATGTCGGTCAAAATGAAGGAGGCATCCGTTTTTGCCACATCATAGATCATGATTTTTTTCTCTCCGGCTTCCGAGAGTCCTTCGGCAATGGCTTCCGCCATTTGTTCCGTGTTCCCGTACATGCTGGCATACACAATTACTACTCCTTTTTCGCCTTCGTAACGGCTCAATCGGTTTGTTTTCTCAATGATTGGTGCGATATAATCTTTCCAGACAGGGCCATGAGTAGGGCAAATGTAGGTAATTTCGACAGTTTTCATTTTTTCCAATGCTTTTTGTACGGGTGATCCGTATTTGCCGGCAATATTGGAAAAATATCGGTCAAATTCATCCATATATTTATTGATCATCAGGTCTGAGTCAATGACTCCTCCATCCAAAGCTCCAAAAGCTCCAAAAGCATCGCCGGTGAAAATGGCTTTGTCAGTGGCATCGTATGTCATCATTGTTTCAGGCCAATGAATCATCGGAGTCAGGAAAAATTGAAGTTGATGTTTTCCTAATGACAACGTAGAACCATCCGTCACTTCCAAAAGACCGTCTTCAATGCCGTAGAATCCGGCTAACATTTTAAATGTTCGATTGTTGCCAATGATTTTCACCTCAGGGAATAAACGTCGGATGGCACGGATTGAACCCGAGTGATCAGGCTCCATGTGGTTGATCACAAGATAATCAACTTTACGGCCTTGCAAAACTTGTTGTAATTTATCGATGAATATTTCAGCAAAAGGTATTTCAACCGTGTCAATCAATGCAATCTTTTCATCCACAATGACATAGGAGTTGTATGATACTCCGTAAGGTAAGGGAATTTGGTTTTCAAAATTAATTTTTTGTCGGTCGTTAACGCCGATGTAATAAATGTCGTTTGTAATTGATTTAGCTTTGAACATATTGTTTTGATTAATGAGTTACATTTTTGTGTTCATGGTACCCATTAGATTGATGATGTTTTGGAAATGATTATTTCTTCAACATTTTCAACACTTGTTCAACTACATTTTGAGGTGTGAACCCAAATTTTTCGTCCAACACGCTGAAAGGAGCAGAGCTTCCAAAATGATCCAATCCGAACACTTTTCCTTGAAGTCCTACCAACCGTTGCAATGTGGACGGCAATCCGGCTGTGAGTCCAAATGCAGGAACGGAAGGGGGAATGACCGCATTTCGATATGCTTCATCCTGTTGAAAAAACAACCCTTCCGATGGTGCTGAAACTACCTGACAAGCAATGCCTTTTTCTTCGAGGACAGGAACGGAAGCGAGTAAAGTAGCTACTTCAGAACCATTGGCAACCAAAATGACATCCGGATCTTTTTGGCTCTTTTTTACAATGTAGGCGCCACGTTTTGCTTGCAATGCTTGATGATATCTGTTTTCGGAATGGATGCTTTTGATGTTTTGTCGTGAAAGGATTAGTGCTGTCGGTGTTGTTCTGTTTTCTAAAGCCATTTGCCATGCAACGGTTGTTTCGTCGGCGTCAGCCGGACGTAACACCAGCATGCTGTTTTTGCCGTGATGATTTTTAAGTTGTTCCATCAAACGTATTTGAGCTTCTTGTTCCACCGGTTGATGAGTAGGACCATCTTCGCCTACTCTGAATGCATCGTGTGTCCAAATGAAAATAACCGGAAGTTCCATTAAAGCTGTCATTCGTACGGCGGGTTTCATGTAATCGGAAAAAACAAAAAATGTTCCGCAAGCTGGAATGACGCCGCCGTGTAAGGCCATTCCGTTCATGATGGCAGCCATGGTCAACTCGCTGACGCCGGCTTGAAAAAAGGCACCGGAAAAATCGCCTTTGGTGAAAGCTTTGGTTTTTTTCAAAAAGCCATCGGTTTTATCAGAGTTGGATAAGTCGGCTGAAGCTACAATCATGTTTTCCACTTGAGATGCCAGTGTGGCTAACACGGTGGATGACGCAGCTCGTGTGGCTTGATCGGGTTTTTGAACAATGGCTGCATAATCAATGGCAGGAGCTTCGTTCGAGAAGAAACGTTTTAGTTTTTCCGCCAGCATTGGATTCTCTTTTTCCCATGCTGTTTGTGCAGCTTTTCGTTCAGCAACCGTTTTTCTGAGTTCCATGAGCCGATTGGCGTACAATTGAGCAGTTTCGGGGAAAACGGTAAAAGGATTTTGAGGATCGCCGCCTAAGTTTTTGATGGTGTTTTCAAACGAAGCGCCGGCTTCACCTAAAGGCATTCCGTGTGTAGCACATTGATTTTCATAACTTCTCCCGTCTGAAGTTAAAGCTCCTTTTCCCATCACGGTAGTTCCAATGATGATGGTAGGGCGTTCTTTTTCTTGTTGTGCCTGTTTGAGGGCAGAACGAATTTCTTCTGCATCATTCCCGTTGATGGTCAGCACATTCCATCCCCATGCTTGATATTTCATGGCCGTGTTTTCAGCACTTACCGTGCTTACACTGCTTGAAAGCTGAATGCCGTTGGAATCATAAAAAAGGATGAGATTGTGCAATCCCAATGTTCCTGCTACTCTTCCTGCGCCTTGAGAGATCTCCTCTTCAATGCCGCCGTCCGATATGAATGCATAAATCTTGTGACTCATCCAATCCCCAAAACGTGTAGTTAAAAAACGTTCGGCTATGGCAGCGCCAACAGCCATAGTATGCCCTTGTCCCAATGGACCCGAAGTGTTTTCAATGCCGTGCATGAAATCTTTTTCAGGGTGACCCGGCGTGATGCTTCCCCATTGACGGAATTGTTGTAAATCTTCCATGGAAAATTTACCTGTCAACGCAAGCACACTGTACAACATAGGCGACATGTGTCCCGGATCGAGAAAAAAACGATCGCGATTGATCCATGTTGGATCGTCAGGGTCGAACACTAAAAATTCACTGTAGAGCATGTTGATAAAATCAGCGCCTCCCATAGCGCCTCCCGGATGGCCTGATTTGGCTTTTTCGACCATGCTGGCAGCTAAAATGCGAATGTTGTTGGCTGCCCGTTCTTGTATTGCGTTGCTGTTCATATGTTATAATTTGATTCAATTGAAGGATGTTGTGTTGTTTTTATTCTTCATCATAAATGCCAATGGATTTTCCATATTGATATTCAGCTTCGAGGAGCTGTTGAACTTCATCTTCAGTCAGCCTAATGATTTGATCTTTTCGAATCGCTTTCATGATGAAATCCATCATGGCTTCTTCGTCAATGCTTGCTTCTTCAACGGAATTTTCGTCAATGTATCCATTTGATTCATAGTAATCATAAATGATGTCAAGAAAATAAGAGACATCATCGGCAGTCAGTTTTGACTTTAATGAGTCAGAAATGTACTGAATTATAAACTCGATGGCTTTGTCATCATCAAATTCAAGAAGATCGTCATTTGTATCCATGGAATGAAATGGTTATAAGTTTGTAGTAAATCAATTTTTGTTACATCTATTGTTGTAAAAACGTTTTTTTGAAAGCATGTCAATCCTTTGCCGGGTTGTATGATTCGGGTTTGATGACGTGTTGAATTTTCTAAAAGCCGTTTGGTTGACTTTTTATTGGTAAAGTTACTCAATGATTCCAACGAAACCTACAAACGGGCTGTCTAATTGATCTCTTTTGATAAAAAATAGCAGTTTTTCAAAGAAGATACTGGCTACTGATGGATTCGTTGTTGAAAACTTTCTGAATGGTGTCGGCAAACAGATCAGCAATGGAAAGAATGCGCGCTTTTGTGCAATCTTTGTTGTATGGGATCGAATCCGTAAAGATGATTTCCGTCAATTGTGATTCTTTGATTCGTTCGGTGGCTGGAGGCGACATGATGGCGTGAGTCACAATGGCTCTTACCGATTTAGCGCCATATTCCATCATTAATCCGGCAGCTTTAGTCAATGTACCGGCGGTATCGACCATGTCGTCAAGGATGATGACATTTTTTCCGGTGACTTTGCCGATGATTTTCATTTCACTTACTTCGTTGGCTTTTTCGCGCAGCTTGTAGCACAATACCATGGGCACGCCAAGATGCCTTGAATAGGTTCCGGCTCGTTTGGATCCGCCAACATCGGGTGAAGCAATAGCCAGGTTGTCAATATTGAGTGATTTGATGTAAGGCACAAAAATGGATGATGCAAAGAGATGATCCACAGGAACATTAAAAAATCCTTGAATCTGATCAGCGTGTAAATCCATGGTAATGACGCGATCGACACCTGCCACGCTCAACAGGTCGGCAATCAATTTTGCGCCAATGGAAACACGCGGTTTGTCTTTTCGATCCTGACGTGCCCATCCGAAATAGGGAATCACAGCAATGATCTTGTAAGCGGAGGCTCTTTTGGCGGCGTCAATCATGAGCAACAGTTCCATTAAATTGTCCGATGGCGGGAATGTGGATTGAACCAGAAACACATAAGCTCCGCGGATTGATTCTTCGTAAGTCACCGCAAATTCACCATCGGCAAAACGCGTGGTGGTCATTCTTCCCAGTTCGCAATTTAAACTTTGACAAATTTTCTCAGCGAGGTATCGGCTGTTTGTCCCTGAAAATACTTTATAAACGTGACCTAAAGGCATATAACGGGATTTTAAAATTATTCTTTCAATGATTGGTTTGTCACAAAACGCTGCATGGTGTCATCGACCACACAAAGTTAAACATAGATTTTTATAAATGATTTGGTTAAGTAACGCAGGGGGCAAAAAAAGGGCTTACAACGAATTGTAAACCCTTTAGAAAAGTACCCGAAGTGGGACTTGAACCCACACAGCCGCAATGGCCACAGGATTTTAAGTCCTGCGTGTCTACCGATTCCACCATTCGGGCAGCTTTGGAGCGGAAAACGGGACTCGAACCCGCGACCCCGACCTTGGCAAGGTCGTGCTCTACCAACTGAGCTATTTCCGCAATCATTTTTTCTTTTTCATTGAACTCTCCCGTGCCGATTCTTGACTCCATGGAAGTTCTGTTTTTTTGTGATGCAAATATAACAACTTTTTCTTTTTGATTCGTTGAAGAAATGAAAAATATGAAGGAATTTTTTGGGTTTTCTTTCAAATCGATGTTTAAATTGTTGAATATGAAATGAATTATCCCTCTCTTTTTATCTATTTCATCCATGTTGTTTGAGCATGGCTTCTTCTCATAGACTGTAGTATTCAATATGTAAAATGTTGATTATTTATTGAACTTTCGCATGTTCATTACAAGGGGCTTCCGCCCCTGTGACCCTGACTTCCTTTTTGTCCCCGCAAGCGGGATGTTCCACTTAACACAAAAAAGGAAGCGAATGGAACAATCCGATTTATCGGATAAAGTCAAGACTGCGTCCGCTTTCGCTCAAAAAACTGACG
>JBMFIQ010000053.1:0-13412 GCA_049976245.1 Microbacter sp. | reverse complement strand
AAGGATAGGATTCATTTTATGGCAAAAGGCTGTTCGTCGAAAAGGTGAGCAGCTTTTGCCATATTAAACAATGTCAAAAACCACCCCTTTTTCTTGCTTTTGCTTGCAGTAAGTCGTATCTTGAAGTTTGATTTTGAGTTGAACCCTAATAAAACGTCATTCGTATGATACAATTTCAATATTTTGAAGGGTGTCCCAATTCCAAACAAACGTTGGCACATCTTTACGCCGTACAAAAAGAATTAGGCATTGACGAACAGGACATCGAAATCGTGGAAGTGCCGGATGCAGATTCATCAGAGCGATTGCAGTTTCAAGGTTCACCTACGATTTTGGTCGATGGCGTTGATATTTACACCGGCTTGAAACCTACGGACAACAGTTATACCTGTCGGGTTTATATCTTTGAAGGGAAAAGAACAGGAGTCATTCCGATCGAGTTTATTCGTGAGAAATTTCGTGCGTGGATGGAAGCCTCTTCGAAAAAGTAATGAAACGAGTCTTGTTTGACTTTTAAAAACAAATGATCAACAGATGAAAAAGAGAAAGGAAAAGCAAAAAACAAAGAAACGAACCAAAAAAGAAGGAATCTGGTTTTCGATCTTCTTAGCAGCTCTGATTTTTCTTTTTCTCTTTTACCGCATGTTGCATCTCTACCATGATCGATGATAAGTTGTGCAGAAAGCTTTTTGAAACAGAAAACCTATTTGTAACAAACTTGTTTACAAATAGGTTTTGCTCTTCAACGTGATCTCGTTGGGATTCGAACCCAAGACCCACAGCTTAGAAGGCTGTTGCTCTATCCAGCTGAGCTACGAGACCGTTTTTTTTAACACTGCAAAATAAGCAAATTTCTTTCACATTGGCAAATGCTTTCTGTGTGCAGGCATTCACCAGTTTTTCAGTACTTCGTAAAGTTGATGAATGGGCAGCCCCATGACGTTGTAAAACGAACCGTGAATGGATTCTACGGCAATGTATCCAATCCATTCCTGCACACCGTAAGCACCCGCTTTGTCCATGGGGCGATAGGTTGAAACATAATATTGAATTTCCTCATCCGTCAATTTGGCAATAGAGACTTCGCTTTCGGCAACAAAATCAACCTGTTTGTCTTGTGAACGAACGGAAACGCCCGTGAATACTTGATGCGTTTTTCCCGACAATTGGCTTAACATGTTCCTGGCATCTTCTTCATCCAAAGGCTTGCCTAATACATGATGATCGAGCCACACGATGGTATCGGCGGTGATCAAGATGGTTTTTTCGTTGAGAAACGATTGATAGGCGTCACCTTTTTTCTTTGCCAGATAAAGCGAAATTTCGCCACCTTTCAAATGTTCGGGGAAAGTTTCGTCAACATCTGGCAATACCTTGACTTCAAAAGGAATATCTATGCCGCGAAGCAATGATTGCCTGCGTGGCGATTGCGACGCCAAAACAACGGTATATTTTGCTAAATGGTGCAACATAAATTTTTTTATCGAATGTTTAATTGCTTGGTGTGATCATCCATCCAAAAAAGGGAAATTGGCCGGTGATGGCTTGCAAAAAATAAAACACAAGGGTATAGCCAATGCCTATCAACATAATGATTTTCAAGATGAAAGATATCTGATGAAAATTGGAGGAATTATGGGCTTTCCAAAGTCGAAACATGATCAAAGCAAACGGAAGAACAATGCCAATGAGGAAATAAGGCATCGTGATGAAATCGTCAGGGAACTCAATGGCATTGACCACTTTGTAGAGCAATAACAAAGTGACGACAATCAATCCGTACAAAAAGAGTTTGGTGCGTTTTGTTCCCCATTTAACGGGCATGGTACGACATTCCAAGGCGCGATCTCCAGGTTCATCTTCCAAGTCTTTAACCACTTCGCGTATCCAGGTCAATAAAAAAGCAAAAAGCGCATATCCGCCGGCCCATGCATACAGTTTGGATGGAATGCGCGTAAAATCCAACAAGTCACCGTATCGTAACGACAAGAAGGATTGTTCCAATGCCACAATAGCAATGGGAACCAATGCAACCACAAAAGCCACAATGACATTGCCGATTACAAATTGGCGTTTATAGGTAGATGAATAAAACCATAGCAACCCGATTAACAAAAAGATGACAATGGCCAACATAGTTGAATGGGCGTGCAGAGCAACGAAAAATCCCGGCACGGCGCCCAAAATGGTCAGTACGAGATAAAAATGGCGTGCAGCCTTTTTGGTTACCAACTCTCCGACAATAACGCTTTCGGGTTTGTTCATGGCATCAATCCGCATGTCAAAGTAGTCATTGATCACGTAGCCTCCGGCAGCAATCAGGATAATGCTTGAAAAGAAAATCCAAAAAATGAGAAGCGGTGTCGCCGGATCAATGTGGTAAGGCATCAACAAAGGCATGATCAGCCATGCATGAAGCGCCCATTGCAGCAGACCAATCATGAGCAGGTTTACGGGTCTGGTCAACCGGGCATAGGTCCAAACAACGTTCAAAAAATTCATGATGATTGATCCTCCCGTTGTTCATCAATTTCTTCAAAATCCACATATTCCCCTTCATCTTTTGAAAAAACCTTGGTTGTGGTTTGGTCTGAACGGATATGTTGATCGGCTTGTTCATTGCGACGTTTACGTCCAAATCCAAAAATGGAGCTAAACAACCGCATGACGGAAGTCAAAACGAAAAAAGCAAAAAAAAGAAAAAGCAGCAGCAAAAATAATATAAAACTCATAATCCTTTCATTGAATCGATTCGGCAACCAAAACCGTTACGCCATCGATACGAGTTAAAAGTCTTTAGGTTTGATTTTATGGGTCAATACACATTCAACTGATCAACAACCATGTTTTATTCATCCCAATCGTATTCAATATCCTGATGCGCTTCGTCATCTTCAGCAGACGCTTTGTCTTGATGAGGGACGACATTGGATGGTAAATGATGGGTTAAAGTCATCACTCTGTTGGATTCGTCATTCAACTCTTCCCAAAGCATGTCTTTAAGGGTTTGCAAACCAAAACCGGTCACGGACGAAATAAAAACATGCTTTACGTCAGGCAGTTCCGTTTCCAATTGAATCATTAATTCTTCATCCAGTAAATCGGATTTTGAAATGGCCAAAATGCGTTGTTTGTCAAGTAATTCAGGATTGTAAGCCTTGAGTTCGTCCAACAATACGGCATATTCTTCGGCAATGTTGTTGGAATCGGCAGCAATCATGAAAAGTAAAATGGCATTTCGTTCAATGTGTCGAAGAAATCGAAGTCCCAATCCGCGTCCTTCGTGAGCTCCTTCAATAATGCCGGGTATGTCGGCCATTACAAAAGAACGGTTGTCACGATAGCTTACAATGCCTAAGTTAGGCACCAACGTGGTAAAAGGATAATTGGCAATTTCAGGTTTTGCTGCGGTGATGGCAGCCAACAATGTTGATTTTCCCGCGTTGGGAAATCCTACCAAACCGACATCTGCCAACACTTTCAATTCGAGAACCACGGACCGTTCCACGCGTGGTTCGCCCGGTTGGGCATAGCGTGGAGTTTGATTGGTGGATGATTTGAAATGCCAGTTTCCCAAGCCGCCTCGACCACCTTGAACGAGAATCACTTCTTGTCCGTCTTCGGATACATCGCAAATAAATTCCCCCGTGTCAGCATCGTGAGCCACCGTACCGCAGGGCACTTCAATGATTTTATCTTCGCCGTCTTTACCAAAACTGCGACTTTTGCTGCCGCTTTCTCCATCTCCGGCAAAAATATGACGGGCATATTTCAAGTGAATTAATGTCCAGTAATTTTTGTTGGCACGCAAAATGACGTGTCCTCCGCGTCCTCCGTCACCTCCGTCGGGTCCACCTTTGGGGATGTATTTTTCACGATGGAAATGTGTTGAACCCGCGCCTCCTTTGCCTGAGCGACAAAAGATCTTGACGTAATCCACAAAATTTGATTCTGCCATTTTTTGCTATTTGAAATGAAACTTAAAAAGTAACCAACTGAGCATGATGCTGTTGTTGAAATGAGCGCTTGAGCGTTGCGCTCTTTTATTTGCCATGCAAAGCCGGATGCATTTGAATGGTCGATTTTTTGCAGGTCAATGTCGCCACGACAAATCATCTTCGTCTTCGCGGTACACGCGTTCGAGCCGGACTTCCACCGCTTTTTTGTGAGCAGTCAATTGTTCATTTTCGGCCATGATTTCAATGGCATTGCTTAACATTATCAAACCATCGCGCGAAAGCTCCTGAAATGAAATCTTTTTGGTAAAACTGTCTAACGTAATGCCGCTGTAAGCTTTAGCAAAACCGTTGGTGGGCAGCGTATGGTTGGTTCCTGAAGCATAATCGCCGGCGCTTTCAGGACTGTAATCTCCCAGAAAGACTGACCCCGCATTGATGATTTTTTCAGCAACCACCGTGTAATTTTTGTGCATGATGATCAAATGTTCAGGCGCATAGTCGTTGACCAACCGAATGGCATCTTCAATTTTGGGCATGAAGATGATTTTGCTGTGATTCAGCGCTTGAAGGGCTAATTCTTTTCTGGGTAGGGCTTCTAACTGAATGTCAACTTCTTTCAAAACTTTTTCAATCAAATCTTCATCCAGCGAAATCAGCATTGATTGACTGTCGATGCCGTGTTCTGCTTGCGAAAGCAGGTCGGCGGCCACGTATTTCGGATTGGCCAATCCATCGGCCAAAATGGCTACTTCGGATGGGCCTGCCGGCATATCGATGGCTACGTCGTTTAAACTGACCAATTGTTTGGCTGCGTTGACATATTGATTGCCGGGCCCGAAAATTTTATATACTTTTGGAACCGATTGTGTTCCGTAAGCCATGGCGGCAATGGCTTGAGCGCCTCCAATTTTGAAAATTTTTGTCACCCCGCACAATTGAGCGGCAAAAAGAATCGTGGGCGGCACATGACCTTCTTTGTTGGGTGGTGTGCAGAGTACAATCTCTTCACAGCCTGCAATTTGTGCAGGAACGGCTAACATCAGCACCGTCGAAAAGAGCGGAGCGGTTCCACCTGGTATGTACAATCCAACTTTTTGTATGGGCACCCGTTTTTGCCAACATCGCACTTGAGGAATGACTTCCATGTAGGGCAATTCATCTTCCTGTGCTTCGTGAAATTTTTGAATGTTGCGTTTGGCTTGCGAAATGGCCTCTTTTAACTGATGAGGAACTTCGGTTGCCGCTGCTGCTATTTCGGCTTCAGTGACCTGCAGCGATTCCAAAGCAACATGATCAAACTTTTGTTCCAATTCGAAAAGTGCCTCGTCACCGCGTTTACGCACAGCATCCAGCAAAGGTTGAACAGTGGGGAAAAGGCTCGTAGGATCCATGACTGGGCGTCTTAAAAGCGCCTTCCAACTGTCAACGTCCGGATTCTTAATGACTTGAATCATATAGTTATAAATATGGTAATAATCGATCTTACGAAATCTTAAAAAATCATCTTCTCAATTGGGATGACAAGAATGGCTTCAGCGCCCAACGATTTCAATTTCCCAATGATTTCCCAAAACTGTTTCTCGTCCAAGACGGAATGAATGGAACTCCACCCTTTCTTGGCCAACGGCATGATGGTCGGACTTTTCATCCCCGGCAACACATCAATGATTTGATCCAATTGATCGTTTGGAGCATTCAGCAGGATGTATTTCTTGCCTTCAGCGCTTTGAACGGCATCAATGCGAAATATCAGTTCATCCAGAATAGCTTGTTTGTCAGCGGCCAATCCCGGCGTGCCAATCAATACGGCTTCCGACTTCATGATGACTTCCACTTCTTTCAAATGATTGCTTACCAAGGTGCTTCCGGAACTGACAATGTCAAAAATGGCATCGGAGAGGCCAATGCTTGGCGCAATTTCAACCGACCCGGTGATGAGGTGCGTGTGGGCATGGATCCCTTGTTCGGCAAAAAAAGTGTTTAGAATATGTGAATAGGAAGTGGCAATTTTCTTTCCTTCAAACCATTGCAATCCGGGATATTCAATTTCTTTGGGAATGGCCAATGACAAACGACATTTGCTGAAACCCAACCGTTTCTCAATGTTTGCATGAACGGCTCGTTCCACAAATTCGTTTTCACCCACAATGCCCACATCGGCAATGCCGTCAGCAACGGATTGGGGAATGTCGTCATCACGAAGAAATAATATTTCGATCGGGAAATTGGAAGCCGGTATCAATAAGGTTCGCTTGGCGCTTCCCAATTTAATGCCGATTTCGGAAAACAAGGTCATGGTGTCTTCGTACAAACGACCTTTGGATTGAACAGCAATGCGTAACATAAATGAGATAAATTGGTGATTAAATGACAGGAAGAATGATCGATGATCTTGTGTATTGAAGAAAACGGTGTTCGGTAAATTTTTTTCAATGATTGTTTTAAGTTGTTGATTGATTGATTTTTTTTGTGATCATTGAAGAAAAGCATAACGTCATGATCAACGCTTCTTCATCAAATCCTTTTTAGCCTACAAAAGTAATCATTTTTTGCCAATGTTGAGGCATCGGCCTGTTCCAAATGTTCTCTGCTCGATCTGTCACCCGATTCAATACCCGATGAAAAGGCTGTGATTTGATAAACATTAAAATTTTATTCTAACCATACCTCGAATGTCGGTTCGATGATTGTGCGCAATCAGGTCGAGTCCAGATCCAATGGATGAAACATCTTCGTAAAAAGTTTGAGCTGCTTTGAGCCAAAATGAAAGACGCCGGTTAAAGTCGTAATGCAGGTTAAGATAGGCTCTGCTTCCTTTTCCATACAACATCGGGATGGAAAAGACATAGAGCAGATCTTTTTCGTAGAGGTAAAAGCGAGTGTCATATTGCGGCGCATCAAAAAAAGCGTATCGGACATTGATCACCAAAGGGAATCGGGTAGGAGTCCAAGTAAAATCCTGTGTCATGATGTATCCTGCATGCAGTGGTGTTTGTTCATCCTGCGCCAGGTTGACCGCTATGATGTTTTTCAGCGAAAATTGTCGATTCAATGAATAAGTCATTGAAAAATAAAAGTTTGTGGTGCTGTGTTTTCCGGTAAAATAGGTTGTTTCCGTTGTGGGTTCATTTTTTTCTTTTTGTCGGTAGCGAATTTTCCAAAACAGATCCAACGAGCTCGATGAAAGATAGTGTGCCGTGAAAAGGAAATCATAGCCGGCAGCAGGTTTGCTTACCGAATAGGTGAGCCACGGGAAACGATAGGAATCAGTGGCCATCGAAAATTGCCAATGTTTGATGGGATTGGTCACAATGCCCATATAAAATCCCTCTTCGTTTTGAATGGATCCGCTTTCGGCAAAACTGTTGGCTAAAAGCACTGAATATCTTGATGAATAGTTGCGATACAAGACAATGATTTGCGTTCTTGAAGTGGGCGAAAATGAGCAACCGTCGATGGTAGCCATAGCTTTCCGATCGGTCAGTGCCGTTTCTCCAAAGAATCTTAACGAAAGCCAGTGATATTGATAGTTGATGCCGCCAACCCATTGATGTTTCCCCGAAAACGAAAAATATCGGTATGCTTCTTTTTTGGGTTGATAAGCCAATCCTAAACGCGTGTCGTTGAAGGTAATGCCTGCTCGAAGTTGTGAAAAATGCCATTGGATGTTGCCTCCAATGACTTGGAACCCAATGGTGTTCTTGGTTGCCACTTCTGCCTGCGTTCGATGATATCCGTCTTGTCGAATGGTTGCTACCACAGCTCCCGTGGTGTCGCCGTCCAGAAATCGAAAGGAATAAAAAGCCGAAACTTCGGTATGGTTGAACCCGAATGTCAATCCAATGCCTCTCAAGTAGTTGTATTCATCGCTCGATGAACATTTGTGAAGGCCTCCGTTTTGAGGCAACACATTGAGCACATCATTGGTTTTGCCGTAAGTCATTTCGGGATGCAACACCAATCCTTGACCGAAATTGGCTCTGAAATTGCCTGCCACTAATGTTTGAAGCGCTCCAAAATGATTCAGTTCAAGAAATGCCGAATAGAAATCGAATCCTTTGTGAGCACTTCCCCAAAATTGTTCGCCGGGATCTTTTTCAGACGTGATGCCGGCATTGATTTGATCACGATAGCGAAATGAATATCGCATGGCATAGTAATTTGGATCGCCAAGGTATTTTTTGTTGGTGGCATAAGCAAGCGAATCGTTCAGCGTGGACACAAATCCTGCTTTTTGTTCCAATGTGCGGTCGAATCGTCCGATCCATTCGTTTTTTCCATGTTTTAAAATGGTTTTCAAGGAGGGAATTTTTGTTGGAGTGGCAGCCATATTTCCCACGTAAACAAAGGGTAAAAGATTTTGAATGGTAAACTCGTCAAATCCTTCCACCAATTGAAGTTCGTAAATGGAATGCATCGGTCGATTGCGATAAAGATAATATAACAGATTCTCAATTTGTTGATCGGAAAGAAACTGCAGTTTTTGCAATGTCTCTTTTGTCGTGTTGTTGAGATTGATGGGATTTTCGGCAAAATAATTGAGATCTTCTTCAAGGGTGGTATAATCAATGTTTTCTTCGCTGTTGGCCGACATCTCTTCCACAATGCGGGCAATGACATTTTCCGTCGTGTTTTCTTTGTTTTGTGCGTGGGTTGAGAGCGGAAGAGACGAGACAACGAGCGCACAGAGTATCATCAGGTTTCGAACAAACATGGCAGGTGAAATTGATGTGATTAAAAACAGTATTGCAATCCTGCTACGGATGAGAGTCCTAAAACCGGATGCCTCTCGACATTCAAATTCACACGAAATGGATTGATTTTTAGTCCAATGCCAAGTGTTGATACCAATGGAGATCCATATCCTCCCAATCGAATGGTCAGCAAATCAATGGGTTGGTATTCGAACCCAAATCGCCATTCCAATGAAGCATGAATGGTTTTGGAAAGCTCAGCCAGGCCAATGAACTGTTTTGAAAAGAGGTAACTTGCGCCAAGATTAAAAACGGATGGAACATCTTTGGTTTCCAATGCATAATGAATTTGTTGTCGGGTGGGATTGTAGGTTGAAAAACCGATGTAACATTGAGGTGAAATTTGAGACAACAGCCCGATTTGTGGAATCACGACGCCTTTGTTTTGTTCGGTATAAGCGTCGCGAACCGAGTAATAATTGATTTGAATGCCAATGGTCAGTAATTTGTCAAACGTGTGGGCTGCTGCTAGGCCAACCAACATCTCCGTGTAGGAAGAAAATCCAAAATGAGCGGCACTGATGCCTACCTGAATGTTTTTAAGCGGGAGCAGCAAAGAGGCCGATTCAGTGGATAATTCTTTCAATCCAAAACGGTTTTGATACAGCAGAGAAACCGTGTATTGATGGATACCTTCCATTAAAGCCGGATTGTGAAACGGCAACCAGTCGCCGGTTCTGGCCACTGAAGCATTGCCTGCTGCGTAAGTTTGTGGAATGATGATGGTTGTTTCACATTTGCTTTCATAAAATATAAAAATAAAGCAGAAAAAGAGAATCCATTTCTTCATAAATCTTATGTTTTAATTGGCGTTATCGGGTTGTTATCTTCTTATTTATTTCATCTATTTTTAAGCAGTTAACTTAGCATTCAATAATTGATCCTGAGCGGGATGTTTTGCATTAATGAGGATTATGCAAATGTAAAAAAAATTATTATACGAAACATATATTATCAAAAAAAATATTTGTTATTGCATTTCAATGTGTAATTTATTGAATTATAAATAAATGTTGTTTTGTAAATGGCTAAATTGATCTTGATTGCCAGGTGTAGCTCATTGTAAGAAGCATACATTTCGCTTAAAAAATGCTACATCGCCTGATTCTGATGTTCAATGATAAAAATTGATGAATTCAACTTTCGAAATTGTACCACAATGAGCGGAAGTTTCTTGTAACGGAATGGCAAAATGTATTTGATAACGGCTTATAGGAAGTGGTTGGCAATGTTACAAATGAACTCAGTAGGGATATTTGAAACGTCCTTTGAACTGAACACAGGTTGAAACCTGTTGTTAACTTCAATATGATCAATGGCTTATTCAGGTTTCGGATTTTTTCGCAAAAACATTTGGCAGTTTCCTTTCATTGTATTATCTTTGCAAAACAAAATCGCGGAGTAGAGCAGTTGGTAGCTCGTCAGGCTCATAACCTGGAGGCCGGTGGTTCGAGTCCATCCTCCGCAACAAGAAGCTGTCATTCATGGCAGCTTTTTTTTGTTTTACCCGAAGCGCATTTCACGCCGACAAAGTTGATTTGATTTTATTGTCTGCCATGTGATTCCAAAATCATTTGTTACTTTTGTAAACAAAAACCAACGAATGCCTAACATGATGGGAACAACTATTTTAGAGAAGGATCGTTTAGAATTCATTACCG
Organism: Microbacter sp.; assembly: GCA_049976245.1. Taxonomy (GTDB): domain Bacteria; phylum Bacteroidota; class Bacteroidia; order Bacteroidales; family Paludibacteraceae; genus Microbacter. The sequence continues at coordinate 3,038 of JBMFIQ010000053.1, read as the reverse complement.
TGGCTGCCGAGTATTGTATTTTTGTTGAAAATGCAGCTTCATCGGAAAAGAAAACGTTTATTGAACAGGCTATCAAATATTTGTCCACTTTGTATTTGAAAACGGCTTTATTGCCTGTTGTTTACGATGAAGAAGTCTCGGATTCGGAACGCATGGTGAGTGAGGTAGAATATGAGGCCGTTCGTACCTCATTGGAAGAACTTTTAGGAATGGACGATGCTTATCTAACGGTGTTTCATCCCGACATGCAATTTTCGGATCTTCCTGTTTCAGCTTCCATTGCTGAAGATTTAGCCGATATTTTTCAGGAGTTGAAAGACTTTTTGTTTAACTGTCAGTTGGGCGATGAAGCTTTGGTACAATCAGGACTCATGGCATGTTTGAACGGCTTTCATCAGCATTGGGGACGGAAATTGCTCAATGCCCTATCGGCTTTGCATCAATTGTTTCACGGAGAGGAATTGATGGAAAATGAAGCAGATCTGCCTCCAATGGATATTCCTCAAAAAACAAGTCGGAAAGATTCCTTTTTGCAACATCAACTGCGTGATGATGATGTTGATCTTTAACTTTTCTATGTATGGATTTTCAACCCACCATTTCCAAAGAGAGCTTACAAACGCTTCCTGTAGCGGCTTTTCCCGGTGAAATCAGAATCGTCGATCGCCCCGATCAAATTGAAGCCGCTGTTCAATTCTTGCGACAGCAGCCGATCATTGGCTTTGATACGGAGACCAAACCCAATTTTTCGCGTACCGTTAACCATGCTGTGGCACTTGTTCAACTTTCCACCGAAGATGTTTGTTATTTGTTTCGGTTAAATATAATTGGCATGCCTGTTGCTTTAATTGAGCTGCTCAATGATTCAAAGGTTTTAAAAATTGGATTGTCACTGCGAGACGATTTCAGGGCGTTAAGTCCGAGAGCTGTCATTTCGCAGCATGGATTTGTTGAATTACAATCGTTTGTGAAAAGAATGGGAATTGAAGAGACCGGTTTAACCAAGTTGTTTGCTATTATTTTTGGACAACGTATTTCAAAAAGCAAACGGCTTTCCAATTGGGAAGCCAACCCTTTGACGGAAGCTCAACAGTTGTATGCCGCTACCGATGCATGGGCCTGCTATAAAATTTATACGCACTTAATTCAATATGATTCATGAGCTATCCATCCATTATTCTTAAAAAAGGGAAAGAAGAACCTTTGTTGCGCTTTCATCCATGGATCTTTTCGGGTGCCGTTCAGCAAATGGACGCAGGCATCCGCGAAGGTGATGTGGTGAATGTTTTTTCTTTCGATCATCGATTTCTGGCTGTCGGACAATATCAAATCGGAAGCATCACCGTACGTATTTTGAGTTTTGATGAGGAAATCATTGACGATTTGTTTTGGAAAAAGCGCATCGCTGAGGCTTATCGTGTTCGGAAAGCGCTGGGATTGGCAGACAATCGGCACACCAATGCTTATCGGCTGATTCACGGAGAAGGTGATCATTTGCCGGGTCTCATTGTGGATATTTACGGTCACACGGCAGTGATTCAGGCTCACAGCGTTGGGATGCACCACGTTCGGAACGCCGTTGCTAAAGCCTTGATCGATGTTGTAGAAGGGTTGCTGCATGTCTATTATAAATCGGAAGTGACGTTGCCTTACAAGGCCAATTTGCAGGCTGAGGATGGTTATTTGATTGGTCAGGCAGATGAAAGCATGGTGAAAGAAAATGATTTATCTTTTCATGTGGATTGGATTCATGGTCAAAAAACTGGTTTTTTTATTGATCAGCGAGAAAACAGAACTTTGTTGCAACAGTATGCTCAAGAGCGTTCAGTGCTCAATTTGTTTTGCTACACCGGCGGTTTTTCGGTCTATGCCTTACGTGGTGGGGCTGCTCTTGTTCATTCCGTGGACAGCTCCGGAAGAGCCATTGAAATGACCAATCGAAATGTCGCATCCAATTTTCCACAAGATGATAAACATCAGGCATTTGCTGAAGATGCGTTTCAGTTTTTAGCCCATTCGGAGACTTTATACGATTTAATCATTTTGGACCCGCCTGCTTTTGCCAAACATAAAAATGTGGTGCAGAATGCCTTGCAAGGTTATCGAAAACTCAATGCTCAAGCATTTGAAAAGATTGCTCCCAATGGCATTCTTTTCACTTTTTCCTGTTCTCAAATTGTTTCAAAAGAGCAGTTTCGTTTGGCTGTTTTTTCGGCAGCGGCACAGTCGGGTCGTCGTGTGCGCATTTTGCATCAACTCACGCAACCTGCTGATCATCCCATCAATATTTATCACGCTGAAGGTGAATATTTGAAAGGGCTGGTGCTGTATGTCGAATGATTAAGCCGATAAAGGCACTTAAAATATAAATAATATTAATATATGTTCTTTTTCTATTTAAAATTTGGAATTCATCATTGAAAACAATTATCTTTGCACTGTGTTTTTCATGGTATTAGATTTAAGGTTAACAAAAGACTGTGGTTGTCGAGAGACAACCCTTTCTATTTTAAACTCCTCCCATTTCTTTGATCCGTTATTTTGCTTAATAAAGCAAAGCGGTTATTTCTTTTTTTGAGGTGCAATCATTTATCTTAGGGTAACTTTGTGTCGCTTTGTGTTATAGCTGTGACACAAAAAACACAAAATAAGGATGGATTATAAAGAACTCCACTCTTGCATGTTCATTACAAGGGGCTTCCGCTTCTTAACCCTGACTGACTTTTTGTCCCCGCAAGCGGGATGTTCCACTTAACACAAAAAGTAAGTGAATGGAACAATCCGATTTATCTGATCAAGTCAAGACTTCGCCCGCCTCACTCGAAAAATGGTTGCGATGAAGGTTCAAATCGTCCAACTCGCTCCTTCGTCGCTCGCACAAGGACGATTTTTTAACACCTTCATCCCTTATTTTTCGGCTCACTGGACGAGGTCAATCCTTAATCAAAAATCATTTTTAAAAATCACTACTGACCGACAAAAATTTTGATGTGAAGATAAAAAAGATAGGGCAACTACCAAAGTAATCGCCCTAACGT
>JBMFIQ010000052.1:0-13677 GCA_049976245.1 Microbacter sp. | reverse complement strand
AAACTGATTATCAAATTAAATTCATCTAATAACACCTAAAAATCAAACCATTATTTACTTGCGAAAGTTGAATAAAAATGTAATAAACGGAAAAATGATTACAACCAAAAAAGTGGCAGAAAACTGAAGGAAATTTTCAAATGCGTTAATCACCCGCATTGACCTATTTACCGGAGTCAAAGACGAAAAAAGGGTAGTCTCTCGACTACCCAATCTCTGTTAACCTTAAAATCTAATACTATGAAAAAATCACGATGCAAATATAAGCCGCAGTTTTCCAAAATGCAACTAATGATCGTTAAATTAATTCAATTCAATGTTAATACGACTGGATTATGAGGAGAATTTGACTCACATCCAGTTTCCACTTTCAATCCATCACGCAGAAAAAACATCAACCCTTGATCAGATCATTCATCAGCCGTTTTGAATTTCGTCATTAAGGGGTTGGCCAGTTATGATAACTCTTGAACCGTTCACCGACATGAAAGATCAAAGTGAAGGTTTCCGAATTCTGCCATTTTTTATCGACATCGTGCAGACAAACAGCCACTCTGGTGGTTATAAAACGATTATTGATAGGCAAATAGCCAAAATCGATGCGTGCATAATTGCCCGAGAGATACATATGATCACCATAAGCCGCATTGATGGACTGTCCTTTATAATAGGAAGCATCAATGCCAAATTTACGATAATAAGCGTGCAACTGCGTGAAAAATCCAAAATGAAAATCGATGTCGGTGGCAGGACGTTGCCTGTTGTAGCTTCCAAGGCTTCCCAAACGGAACGAAAGCGTGTTCCAATTGGTCAAGGGAGCAAGATTTACACCGGCTAACATGCCGTAAGCACCATTGTCGCGAATGGCATCACCAGGCACGTAACTTCCATACAAGGCACGATGGTACATGTAAAAATAGTGATCAAAGAAAAAAAGTCGGTATTTGAGTTCACCGGAAAGGCCGGCCAAAAATGTTTCACGAACATTACTTCGAATGCGACTGGTCCAATCAATCCAAAAATTTTCATAACCCCAATCGCCTCTGGTTTCAAGATAAGCCCCCTGTATATTGGGACGATAATTATCCAAAGTATCGGTTAGCAAAGCCAAAGGATAATGTAACAAGCCGCGACGAGGGAAAGAACCTACAATGAATGAGAATTTTGGGTTTTGATAATAGTAAAACAAATCCACCGTAGGGGTATTGCCATTGATGCGATCGCCATATTCATACAAATAATTGACTCCGGCCATAAACCCCTGAGTGGTATCGAGTGTGGCGCCCGCCATGGCATTCAACCTTGCGCCGAGCATGGTTTGCGAAATCTCATAATTGCTAGTGTATTCACGATTGTCAAGAAAATGATGAAAACTGACATCGTATGCAAACTTTTGTGCTGAAACTGGCAAAACAAGCATACTCAAACAAACCAAAATTATTTCTTTTAATTTGATATTCATGTGTTTATAATTGTTTTTTTAAGTCGAACGTAAACCATCTTATCTGTTTATCATTGTTCAATGGACGACACCTCACAAATATGATTCAGACACCAAGCAATTATTTTCATGCACTTTTAATCCTGTTCGTTATTTTCAATTTAAAACCAAAATGGGTTGATTCAACTCAATTGATAAAAAAAGCGGGTGTGGAAGCAATTCGAATGCAATATTATGTCATTCATGCAAGAAACCCTGTTTTTTTAAAACGTCAAGAAACATGGCCGAAAATGTTTTGTTGGCTTGTTTCGTGTAACGCACGTCGGTAAAGACTTGGGCAAGTGACGTTTTACGATTTTCTTTTACAAACTGAATGTTTTCAGGGAGTTGCTCTTTATAAGCATAAATTTGATCAATATCTTCCGATGAATAGTCCTGATACGTTTCAAAATGAACAATTCCCTCAAGGGGCAATCGATCGGGCTGAGCAGGCGATTCATCAGGGAAGCCCACGGTCAATGTGATGACCGGAACCACCAATCGTGGCAAATGCAGCACGTCAATAATTTGCTGTGCGTTATAAATGGCTGTCCCCAAATAACAAGTTCCTAATCCCTGACTTTCAGCAGCCACACAAAAATGTTCAGCTGCTAATAACGCATCCGTTGCGGCTGTCATAAACGAAAGAAAATTGTCATATCCGGGTTCGGCATTCCGTTGACGACACCAGTGACTGAAACGGTTAAAATCGGCACAAAACGTCAAAACCACAGGAGCTTCCGTCACCATGGACTGATTGAAATGAGCGGGAGCCAATGCTTTTTTAACCGATTCAGCCTGAGTCACAACAATGCTATAGGCCTGCATGTTACCGGTATTGGCAGCACGACAGGCTACTTCCAACAACTCATTCAGCATTTCGGGGGCAATGGGTTGCGCTTTGTATTTTCGAATGGTTGTTCTGTTTCTTAAATCCTCCAACATATCAAAAAATGATTATAATGATTCAACAACTTAAAAATCAACTGAAAACTTCACATTCACCAAACGCCCTGTTAAATAGTTGGGAACAGGATATTGTCGATTCAAAATATCGGTGACCCAAAGATACGAATTTACATTGTAAATATCCAACAGATTAAAAACATCGACATTGATCCAAGCCTGTTTTACAAATTGCCAGCCGTTTCGCGGGCGATGATCCTGATCAATGAGTGCAAAAGCCGCACCAATGTCCACGCGTTGATAGGGCGGTGTTCTAAAAGGAGCAACATAAGGATTATGAGGCGGAAAGACAGGCAATCCGTCAGCCCATATCAATTTCAGGTTCACTTTGATGCGAGGATAGGAAGGTACATAATCCTGAAAAAACATTGAAATGCTGTAACGTTGATCATTGGGACTGGGCAAATAATCGGTATAAATCGGCGAGCCGTTGGCATCGGTTGACTTGAGTAATTTTTCCTTGGCCTGCATCAACGAAAGAGAGATCCATGAATCAGTTCCCTTTACAAATTCGCCAAACAATTTCAAATCGAGACCGGTGGCATACGCTTTGGCCGTATTTCCTCCAAAATACATGATATTCACATTATCAAGCACATAAGGAATCACCCGGTCTTCCGGCTTATAGTATAATTCGGCGGTGAGCTTGAAGGGATGATTCCATTGGGTAAAATGATAATCACTGCCCAAAACAAAATGAAGAGATCGCTGCGCCTTAATGGCAGAATTTAAATGAGCGGTAATATTTCCGTTCAAAATGGAAGTATCCCTCACTTCTTTAAAGAAAGGAGCCTGATAATAAACACCGGTAGCAAATCGAAAAACAAAATTGCTCGACGAAGGCACCAAAGCAATGGAAAAGCGAGGACTGATAAGCCACTCTTTGTTGAAAGTCCAATAATTTGATCGAAAACCTCCGGTAGCCACCCACAATCCAAGAGCATTTCTAAATTTATACGTATCTTGCAAATAACCAAGAAAACGGGTTGAATTGAGAGCCAAATGAGCTGCCAAATTGTTGTAAAGTTGAATGTAAGAAGGGTTGTAAGGCAATGAATAGCCTGCCGAATCACGATATTCCCATTCTTTCATTTGGTTGGTCACGGCTTCACGCTGCACCCCTGCACTCCATTCGATCAAATGATGACGGTAAGTATAAGATCCATGGTGTGTAATTCCGGCAACGGTGGCATTAAGATAATCACGAGCATGCTGCTGATAAGTGCCAATTCCGAGCGTTGCATCGGGTGTTGCTTTGCCCGTTCCGTCCATTGAAAGGGAATAAAGCCAATATTGTCCAATGATATCGTAGGTTTCAGCCTCATCGGTGTTGAAAGCAGAAGCTGTCAAATCCAGCTTTAATGAGGATTGAGGTTGATATTTCCAAGTAAAGGCGCCAAATTTTGTTGTAAACCGATCTCGTTCCTGTCCGTCAAAATAGGCATGCAGTTGCAAAGGCATCTGCATAGTACCAAACGAGGTTTCCTCTTCCTGAGGAAAAAATCGATAGTTGTTTTGCGAAAAATTACCCAAAAAGGAGATTGAATTGGAGGGCGAAATTTGGTAAGTTTCGTATGTCTGGTAATCAAAAAAAGTGGGTTTATAAAATCCTTTTGTGGGCAATGTGTTAAGCAGATAGGAATTTGTTTTGTACCGAATGCCCTGAAGCTGCGTAAATTTTTTACTTGAAGAGCCCACATAAGCTGAAGCTCCTAACAAGCTGACCGATACTGAACCCTCGAGCGAAGTGGGACGTTTGTAGACAATGGATAAAGCCGAGGCCATTTTGTCCCCATATTTGGCTGAAAATCCTCCAGCAGAAAACTCCACCTGATCCACCATGTCAGGATTAATAAAGCTCAAACCTTCCTGCTGGCCGGCTCTTATCAAAAGCGGACGATAAATTTCGATGCCGTTGACAAAAACACTGTTTTCGTCGTAATTCCCTCCCCGGACAGAATATTGAGAACTCAACTCGTTGGTGGAATGTACACCGGGCAACGTTGCAATCAACGACTCGATGTTTCCTCCCGATGCATCAGGCAACAAACGCACCTGTTTGGCATTGAGCGGCTCAAAAGTTGTGGTCTGAATGCGATGGGCTCTTACCTCCACATCTTTCAACGCATGCACCGAAAGCAAAAGCATCACGTTGAGTTGAGCGGTCACATTGCCCGGAAGTTTTTTGACGACAGGTTGATACCCTACACAACTCACCACCAGCAGCACCGAATCGGAAACCGGAAATGAAAGATCATAAAATCCTTTGGCTGAGGTTGAAGCAGCAATGGAAGTTCCTTTAAGAAAAACGGTAGCCAACTCCACAGGTCGATGATCAACATCCGTGACAAAACCAAACAATCGCACCCGATGCTGGGCAGCCATCGAACCAAACAAAAAAACCAAAAACATCGATAGTGCGATTTTTCTCATGCTTTCACAGTTAACATTTCATCTGTCCGCCATTGTCTCTTAAAAAAAGTCACTTTTAACTCACACTTTTATTTTGACGTGTGTCAAAGAATATGTTTGTCGTGCTCGTTTCATGTGTCAATCATTTTTTTGTGTGATGCTTTTGGATCAACAGATTGATGGTTCCATCAACGTTCAAACAGCTCACCAATACGAATCAACCAATTGCGTTTTTTCTTTCGCTGATATTCCACGTTGGCGCTGTCACTTGCTTCCTGAAGAGATTCTCCGTACTTTACCATGCGGTAAATAACGCCCCAATCGGGCAACCCACCCAGATTTCGATCGTCGATAAACAAATCAGCCACCAACTTACGTGGTGCTTTTTCCTCTTCGGCATCTTCATTGGGATGATTGCTGTTGACGGCATAAAACTCCAATCCGCGAGATCGACAAAAATCAACCGCCTCGGTCAACAACTCACCTTCTCTGACCGTCCATAAAATCAATTGATGATACTCTTCCTGTTGAAGCCTTTTTAAGACATCAAAAGCAAAAGGAATTTCTCTCCCAATTTTAGGATAAGCATGTTCCACAATGGTGCCATCAAAATCAACTGCAATAATCATATCCGCTCCTATTTTCTAACTCAATTCATTAACACAACATGGTATTCAACCGTCAAATTGATCTTTATGTTGTCCGCTTGCCTCCGGCGCATTAGAACAAACCGGCGTCTTTGGACGATTGTTGTTCCGAATCATCTTTTCCCCTTTGCATGTCTGCCCATTTTAAATCCTCTTCCACCTTGGCAGGATTTGAACGGCTCATCAATAACAAGACAAGCACAATAGCAGAAGCAAGCAAATAAGAAAAATCGCGCAAGAGAAATAACAATAAAACATTCATAACCAAATTAAAAACAATGACCAAAAATCGGATGTGAACCCATTGAATGTACTTTTTTGCCCGTTGTTCCAACGAAGCAAGGTGCGAATTTTTCCTGACTTGACGATGAAAAAGCCACAAAATACCCGGCAAGGATCCCAACAACAACAGAATATCAATGGTCTGAATTTGAATAATAAACGGATCGTAAGGATCAAAACGCCAATAAAGAGAAAGGAAAAATCCGCCGATGATGGTTAATACTCCAATCAAAAAAGCGACATAATAATCCCGTTTTGAAGTTTGTACAATTTGTTTAACGTATTGTTTCATGTTTTTATTGCAATTTTAGCGCACTATCACAAGGAAAATCAAATATCCGATGTATGGATTCATCGATGGAAACCTTTATTGACGGCTTCAAAGATCAGTTCTGTCAGATGCCGGTTTTTTCAAAAGAGTTCATCCATGTTGAACGTAATCATAAAACGCCTTTGGTCGAGGGAAGATCACGACTGAAGACGTCGCGTTGTACGGCCATTCTCAAGGCACGGGCAAACGCTTTGAAAATGCCCTCAATCTTATGGTGCTCATTATCGCCCTCAGCTTTCACGGCCAGATTGATGTGTGCGGCATCGCTTAACGATTTGAAAAAATGAAAAAACATTTCCGTTGGCATTTCCCCAATTTTTTCCCTTTTAAACTCAGCATTCCAAATAAGCCACGGTCGTCCGCCAAAATCAATGGCCACTTGACAAAGCGCATCATCCATTGGCAAAGAAAATCCGTAACGTTCCATACCCCGTTTGTTACCCACTGCTTTATAGATGGCTTCTCCCAAAGCCAATGCCGTATCCTCAATGGTATGATGTTCATCCACTTTCAAATCGCCTTTGACACGAATGGTCAAATCAGCTTGAGCATGTTTCCCTATTTGAGCGAGCATGTGATCAAAAAATCCCAATCCGGTTGACACATCGACACTACCCGAACCGTCTAAATTGAGTCGAACGTACACATCCGTTTCGTTGGTTTTTCGAGTCACTTCAGCCATGCGTTGTCCCGCAAGCAAAAAAGCGGTGATGGCATTCCAATCGGTGGTACACAACACACACACCTCTTCCAGATGATGCGCCTTAACGGATTCCATGCCTTGATCCGAAGGCTGAAGCAGCACCGCCTTACACCCAAGATTGCGAGCCATTTCAACATCCGTGATGCGATCGCCAATCACAAAAGAATGTGCTATATCATAATCATCAGTCAAATATTTGGTTAACATGCCAATTCCCGGCTTTCGGTTAGGCGAATGTTCTTCGGGCCATGAAGGATCAATGTGAATGTTGTCAAAATGAATATCTTCGTTGGCAAGGCATTGCAACATTTTTTGCTGAACGGTTTCAAAAGCCGAATAGGGATATCCTTCCGATCCCAATCCATCCTGATTGCTTACCATGACCAATCGAAAATCGCTGTGATGCTGAATCAAAAAAAGATTTCGAATCACCTTCGGATAAAAGGTCATCAACTCGAGTCGGTCAATCTGAAACGTGACAGGCGGTTCAATCAAAATGGTGCCGTCGCGATCGATAAAAAGAATTGGATACATTGAAAAAAATTCAAATAAAGATTCGACAAACAGCTTAAGCCGCACAAGGCAGAAGCTTAGTCATGCAAAGGTACAAATTTATGCGTACATTTGCAGTTCGATTTCAATTTACAGACACAAAGCATGATGAATCAACTCCTTCGCTATTTCCCTTTATTAACAAAACAACAAGAAGCACAATTCTCAATGTTTGCGGACGCTTTCAAGGATTGGAATCAAAAGATCAACCTGATTTCGCGCAAAGACATTGACCATCTTTTTGAACATCATATCCTGCATTCATTAGCCATTGACAAAGTATTGCATTTCAAAGACAACAGTTCGGTGCTCGACGTTGGAACGGGCGGCGGATTTCCGGGCATTCCGTTAGCCATTCTATTGCCGAACGTTCAATTTTGCCTGATTGACTCCATTGGAAAGAAAATCATGGCAGCCTCCGACATGGTGAAAACCATTGGATTGCAAAATGTCTGTTTGAAACAATTGCGATGTGAAGAGGAAAAAGGGAAATATGATTTTGTAGTAAGCCGCGCCGTCATGCCGTTGGGGGATTTGTACAAACTGATTCGTAAAAACATTTCACCCATTCAGAAAAATGCGCTACCCAATGGATTGATCAGTTTGAAAGGCGGCGATGTGAACGCCGAAACAGCTCCGTTTTCGAACATTGTTTCGGTCTATTCGCTCTCCGAATATTTCTCCGAACCGTTTTTTACAACCAAAAAAGCCATTTATTTACCTGTAAAAACATGATCAATTACTTTTCGGAAAAAGTCAACATGCCGATGTTTCCACATCGAAAAATGAGTCAATGGATCAAAGAAGTCTCCAAACTGCATGGCAAAACGGCCGGCAATGTTTCATTCATTTTTTGCAATGACGAGAAAATCCTTGAAATCAATCAACAATACCTGCAGCACGATTATTTCACGGATGTCATCACCTTCGATGCTTCCGTTGACAACGTCATTCACGGCGACATTTTTATCAGCATTGATACAGTTGCCGGCAATGCCTTGTCGTATCAGGTTCCATTTCAACAAGAACTTTATCGAATCATGATCCATGGCATTTTACACCTCTGCGGCTTCGATGATCAAACCGACGTCATGCGAGCCGTCATGCGAGCTGAAGAGGACAAAGCATTGAAAATGATCACCTTTTAAAAACGCTTTGAAGAAGTGCATTCAGGCAAAAGCACCACGCCACGTCGTTTACGGCCATCCATTTTGATCACAATGGGACAATGAAAATGGACATGACGAATCAGATCGGTTTCAAACACGGCAGGCTGACGATCCAGAAAATCAAAATCAACAAATCCGTCATTCAAGTAAGGATTCACAGTAAAATAGCCTACGCCGAATGAAGTCACATTTTGGAAAAAATGCGTACCCTGACTTGGATCGACACGATAATGATGAAGGCCTGACTCCACAATGACGCGAACAGCCGAAATCTGAGGCCATTTAACGGGAATCCCCAACCAAGGATCATTCGAACCCCAGCGTCCCGGTCCAATCAACACATACCCTTGATCGTTGGCCAAGAAAGTTCGATTCAACTCATCAATTTCTTTGGCTATCAATGGATTATTTTCAGCATCGAAATGTTGCGGCTTCACGTACACCACATCGTGCACATCCCGAATCACGCCTTGTCCAAGTGCTTTATGGCAATTGACAATGGTTTCTTCGTTGGTAAACTTGGAAATATCTTCTTCAACGCACTCAGCGGAATCGACAATTGGACGAATTTGGAGCAAATAAAAAGTTGGCGTCGGGAACAAGTTGACGGCAAATTCAATTTCTATAGCCCGTCCCATCTCTTTTTGACCCGTTTGCAGAATTCTTGACAAAATAGAGGCCAACGGAAAAGCATCATGTTGAAGGACATTGGCAAAAGTAATGATTTTGCGACCGCCAGGATAAATGCCGTCATACAATGTTTCGGAAGTTGGATCGTACGTTGAAGCAATATAGAGCAACGATCCGTCCTGTTCAGCATCTTTGATGGATAGTTTCAATAAATTAAAACCGTCGTCCACCTGAGGTGTAAAGGCGTTTTGCGACAAGTCAAGGGCGTAAAAAAAGGTCTGCGTCTCATGCAACGCCAATTGCAACGTACTGGTTTGAAGAACGTTTTTAGGATGAGCAGGTGAAAAGCGCAAGTTCATTCCGCCTTCCACAATGTATTTGCCTAATCCCAGCCCAATGTGCGCCACGCCTTCTTCAGGTTTTTCGTATCCGATGGGATAAAAATTCAAAGAACGGGCTACGCCCGAAAACGACGGATAAAAACGCGATCCATAAGCATTGCCGCATACTTCCTGAATGACTACCGCCATTTTTTCCTCATCAATCACATTGCGCGTTGAAGTCAAATAAGCTTTGCTGTCTCGATAGAAAACCGAGGCATAGACCGCTTTGATGGCATCGCGTACGGCCAATAACGACAACGAAAGATTTTCCGGTGAATGAGGCACCATGTACGTTGCATAAATTCCGGCAAAAGGTTGATAATGCGAATCCTCCAAAAGACTGGACGATCGCACCGCCACCGGTCCGGAAAGTGAACTCAAATAGGCTTTGATGTCTTCCATCACCTCATTGGACAAAGAAGCCTTCAGAAAATGATCGAGCATTTGGTCGTCTGGTAAATCCTGCAAAGCCACCTCATACAAATGGTTTTGCTCCATAAACTCCGAAAAAATCTCTGTACACAACACCACGGTACGCGGCACCGAAATAGCGACATTTGGAAAGTCATCCTCTTCCATGGTTCGCTTCACCATGGCATCCAAGAAAGCAAGTCCACGCCCTTTGCCCCCCATTGATCCATCACCGATGCGGGCAAACTTGGAATATTCGTCAAAGCGTCCCCGTTCAAAAACAGCCACCACGCCCCGATTCTTGATGCGTCGATAGTCAACGATGGCTTCGAAAATGATTTTACGAACCAAATTCAAATCATCATCGGGCTCAATGGAAATGCGTTTCAAAAACTCAGCCAACGGGAACATGGCCCTTGAGTAGAGCCATCGTGAAATGTGATTGCGGGATACGTGATAATAGAGCGAGTCATCGGGAATGCTAAAAATAGACTCCTGCAACTCTTTTAACATGGTGATGCGTTTTACTTCTTTGCCGGTAGCAGGATCTTTAAAAACAAAATCACCAAACCCGAAATTTTCGATGACCGCCGCTTCGAGTTCTTGATGCAATGTCTTGGACCCTTTGTTGAGGAACATGGCATTAAATTGCTGAGCATATTCCGCATTTTCCTCGTCGGACGATTGCATAATAATCGGGATATGAACATCTTCCAGTCGAATATCTTCGCATAAACTAATGCCGGCATATTTGTTTTTCACTCCCGACCGATTAAAACTCACGTCGGTAATCACGCCTAACAAGTGATTTTTGTATTGTCGATAAAGCTGCATGGCTTCTTCGTACGAACGAGCCAGCAAAATCTTGGGACGACCTCTCATACGCAGCATTTGCTCATGTTCATTCAACGCTTCAGCCATGAAAGAACGCGATTGTTTGAATACCAATTTGTACAACAAAGGCAACATAGATGAATAAAATCGAATGGAATCCTCTACAAATAGAATCACCTGCACTCCCACGGTGGAGACATCGTAAGCCACGTTCATGCGGTCTTCCAGCAGTTTGATGATGGCCAACAGCAAATCGGCGTTGCCCAACCAACTGAACACATAGTCGATGGCGCTCAAATCTTCGTGAGCAAACCTACGTGAGATACCACGGGAAAAGGGCGTCAACACCACAATAGGAATTTGAGGATAAACCTGCTTAATGCGTTTGGCACTGTCAAACGTATCGTTGTGCTCACCGGCCGGCATGGAAATGATGAGTTCAAACGTCCGACCAGCCAACATTTGAAAGGCCTCCTCCTCATTGTTCACCAAAGTGATGCGTGGCGGATAACGAAGGTTTAAGGCTACATATTCATTGAAAATCTGTTCATCCACACGACCATCTTCTTCCAAAATGAAGGCATCGTAAGCGCTGGCAATCAACAAAATGTTGAAGATCCGCTTGTTCATCAAATCGGCGAAGGAAGTGTCTTTGAAGTATAACTTCTTGATGTTTACATTTTTCATACATCTATTTTATTTTTTTACGCTAAGGATGTATGGAACTCGCCAAACAATCATTCCCTTAAGAATGAGTTCTTTCTATGGTTCGTTTCATCTGTTTATAGGTTGTCTTAAAAAGGCAGATGGAACGCGTTCCATACGATTGGTTTTTCATGAATTTAGAGACGGCACTGCATGTGTCAAGGCAAGCAACATCACTTGCTGAGCCAACATAACATCCATTTTGATGAATCAAACACTTCGGTAAATGTACTACAATTTCCACAAACTCCTCAAACAAAAAAGTCAACAAGCAACAGGTCGTTAAAACGCCCGACCGTTACTTATTGACTTGAACATGAAAATTTGCCTTTCAATGAATTGCACCAATAAAACTTTGATGCGGAAAGGTTATTTCTTTTTTCCCGGAATTTTGTTTTGCGAAACCATTTTCATCATTTTGCGCATGTCGTCAAATTGTTTGAGGAGTCGATTCACTTCCTGAATGGAGGTGCCGCTTCCTTTGGCAATGCGTTGTCTTCGTGAGCCATTCAAGCTATCGGGGCGTTCGCGTTCAAAAGGGGTCATGGAGTGAATGATGGCTTCGGTCGATTTGAACACCGAGTCATCCAGCTCAACGTCTTTCAAAGCTTTGCCCACGCCGGGAATCATGGAAGCGATATCTTTCAGATTTCCCATTTTTTTGATTTGTTGTAATTGAGACAAAAAATCATTGAAATCGAATTGATTCTTAGCCAATTTCTTGCTCAATCGACGGCTTTCCTCTTCGTTGTAAAGTTCCTGAGCACGCTCAACGAAGGAGACAATGTCGCCCATTCCAAGAATTCGGTCAGCCATACGGTCGGGATAAAAGACGTCGAGTGCATCCATTTTTTCGCCCGTACCCACAAATTTGATTGGCTTGGAGACGACAGAACGAATGGAAAGGGCTGCACCGCCTCGCGTATCACCATCGAGTTTGGTGAGGATAACGCCGTCAAAATTCAACCGATCGTTAAATTCCTTGGCCGTGTTGACGGCATCCTGACCGGTCATGGCATCGACCACAAACAAAGTCTCTTGCGGCTGAACGGCAGCCTTGATGGAAGCAATTTCTTTCATCATCTGTTCGTCAATGGCCAGACGTCCGGCCGTGTCGATGATGACTAAATCGTGGTTGTTTTGTTTAGCAAATTTGATGGCATTTTGAGCAATTTGAACGGGATTCATCTGATTCTCTTCGGCATAGACCGGCACATTCACTTGCGAACCGATAATCTTTAACTGTTCAATGGCAGCAGGACGATAAACGTCGCAGGCAACCAACAACGGATTTTTTCCTCGTTTTGACTTCAAGAGGTTAGCCAATTTTCCCGAAAAAGTGGTTTTCCCCGAACCCTGCAACCCTGACATCAAGATGACGGCAGGCGATCCCTTGAGATTGATGTCCACACTGGAACCACCCATGAGTTGTGCCAATTCGTCGTGCACAATCTTGACCATCAATTGACCCGGTTGCAACGAGGTCAACACATCCTGACCCATTGCTTTTTTCTTGACCTCATCGGTAAAAGTCTTGGCCACTTTGTAGTTGACATCGGCATCAATCAATGCTTTACGAATCTCTTTCAATGTCTCGGCCACATTGATTTCCGTAATTTTTCCCTGTCCTTTTAATATCTTAAAGGAACGCTCCAGTTTATCGCTAAGATTTTCAAACATATAGATAATAAGTTACAAATAAATGAATTCCATGAGCACACTGCGTTCCAACAACATGAAACGAGCACGACAAATAAACTTTGACACACGATGCAAAGTTACGATTTATCAACAACCTATGCAAATAACCGATTGCCTTGAATATGAACAGCTCACACCATGATGATAACAAAGCATGAAATGACACTGAGTAGTTAGCAGGAATCTGTTTTATTAAGAGACGATGCATGCAACGTCTCTACTGAAAACAAATGAATGAGGATCAAATCGAAAATCTTTGACTTTGACAAAGAGATTGCAAAGGCTTCCGAAGTTAAACCACCTATCTTGGGGGGTTAACGACAGAATCGCGAGACATGTAGAAATTTTAGGTAAAAATGTGCGGAGAAAATGATTAACTATTTTAAATATAACAAATTCAACTTTCGCATGTTCATTACAAGGGGCTTCCGCCCCTGTGACCCTGACTTACTTTTTGTCCCCGCAAGCGGG
>JBMFIQ010000051.1:0-13687 GCA_049976245.1 Microbacter sp. | reverse complement strand
CGTTAGGGCGATTACTTTGGTAGTTGCCCTATCTTTTTTATCTTCACATCAAAATTTTTGTCGGTCAGTAGTGAAATCAATTATTTTCCCTTTCAATATTAAAGTTATAAGAAACTGATTATCAAATTAAATTCATTGTAACATACTTAAAAATCAAACCATTATTTGGGGGCGAAAGTTGAAAGAGTGATAAATTAATGATAGCACCTCAAAAAAAGAAATAACCCAATTTTTGCAAAAATCACTTTTAAACCATAGCTTTGTAGTGTTCAATTTTTTATCTGCTTTTCCACATGAATGTCAAACTGCAACACAAGAGCATACGCTTTGCATTCACACTCATCATGGCACTGTTCGTCTTCAATGGATGCAGCAATGGTGATCAACAAAAAGCAAGGCATTTTTTCGACAAAGCCCAACTGCTTTACACCCAACAGCACTACAACCAGGCTAAATCGACTTTGGACAGCATCAGCCTTCTTTTTCCGCAACTGATTTCGATGCGTCAAAAAGCAGACACCCTGATGTATCGAATTCGTTTGCAGGAAGCCGTTCGAAATCTTAGTTATGCTGACAGTTTGCTGAAAATCAAACAACACGCTGTTGATTCGTTAGCACGCTCTTTTTCGTTCGAGAAAAACACCAAATATGATGAAATGGGACAATATACATACAAAACATTGCTTGCCGCATCCTATGCCACACGATCCTATCTAAAACCTATTGTAGCCGAAAATGGTGTAATAACCCTTATGAGCATTTATTGTGGGCCACCCATTCATCATCGTCAGGTAAAAGCTTCTGTCAATGATGTGTTCGTTAACACGCATGTAGCCAACGAAGGCAGTTGTTTCAGCTATACCAATCAGGGACGATCATGGGAAAATGTCAGTTTCACGGGAAAAGAGATCAACGGCGTACTTCAATTCATTGCCAACAATCTACACGTCCCCGTTACCGTCACTTTAATCGGAGATAAAAAGAATTACTTATATATTATCGATCAAGCAAATAAGGAAGCCATTGTGCAATCTTATTACTTGGGAGAAGCATTGAAAGAATTGCAACAGCAAAAGCTAAATATTCGTTTTGCCAAAGAAACAATCATCATCAACTGTGGACATTTGCATCTCAACCCACAACTTTTTCTACCAAATGATCATTCATCATGAGGCGATTCAAAACATTTTAGCTGCCAGCAAAGTATTTTTGAGCAATTCTACGCGTGTCATAGGGCCAACACCACCGGGAACAGGTGTAATGTATGAACATTTTGGCGCAACTTCGTCAAACTTGACGTCGCCCATCAACTTCCATCCGCTTTTAGTCGTTGTTGATGGAACACGTGAAGTGCCAACATCAATCACCACTGCACCTTCTTTTACCATATCGGCCGTGACAAACTCAGGTTGTCCGATGGCTGCAATCAAAATGTCAGCCTGACGACAAATTTCAGCAATATTTTTTGTTCGACTATGGCATACCGTCACCGTCGCATCGCCGGGATAATTCTTCTGCATCATCAATCCTGCCACCGGTTTACCGACAATGTTACTGCGACCAATTACCACACAATGCTTTCCGGCTGTTTCAATCCGATATCGTTTCAGCAATTCCAGAATGCCTGCCGGTGTGGCCGATACCAATGAAGGAAGACCTATAAAAGTTCTTCCCATGTTGACGGGATGAAATCCGTCCACATCTTTTTTGGGATCAATGGCTTCAATGATCTTCTGTTCGTTAATATGCTTTGGTAACGGAAGCTGAACAATAAATCCGGTCACCGAATCGTCGTGATTTAACTGTTGAATGGTCGATAATAGTTGTGCCTCGGCAACATCATCTTCTAAACGAATCAGGGACGATTGAAATCCCACTTCATGACAATCGCTTATTTTGCTTGCCACGTATGTTTCGCTGCCGCCATCATGTCCCACCAAAATGGCCACTAAATGAGGCGCCGGTTTTCCAATGGCTTTCATTTCCGCCACTTCTTGAGCAATCTCCTGTTTAATTTGCGAAGCAATAAATTTACCGTCAATAAGTTGCATACTATTTTATCCTTTTGTATAATACCTTAAAACAAAGTTTCCTGAACATTTCAATATTGTTCCTTTTCGTTGGGGAAATCGCCCGATCGGACATCCTCCGCATAATGTTGAACCGCCTCAAACATGATGTCGTGAAGATTGGCATATCGACGTAAAAACCTTGGAGAAAAACCATTGGTCATGCCCAACATGTCATGAATAACCAGCACCTGTCCATCCACTTTTCCGCCGGCGCCAATTCCAATGATGGGAATTTTCAATTCCGAGGCAACTTGACCGGCTAATTGAGCAGGAATTTTTTCAAGGACAATGGCCGAACAACCCACTTCTTCCAATAAATGAGCGTCTGCAACCAAACGACGTGCTTCATTCTCTTCACGCGCTCTGACGGTATAAGTTCCAAATTTGTTGATCGACTGCGGTGTTAAACCCAAATGACCAATGATGGGAATTCCGGCCGATAAAATTCGCTTAACGGAGTCCAAAATTTCTTCACCGCCTTCCAATTTGATACAATCTGCTCCGGTCTCTTTCATGATGCGAATGGCTGATGCTAATGCCAACGTAGAATTACCCTGATAGGTGCCGAATGGCATGTCAACCACCACTAAGGCTCGTTCCACGGCTTTCATCACCGACCGCCCGTGATAAATCATCTCATCCAAGGTCATGGGCAATGTGGTAATATTTCCGGCAATGACATTTGAAGCCGAATCACCCACTAAGATGACATCAATTCCGGCCTGATCGACAATTTTTGCCATGGTATAATCATAAGCCGTGAGCATCGTTATTTTTTCCCCACGAGCCTTCATTTCAAAAAGGCGATGCGTCGTCACTTTCCGAATGGGTTCAGCTGAATGTACTGACATAATTGATAACATTAAAGTGATAAACAAAGGTACAACAGAAATTGTTCATTTTTTATTGATCCATACCATCATTTCGAAAAACTTCGGTTCCATTCATCCAATTCCACCGTTATTGATTGACTTTCATACGTCTATTTTAAATTTTAACGCTAAAAGTTAAATGGAACTCGCCAAAATAGTCATACGTTTGATTATAAGCAGTTTTTATGGCTCGTTTTACAGCATCCAATCGGAATTTAAAACCGACATGCTTCACGTCAAAACCTTTTCAAATAGAACATTTCAAAATGAACATGTGCATAAATTTTCATCACTCATGCTGATAATCGAAAATGTTTTGTAAATTTGTTTCTTTAACAATGAAAATCAAATAAGACATATCGTGTTCATTTGCTGATTTTTATCTTTCACGTGTTGATAATTTTTATGTCAAGGTCACACGGAACTTGTTTCATCAACAACAAACAAGATATGTGATGGATTTAGAATTGATGGCATTAGATAATTGTAGAACTAAAATAAAAACCTAATTTTAATTTATTATTCATTATGAACATTCCCGAAAATCTTTATTACACCAAAGATCATGAATGGCTTCGCGTTGAAAATGATCAGGCCTATGTTGGTATCACCGATTTTGCACAAAATGAACTGGGAGAAATTGTTTACGTCGATATCCCAACGGTAGGACAAACCCTAACTGCAGGCGCAACTTTTGGCTCCATTGAAGCCGTAAAAACTGTCTCCGATCTTTTTTTACCGGCAGGAGGAAACATTCTTGAAACCAACAACCAACTTAATGATCATCCCGAATTAGTCAATGATGATCCCTATGGGCAAGGCTGGATCATCAAAATATCGTTGACCGATCCATCGGAAGTTAAAAACCTCTTAACAGCCAAACAATACCAATCGTTAGTGGGTTAATCCTTGTCAGATGAAAACTTGACCTTCCATGAAAAAATGGTTGCTCTTTCGCATGATTTTTACAATCTGTTTTTTGTCCATCACGGAGTTAACGTTTGCTCAAGAAGAACAAATCATTGTAGGTCAAGTTATTGATAGAGAAACATTTAAGCCTGTTTCTCATGCCGTTATTCGATTTCATAATTCCCCCGTCGTTACACAAAGTAATGACGAGGGTTATTTTTTTTTAAAAGGGGATGGTCGTTATACCATCATTCTATTTTCTGCTGACGGTTACGCTACCGAACGAGTCAAAATCAAACCACATCGAAGCGCAGCCGTCAACATTGCATTAAAACGACTTAAAGAAACTGAATTGCCTTTAGAAACAGTACAAAAAGATCGAAAAGCCACTGCCATCATTCAGCAAATCATTCAAAACAAGCCGCTCAACAATCCCGAAAAAGGACATCATCCTTCAACGGAATCGGAACGAGTAAAAGCTTACATGTATCATCTTCCGCAACAATGGATCCAAGGGACTCAGGTAGCTCATGCTGCCACTTTCTCGGTTGATTCGCTTTACACACTGCCACTATTTACCGAAGACAAAATCTATAGACAACCAACCTACCCCTCGGTCAGAGAACAAAAAGAGATATTTTCAAATCGTGAATTATCCATTTTGCCTGTTGGAAAAGAATATATGCAAAATTTAGTCGGGCTCTTCCTGCCTCATGAAAATTTCTACAACAACAAAGTGATCAATTCAGGAAACTATTTTTTTAGTCCCATAGCCAACGACGCCTTGTCGCATTACGGCTATTTCTTGAAAGACAGTAGTTTTGTCAACGGACGAAAAACATACGATATCGGATTTTTACCACTTCACAAAAATGAATACCTTTACAAAGGATTTTTATCGGTCGATTCGGCTTCAGCAGCTTTAACTCACATTCACGTTGAAATTCCTCGAAACATTCACATCAACTTCGTTAAATCCATTTCCATCGATCAATATTTTTCATTGCAAAACAATCGATGGTATTATTCGTCCATAACTAATTTTCTGATTTTAGACATCACTTCCATTGGGCCTTTTCGGAAAAAGCACCTCGAAGTAGCCATGACCAAAGAAATTCTTTTGGAACCGCCACAACCCAATAATGAAGACTTGATCATGCTCAATCAACGACGCACGGAAACACAAATTCACCCTACCAACGATTCGTTGTACCAACGGTTGGAACGATTTAATCAAACCTCATTGATGAAAAAGGCCGCGTGGTTGACCGATTTATTCATGTATCAATATGCTCATTGGGGAAAAATTGATATTGGCCCTTTCAACCAACTCTATCACAACAATGCCATTGACGGACCTACCGGAGGATTAGCCTTACGCACCAATCAACGACTATGGAAAAACTTCAGCATCGGTGGCAACATTGGTTATGCCTTCCGCGATGACAGTTGGAAGTTTGGCGGCGTTACATTGTACCGATTGCCAACACATTCGTTTCAACAAATTGACCTTCAGTACAATAAAAATGCATACCAAACAGGGTTCAATGAAGATATTTTTTTAGTCAGCGAAGGTAAAGTATCGCCAAGCGAAAATGATGTGTTTTCATCTTTCTTTCGATATCATCCGGACACGGTGGTGAATGAGGTTGCTTCCTGGCGATTCAGATATCAACGGGAATGGACCCGTGAATTCAAAACAACGGTTACCTTTTACAACAATCGCATTTATTCCAACAAATACATCCGATTTATTCACAACAATGATCCGGTTGAAAGTTTCTTGGAACGCGGTGCAAAAATTGACTTTCGTCTTTCAAGAGATCAATTGGTTTGGGATAATTGTTATGACCGACGCTATATATCCAATCAATTCCCCGTTTTCCATTTTCAGTTAGACGGCGGAAACTTTGCTTTTGGCCACATAACGGGCAATTATTTTAAACTTTTAACCACGATCAATCACACCGTTTCTTTCGAAGGAGGCTCCGTATATTACATTGCGGAAGCGGGATATATTTTAGGAAATGTTCCATTCCCTTTGTTAGCCATTGCACGTGGCAACGAAACATACACATTTTCAGCTTACAACTTTAACTTGATGAACAACCTTGAGTATGCCGGCGACAAATATGTCCAAGTACATGTTCATTATTATTCATCAGGATTGATTCTCAATAAAATCCCCATCATCAAAAAACTTCATTTATTGGAATCTTTCTCACTCAAAATGGCTGAAGCGGGTTTACGTAAAGGTTATGACAACATTCTCACAATGCCTTCGGGCATGCAGCCCATTGATGTTCCCTACATTGAAGGTGGCGTCGGGGTGTACAATATTCTCAGCCTGCTGGGCGTTGAATACATTGCACGGATCACCCATCGAAATGATCCGAATGCCAACAAATGGGGAATTCGGTTCTACTTTCATATCAATTTATAACTGAACTAAGTATCCCAATGAAAAAGAAAAAGCCATTAAAAGAACATCTTCCGTTGTGGATTCAATGGGTTATCATGCTTCTCTTTGCCTGTACAGAATGGAGTTGCAACACCAACACAACAACCATTCCTTTAGCGCCAGTCAATTTGCAAGTCAATCTCTTACAGCAAACAAACCTTACCGCCATTGGCTCCTATCAAAGTTACATCACTCCAAACAGCGGATTGGAAGCCTTGGGATTTGGCGGCATTTTAGTTGTTCACACTTTAGATGACACATATGCTGCTTTCGATTTAGCTTGCCCATATGAAGCACAGCAAAACATCAGGGTCGTGGTTCAACCCGATTTAACGGCAAAATGTCCCGTTTGCGGCTCCGTTTACCGCATTATGGATGGAACAGGATGGCCCATCAGCGGTCCTTCACGGCATAAATTGCAACAATACCATGTATATCCCAGCGGCACTACATTAAATATTACCAACTGAAAGAGACCATTGGCTTTGCAACATTATCAATCTAAGCATGGAAAAAAGAGATTACATCGAACGGGAAATTGAAAAGATGCGGGCAGTTGTTCAAAAAATATTGCGATTGCGCGTTGACAGGCCACAGGAAGCACAAGCCCTTGCCGAAACCGAAATGGAACACTATTTTCATCATGCGCTTGATGACTTAGTCAACATGAACGATGCCTCTTTTGAGACTTTCATTGAACCGTTGCTCCCATCGATGTTGGATTTTCTGGGAAATTTAATGTACGCTTCTGTGGATTCAGCACACAAACTAACCCGTCGTGACCAAGTCTTGTTGCACAGAACCGTCATCACATGGGATCTTTGGGAAAGAAAAACCCAAACAGCAGACTGGGAGAAAATGATCAGGAAAGATGAAATAAACCAGTTATTATCTGCATGTTGATCATCACAAATTGTGATGCAACATCCTGTAACGAGCCATTTCTTCAAACGAACTTCCCTGCACTCCGTAATTGCAGTAAGGATGAATGCTGATGCCCCCTCGCGGTAAGAATAACCCTGTCACCTCAATGTATTTAGGCTCCATCAAATGAATCAAGTCATTCATGATGATGTTCACGCAATCTTCGTGAAAATTACCATGATTCCTGAAACTAAACAAATAAAGTTTCAAACTCTTACTTTCCACCATCTTTTGGTCCGGCACATAATCAATCAGAATGGTTGCAAAATCAGGTTGCCCGGTAATGGGACACAGCGTTGTGAATTCAGGACACTGAAACCTCACCCAATAGTCATGCTCAGGATGTTTATTCTGAAATGTTTCCAATACAGACGGATCATAAGTTGACGGGATTGATGAGTTACTCCCTAAATGGTGTAATGCTTCCATAAAAATTGGTAATTATAATATTCTTTTGCTCAAAAAAAACATTAGATTTCGCTGATTTTCCAAAACCGATACGAAATATCATGATCAATGACATCTACATCTTCTCGTTGTTTGATAAACACGACCACACGTTGAGTGATTGGCAGGACAACAATTTCGTACAAAACTTTCAACAAAGCTTGAGTAACAATCATCCAAACCATTTGCCGAACGGAGAGGAACGAATAAAAAGCAATCAAAATAAAAATCGTAGAATCGGCACTTTCGCCGATAGCTGTAGAAAGAATGGCACGCAACGAAAAATGAGCTCCATTCATGGAACGTTTCATGTTGCTCATCACGTAAGCATTCAAAAAAGAACCCACCAAAAAAGCTGATAAACTGGCAACAGCCATTCTCGGAGTTTGACTCAAAACAGTGGCAAAAGCATGTTGATGCGGCCAAAAAGGCGCTGCCGGCAGAGCGATGGCAAACTGATAGAAAAACACGGCAAAAAAATTCATCGCAAAAGCCAACCAAATCATCAGCCGTGCTTTCTTATAACCCCACACCTCAGTGATGCAATCATTAATAATATAGGTCAGAGGGAACAGAAATATTCCAGCAGGGACAACCACCATCCCAATTTGTACCACTTTGAAAGCCACCAAATTGGATATCAAGAGAGATGACGAAAAAACAACGGTCAGCAATAGAAAAAGAAAGGAAAATGACTGTTTCATCAACTTGTTTTTAACGTGGTTACCAAGAACACGAGTAGAAAAAAGATCAAGAACGTGGGCAGTGATGGATTCGAACCACCGAAGGCATCGCCAGCAGATTTACAGTCTGCCCCATTTGGCCACTCTGGTAACTGCCCTTTTCCCAAAAAAGATTGCAAAGGTATAAAAAAATTAGATACTCCGTTTCAAATGAACCATTTTTATTGCCGTTATAGCCGCCTCATCGCCTTTGTTCCCGTGAATACCGCCGGCTCTATCGAGAGCTTGCTGCATGGTGTCTGTGGTGAGCAAACCAAAAATAACCGGAATATCCTGATTCACATTAAGTTGAGTCACACCTTGAGTCACGCCTTGACAAACATATTCAAAATGAGGCGTTCCTCCACGCACAACGGCCCCTAAAACAATGACCGCATCAACCTCACACTTATCAATCATCCACTTAGCGCCAAAAACAAGCTCAAAACTGCCCGGCACATGAACAATTTCAATCTGATCGGGTGTGACGCCATGCTTTTGCAGAGTATGATAAGCTCCTGCCAATAAACGTTCCGTCACTTCCGGATTCCATTCCGAAACCACAATACCAAAACGCATGCCATCGGTTGCCGGCATGGTTGAAGCATCATATTGAGAAAGATTATGATAAATGGTTGCCATATTGAGAATGAATAAACTTAACTTTTGCATGTTCATTACAAGGGGCTTCCGCCCCTTAACTCTGACTTACTTTTTGACCCCGCAAGCGGGATGTTCCACTTAACACAAAAAGTAGCGAATGGAACAATCCGATTTAACGGATGAAGTCAAGACTCCGCCCGCCTCACTCGAAAAACGGTCGGTATGAAGGCTTAAATCGTCCAACTCGCTCCTTTGTCGCTCAAACAGGAACGATTTGTTATCGCCTTCATCCCTTATTTTTCGGCTCGCCGGACGAGATCAATCCCTAATCAAAGATCTTTTGTGAAAATCAACATTACTTTTACTTCAAAAAAAAATACATCAATAGGATAAATCAATCATTTTTTCCTTCGATATTAAAGCTATAAGAAATTGATTATCAAGTAGAATTTATTTTATCATACTTAAAAATCAAATCATTGTTTGCTTGCGAAAGTTGAATGAATAAACAAAATTGCAAATAAAAACTGCTCCAAGATCATTGAAGCAGTTGAAAAAGGTGGATCACCACATGCTATTAATGAGCTAATACAGTAGCTCTTCCTATATAGCGATCAATATCGGATGCTTCCTGACTTTGGGCATATTGTTCTTTAATTTTGGTGTAAATGGCCAAAGCATCTTTGTATTTTCCTAAACTTTCGTACGCTATGCCAGCTTTTTTCAGATAGATTGGGCTGACTAAATCATTCTGTGTATCAGCAGCTTTTAAGAAATAATGAATACCTTCTTCTGTTTGTCCAAGATTGACATAACAGTCGCCGATTAAGCCCGTTACCGCATGAGACTCGTTCACGTCATCGGCATGAAACTTTTTCAAATATTGAATGGCATTTTTAAAATCCCCTAAACGATAATAGCAAATTCCGGCATAAACATTAGCCAAATCACCAGCTTTTGTCCAACCGTATTCATCTAAAATACCCTTAAATCCAATACATTGATCTGTTCCGTTGCCATTGAGCGCAACCTGAAATGAATCAACGGCAAAATAGTTTTGACAAACCGCCAACTTATTTTGTGCGTCTTTTTCTCTCGGAACAATGTACCAATTGCGTAATGCCAATATAGCCAATACGATCAATACCACTACACCTACAACATAAATGATCTGTTTTTGATATTTTTCGATGAAGATTTCCGATTTGGTCAAAACGGTTTCAACGTGTTCTAAATTATCAGGAGTTTCCTTACTATTCTTTGCCATAAACGGGTTACATTTTAATAAATAAAAAAAGGATGATTGGGCTACAAAATTACACATTTATCGTTAATATGAAAAACATTCATCCGTTTTTTTCTTTCACGCACCAATTTTATGTGCGACCATAAAAAAGAGAAAATGTTCTCCCTTAAGTTCATTGTTATTCAAAAAAACATCAGAAAGGGGAATTGTGGCAAATCATTACTAATAATTCATTGAATATCAACAAAAAAAAGATCAATTTATTCACTTATCCTCAACGCTCATAATCCATTCAGCGCACTGAGGTAAAGAATATGAACAATTACGTTGTTACTACCAAGAAAACAAACTACAAAAAAACCGAAAGCGTTAGCCCAACATCAAATAATCATAGTGAATAAATGGTTTCTGCCCTTTTTGACCCATCAAAGCACGAACTGTCGAAGCATCATATTGAGCTTTCCCCACTCCAATGGTAATACCGTGTTGATCGGTTAAACGAACAATGTCGTCAGCATCAAAATC
This sequence comes from Microbacter sp., assembly GCA_049976245.1. Lineage (GTDB taxonomy): Bacteria > Bacteroidota > Bacteroidia > Bacteroidales > Paludibacteraceae > Microbacter. Next base: position 2,906 of record JBMFIQ010000051.1, on the reverse strand, counting down.
GCCTTCAATAGCGACAATACCTACAGGCAACAGACTGGCAGCTTTGGAAGGATCGAGCAAGGCAGCCACTGCTCCATCATTTAACTTCACCACACCTTTTGCAAAATCTTCACTGTGGGCAATCCACTTTTTTATGCCAGAGACCGGTTTAACGGAAGGGAAAAAATGAGTGTGCAATACGTTTTTAGGATGAGCTGTTAGATCAATCAACACGTTTTCCCGTCTTCCGTTGGCAATCATCACCGTGATGCCTTCTGAAGCCACTTTTTGCGCAATGGAGCATTTGGTACCCATGCCGCCTCGTCCCAATGAGGACTTATGATCGGAAATGTAAGTGGCCAGATGCGTATCATCCGGTTGAACTTCACGAATTAATTGCGATTGAGGATCATTGGGATGACCGTCGAACAAACCGTCCACATTGCTTAAAATGATTAAGGCTTCAACATCCATCATGGTTGCAATTAATCCCGATAACTCATCGTTATCCGTAAACATTAATTCGGTGACTGATGTGGTGTCATTTTCGTTTACAATGGGAATGACGCGATTTTGAAGCATCACCTGAATGCAATTTTGTTGGTTCAAATACAAAGAACGGGAGCTGAAGTTTTCTTTGGTAGTAAGCACTTGTCCGCAAATAATGCCTTGCTCTTTGAAGAATTCGTAATACCGATTAATCAACTTAGCCTGACCCACCGCCGAAAAAAGTTGTCGTGCTGAGACTTCATCCAATTTCTTTGTCGGCTGAATCTCTCCCCGTCCCGATGCGACTGCTCCGGATGAAATCAAAATGACTTCAATGCCTGCATGATGCAACACGGCTATTTGATCAACAATGGAAGACACGCGGGTAATATCCAAACGGCCGTCAGATTTGGTCAATACGTTGCTTCCAACTTTTACTGCAATTCTTTTATAACTCATCAGAAAACATGATTGGGTTCAACATCCTATTTTTCAAGGACAAAGTAAAGAAATTTTCATCATTGAACGATGCATCTCATGACAAAAACAGGATGATGAACCTGTTGATTTAAAACGCTGTTAGGAAAAACTCAAAAGTCATTGGAAATTGAAAACAAAAAACGTCGGATAATGCCTGAGGATGATCCAACGTTTTTCATACGTCTATTTTAATTTTTTAACGCTAAGGATGTATGGAACTCGCCAAATAGTCATACGCTTGAGCATAAGCTGTTTTTATGGCTCGTTTCACGATAACATACAAACTATGATTAGCAGGTTTCCACCTCTTTATTGATTTTTTTGATCAATCCCTGCAACACATTGCCGGGTCCTAATTCACGGAACCAACCCGCACCGTCGGCAATCATGTTTTGCACGGTTTGTGTCCAACGAACGGGAGAAGTCAGTTGAGCCACTAAATTTTCTTTTATTTTTTCAGGATCGGTTTGGGGCAAAGCATCCACATTTTGATAAACAGGACAAACGGGTTGATAAAACTGAGTAGCGTGAATGGCTTGTTCCAACTCGGCACGAGCCGGCTCCATAAGTGGAGAATGGAAAGCGCCACTGACTGAAAGCATTAAAGCCCTTTTTGCGCCGGCTTCTTTGAGCAAATCACATGCCTTTTGAATAGCTTCCACTTCACCTGAAATAACCAATTGACCCGGGCAATTAAAATTGGCAGGTACAACAATGCCGTCCACTTTTTTACAAACCGACTCCACCACATCATCGGCAAGTCCCAAAACAGCAGCCATGGTAGAGGACTGAAGTTCACAAGCTCGCTGCATAGCTGTTGCACGGGCAGCAACAAGTCGAAGCCCATCTTCAAAAGAAAGAGCTCCGGCGGCCACCAATGCCGAAAATTCACCCAAGGAGTGACCTGCAACCATATCGGGATGAAATTCTTCGCCTAACGTTTTTGCTAAAATCACTGAATGAAGAAAAATAGCCGGTTGTGTTACTTTAGTCTGACGCAAATCGTCATCTGTCCCAGAAAACATGAAGTCTGTGATGCGAAACCCAAGAATGGTGTTTGCTTTTTCAAAAAGTTCTTTTGCCTGTTCGTTTGTATCGTATAACTCTTTACCCATGCCCACAAATTGAGCTCCCTGACCGGGAAAAACAAATGCTTTCTTCATAATTGACTTTGTTTTAAAATTTGTCACAAAGATAAGGCATTTTACTCATTTAAGCAGCCAATCCTTATCAAAACCATTTAGTCAAAGAATAACTCACCAAAAAAATCAGGACGATGAAAATCGGGAAACTCCGTATGAATGGGATTCCAACTTAGATAGTGTTTAAGGCTTGTTGCATCGGCACATTTGTAAAAATTAGCCCGAATACCCGCAGGGAGATGTTCACCGTCGAGACCCAACAAGTCAAAAGGAATACCCACAGTAAGCTCCCATTCAAAATGACCCTCCATTTCATTGAAAGGAATCGGCTCTAAAGAAGGAAACCTCAGAATGCGACGCATTTCGTTAAGAGAACGTAATTTACCCTGTCGAGGCTGATCATACAAAGCTGCATAACACGACCCAATGCAGTTAAATTCAAAATTCATATAGCCGGAGCCATCAGGAACAGCACAAAAAAATTCCACGCAGCTATCTTCCCAAACAGGCGTTTGATCTTCATGATTGACAGCACGCAACACATTTCCTTTGACGGAATATTTGATAAAAAGATGCGACCTTGATCGCCCAATCCCAAAAAAAGTGATTGGTTTGTATGGATAATCATTCCCCCAATTAAGCTGTTCGATATTTCCCTTTTTTCCCTCTTCTTCCAAAAAATCGGCTGCTACTTCTGCCGTAGTGTCATTCAGGTGTGGAATGTAAGGAACAGTAATTGATTTCATACGTAAATAATCTGTTAATATATAGGCAAAATGCCATGTTTTTTTGTTAAATACAGCTTTATCAATAGAA
>JBMFIQ010000050.1:0-13904 GCA_049976245.1 Microbacter sp. | reverse complement strand
TTCTATTGATAAAGCTGTATTTAACAAAAAAACATGGCATTTTGCCTATATATTAACAGATTATTTACGTATGAAAGAATAAATCATTCAACGTTTTTTGGTCTGCTTTTTTTGAAATTTCAATGTATTCCGTTCCCAAAAAATGCCATCGCTAAAACCTTGAATTTGTTTGTTTTCGTCGGCCATTTGCAAACGTTTTTGCGCTAAACAGGCATAAGTTTCATTGATTTCAATGCCGCAGAATTGACGATTCAGTTTCTTTGCCACCACGGCAGTCGTTCCTGACCCAAGAAATGGATCAAAAACCAGATCGCCCTCGTTGGAACTGGCCAAAATAAGTTTTGCCATCAATTTTTCCGATTTTTGTGTGGGATGAACTGTATTTTCGGGCATTGACCAATAAGGAATGGTTATGTCATCCCAAAAATTGGACGGATAAGTCAGCCTGAAATTTCCTTCTTCCGACGAAAACCAATCTTTCGGTCGCCCATCTTGCTTATAGGGCGCCATCACCTGACGCTTCACTTTAACCGCATCCACATTGAAACAATAATGTTTGGGATCTTTCACGCCAAACCAGATGTCCTCCATGCCGTTTTTCCAATTTGACCTGGCACCTCGTCCTTTTTCGCGTTGCCAAGTAATTCGATTCAGGATGGTCACATATTCGCTCATTACCAATTGAATGGCAGCCGTCGATTGCCAATCACCGCACACATAAATGGAGCCACTTGGTTTCAAACAGGAAACCACAGCAGGAAACCAACTTTTTAAATAAGCCACATACGTTTCGAAGGATGTTTTCACAAAACGATGATTTCCAAATTGTTTTGTTAAATTATAGGGTGGATCAACGATGATCAGATCGGCAAAGGATCTCGGAAATTTTGACAACGCAGTCAGCGCATCTCCACAAACAATTTTGTTGCTGATATCCGAGAATGCATGGGATATTGCGTCATTGGACAAAAAAAACAATGATTTTCTCAACATTTCCGATTCTTCGGCGTCAAGTAAAATGGTTCTGTTATTAACAGCCTTATCCTTCATGAAATTGAATTATCGGAGGAAAAACGTCAAATGACAATGCATCTGAATCTTTAAAAATAAATCGACAAAAAGCAATGAAAGTTACCTCATTTCACATAAATCTCCAGCAACTCTGCCTTTGGCTGTGGTTTTAATCGCACGTCGGACAAAAGTGCAGGCAGCAATACCGTTTCTCCTTTTGTCACCCATGTTTCATTGCCGTTGGTTTCAATGATAAATGATCCATTCAGGCAAATAAAAATAACAAACGAATCGAGCCTGTAATAATCACGCTCCAGTGTTTTTTGCAAATGAATCAGATTGGTTGTGAAATAAGGACACGAAACGATTTCGACAGGCAGATCAGGCACCACGTTTGGATGATATTTAGCATCAGAAACATATTGAAAATCAATGGCATCTAAAGCCAAATCCGTGTGCAGTTCCCTCAATTTGCCCTGATTGTCTTTGCGGTTATAGTCAAAAAGACGGTAGGTGATGTCAGACGTTTGCTGAATTTCGGCAATTAAACATCCTTTGCCGATGGCATGCACGCGACCGGCAGGAATGAAAAAGACATCCCCTTTGCTGACCTGAAAACGTTGCATAATGGCATCCAAAGTTCCGTTTTGTAAATGATTCAAATACATCGTTTTATCAACATTGGGAATAAAACCTGAAATCAAGGAAGCCTCCGGTGAGCCATCGATCACATACCACATTTCCGTTTTGCCGTACGATTGATGCCGTTCCATAGCCAATTGATCGTTGGGATGGACCTGTATGGAAAGATCATCTTCGGCATCAATGAATTTGATTAGCAGTGGAAACTGAGTGCCAAATTGATCATAAATTTTCTTTCCTACCATTTCATCCATGTACACTTCAATGATTTCCGACAAACTGTTATCGGTCAAAAAACCGTTCATCACCACCGATTCATTGCCGGGCACACCCGACAGCTCCCAACTTTCACCAATATGCTCATTGTCAGGCAATTGCTTGCCTAATGTTCGAAGACGATCGCCTCCCCAAATGCGAGATTGAAAAATTGGTTTGAATTTTAAAGGATACAATACAGAACTCATTTTGAAATCATTAAAATTGGCAACTCAAAAATATAAAACAATTGAAATCAATAATTTAAAGCGAATATTGGAATCTTGTTTGTAAGGATTTGCCGTAGATGACCATGAACAAATATTGCGCCCATTAAAGCAATGATTAAATGAACAAACTAACTTCGCAAAGATCAAAAAAACTCATTCAATACTTTATTGTAAACAATTTAAACGTTGACATCATCCCCACGAACTTTTAAAAAGGCCAATACCAATGACCGAATTTCTTCTTGTTTTTTTGTTGTGGAGCTTTCGGAGGCGGAGGGGGATACGATATGTGTACCAATCGAATTTGATCAACCGATGCATGTTGTTTTCCTTTTGCTTTGTCGTAATCGAGCAACGCACCTTCTACAAACTTGACTTTTTTTGTTGAAGACAATGGAAATGTAAGCGTATATTTTCGCCATTTTCCGTCATTTTTTGTATATGACACTAAACTGTCCACCTGATCGGGAAAATAATGTACTTTGATCCACATGTGTTGTTTCGTGGCACGATCGGAAGGATCAATTTTCAAGAGAAAAGTCATGAACAACTTATCGCCCAATCCCAACTGACTGCCTTCGAATCGAAAATAAATCTTATCACGTGGCTGGTTTTTAACCAACGGCTTGTTGGATGGAGGGAAATGATAATCGGTCGGCAATATCCAAAGGCTGATGGTGTCATTTTTTGTACGAACCGGCACTTTATCTTTGAATTTTCCTGCATTCAGTTCTTTTTGAAGATGATCGAGTTTGGCAATTACCAAACCATACACTTCTTCGTACCGCACAGAATGACGACTGTACCATGCCGCTGAAGAATCAAATTCAGCAGGCGTAATGTGATGTTTTAACAAAACGTATTCAAAATTTTTCTTTTTCACGCTGTCATTCGAGCCCAAATATCCTTTTGTCATTAGACAATTATTAGCCAGCGTCAAATCGTACATAACATCCGCCATCTTATTTTCGGACATGACGCCTCGAGGTTGTTCACTGCAGCCGACAATCAACAACAGCCATGCCATAATGAAAAAAAGATGTTTCATTCGTAAATAATTGATTTTTAAAGGTCGTATGAAATTCGCATGTTACATTTTCGTCGTTTTTGGTGAATCTCAATGTTTCATGTTTCTGCTCATTTCATGTGTCTATTTTTATTTTAACACAAAGAACGTATGAACTCATGAAAAAGTCATTTCTTAATGAGGTTTTTTTAGGTTTGTTTCAAATTTAATTTTTAATCAAAAAAAACACCCCAATCCATTTCAAAGACAAATGCCAAATGAATTATAACACCATGAATTATTTGACCATAGAAGCTGTTTGATCGGCATTGGTTTTATTATCCGACAAATAACGACGATAAAAAAGAAGGATGATGAACACACCTACCGTTACGGCGCTGTCGGCAATATTAAAAATAGGCCTAAAAAAAATGAACTCTTCACCGCCCCAAAATGGAATCCATTGAGGAAAATGACCTTGAATGAGCGGAAAATATAACATATCAACAACTTTTCCATAAAATAACGGAGCGTATCCGCCACCCATAGGGAAAAGCGTTGCCACGCCGGACGCACTGTCCGAAAAGATCAAGCCATAAAATGCGCTGTCCAATAAATTGCCGATGGCCCCTGCAAGAATGAGTGAAATAGCTACTACATAACCAACAGGATCGTGACGTTTGATGATTTTGATTAAATAATAGATTAAAAAGGCGCCTGCCGCAATTCTAAAAAGACTCAGAAACAATTTACCAAACAATTCCATGCCAAAAGCCATCCCGTTATTTTCAATAAAGTAGATGTGAAACCAAGGAAAGATGGGATAATCATATCCTAAAGGAAAATGTAGTTTGACAAAAAATTTCAAACTTTGATCAGCTACAAGAACAAGAAAAACGGTTAAAATGGATTTTTTAGCTAAAGATGACATGAAATTGCTAAGTTAAATGATTGATTTATCCGTAAATAATGTGTCCATGTTCATCTTTGAACTCATTTTCAAAACTTTTATTGTATTGAGTCATGGCTTTCAAACTCATACCCATGGATGAAAAGCCTCCGTCGTGATACAAATTTTGCATGGTCACTTTACGTGTTAAATCAGAAAACATCACAATGCAATAATTGGCACACTCTTCGGCAGTGGCATTTCCCAGCGGCGACATTCGATCGGCAAAATCCATCAGACCGTCAAAACCTTTAATCCCACTTCCGGCGGTCGTCATGGTTGGCGATTGAGAAATGGTATTGACCCGAACATTTTTTTCACGTCCGTAGATGTAACCAAAACTACGCGCAATGGATTCCAACATGGCTTTGGCATCGGCCATGTCATTGTAACCAAACAAAGTACGTTGTGCAGCCACATACGAAAGAGCCAATACCGAACCATACTCATTGATGGCATCCATTTTTTTGGCTACCTGCAACATTTTGTGAAACGAAATGGCCGAAATATCGAGTGTTGTTTGCAATAAATTGTAATCCAAATCGTCATAAGCTCTTTTCTTGCGAACGTTGGGCGACATGCCAATGGAATGCAAAACAAAATCAATTTTTCCGCCCATGATTTCTTGTGATTGAGCAAAGACCATTTCCAGATCTTCCACTTTGGTTGCATCGGCGGGAATAATTTCAGCGTTCAATTTTTTCCCCAACTCCGAAACAGTTCCCATTCGAACAGCCAATGCCGTGTTGGATAGTGTGATGATTGCTCCTTCTTCTACTGCCCGTTCTGCCACCTTCCATGCAATGGACATCTCATTTAAGGCACCGAAAATGATTCCGCGTTTACCGGCTAATAAGTTATTTCCCATATTTTTAAATTTTAGTTTTGACTCATTCGTACTTTGTCTCTCACAGCCATACCGTTCATCCAAAGCCTGTTTATTTCAAAACAAGTGAGACCAAAGCCGATGCAAAGTTAACAAAAAAACGTATCTTTGCAGCAAAATCCTTCCTTCAGCATGACTGATAAAATTCTTATTTTAGATTTTGGGTCACAATATACCCAATTAATAGGACGTCGCATTCGCGAAATGAATGTTTATTGCGAGATTCATCCTTATAATCATTTTCCGGCCATTGACGAATCAACCAAAGGGATCATTCTTTCCGGAAGTCCCTATTCCGTCCATCAACCCAATGCATTAATTCCCGATTTAAGCGATATTGAAGGCCGTTTGCCGATCCTTGGCATTTGCTATGGAGCACAATTTTTATGTTACAGCCAACATGGCAGTGTGGAAGCTTCTGAAACACGTGAATACGGTCGGGCTATGTTGAACACCGGATTCGCTTCATCTCCTCTGTTTGAAGGGATCAGCGAACGCACTCAAGTTTGGATGTCGCACGGAGATACCATCACTCGCCTCCCCGATCATTTTGAATGCATTGCATCGACAGACACCGTTAAAAATGCAGCCTTTAAAATTAAAAATGAACCTACGTACGGCATCCAGTTCCATCCTGAAGTGTACCATACCACTGAAGGAAGCCAAATACTCAAAAATTTTGTGATCAACATTTGCCAATGTCGGCAGGATTGGACTCCCGAATCATTCATTCAGACTACCATTAACGAACTCAAAACTAAACTGGGCAACGACAAAGTGGTATTAGGGCTTTCAGGTGGAGTCGATTCCACCGTTGCGGGAGTTTTGTTGCATCATGCCATTGGAAACAACTTAACCTGCATATTTGTCAACAACGGACTGCTTCGCAAAAACGAATTTCAACAAGTGTTGGAACAATATAAAAACATGCAGCTCAATGTTATTGGTGTTGATGCTTCCGAACGATTTCTCAATGATCTGAAAGGAGTGATCGATCCGGAAAAGAAAAGAAAAATCATTGGACGTGATTTCATTGAAGTCTTCAATGCAGAAGCCCGAAAAATATCGGATGTGAAATGGTTGGGACAAGGCACCATTTATCCTGACGTTATTGAATCCATGTCGGTCAAAGGACCTTCAGCAACCATCAAATCGCATCACAATGTAGGAGGACTTCCCAAAGAGATGCATCTCAAAGTGGTGGAACCCTTGCGATTGCTTTTCAAAGATGAAGTGCGTCGCGTGGGAGCAAAATTGGGCATTTCGTCAAAACTGCTCGGACGTCATCCCTTTCCGGGTCCTGGATTAGGCGTCCGTATCTTGGGAGAAGTCACTGCCGACCGTGTTCAAATGCTGCAGGACGCTGATGCCATTTTCATTGATTCATTGTTGGAACAGGGACTTTATGATTCCATTTGGCAAGCAGGTGCCATTTTGTTACCCGTCAAATCGGTTGGAGTCATGGGTGACGAACGAACCTATGAAAATACCGTTGCTCTGAGAGCCGTTCATTCAACTGACGGTATGACAGCCGACTGGGTTCATCTCCCCTATGATTTTCTGGCAAAGGTCTCCAATGACATCATCAACAAGGTTCGTGGCGTCAATCGGGTTGTCTATGACATCAGTTCCAAACCCCCCGCCACGATTGAATGGGAATAATTTTTCAGGCAAAAAAAATTAACTGCTCCCAGCACAAAAAAAATAAAATTCATGTTTACAACAGCTTATAATCTGTTCAACAAATGATGATTGACACGCACGCTCATTTGTATATGCCTGAATTTGAAAATGATCGGCTTGAAGTCATTGCTCGTGCCAAAGCGGCTCACGTAAAGCAAATCATTTTACCCAACGTGGATCGCGAAACATTTCAACCAATGTGCGCCTTAAAATCTGTCGATCAGGAGCTGTTTCATGTGGCTGTCGGATTGCATCCCACTGCTATCAATGATCAATTTTTGGCCGAACTTGAATGGATCAAACAGGAATCCGCCCACATCCCTTTCGTTGCATACGGTGAAATAGGCATTGATTTATATTGGAGTCAAGACCATCTGAACGAACAAATCACCGCTTTTGAACAACAACTGCAATGGGCTGTCGATGATCAACTTCCGGTCATTATTCATCAGAGAAATGCTTTTGAGGAAACCATCCACTGTGTAGAAAAATATGCTTCAAAAGGACTAAGTGGTGTTTTTCACAGCTTTGGAGGAACCCTCGACGAAGCCAAACGCATCCTGAATTTTGAACATTTCTATTTAGGCATTAACGGCATTGTTACGTTTAAAAATTCACAACTAAGTGAAACATTGAAACACGTTCCGTTAAATCGACTGGTCTTGGAAACCGACGCTCCTTATCTTACGCCTGTTCCATATCGTGGCAAAAGAAATGAAAGCAGTTTTTTGCCATTCATTATCAAAATGTTATGTGAAATTTATCACACTTCGGATAAGGTCGTCGAAGAAATCACCACCCAAAATGCCACTACCCTTTTTCGTCTCAACCAAATCGAATTCTGAACCATTTTTAGATTGAAACCCATCCTAAAACAGAACATGATTAAAAACTGTTTTTAAGTTATTTTAAACAACAGCATCCATAAGAAAACTTTCGTTGAAAAATATGCTTACATTAAAGAAGGATTTTTAGATGAACTCATGGTGAGATGACCTTTTTTTTGTAACTTTGCCAACGAGAATTACGGAGAGATGCTCGAGTGGTTGAAGAGGCACGCCTGGAAAGCGTGTAAACCTCTAAAGGGTTTCACGAGTTCGAATCTCGTTCTCTCCGCAACATATTTCCAAAATTAAAGCTCACAAATCCTCGATTTTAGTGAGCTTTTTTCTTTTATTGACTTTGATTCAAAGGATAAACCAAAAAAGTTGTTTTTTTACATCACATTTAATTGTTTTGTGTTTACTTTTTTGTAAACCTATTTCAGGACAAAACAAATTTATCAATAATTGCAAGGGATCCAATTCCAATGGATCTGAAATGGAGATATGACGATCACTTCATATTGTTGTCCGCTAAAAACGTTGTCCATCCATTTGATCCACGGCTTCTTTAACCATGGCCAAAGCCTCAATAGATGCTCTGGTAATGTTTCGATCGCGCATTGTTCCAAATTGAAATATACGACTTATGACCTTTTGTGAGGTAGCAACGGCAATCCACACCGTACCTGTCGGTTTTGTCGGAGTTCCTCCCGTCGGACCTGCAATACCTGAAGTAGCAACAGCAATATCGGTATTCAATAAGGATCTGATTCCCACTGCCATTTGTTCAACCACTTGTTGACTGACAGCGCCATACGTTGACAAATCAAGCTCTTTTACTTTCAAGATATTCATTTTCACCATATTATCATAAGCAATCACGCCTCCTTTAAAATATGCCGAGCAACCCGGTTGTGAAGTAATCAGATGAGCGATTGTTCCACCCGTACAACTTTCGGCAACGGAAAGCGTCAAGTTTCTTTGCTTCAATAACCGATCAATCACTTCTGCGGGAGTGATGTCTTCCAAAGCCAACAACGCATTTCCCAATAACGGAATCAGTTGACTGACTGCATCATCAAGTGTTTGAGTCAACAATGCTTCATCGGGATGCGTGGCAGACAATCGCAAGCGGACTAAACCAACCTGAGGCAAATAGGCTAATTTAACAAAAGGTGGCAATCCGTTTTCCCATGCTTTAATTTGAATGGCCAATGAAGATTCGCCGATGCCGTGTACCAACAAATGACGATGCTGAATGGAAGGAACATGAAAACGCTGCTTTAATCGCGGAATAATTTCATCGCTCATGACCTGTTTCATCTCCACAGGCACTCCCGGCATGGAAACAACGACTTTCCCTTCTCTTTCAAACCAAGTAATTGGCGCTGTTCCCACTTTATTATGAATAACGGTGGCATCAGCTGGTACCAACGCCTGATCGCGATTTAATGCATTCATCATATCTTTGCGACCTTCAAAAAACTTTTCAATGTCGGCGTACACCGATTCATCAAATACCAATGAGGTATTGAAAAACGATGCCAGTGTTTTCAAAGTAATATCATCATTGGTCGGCCCCAATCCACCGGTAATCAACACAATATCACTTCGTGACATCAAACGTGTCAAAGCGTCCGTAATGGCATTTGCCTCGTCACCAACTGTTGTAATACCTTGAATATGAAAACCTTCTTTGGTAAGCATAGCGCCAATCCATGCCGAATTGGTATCGACCACTTGACCTATGAGCAACTCGTCGCCTATGGTTAAAATCTCTACATTCATATGTTTATGTTTATTTTTAACACCAAAAGGTGTATGGAATACGCCATATAGTCATACGCTTAAACGTAAGCTTTTGGTATGGCTCGTTTCAAAATGTTATAGGAAAATTAATGGTTCAACAATCTACTTTCAAGCAAAGTTGTACAAAAGTAAAACATTATTCTCAAAAAGAATGGACAAAAGCGAAAACAGTTATTTTGTCAATTGATTGTGTAGAGCGATACACAACCTAAGGGATGGCCAGTATCACCGAAATATCCAGTTCTCAAAACGGAATTACGTTGATTAACATACACGGAATTAAGAGCATTTACATTGGGAATTAACCTCTTATGTAAAATGATCCGTTAAAGATGAAATATTATGGAAAGTAATGGACTTATTGGCTCGTGTTGTGCAAATGTTGTGCAAATGGCATAAATAGCAAACGCTAACTACTTATATAAAAAGTAATTAGCGTTTTTGCTTGTGACCCCGACAGGATTCAAACCTGTAACCTTCTGATCCGTAGTCAGATACTCTATTCAGTTGAGCCACGGGGCCTTGCTTTTGCGTGTGCAAAGTTAATACAAAAGTTCCGTTTGCACAACTATGAAGCGGTTTTTTTCTGCTTTTTTTGCGACTTTATTTTATACGTCTATTTAACACTAAAATGTATGTAACTCGCCATAATAGTCATACGCTTGAATATAAGCTTTTTATAAGGCTCATTTTATGTCGTTTAATATAATCGAGAGCATATCATTCATGCTCAACAAACCTTTTTTGCCGACAGTAAATTCGGCAGCCAAAACAGCGCCTAAAGCAAATCCACGACGGCTTTTTGCATCGTGTTTAATGCTGATGGTATCCATCTCCGAATCATACATCACTTCATGAATACCCGGAACATTGCCTTCACGAATGGATACAATGGCTAATTCATCGGGCGATGAAGCATGTTCTTTGCACCAAGAAGATTTTCGATCGAGCGAATGGATGATATCTTCAGCCAAGGTTATGGCTGTGCCGCTGGGTGCATCCAATTTTTGTGTGTGATGCGTTTCCACCATGCGTACATCGTAGTCGGCAAAAGGATTCATCAGTTTTGCTAAATATTTATTTAGGGCAAAAAAAAGATTCACGCCCAAACTGAAGTTGGATGACCAAAACAAGGTTCCATTGGCAGCTTCCATGTCGCGCAACAGTTCCAACCGATGTGACGTCCATCCGGTGGTACCGCACACCACCGGAATGCCGGCGCGAAAACATTTTCGCAAATTTTCGACCACGGCTTCAGGACGCGTAAATTCAATCGCCACATCAGCTGATCGAAAAGCCGGTGAATCAAATGTATCGCTAGTGGTTAAATCAATTTTGGCTACAATGTGATGGTGGCGTTGCAAAGCAATTTGCTCAATTTCGTGCCCCATTTTTCCGTACCCGATCAATGCAATGTTCATAATGAAAAAACTTTTAAGATGAATGTTCTTTTGACCCGTCTTTTACCCACTCACACAAATGTCATGTCCGAATTCTTAAAATAAAAACAGATCGCACTAATTGGACTTTTTTAAAATAATACGAAAAGTAGTTCCCCGATTCAATTCGGATTGTTTGACAAAAATTTTGCCCTGATGATATTCTTCAATGATGCGCTTAGCCAAAGAGAGACCCAGACCCCACCCTCTTTTTTTAGTGGTAAAACCCGGATTGAAAACGGTTCTGAACAACCTTTTGGACATTCCTTTTCCGGTATCTTTCACATCAATGACATAGTGATGACCGGCTTCAAATAAGGTGATAGTAATGTTGCCATTCCCATTCATGGCATCAATAGCATTTTTGCATAAATTTTCAATAACCCATTCAAACAAAGGCAAATTGAGCATTACTTCAGCCGTTTCAGGTACTTTTGAAACCAAATCGATGGAAACCTTATTCGAAATCCGATTGCGCATGTAAAGAACCGATCCGGACACGGCATCAATGAGCGGAATGGCAAGCAGCTCAGGTTTAGAGCCAATTTTGGAAAAGCGTTCAGCAATGGTTTTCAATCGAAGAATGTCTTTTTCCATTTCGGGCAATAACGTATCTTCAGGGAAGCGTGTTTTCAACAGCTCTACCCAAGCCATCAAGGATGAAATGGGTGTGCCCAATTGATGCGCCGTTTCTTTCGACAAACCTACCCACACCAAGTTTTGTTCTGCCTTTTTGGTACTTGAAAAAGCCCAAAAGGAAACCAGAATGAACAAAGCAATCACGCCTAACTGAATGTAAGGGAAATAAGCCAACTCTTTAATGATCAATGAATCATCATAATAAATGAATTGTTTGGTGGCAGGTGCAATGTCAATGACGATGGGTGGATGTTTGTATTTGAGGCGACGAATTATCTTTTCACGAAAAATTTGCACGTTTTTTTTCGGTTCAACAATGTTGCGGGAAGCAATGAATTGATCGTGATTGTCAACCATTACCACGGGAATCGTGGTATTTCCTTCCAACACGTGCATGATGAGCGTTAAGTCGGTTTGACTGTCCGAATTGGAATTGGCAACCAAACGTGTAGCTTCAGCCCATATTTCAATTTTTTGACGTTCTTCTTTAGCTAGTCGATTCACCAACCGATTGGTAAAAAAAAGAGAAACCAATGCAATGACGGAAGCAATGGCAATAAAAATTAAACGCAAATGCAAAGGCTTTACAATCATTTGGGTCAACAAGTTTTATCCTGAAAAATCGAACTACAGGTAAAAACAAACGTCCATTCGTAATACCGCGCTCAACTTTGAAACAACAAAAGTATAAAATTTTTCACTACTGACCGACAAAAATTTTGATGTGAAGATAAAAAAGATAGGGCAACTACCAAAGTAATCGCCCTAACGTTGTACATTTGAGTTGCAAAACAAATAATAGTACAACTATGGGCAAAGATAGTGAAAAGCATTTAGTCAGTCAGCCGATATTCAAACAAATAATAAAAATTTCAACTTTCGCAAGTAAAATAATTCAACTTTCGCAAGCTCATCTTAGGCCGCCTGCAAAAGGGTTTTGAAATTTAGGTATTTTGTAAGTCTCTCATTTTCATAGAATAATTTTTCCATTAACAATTCAGTTTCGATGTTGAGTATTTCGGACAATTCGGATGTTATTTCAATGATTATCAACCATATTTTCTCTGATATGGTCAGTTGAATCGTATCTTGCTTTGATGCCCGAAACAGTTCGCCAAGTGTTTCGTAATCATGGAAGCGTTTTACAACCGAAAGCTGATTGTATTGCAGCATACAAAGCGTCGTGGCTGCAATTTGAGCATCAAAATCCTGTGCCTGACATTTGCCTAAGCCAAGGTATTGTTTGGTTTCTTTGAAAAACACCTCTATCGACCAGCGAGTGGAGTATATTTTGTAGGCCTGTTCAAAGGTCAGTTCCGTATTGGTTGACAATATTCCGTTCCAATTCCCTTTTTTTGAGGCTTTGCAGAAAAACAGTTTTACTTGTATACCCTTGAAATCAACCATTGTTTCGGCATAATAATATCCAAGCAATTTTGAACGTTTAGTCATCTTCTTGCGGCGAAGTAAATCAATGGTTTCTTTGGCCGTTAAGTTTTTCTCAAAAGCGTTGTAACGTGTTTTCCCCATTTTTATCATCCCGATAAAATGGCAACCAATACGACGGGTAACAATGAAGTTGACCAGCTCGAAACAGGTAAACCAACTGTCGGTAAGCAGGTAATCGAAGCGAATCCCCTTTGCAATGGCCAGACGGATCATCTTGATCATAGAATCTATCTTGCTCAAAAAATATTCCTGCTCACGCTCACTGCCTTTATCGGATGCGTCCCGCTTTTTGCTGTAGCGTTTCTTGATTTGTGCAGGTGTTAATCCGTAGGGTTTGTTTTGGTTTTTACCTCGTTCTCCATGTAGACTAAAGTCTAACGAAAAGAAACTTTTTCCGTCGTGGTAACCCATAAACAGCCCCTTAAAACCGAGATGATACGTGTGAGTTACGTGCGAAAAGATCTTGCTAATAAGCTCTATCTGACGGCCTGTCTTAGGTAAATCCGTATCGTCAACAATCAGGCAGCGAGGATTTGAACCCTCTATCTCGCTTTTGTTCTCAACCTTGCGCATCAACTGCATATTCAAGCTGTATGCAAGATTTCTCCAGTCAATTTTACTGTCGTTCATTAAACGGTAAAAAATGTCTTTGCCGCAAGCAAGAAAACGATACAGGGGAGAGTCTGCATAATGCCTCGAGTTCTTGATCTCAAAAAAAGGAAACAGCAGGAGTAAGACCAATTTATTGTGATTACTAAACTTGAGATTGTTGGCCCCGGAAAATCCGTGTCGTTTGTCCGAAAATGTCAAAGAGCGTATGAAACTAAAAATGATTTCCATTGCTTTTTCACTTGAAGTAAAAAAGCTGTTTATTTCTGAAAGTATTGTCGTATCTTTGTATTGCAGCATATTTTTTGGTTTTTGTTTGACAACACAAAGTTACTGATTTTCAGCGACTTTACCAAATAAATATGCTGCTTTTTTGTTATTAATCAGCAAGTTATTTTATTCAACTTTCGCAAGTAAATAATGGTTTGATTTTTAGGTGTTATTAGATGAATTTAATTTGATAATCAGTTTCT
>JBMFIQ010000049.1:0-14939 GCA_049976245.1 Microbacter sp. | reverse complement strand
TCTCTGCCCTCTTTATTTTCATTCTCTCGGGCGTCAATTGATTGTCATGGGGGTTTCATACGTCTATTTTTATTTTTTAACATTAAAGATGTATGGAACTCGCCAAATAGTCATACGCTTGAGCATAAGCTCCTTTTATGGCTCGATTCATACGAATTTGGTTGATTTTATGCGATGTATGTCTTTCTATTGTAGAGATGTTCATTTCGTAGCATCACTAAAGATCATTATGCAATGATACGATTTTTTTGGCATAAAAAAAACACTTGTTTTTGGAAAATATAAAAAGATGCATTTTTTTCACCAGGGAGTGTTGAGGCGTTATTGACAATGCACCTTCCTACAAACAGAATTAAGATGACAATGAGATTTGTTTGCTTAATCTTCTTTAGATGAAAATGTCATCGGATTTGATAGCTTGAGTTCAACTGATAAACAAACTTCGACAAAGCCAATAGATCACTCTTTACTCTTTTTCCTATTCTATTCAACATCGGCTCTTTTCCATTTGGGACAAGGCTGGTTGTGTTAAAACAGGGATTCATAATAGAAAAGGAATGGTGATGACGTATTATCGCATCTTCTTTTTGCACAAAATCATCCGTTTGCTATCGTCGGCAAAAGTGGTGGCAAACAGGTAATCATTGCCGCCATCTTCTAATCGAAACTTACGTCGTATTTCGGCTACTGAGAAAGGAAAATTACGGACGGTTACATTGACTTTTCGGGAGGGAATCCATTGGTTTATTGCTTCTTTTTGTAATGGAAAGGTGGTAATCACTTCAAAGATACGACCCGGGAAATGAGACACTAATTGATCGGACGTATAGAGATGCGATGCGGGATGTAATTTTTCCACATCAAAGCGTTCGGAAAGAATCCGGAAAGCACCGGCTTTCAACAAAGCCACATTGGGTTCGTAAAGATACTTTTTTGCCGTATTGCTATAGGTTACTTTCGCTTGTTGTTCGTCAAGTGAGGAAAACGCAAACCGTTCTTCACCTTGCATGCCAAAATGTACTGCCACGATTTCGGTGTTGCACGCTTCATCGACACAGTCGAACAACAGTTCTTTGCATTCGTTTCTTACAGCGACTACATGTACCTTTGCTACATGGTGCAATGCACGCAGAGTCAACGAAATGTCCAGCATGGGAGAAGCTTTGATCAATACATGAGGTGCATGTTGAAAAAAAAGCGGTAACGCAGTCAGTACGTTTGGCTCATATTTTTCTAAAGACACCACCCGTTGATGATTATGATCGCGTCGCGAAGGATCTACATACAAATAATCAGCCTGACGTTGTGTGTTTTGTAAAAAAGCCAATCCATCGCTGCAGCGTGTTTCAATCGAAGCACCCGTGATCTGAAAATTGTGTTGCGCCAAAGCAAACAATGCTTCATTTCGTTCCAAATACAACAGATGACGAGCCGTCTGCGACATGAAAAAACTGTCGATGCCCAATCCTCCTGTCAAATCAATTACCTCTTGTCCGGCTACCAACGAAGCTTTGTAACGAGCCGTCGTTTCGGAAGATGCCTGTTCCATATTGATTTGTGGAGAAAAAACAAAATCATCGTAATGGAGCAATGACGGGAATTTCAATGCGGCTTTTCGTCGTCCTTCCATTTGCTGAACAATCCATGGCATGTTGATCTCAGGATAGCGCGAAGCATGCAGCAACAATGAATGAATCTCATCGTCGCGATGTGCTGCCAAAAATTGCCGGTGAGTATCGTCCCATGTTATCATAAAACACAAAAAATATTCAACCCAAGTTTCGCTTATTTTTTACACACATAAATGCTGGCTTCGTAAAGCAACACCAATGGGAAACAAACGGCCAACATGGTAAAAGGATCAGCAGGAGTAATAATGCCGGCCACGATAAAAATCACCACGATGGCATGCCGACGATATTTTCGCATAAAACTTCGTTTCAGAATTCCCAGACGCGACAAAAGATAAACGACAATAGGCAGCTCAAAAACAGCCCCAATGGATACCAATGTCGTGGTGAACAAGCTGATATAAGAGCTCAATGAAATGAGGTTTTGAACATCTGGGCTGATTTGATAGCGAAAGAAAAAATGAACAGCCACAGGAAATATCAAAATATATGAAATGGCCACCCCGATAAAGAAAAGAATGCCTCCGGCAAGAAAAGTCCAAACTACCGGACGTTTTTCTTTGGGATAAAGCGCCGGACTGACAAAACGCCACAATTCGTAAGCAAAATAGGGAAAAGAAAGAATCAATCCCAGCCAAAAGGCTACTGAAAGATGCGTCATAAACTGGCCCGTCAATTCAAAATTAACCAAATGCAAATTGAAAGGCGTTATCCGCAAGGAATGAATAACAAAGAGGGCTCCCAGCTTATCAATCCAATGATAAACAAAAAAATCAGAACTTTTAGGCGCAAAGATGACCTCGAACACCCACTCCTTCATCAAAAAAACCACCACCATCATGATGGTCAAAAAGATGATTGAACGCATCAACATCCATCGAAATGCCTCCAAATGGTCCCAAAAAGTCATTTCCTGATCATCAATTGCCTCTTTCATACCTCTATTTTTATTTTAACAGGATATATGGAACTTGCATTTTAGATTTCCATTGTTTTTGGTGAATCTCAACCTTCATGTTCGTTTCATCCGAAATATGTTTTACTCAACATCGACAAAATTTTTGCCATAGCTTTGACGAAATGATCATCATCGGTTTGAACGTTCAATGAGAAGCCGTTCAACTGTTGAATCTACAAACCTAAGAATAAATCTCTTCCCATGCCGAGATGGCACTAATCATCGATTAACGAATGGAATCAATGGTTTGAAATCCGATGAGCTGATCATACAGATCTCCTTGAGGCCGGTAGTAAACATAAACCGCATATTGATTATCGGTTTGCCAATGGCTGCCTTCAACAGGGAAAGTGGAACCCGTGGAATCGCCTTTCGGGACATAAAGATAAAGATAATTGTACCCCCCTTGTTTCAGCAACAACGTTTTTTCATACGCTTGATCCTTGCCGTTGTAATCCAATCGATCGTGAGTGTCAAATTGGTTGTACACAAAATTTCCACTCAGGTACAAAGATCCTTCAAACAAAGGACTTGGATCGGGCAGTGTAAAATGAACATAGATATAATCCGCTTCAATTTCAGGGCGTGAATGATTTTGAAGATGAATCAAAAAATTACCGTGCACATCGGGTTCTTTTTCAAACGAACGCCCTGCTCGAATGGCATCATCGTAAAGTGTTGCATGATAGTAAGGAGCAACGTATTGAATTTGCTTTACGCCAATGGCCCCCAAATAGACAGACGAAAGATCAAACTGACGATAGGAATTGCCTCCTTGAAATATCAACGCATTGTTGTTGGTAAAGGTCTGAACTCCTTGCGAAGTGTAGGTTGGCTGAACGTTGAACACCTCATTGTCACGTCGATCATTTTGGCGTATCAGCACATGCATTTCGGAAAAAACGTCACGGATAGGGAAGTTGGAATTGTCGATGGTGAAGTCGAGCTGTTGATAACGACCGTTTAACTCGGTATCCGTATTGCCGCGGATGGCTCCGTGAATCTTAACGCGAGGATCAACCACCGAAAAACAGGCATATGCCACCACTTTTTCGGGATCATTATCTTCGTAAATTGAAACTACGTAATTGCCCGAAACCTTCATTTGCGTGTTTTCGTTCGGGAACCGCAGCCAATAATGTGTGTAGAGAAATGTCGTATTGACCGACAGTGCCGATTGGATAATCAATCCCGTGGAAAATCCATTGACAGCCTGAAGGTCGGGAAGCGATGACAAAGTCCAATCGGCATTGCAATGATGAATGGCATAATAATAATTCTTGCTGTCGTGCGACATCTCATCAAACTGAATCAAAATATCATTCTGATCGTTCAGCAGAATAACGGGCAAGGACATAGGAATGCCTTCAACATTTACCTGAAGCGTTTTAATTTGATCGTTGAGCGGATGCGTATAAAACGGAGCTTGCGCCGATAGATGAAGCGACACCAACAAGATGAAAAAGAAAAGAAACGGTTTCACGGAAATGGAAGTTAAGATGATTTGCGTCATGCAAATGTAGCAAAAAAAATCATCCTTTTTGCTCAAAAATTCAAGATGCCGAACTCAACATTTTCTGCCTGCGCGAATTGGCGAAGCAACTTGACAGAGCCTTCTACGGCTTCCTGCACGCCGTCTTTTCCAGAATAGCTGTTGATGATCATCAGCAGGCGCGAAGTCTCGAGGGTTAACTTGGTGCGCTCGTGATCGCTGGTTGGAGTGCCGATACCTCCCAAAACATCTTTATAAAGCGGCAGTCCTTCCACATTGAGCATGCCGCGTCCAATAGCTTCAAACGCATCATCGGCGGTGCCAACCGTCAACATCAAAGGAGCTTCAATTTTGTCGGCATCAAATCCGCCGATGGAGAATCCTGTTCGAATGGAGACCAAATTGATCAGATCGACCAGGGTGTTGATTTGATAAATAGGGACTTGACGAACGATTCGCCGACACAATGCTTCAGCCGACGGACGGTAACGATTGGGATCCTTGCCCAGAAGTTTGTAAACATCCCGCGTTGCCCGAATGGCAGGGATGGTTTTGATTTGTTCCAACGTATAACGTGTCCGAAATGATTGTTTTTCTGCATGAATGGCTTCCCACAACCTCTCATTTCGGGGTGTATTGCGTACGCTGCATGAGATCAAACCCAAGGTGAGCTGAGGAGAAACTACTTTGATGCGTTCGGAAATAATGAGGGGAAACATAAATTGAAGTGTAGCGTTTTACAGTGTAGGGTGTATTCAAGCGGTTATTTTGAGGAACGTGATCGAATGTGGTTACTTTGTTTGTTACTGATGGGTTTGTTCAATGAGTCCAATGCCACTGAGCATTCTTCCTGAATGAATGCCTTGACGGCGGGCAGAGAAAAACAGATCTGAAGCAGCATAAGTGCAATAAGGGGAAACTTCCGTGTTGAGCACTTGTTTCTCTTTCAATTGTTGCAACACGGCCAACTTCAAATCGAGATAAATATGATCGCCGTTCACCTTAAAAATGGATGAAACATCCATGGAAGCAGTCTGAAAAAGCGTCATCACCTCAGCACCTACTTCGTAATGCTCCACACTGATGCAGGGAGCGATGGCAGCAATTAAATCGGACGGACGACTGCCTGCCCACTCATGCATTCGATCGATGGTTTTCCCAACAATGTTTTGCACCGTTCCCCGCCATCCCGAATGCACTGCCCCTACCACTTTGTTGAGAGGATCATAAAGCAATACCGGCACACAATCGGCCGTCGTTACGGCAATGCACACATTGGGAATGTTGCAAATCATCGCATCATATCCCTGAGTTGCCGCTTCGCGTTCCGATGGCGACAAGGCTGCCAACGAAGCATCGACCTTAAGCACCTCACTGCCGTGAACCTGATGAACGGTGATCAACTGCGTGGGTGAAATGGACAAAGCTTCGCACAAACGTTGTCTGTTTTGATCGACATGGCGGGGATTGTCGTCGGAATAATTTCCAAGATTCAATGATGAAAAAGATCCCACGCTAACGCCTCCCAAACGTGTGGAGCTGAAATGAAGCAGCTCATGCCGATGCTTAGTCAGATTGGAAAAAGTCAATAAGTTAAGACCCATGCCGCAAGGTTAAAATGTGATGGTTTCGTGCGTTATGTAGGCCGTGCCTTTGAAATTGGCCAACAAAACCCTCTCCTCATCATACACATTGATGTCGCAGGTGCAAAGTTTATTGCTACGGGCAATCTCGGTTGATTCGGCGGTAAGCGTTCCGTGAGATCTTTTGGCAAAAAAAGAGATGTTGGCACTGATCGATAAGGTGACAAAGCCATAGGCATTGACCGAAGCCGCAAAACAAAAATCGGCCAACGTGAAGAGAAGCCCTCCGTGGACTACTCCTGCCCCGTTCAAATGTTGCGGCGAAATGTTCACGCTGGCTTTGGCATATCCGGGACGACACGCTTCCAATACTATGCCGTTGCCCATGGCAAAACGATCGGCCGTAAAATATTGTTGATATTTATCCATTGTAAATGTTTTTATGGTTATTTTCTTCTCACATTCCATCCTTCCGTTCCCAATCAAGCGGCACCCTTTTTTTGCCGTTGGGCGATAAACGGACGCATTGTAACAACGCATCATTCGGTGCACAAACAGCGCCGCATGGATCAGGTCATACATTTTGTTAACCTGCTTAAACCACGCATGGCTGCAGCACCCTTTTTTATTAACATGCTTTAAATTAGCAGGTTGCAAGAAGCTTTATTGTTAACTTTCTTTACCTAAAGAAGGATGCGGTAAGGTTTCTTGTTAACATTCCTTATCCAAACAGCCTTGCGGCTGAAGATTTTCTTCTCATGCTTGCCTGGCGCAGCCGTGCGGCGTGGTGAAACAACATCAGAAAGCGTTCAATCAACCTTGCATCCATCCTTTAAGAGTCAAAACAACGACTGCAAACCATCACGAGCGATAGCCATCAATGCCCAAAATCATCCTTTGGTAAGCGCCGCACCCCGTCGAAAAGCGTCCAGATTCATCTGCACCGTCTCCTCCCCTTTAGAACTGAACCGATCAGTAATGGCATTTTCCAAAAACTTGAGCGAAACACCCAGATAAGGCGAAGCAGCGCCGAGCATCACCATGTTGTAGGTTTTCAGATTGCCGGCTTGACGTGCCTCCTTTTCAGCATCAACAATCCAATGCGGATGTTTGATGATTTCGGCCAGCACCAGCTCCTTATCGGGATAATCGGGAATATTGACAAAAGGCTCGGACGCCGTTACGATAAGCCCTTTCGGAGAAAGAAACGGCAAATAGCGCAACGACTCCATCGGCTCAATGGAAAGGATCAGATCAGCCTCCCCTTTGGGAATCAGATCCGAAAACAACGGTTGATCGGCAATACGCACATGCGATTCCACAGCGCCGCCTCGTTGACTCATTCCGTGCACTTCGGCCTGTTTGACAAACAACCCCTGTTGCATGGCAGCCTGATCAATGATGGAAGCAATGGTCAGAATGCCTTGCCCTCCCACGCCGGCTAAAATGATATTTTTCTTCATATGTTTGTAATGATCTTAATGGTTGAAATGACTTTTGAACTCCATGGATAAGCACTTGAATCATGCCACTCATTCGCCGCTTTGTTCCGCCTGTTTAGCTGCTTCCCTGTGTTTTTTCGAAGCAGTTTGCACGCATTCACGCTGAGCTATGATCACCGACACGCCTCGATATTCCATCTCTTCTTTCAAAAGGGCAATGTTGGCCGCACTATTTTTCTTCAACGGCACCATGATGCGAATATGGGCCTCTTCCACTCCGACTGCTTTGCAAATGTCGTACAGTTTACCTGTTCCGGCGGAGGGTTGTCCACCGGTCATGGCCGTGGTGGAGTTGTCCGAAATGATGACCGTGATGGGCGAATGATCGTTCACGGCATCCAACAGACCTGTAATGCCCGAATGCGTAAACGTGGAATCGCCGATGACCGCCACCGAAGGAAACAAGCCGGCATCGGCAGCTCCTTTGGCCATAGTAATGGAAGCACCCATATCCACGCAGGTGTTGAGCCCGTTGAAAGGAGGCAATGCCGCCAGCGTGTAACAGCCAATATCGGAAAAGACATGTTTGGCTTCGAACCATTCAAACGAACTGTTCAACTCCTCGAACACATCCCGATGACTACAGCCTGGACACAACATCGGAGGGCGCGATGCCACCACATTGGGAATGGGATGTTCCTTGTCCGACACAATTCCCAAGGCTTTTGACAAGGCATCGGGCGAAAGTTCACCGGTACGAGGTAATGCTCCGTCCAACCGTCCTCTAAAGGTCGGGTTTCCAAAGTAACCTTTCAACAACTCTTCATATACCGGATAGCCCTCTTCCACCACCAACACCTCGTCGTATTTGGCCGTAAAGGAATGAACCAATCCGTCAGGCAAAGGATATTGACCAATCTTCAGCACGGGGAAATTCAATCCGTGCGATTCGCGCACCTCCATCACATAGTTAAAACCAAGTCCAAAAGCAATCACCGCTTTGGATCCTTCTCCTTCCAACACTCGATTCAAAAACGAAAATTCGGATTTTTGCTTCAGGGTGTTTTGCAATGCCAACAGATGCTGATAGTTTCGGCGGGCATTGACGGGAAGAAGAATCCATTTTTGTTTGTCGGTTGAAGGATTGAATGGATTTTCAGCGCGCGGCGCACTCGGCGCAACCACCGAACGCGAGTGTGAAAGACGCGTTGTGATGCGCATCAACACGGGCAAACCCACCTCTTCCGACAAATCGAAGGCATAACGCACGGCATCGTAAGCCTCCTGTTGATTGGCCGGTTCAATAACGGGCAAATGAGCAAATTTACCATACACTCGGCTATCCTGCTCGTTTTGCGACGAGTGCATGGATGGATCGTCCGCCGACACCACCACCAACCCACCATGAACCCCCGTGATGGCAGAATTGATAAAGGCATCGGCTGCCACATTCAACCCCACGTGTTTCATGCATACAAGGCTGCGTTTGCCGGCATACGACATCCCGAGTGCCGCTTCATAAGCCGTCTTTTCGTTGGTAGCCCAAGTAGAATGAATGCCTTTTTGCCTTGCAACAGAAGATTGTTGAATATACTCAGTGATTTCAGTGGACGGCGTGCCGGGATAAGCATAAACGCCCGATATACCGGCATCGATGGCAGCAAGGGCAATGGCCTCAGCGCCCAAAAGCAGTTGTGTGTTCATTAGTTGAAAAAAACGTTTTCGGAAGATTGGTAAATAAGTGGTTTTGGAGTTTTAGTGACAGTCTCACTTGGAGTGAGGCTATCATTGTGACATTAAGTAACTAAATGGTCAATATCTTTTCGTCTGCTTTTAAGTAATCGGTTAAAGGCTGCCCCATGGAACGAAGATTCACGCCTAATTTAGACAAGGATTCCGATACTCCAAGATTTTCGGCACACGCCAGACAAGCTTCAACGGTAACACCCTGAGCCATCATTTCTACTATCTTTGCCTGCACCTCCGTGTCAGTTCCGGCCAGTTTTGATGATGCTCCCCAAATAATGACGTTGATTTCCTGCCACAGAGCCCGCTTCTTGGCGTTAATGACGTACATGGACAACATGTTGAAGAAAGTCTCCTTGTTGTCGGTTGTCCAAAGGATGTTTAGTTTTTCCATATTACACATATAATTTATAAGCACATGTTTTTTATAGCCTGAATTTGAGAAGCATCGCATTCGTACCATTGAAAATCGTACACTTCGCCGGATGAACAGAGGGAAACGGTGGAAGTCGAATGGCTCATCGGACTTTGCACCCATGTTTTGCCTGAAAGATGAATCTCTTTTACGCCAAGTTGTGTGATAATCTGCTGTACATTGCCGGCTGAAATGCCACCACCTGGAAGAATGGTCAGCGCGCTTCCGGCATGTGCAATCAGTTGTTTGAGCATATCCAATCCTTCGGGAACGGATGATTTACCCCCCGATGTGAGAACGCGATCTACTCCGCAACTGATTAAATGATCCAATGCCCGTAATGGATCAACGCATTGGTCGAATGCCCGATGAAAAGTGACCGACATGGGGCGAGCCGCATTGACCAATCGCTTGACGGCTTCGATGTTGATTTCTCCTTGTTCAGTAAGTATTCCCAGCACAACACCGTTTACGCCTGATTGCTTGTAAAACAGAATCTCTTTCTCCATTGCCTGTAACTCATTGTGGTGATAGACAAAATCGCCGACACGGGGACGCACCATCACGTGAATAGGAATGTTGAGATGTTCCCGCACAAAAGCAACGCTGCCAATGGAAGGAGAAAGTCCGCCTTCGGCATAGCCTGAACACAGTTCGATGCGGTCAGCGCCCGCCTGATAAGCCAGCAAAGCCGACTCGGGAGTAAAAGAAGCAATTTCAACAAGCGTCATGGCTCTTTGAAGATAAGTTACACGCGGCAAATATAGTGATTTTTGCGGAGGATGAACGCTTTCGGTTTGGAAGAGAAATAAAAGGCAAGCATCAAAACAAAGTAGTCCCACCGGGAATCGAACCCGGATTTGAAGTTTAGGAAACTTCCGTTCTATCCATTGAACTATAAGACCAAATTTTTCGTTAACAAAGATAAGAATTTTATAGAATCAATCCAACGGCGCAACGGCAAAACAACTTTTCAGAACAAGAAATTCCCAAATCAACATGACGGAGATAACCATAGCATCTTGCATTAACTTCTTTTATGTTTTATTCATTACAACAATTACTTAAAAAGATCGAACTTTGAATGAATTTTTAATTCAAGATGCGGCAATCAGTTTAGTTTTTCATAGGTCTATTTTTATTTTTTATGCTAAGGTCGTATGAAACTCGCCAAATCGTCATATGCCTGAGCACAAGCTCTTCTTGTAGCTCGATTCATGTCAACCATATTGGAAAAGCTCATTTCATGGTCAAATAAATCAATAAAACAGCCTATTGTTTGACAACTTTGTTGATGAATGCAGAAATTTGAACCTTCAAAACCATACAACAAATGAAAAATACCACCCATTTAGTCATCACCATCAGCCGTCAGTTAGGTAGTGGCGGCGCTTACATTGGACAAGCGCTTTCTCAAAAACTCAACCTTTACTATGCTGACAATGAGATCATCCAGAAAGTTGCCGAAAAGTATTCGCTGACGGAAGAATATCTCGCCCATCGAGATGAACGCATTGAATCAATATGGAAATCGTTTCTAAAGTTCAGCGCCTTTTCATCCGAAAAATTCATTCCTACCGACAAGGTTGAACCCACTTCAGAAGAGTTGTTCAACGCCGAGACAACGGTGATTCAACATGTGGCAAAAGAACATCCATCTGTCATCATCGGGCGATGCGGGTTTCATGTACTCCGGGAGATGCCCAACAGAATTAGTATTTATTTACACAGCGATCTCTTGTCGAGACAACAAAGAATTCAAGAAGTTTATGGTGTTTCAGCCGATCAGGCCAGAGAAATGATCCTGCAAAGCGACAAAGAACGGGGACAATACATTCAAACATTCACCGGAAAAAAATGGACCGACGCTCGAAACTATCATTTGACCATCGACACAGGAGCGCTTGGTTTTGATCGAAGTATTGAGTTGATTTTACAATACATCCGCCTCAAAACCAATGCAAATCCTGCATCAAAAAAAGATTAATCAGCCGATAAAACATGCGGAATCAGTTGAACAGCCCGAATGAGGTCTTCCATGGAATCAGCCGCAACGGATTCATTCATCTTCAACACCAAGCGGGCACAAGCCTCAGCATCGGAGCCTGCACGATGATGATGAAAATGAATGTCGTGAAGATCGCATAAATTGTTCAAACTGTATGATGTCAATCCTTTCCAAACACGTCGGGAAAGCGAGACACTGCAAACATA
This sequence comes from Microbacter sp., assembly GCA_049976245.1. Lineage (GTDB taxonomy): Bacteria > Bacteroidota > Bacteroidia > Bacteroidales > Paludibacteraceae > Microbacter. The sequence continues at coordinate 3,458 of JBMFIQ010000049.1, read as the reverse complement.
TTCGCTGTGAGGCATAGCCAAATCATACCATTTCAGAGAACTGCGTAAAACACCCATATCGAATGAAGCATTGTGCGCCACCAACAACGTGTCATCCAACAAAGGTTTCAAGGTGCTCCACAATTCGCCAAATGACAGTTCATCCTTCAACATCTCCGAACTGATGCCGTGTGTTTTAAAATTCCACCGATTCATATAAGGGAAACAAGCCGGCTTAATGAGCCACGAACGGGTGGATTGAATAATACCGTTTTCCACTTGGCAAATGCCGATTTCGCACGGGAATTGAGCATAAGCCGTTTCAAAATCAATGGCAGTAAAAGTCATCGAATCATTGAATAAGACATTATTAAAGACTGAAAATTGAGCTGTTTCAACGAAATGGCGGAAAAATCGATCAGAAAAACCCGACCGTCCAAAACCACACTGATCATTACAACGCAAAAATGCAAAAAAAGGCCGACTAAAATGACTGCTCCACCAAAAAATCGTTGATGTCAAGAAATCCAGCATCATTGCTCCATTGCGAACGGGTACAAAAAAGGCCCACTTTGGCACCAATCCAACGCCCTTCACGAGCAGGAAACAAAGGACCAAAAGGCACAAATTGACGGCCGTCGAGGCTGTAACTAAACTGACAAACAACTTTGGGCTTGGCTACGTCGGTTGCTTTCGGCATCATTTGACTTACCGCAACCCTCAACCACAACGTGGACGAATGGAGAAGCGTTGAGGCATTCACCGTTTCCGGAGCGCCTTTTTCGGCATCGTGACAGCTGTTTTGTGTCAACAAAATGCCTTGAGTTCCATTTTCAACAGCCAAATCGGCATAATCCATGCCCATTACGATCAACCCGGCTTTATCATCCATCATGGAAGGATGAAAAGTCACTTTAGCTGTGACCGTAAATTCGGGAGCAGGAAACTTTTGCATCAAAATATTTGGTACATCCCAATAATTTTTAAAATCTGGAGGCAGCATTTGTGCATACAGTCGAAGACATTTCTGATTTTGAAACGGGAAAAACCACGTTACTTGAGGATTAGCCTGCCATTGCCATTGCAAGCCGAGTGTGCTATTGTTGAAATCATCCGATGTTTGGGGCGTTGCTATCGGATACTTTTTACCCACATTAGGCATCCAATATTGATCCACCGGCTCTCCAATGCCATTGCCCTGATCTTTCCCAATGATTGGCCAATCATTGATCCAATGCATGGGTTCCAAATAGACTAAACGACCATAAACGGTAGGTTGCGCAAAATGCAAAAACCATGACTCGCCGGTTTGCGTTTCCACCCAACCACCTTGATGTGGAGCCGCAATGTCGGATTTTCCTTGATTCATTACAACGCGTCGCTCATAAGGGCCGTAAATATTTCGAGATCGAAGCACGACTTGCCAGCCATGGTCAAAACCTCCAGCCGGAGCAAAGATGTAATAATAACCGTTTCGTTTGTAAAGTTTTGGACCTTCAATACCTTCGTCAACTCCGTGACCATCATACACAATCACTCCTTCATTCACCACTTTTGTTCCTGCCTCATTCATTTGATTCATCACCAAGATGCTTCGAATGCCCGCTCTACTGCCGGCATAAGCATGCACAAGATAAACTTTACCGTCACTATCCCACAAAGGACAAGGATCTTCCAAACCCTTTCCCTCCATAACAAGAACGGGCGTACTCCACGAACCGGCTGGATCTTTGGCTTTGACCATGTAAATACCAAAATCGGGATCGGGATAATAAATGTAAAACATGCCGTTGTGATATCTAATAGCCGGTGCCCAAACGCCACCTCCATGTTGCGTTTTGGCAAAATGGTCATACGGAGGTTGCCTCATCAACGCATGACCCATGATGGTCCAGTTCACCAAATCATTGGAATGCAGGATCGGCAATCCCGGAACGGCATCAAAACTGGATGAAACCAAATAATAATCATCGCCCACACGACAAACATCGGGATCGGAGTAATCGGCATATATGACAGGATTTTTATAGTAGCCGTTCCCCAAATCAGGTACCCAAACTTGAGACACAGGCCGTGTTGCAAACAGAAAACCAGACCAACAAAAACAAATCAGCAGAAGAAAAAATATTCCTTTGGGCATAAAATAATCGATGAACAAACGCTTCATATGTTTTGTGTGTGTAACATCAAGGCCTTACTTCAATGGCATCTTTGGTGGCATGATCGCTCCATGTGATATTGGAATAAGAAATTTGTGGCGAATGCAAAATCTGAATGTATTGACAATCAGTTCCTCTGAGCGAAATGACAGGATGATCGTTACCGGGGAAAATGAAATGATCGAACATGATGTATTGTGAATTTTCCAACTCCAATGCAGGTTTTGAAGAGGTCGTAATCGAAATGTTTGTCATGGTCACGTTGCTGCAATTGCTTAAAACGCCACCTTCATCGGCCGTAAATTGAGCATTGGTTAATGAAATGTTTCTCAAATACATTTCAGGCAACCCATTGAAAAACAATGCCCTCTTTGCTCCTTTGCAAACGATGTTTTGCATCACAATGTCATGAAAAACCGGCGTCGTCTCATCGGCTTTAACTTCTTTATTGGTTGGCTTGCCTCCGTAAAACATATCAAAAAGAATGGCATCCGTCTGAATGTCGGACATGTTGATATCCGATATGTAAATGTCTTTCACCACGCCGCCTCGTCCTCGTGTGCTTTTGAATCGAAGACCGGCATCCGTGCCAATAAAGTTACAATGGCTCACTTTGACGTTGCGTACACCGCCCGACATTTCACTGCCAATGACAAAACCACCGTGAGCATGATACACAGTGCAATTTTCAACCAGAAGATTTTCGGTTGGAATGTCACGTAAACGGCCTACTTCGTTTTTCCCCGATTTCACACAAATGCCGTCATCGCCCACACTGAACGAACTATTGACCAAAACGACGTTTTTGGATGACTCAATATCAATGCCGTCGGTATTTTGACCATACTCGGGATTTCTCACGGTCAATCCGTTCAACAAAACATCCTGACACATCAACGGATGGATGGTCCAAGCAGGAGAATTTTGAACGGTTATTCCTTCCAGCAAGACATGTTGACAAGAGTCAAATTCAATCATTACCGGCCGGAGATAATCTTTGATAGATTTCCATGTTTTCAGATCGGAGACATCCGGCACATTCTGATCCGTAGTCATTTGACTGCCTCGTAAAGCGCCTTCACTTGGCCACCAAGTCTTTTTCGATTCATCCAGCACTCCTCCCGAACCCACTTGCTGCTCCCACACCGAAAGCGGAGCTTTGCTTTTCTTCAATGGACGCCAAGCCTGACCTGATCCATCAAAAACACCATTGCCGGTGATAGCAATATTGGAAGCATGAGAAGCAGAAATAGGAGATTGACAACGATATGTTTTGACTCCTTCAAAGTTTCCGTAAATCAAAGGATATTGATTCAAGTC
>JBMFIQ010000048.1:0-15388 GCA_049976245.1 Microbacter sp. | reverse complement strand
ATTAAAGTTATAAGAAACTGATTATCAAATTAAATTCATCTAATAACACCTAAAAATCAAACCATTATTTACTTGCGGAAGTTGAATAATATGATTATTGATTAGTTTATCATTGAACTAAACTCCATTGTCAAAGTATAAAAAGAAAGAAATACCCATTTAACATGCATTTTCTTTCCGTTTCATTATCTGACGAATTTTCACACTTTACCCTTGACAACATTCTATTGATTGGGTCAGTGTTGCTGTTTGCAAGTCTTCTTGCAAGCCGTTCCACCAAGTATGGAGTTCCCACACTGCTGCTCTTCATGTTTATCGGAATGTTGGCGGGTCAAAACGGGCCGGGCGGTATTGTGTTCAATGACCCCAAAATTGCCAAATTTATTGGCACCATTGCTTTGAGTTTTATCCTTTTTTTCGGGCGGTTTAGAAACAAAAAAACAAGATATAAGGCCAATCATTAAACAGGGAATATTGCTTTCATCCCTCGGCGTTTTGATCACAGCTTGCGCGGTTGGCACCTTTGTTGCGTGGATTGCTCACTGGTCTATTGTGGACGGCCTTTATTGGGAGCCATCATCTCTTCAACCGATGCTGCTGCCGTCTTCTCGATACTTCGTTCACGCAGTCTCGGCTTGAAAGGAAATTTGAAACCGTTGCTCGAACTTGAAAGCGGAAGTAACGATCCAATGGCTTACCTTCTGACCATTCTTTTTACCGTCATGTCATCCAACAAAGATGCATCCGTCATGACTTTCGTAATCTTATTTTTCAAACAATTGGTTTTGGGCGGCGTCATCGGATATGGAGCAGGACTTTTCATGCAACGAATTTTCAACTGGATTAAGCTTGAATTTGAGGGATTGTATGCCGTGTTGATGATCACGCTGGTTTTGCTCACCTTTTCCCTAACTGATTTTCTTGGAGGCAATGCTTTTTTGGCTGTTTATCTTGCAGCCTACACATTAGGGAACAGCGATTTCATTCACAAAAAAAGTTTAACCAAACATTTTGACGGTCAAGCATGGTTGATGCAAATCATTTTATTCGTCACTTTAGGGCTTTTAGTGGTCCCAAAACAACTTTTACCGTTCACGGGCATAGTAATGGTCATTTCGCTCTTTTTAATTCTAATTGCGCGGCCTTTGAGCGGTTTTTTATCTTTGCTGTTATTCAGAATGCAATTGCGCGAAAAAATTTTTATTTCATGGGTTGGATTACGCGGCGCGGTTCCCATTGTTTTGGCAACTTTCCCTCTTGTAGCAGGAATCAGCAAGTCGCAGGAAATTTTCAACTTGGTTTTTTTTATTTCACTTACTTCCGTTTTAATTCAGGGCACAACACTTCCGATTATTGCCAAATGGTTAAATCTAAACGTTCCTGTAACACTCAAGAAAAAATCGGTCATCGATTTGGAACAAGCTTGGGGAACAAAATCAATCTATAAATCCATTCGAGTGGAAGCCAATTTTCATTGCATCGGCAAGTCAATTGTTGATTTGAAATTGCCCAACACCATCATCATTGCTCTTATTGAACGCAAAAACAAATTTTTTCTATCCGATGGCGCCACCAGAATCATGGATGACGATGTGTTGTACGTCATGGCTGACAACGAAAAAGCATTGGAAAGCCTCTATGCTTGTCTGACATGACCAACACAGAGGCTTCATTTTCGATGTCAAACATCAATGATGCTATGTTCCGTTTATTTCGTTCAAAATATCCTGAATATCATCCTGACATTGACCGCAAACCGTTCCGGCGGTAGTTTCTTCGCCAACCTCCTCCACCGTTTTAAGCCCTTTTTCTTTGATCGCTTTCACGATGGTACTCTTGTAAATTTCATTGCAAGTGCAAATCAAAACATCTTTTTCCATTGTTCGAGTCATTTATTCAATTCCAAACAATTTCATGTCTTCTTCAACGGTGGTAATGGTTTCTACCCCAAATTTTTCTTTGGCAACCGCCAAAACATTGGGGGTGAAAAATGCCGGCAGTGTAGGCCCAACGTGCATATTTTTAATGCCAAGATACAACAATGCCAAATGAACAATGATGGCTTTTTGTTCATACCATGCAATGTTGAAAACAATGGGCAACTCATTGATATCTTTCAAGTTTAAAACTTCTTTCAATTTCAAAGCTACTACAGCCCACGAATAAGAGTCGTTGCATTGACCCGCATCCAATACTCGCGGAATGCCGTTGATATCGCCAAGATTCAATTTGTTATAACGATATTTTGCACACCCTGAAGTTAAAATGACGGTATCTTTTGGAAGATTTTGAGCAAATTCGGTATAATACTCACGCGATTTCTGCCTTGCATCACAACCTGACATGACGACCATTTTTTTGATGGCACCTGACTGAACAGCTTCCAAAATTTTATCGGCAAGTTGCAACACCTGATTATGAGCAAATCCGATCGTAATTGCTCCTGATTCAAGAGGCGTAGGAGGTTGACATTGTTTTGCCAATGCGATCACTTCCGAAAAGTCTTTCTGCCCGTTTGGCAAATAGCCCGTCAAATGTTTCCATTCCGGCATGCCCGTTGCTCCCGTTGTGAAAACCCGATGATTGTATGTAGTATCTTTGCGCGGCGGGACCAAACAATTGGTTGTGAAAATGATCGGACCATTAAAAGCCTCAAAATCTTTCAATTGTTGATGCCATGCTCCCCCATAATTCCCAACAAGGTGTTTGTATTTCTTAAATTGCGGATAAGCATTGGCGGGCAACATTTCGGAGTGCGTGTAAATGTCAATGCCCGTACCTTCAGTTTGCTCAAGCAACTCTTCCAAATCTTTTAAGTCGTGCCCGCTGATCAAAATCCCGGGATTCTTCCCTACGCCAATTTTTACTTTCGTTATTTCGGGATTTCCGTACTTGGAAGTATTGGCCTTGTCAAGCAAAGCCATCCCTTTAACGCCATGTTCTCCGGTTTTGAGAACCCAATCCAGTACACCATCCACGCTCATCGGCCGTGTGGTCATCACCAGCGCTTCTTCGATGAAATCATACAACTCAGGATCTTCAAATCCTAAATTGAAAGCATGCTCAACGTATGCAGCAAGGCCTTTTACACCATAAATCACATATTGTTTTAATGAACGAACGTCTTCGTCAGGATCCGAAGTTAAAACTCCCACCTCGCTCTCTTTAGCTTCAAAGTCGTCTTTGCTGCTGCCAAACCATTGCACTGAATCGTGATCAAAATGAGCATTTTTCAACTTTTTCTTTAACGAATCACGCAATGAAAGACCCTTTGTAACTGCATCAACAAACATGTCGGGGTCAAAATTGGCATTGGTGATGGTCGAAAACAGAGAGTTGACAATAAATTGATCTTCTTTTTTGGTATCCAACCCTTCTTTGCGTGCTTCGATGGCCACAAATGAAAGCCCTTTGCAAACATAAACCAATAAATCCTGAAGATTTGCCACTTCTTCCGTTTTTCCGCAAACACCACGAATGGTACATCCTGTGTTTTTGGCAGCTTCCTGACATTGATAACAAAACATTGACATATGAATAAAATTAAAAATGTTACGTTGATGGATTGTAAACAAAACATTCAATGTTTACGACGCACAAAGTTAAACACCCCCAAAAGCTCAAAACTGTAACATAGATTACAACTTGATTAAATTAGCGTTTCTTAGGCATTCCGACTGAATAACCGCACTACTTTTACCCTAATGTTGTATATTTGTACTAAAAATGGCCATGCTTATCACCTCCATACAAAAAAGTGCGCTTTTTAGAGGCTTTTCCGTCGAGCAGTTACAAGAGATTTTACAGCCGTATCAATCCTTTACTTTTTATCAAAAAAATGATATTGTTGCGTTGCAAGGCGATCGTTGTTCGTCATTGATGATGATTGCCGAAGGATCCGTGCGATGCGACATGACGGATCCGACAGGTAAAATGGTCACCATTGCCATCCTGAAAACGCCGGATATTTTAGCTCCGGCTTTTATCTTCGCCACTCAGAACTTTTTCCCGATCAACATCACCGCACTCGAACCCCTTACCATCCTAACAATCAACAAAGAACGTTTTAGTCAACTGCTTCAGGGAAATGAAAAAATGTTGACCAACTATCTTCGAATGATTTCCGATCACACTAAATTTTTAACCGACAAAATTCGATTTTTAAAGTTCGGAACCATCAAAAGCAAATTAGCGCTCTTCTTTTTAGAAAAAATGGAGAACAACGGATCATCCAGTTTTCTATTGACCGAAAGTCAACAAGCCCTTGCCGATCTGTTTGGTGTTACAAGGCCTGCTTTGGCGCGCACCATCGGTGAGATGATGGATGAAAATTTGATTGCTGTGGATAAAAAGAAGATTACCGTCTTGAACCCAAACATGTTGAAACAGCTTTGTAACTAAAAAAGAGGCTGTCTCCGGGAAAGATCAGCCTCTTTTTGAAAATAAAGAGTGGTTTACGGGATTATTTCATGAACAAGAGTTCACGATATTTTGGTAAAGGCCATATTTCATCGTCAATCACCTCTTCAAGTTTATCAATGTGATAACGAATCTTATCTAAATATGGACGAACCGTTGTGCTGTATGCAAAAGTTTTTTCTTCGATGTTTTCAATGTTGTTGGCCTTTTTTCTGGCTTCAATCATTTCATTCGTCATCGTTTTAATGGCCAATATTCGTTCGCCAATTTCGCGCACTAAATTTTTACTGTCTGCTGTTAACTTTTCGGCTTCCTGCGCATCAAAAACTTCTTTAATACCACGGATGTTTTCTATCAAACGATTCTGATATTCAACGGCTGTTGGCACAATGTGATTGATCGCCAAATCGCCTAACACGCGTGCTTCAATTTGAATTTTCTTGGTGAACTTTTCAAATTCAATTTCCACACGGCTATGGAGTTCTACTTCGGAAAAGACTCCGACACTTGTCAATAACTTAACGGCATTTTTATCCAAATATTTTTTGATGGCATCGGGCGCAGAAGTAATGTTGGTTAAGCCACGGCGCTTAGCTTCTTCAACCCACTCTTGCGAATAACCGTCACCTTCAAATCGTATAGGACGACTTTCGATGATCAATCGTTTCATGACTTGGAAAATGGCTTCATCTTTCCCAATTCCTCGAGCGATTAAGGCATCCACCTCATCGGCAAATTTTGTCAATTGATCTGCCATCACCGAATTGATGGCTGTCATGGCGGCCGCACAGTTAGCTGATGATCCTACAGCCCTGAATTCAAAACGATTTCCCGTAAATGCAAAAGGAGAAGTCCGATTTCGATCCGTACTGTCTAAAACAATTTCAGGAATGCGACCAATCCCTAATTTTAACGCGGTTTTTTCTTCAGGTGACATGCGCGAATCTGACACTTTTTCAGCCAAATTATCCAACATATTCGTTAAATACGATCCAAGAAAAACGGAAAGAATGGCAGGTGGCGCTTCGTTGGCTCCCAATCGGTGTGAGTTTTCAGCACTCATGATGGATGCCCTCAACAAATCCTGATTTTGATGAACAGCCTTCAACGTATTGACAATAAAAGATAAAAACAAAAGATTTCCTTTTGGATTTTTTGCCGGAGAATACAAATTTACGCCGGTATCGGTACTCAATGACCAGTTGTTGTGTTTGCCTGAACCGTTAATCCCTGAAAATGGTTTCTCATGCAGCAAAATGGCAAAATTATGTTTAGCGGCAATGTGTTTCATCAAATCCATGACCAACTGATTGTGATCATTGGCCAAATTGGCTTCTTCAAAAATCGGAGCACATTCAAATTGATTTGGAGCTACTTCGTTGTGTCTGGTTTTCAACGGTATGCCAAGTTTATGGGCTTCCAATTCCAATTCGCTCATAAAAGCCATCACACGCGTTGGGATTGATGCAAAATAGTGATCTTCCAATTGTTGATCTTTGGCCGAAGCGTGTCCCATCAGGGTTCGACCCGTCAAAGCCAAATCAGGACGTGCATTGTACAATGCTTTATCAATCAAAAAATATTCTTGTTCCCAACCCAAATTGGCATTGACTTTTCTGACATCTTTATCAAAATATTGACAAACTCGTACCGCTGCCTTATCGACTGCGCTCAATGCCCGGAGCAAAGGTGTTTTATAATCCAAGGCTTCGCCGGTATATGCAATAAAAACAGTTGGGATACAAAGCGTGTTTCCAATGATGAAAGCGGGAGAAGAAACATCCCAAGCTGTATATCCGCGTGCTTCAAAGGTGTTGCGAATACCACCGCTCGGGAAAGATGACGCATCCGGTTCCTGTTGTATCAAAAGTTTGCCCGAAAAGCGCTCTAAAACTTCATTGTGATCGCCAAAATCAAACATGCGTTCATGTTTTTCGGCCGTAATGTCGTTAAGCGGCTGAAACCAGTGCGTGTAATGCGTTGCACCTCTTTCTTTTGCCCATTTACTCATACCGGTAGCCACTTGATCGGCAACTTTTCGATTGATTGAAGTCCCTTCTTCAATAGCTTCGACTACCGCTTCATAGGCTTCTTTTGAAAGATAGACCTGCATCTTTTTGCGATCAAAAACATTTATCCCGTAAAATTCGGAAAGATTGGCTGGTGTTGACACCTCTCGAGGTAATCGTGTGGTAACCTCTTGCAATGCGGAAAAACGTAATGTTGCCATAATCAATTCATATTATTTTTTTATGTGACGACAAATATAGAATATATTTTTTACACCTATCTTATTTTGCAAGTATTTTTTGAAAAAATAATACTTTCATGAAACAAAACCCTCTTTTTTATCATGTATTTCCATATAATAATGAGATTTTAATGAGAAAAACCTTGTTTTTTCTCATCCTCATTGATTTCAACGTCAACAAAAGCAATCAACCAAGCTCTGATGAATCGTAAAGAGGACAAAAAAAGTGGAATTCCCATGAAAAAATAGAAAAAAGAAAGATCGTAAAGAGGAAATAATCCGCTTTTTCGAATCGAAATCCCCAATAAAATCATGAAGAACATCAAAATATAGGATTTTAGATTGAAAAATTGAAAGACATTGGGTCGCTCTGTTTCCATCTCAACAATGCGTACGATGTGTTTTGATGATATGCGCACAAAAAGTCCTTTAAAAAATAAAAGTCCGCCGATCACTGAACCAATCAACGCAATGGGCCACCCTTTTATGAGCTGAAAATAAACAACGCCTCTCCAAAATAAAATTAAACCGGCCATCATCCAAACCAAGGCGGCAACAATCAATAAATGTCTTTTTTCCGTATTTAGTTTCATACGTCTATTTTTATTTTTTTTCGCTAAGGATGTATGGAACTCACCAAAATAGTCATACGCTTGATCATATGCGTTTTAATGGCTCGTTTCATCTGTTTCATTCATATTTTTGTTAAAGAATCGTTCATGAAGAATAATCGCTCAATTTTTTACTGAACAAAGCACTACAAAAATAGGCTTTAAATGAGGTGATTGCAACGAATTAAACAAATTAAAGTAACTTTGCATGTGGTTTTTACTTCTTTGAATTGCATTGAATTCTTTACATTTCAATATGATACGAAATAAATTAAACATTGCGGTAGTCGCCGGCGGTGAACAATCGGAAGTGATTGTATCCATTCAAAGTGCTCAGGGTATAGTATCTTTTTTGGATAAAGATCTTTTTAATCCCTTTATTGTGGTCATTGAAAAAAACAATTGGCATGTTTTATTGGATCAAGAAAATCATATACCTATCGATAAAAACAATTTTACTTTTCAACTTGACGGGAAAATCATTCGTTTCGATTGTGCATACATCACCATACACGGCATTCCGGGTGAAGACGGCCGTTTGCAAGGCTATTTTGAAATGATTGACATGCCTTATACTTCCTGCAATGTGCTTACTTCAGCCTTAACTTACAACAAATACTTTTGCAACCAATTTTTGAAAAATTTTGATATCAATATTGCTCCTTCCATTCATTTATCCCGAAATGAAACCGTAAACGTTGAAAAAATCATGTCAGAAATTGGTTTTCCGTGCTTTGTGAAACCAAATTTAGGTGGTTCAAGTTTTGGCGTCACAAAAGTAAAATCGCTCAATGAACTTCCGGATGCCATTCAAAAAGCATTTGGCGAGTCGGACGAAATATTGATTGAACGCTTTATGGATGGGGTAGAGGTGACCAACGGCATTTACAAAACAAAAAAACGTGCTGTCATGCTGCCGGTAACCGAAGTGGTTCCGAAAAATGAATTTTTCGATTTTGAAGCAAAATACAAAGGCCGTGTAGAAGAAATTACACCTGCCCGCATTTCCGACACATTAACCAAATCGATACAACAAACTTCGTCAAAAATTTATGACTTGTTGAACTGTCACGGCATCATACGCATTGATTACATCATCACAAAAGGGAATCAAATCAATTTGTTGGAAGTGAACACCACGCCTGGAATGACACCAACCAGCTTCATTCCACAGCAAATCCCTTACGCAGGACTTTCCGTCAAGGAAGTATTGACTGAAATTATTGAAGATTCCATTGAACGAAAAAAGATTTTAAATGACCATTAAACGACATTGAAATGCTTTTGAAAAAACAGCAATCTTTGTAAAAAGCCTCAAACATTAAACCAATCACCAAATGAACAGATCCATCGCTTCAATGGACGAATTGCCATCAGTGGCTGCTCAGATCCTTTCAATGCTGAAATCGCATAAAATAGTGGCTTTTTATGGTTCCATGGGTGTAGGAAAAACAACTTTGATCAATGCGCTTTGCCAAACGCTGGGAGTAACCGACACCATCAACAGTCCAACATTTTCAATTGTCAACCAGTATGATGCTGAAAATGGTGAACCCATATATCATTTTGATTTTTATCGAATTAATAAAATCGAAGAAGCATTTGATTTTGGTTATGAAGATTATTTTTTCAGTGGAAATTATTGTTTTATTGAATGGCCGGAAAAAATTGAATCGTTATTGCCTTCGGACACATTAAAAGTTTTTATGACTGAAATGGAAGACGGTACACGTATGATTGAAATTCCTGATCAAAAGTGATCAACAACTTTTAACCTTAACGGACCTTTTTCAATGCATAAGTGCGGTCGTATAAAAACTTACCAAAGTCTTTGGGATCTTTATAAAGCCGTTGTTCTTCTTCTAAAATGGGCTCTCCGATTCGAAATCGAATGACTTTTCCTTTTTTATTTACAACTTCATTGGAAATCATCATCGAACGAAGCAAGGGATGAATCAATCCCGCCAATTGAAACAACCAACTGTTATGACCGTAAAAATAAATGGGAATGATCGGCAGATTGGCTTTTTGAATGAACTTAACGGAAGAAGATTGCCATTCCCGATCTCTTATTTTCAATGTTTTATTAATATGTGACACTTGTCCTGAAGGAAAGAAAAAAAGAGGATGTCCTTCGTCCAACCATTTTTTTGCGGTTCGCAATCCGGGAAGACTTGATTTACTGCTTGCACTTTTAATGGGATTGACCGGAATAAAATAGCCGGAAAGCGGTTTGATGAAACTCAAATAAAAATTGGTGATTCCTTTGATATCCGGACGTACATTTCGCAACAACCGTATGATAGCCATGCCGTCGAATGTGCCGTAAGGATGATTGGAAACAGTTATAAAATTTTTATTTTCAATAAAATAATGAATATTTTCAGGATTGACCACCAACGTTTCAACACCTAACAATCTTAAAATTTCATCCAGAAAATCATCATTTGTTTTGGTATTTTGTTGGGCAATTAAACTGTAAGCATAAATTTTTTCTTGCGCTGTCAGTTTGTAAATAATTCGGGCAACTTTTCGACCAAAAGACGATTCAAAAAAAGGAGATACTTGGCAAAATTCACTAAAACTGATCACGATACTTCCGATTTTTTATCTTCTTCAACAGGTTCTTCCTCTCCAAAAATGGACAGCTGTCTCCTGAAAATTTCTTCCAATGACAATTGAAAGGTTTCCGTATTGGCAACGCCTGGAATAACGGCCAGTTTATCCAAAATGAGTCGCAACAAATGACGATTGTCTTTGGCATATATCTTTATAAACATGGCATATTTTCCGGTGGTGTAATGACATTCAACCACTTCAGGAATTGCTTTAATATGATCGACCACTTGTTGAAATTCCACGTTGTTTTTTAACACAATTCCAATGTAAGCGCAAGTTTGATAACCTACTTTATATTGATCAATCACAAATTCTGAATTGCGTATAACACCATGTTGCATTAACTTTTGAACACGTTGATGAATGGCAGCTCCAGATACATTGCATTCTCGAGCAATTTCCAAAAAAGGAGTTCTTGCATTTTGTGAAATAAAATGCAGAATTTTTCTATCTAATTTATCCAGTATATGTCCCATAACAAAGTGTTTAAGTTTTTTGCAAATATACTTTATTTTGTGAATAAAACAATGTCTCACAACGGATTTAATTGCAAAATATTTTGATTGTCGAAAAGATTGTTCATTGTTTGTTGATAAACGGGAATAACTTTTTCGTCAACACACTTGCTTTTTCATTTTATTTTTTTATAACCATTGATTGTTGAAACTGCAAAAATAAGTTTTCAAAATCTATTGTTACTTCATCAAATTTTTTTGAACAATCTTGTTTTGATAAAAATGAGTTTTGTTGCTAACTTTGTCTTCTGTCAACAGCATGTTCATAACCTTCTTGTCTTTTCATTATGAAACACTTCTATAACTTATAAGTTGTTGATATATTCTTCAAAAAAGGGCAAAGACATCACAACCAAAAGTTAAACAAAAGTTATGAGCATTCTCAACAGTCTATTATCATCACCATTTAGAAATTAAATCATTTTAAAAATATGAATATAAAAAATAGTTGGTTGATAAGTGGATTTGCCAACGAAATGATTCCTTCTTCGATTGTATTGAAAGATGAAATCAATCGATTGAAGAAAGAAAAAAATGCAGTCATTTTGGCTCATTATTATCAACGTGATGAAATTCAAGATATTGCTGATTTCATTGGAGATAGTCTGGCTTTGGCTCAACAGGCTTCGCATCTTGAAGCGGATGTTTTTGTCATGGCGGGTGTTTATTTTATGGCTGAAACCGTCAAAATTCTTAATCCCGACAAAAAAGTCCTGTTGCCTGATTTAAAAGCCGGTTGTTCACTTGCCGAAAGTTGTACGTACGACGATTTTAAGCAATTTGTAGAAGCTCATCCCGATCATAAGGTGATTACCTACGTCAATTCAACTGCATTGGTTAAAACATTGACGGATGTTGTTGTCACCTCAAGCAATGCACGTCAAATTGTAGAGAGTTTTCCTTTCGATCAAAAATTAATTTTTGCACCTGATCGAAATTTGGGAAACTACATAAACAAGGTAACTGGCAGAAACATGCTTTTATGGAATGGGGCTTGTCACGTACACGAAAAATTTTCGTTGGAATCCTTGCTACAATTAAAAAATCGTTATCCTGATGCACCGGTTTTAGCTCATCCCGAGTGCACTCAATCGGTGCTTCAGGCAGCTGATTTCATTGGGTCAACGTTCGCTATGCTCCAATTTTCAAAAAAATCCAATGCACGTCAGTTTATTATTGCCACCGAAAGCGGAATCATTCACGAAATGCAAAAAAATTCACCTCAAAAACAGTTCATTCCTGTTCCTTCCGACGTTGCTATTTCTTGTGGGTGTAACGAATGCAATTATATGAAATTAAATACATTAGAAAAAATTTATCTCTGTTTGAAATACGATTTTCCTTTTGTCGAAATAGATGAATCTGTTCAAAAAAAGGTCATTTTACCCATCCGGAGAATGCTCGAATTAAGTCGTTAATTCTGTCGGTTTGCTCTCAATTTATAAACTTAAAATATTGAATAAATGAGAAATAGATTTTATTTTTTACTTTATATGCTCCTTTTTTGTTCTTTTGAATTCAGCAACGGACAAACATTGGATGCACGATGGCTTCATGCCGTGAATACGCATACGACTCCTTTTCTGAACCATACAAGTACTTTTTTGTCAAATTCAACGGCTTACATTGCTGTTGGAGTTCCCGTCATTTTGTTGGGAGCCGGTTATCTTTCAAACGATGAAAAATTGACGGAAGGTGGCTGGTATGTTGGTTCTTCTTTGGTAATTTCTTCCATTTTTACACTTTCAGCAAAGTACATTGTGAACAGACCAAGACCTTATGTGACTTATCCCAATTATTTTGATCCAAGAGGTTTGGAAGGAAGTCCTTCATTTCCTTCAGGTCATACTTCGCTGGCATTCAGCACAGCAACTTCACTAAGTTTGTATGATCCAAAATGGTATGTTATTGTTCCGTCTTTCACATGGGCTGCCGCCGTAGGATATAGCAGAATGAATGAAGGCGTTCATTATCCGTCTGATGTTTTTGCGGGTGCGGTTTTTGGAGCCGGAAGTGCGTGGCTTACGTTTAAATTGAATCAATGGTTAAATCATCCAATTCAGCGTGTTTCGCGTCATACGCTTAAATGGGTTCATCAGCAACATGAATAAATGGATAAAATTCAATGTTTTACATCAATCCATTTGTAGATCTTATCGTTGCGATGAAGTTTTTGTGTCACCGGAATTGAAAAATAATCGCCTTTGACGGCTTTTTCTGTCGGTATTAAATCAATTCTTATTTCTGTAATTTTTTCAAGATGACTTCCCGTAGTTGCTCCGATAAAAAGCAATTCGTCACCAAGTTTTACTTCATTGGTTTCCATGTAACATTCGGCAACATTGATTTGATTGAAAAAATTGGTAACTTTTCCGACGTATAATTTTCTTTTTGTTGCTTCTGATCCATAATTTTTACTCCATTCTCCCAATCTTTGGCCTAAATAATATCCATTCCAAAATCCGCGATTAAATACTTGTTTTAATCTTTTATTCCAATCAGCTATTTTCTCGTCGGTGTAAGTACCGTTCAAACAAGCCTCAACAGCTTCTTTGTAACAAGAAACGACCGTTTTGACATATTCAGCGCTTCGTGCTCTACCTTCAATTTTAAAAACAGTCACGCCGGCATCAATCAATTTGTTGATAAAATGAATGGTTTTTAAGTCTTTGGGCGACATGATGTATTCATTGTCAATTTCTAATTCTATGTCTGAATCTTTATCTTTGACAATGTATCCTCTTCGACACACCTGCATGCATTCTCCACGATTGGCCGAAGCATTCATTTCTTGAAGACTTAAATAACATTTTCCCGAAATGGCCATGCACAGTGCACCATGTGCAAACATTTCGATGCGGATCAACTGATTGTTTTTTCCTTTAATTTCTTCGTTTACAATTTGTTGATGAATGGCAGCTACCTGATCTAAATTCAGTTCACGTGCTAGGACAACCACATCGGCAAATTGAGCGTAAAATTTCAATGCTTCAATATTTGTAATATTCAATTGTGTCGAAAGATGAACAGCCAATCCAATCTGATTGGCATATTGCATGGCTGCAACGTCGGAAGCAATAACTGCTGTTATGTCAACTGCCTTTGCTTTATCCGCAATTTTCCGCATCAAAGTCAAATCACGATCATACAAAACGGTATTGAGTGTGAGATAACTTTTTAAACCGTTTTTTTTACACACCGCAACGATGGTTTCAAGATCGCCCAATGTAAAATTGTTAGATGATCGGGAACGCATGTTGAGATGTTCAATACCAAAATAGACTGAATCGGCTCCGCCTTGAATGGCTGCTTGCAGTGATTCCCACGAACCAACGGGAGCCATTATTTCAATTTCACTTGATTGCATTTTTTCTTTGTTAATCGATGATCATTCCGCTTCCTATGCATAACTTTGATTCACTGTCATAAATAACGCCAAATTGACCGGCTGCAATTCCCTGTATTTTTTTTTCCGATTCAATGCGATAAATGTCATTGATTTTTTTAAGTTTTCCTCTCGTAAATTCGGGAGTATGTCTGATTTTGAAAGTGATCTCTTTTTCATCGTCGAAATCACCCCAAACCTGCTCTGAAATGTATTGAAATCCTTGTAAATTAATTACTTTACCATATTGTGTTTCCGGATCGTAACCATTGGAAACAAACAAAACATTGGATTCAATATCTTTTTTTACCACAAACCAAGGACCACCACTCAATCCCAATCCTTTTCGTTGTCCAATGGTGTGAAACCAATAACCTTTATGTTTTCCTACAATTTTTCCGGTTTCGTATTCAATAATCAATCCCTCTTTTTCACCTAAATATCGACGGATAAAGTCATTGTAATTGATTTTTCCTAAGAAGCAAATTCCCTGACTATCTTTACGTTGTGCGCTTGGTAATCCAGCGTTAGCTGCAATTTTTCGTACTTCCGATTTAAGCAAATTGCCAATGGGGAACATCAGTTTGTTTACCTGCACATAATTGATTTGACCCAAAAAGTAAGTTTGGTCTTTGACTGCATCTTTAGCAGTCGATAAAAAAATTTTATCGTTTACAATCGTCGTGTTGGCATAATGTCCTGTGGCAATTTTATCAAATTCGTTTCCCCATTTTTTTTCAAACGACCCAAATTTGATCAATTTATTGCACATCATGTCAGGATTTGGAGTTAATCCGCGTTTTACCGCTTCAATGGTATAACTCACCACATTTTCCCAATATTCTTCTTGAAGCGAGACAATTTCAAATGGACAACCGTATTTTTTAGCAATGTAGGAAGTTATTTCAATGTCCTCTTCTGAAGGGCAATCAACATAGCCGTCCTTATCTTCCATGCCGATTTGAATATAAAAAATCGTTGGATCGTATCCGGCTTCTTTTAATTGATGAACCGCCACCGAACTGTCAACGCCTCCTGAGACTAATGCTGCAATTTTCATTGATTTTTGAATCTATTTTTTTCTAATATTGAGCAAATTACCCGATATATTGATTTTTTTGTTTCCTGCTTCTTTTCATTTGCAAAATTACAGAAAAATGCCGTATCTTTATCACATGTTTATCAATATATTTTTTATAATACATTGACAATTATAAATATAGAATTTTTAAGCAGCTTTCTATACAAGGTTTACTCATTCAGAAAATCATTTCAAAAACGATTGTTTGAAATGATATTTGCATCGATTTTCGTTTAGAACGAACAACTTTTTATCGTAAATAAATCATTTAAATCTATGAAACGAGCCATAAAAACAGCTTATTTTCAAGCGTATGACTATTTTGGCGAGTTCCAAACAACCTTAATATTAAAAAAAAAATAAAATAGACGTATGAAACGAGCCATAAAAAGAGTTTATGCTCAAGAAAATGACTATTTTGGGGAGTTCCATACAACCTCGTATGTTTGCATTGAATATCGAGACGCTATAAAAACACGATATTTGCAAACAAACCAGGAAGAAACT
>JBMFIQ010000047.1:0-15784 GCA_049976245.1 Microbacter sp. | reverse complement strand
AGAAACTGATTATCAAATTAAATTCATCTAATAACACCTAAAAATCAAACCATTATTTACTTGCGAAAGTTGAATTACTAATCATTCAATATTGAAACAATCTCCTTCAAAGGATATTGTTATGAGAAAAAAGGAAGATTAAACAAGTAGGATCAGACATCAATCCTGCATCAGGTTCATATAAACACGCATCATGTTTTGAGCCACCTTTTCATCGGTAAACAAATCGGCATGTTGCCAACCTTTTTCGATCATCGTTTTTCTCAATGACGAATCGGTCAAAACACGCTGAATGAGATCAGCCAATTCATCGGCATTCATCGGATCCACATAGAGTGCAGCATCTCCGCCGGTTTCTTTAAAACAACCTCCTTTGGAAGTAATCACGGGCGTTCCGGTACACAATGCTTCAAGAATGGGCAATCCAAAACCCTCAAACAAGGATGGATAAATCATGCTTTGCGCCGCATGATAGATGGCGGGAAAATCTTCAAAAAGTGCTTGATGAAGGAAAAGAACCCGATTTTCCAAAAAATAAGCGGCTATTTTCTCTTTTAACTCCTTGAAATAAGGAGTAACACCACCTATAATCACCAACGGCATGTCAATGTGGCCGCGATGAATGGCATCCAAAATGATTCCCATGTTTTTTCGCCGCTCAATGGCTCCAACGGACAACAAAAATTGATCGGGCAATGCATATTTCTTTTTCACCATGTCAACTTGCTCCGCTGTGACAGGTTGACGAAAAATATGGCTGCATCCCTGATAGACCACCTCCACTTTTCGTTCGTCAGCTCCGAAAAACTCGATGCAGTCACGTTTTGTCTGCTCACTTATGGCAACAATGCGATTAGCTACACGGCAACTATAGCGGTTTTTTTGCAAAAAAATCGTACGGTAAGCCGCATCGTAAAGTTCAGGATAACGCACAAAAATGGCATCATGAATCGTCACAACCGATTTAACACCTGTCGATTGAATGCCAAAAGGCAATTCTTGACTTAACCCGTGATAAATATCCAATTTCTGAGCTTTCATGTCGCCAACCATGCCAAAGGAGCGCCACAAGGCAGGCATCAACCGATCTAAAGATTTCGAAGGTGTAACCACCACGGCACCGTTCCTTTCTGGATGAAAGGGCGCATTACGTTGATTGGTCGTGTATAAAACATACTTATTGTCAGGGTAATAACTCTCCATCAATCGGATCAAATCACGGCTGAAATTTCCCAATCCTCTTCGATTCAAAAAAGCGCGTTTGGCATCGTACCCAATGATCATTTCTTAACAAATTTATTGATATAGGGCAACTTGGACATAGGCAAATCATGACGTTCGGCATACCAAATGAAAATAGCCAACAAAACAGTACGGTACAGTAAATTAACCAACGTAATATGAAATGTTACAAACCAGCCCAACGCAAAGAGCACTGCAGCCAAAGCGAAATACTTGCCGATCACTTTGAGTTGATAATTGATCGGAAAATATTTTTGTCCATAAAAATAGGACAACAACACAATGACGAAATAGGCCACAAAAGCCGCCCAAGCCGATCCGAAATAGTTGAGTCTGGGCACCAACACAATGTTTAGCGCCAACGTAATGATAAATCCGACACTCGAAAACACGGCACCCCAAATGGTCTTATCAATCAATTTGTACCACAAAGAAAGATTGAAATAAATGCCCTGAAACAGATACGAAACCAGCACAATGGGGACCACCGTCAATCCTTTGCGATATTCAGGGCCGATGATGTATTTCAACACATCAATGTAATAGGTCATGGAGAGTACTAAAATTAAGGAAAAAATGATGAAGAATTTCATGGCATCCGAATAAGCTGCTTTGCTGTTTGAATCTTTGTGTTGAGCAAACACAAAAGGTTCGTAGGCAAAACGAAACGCCTGAGTAAACATCATCATCACCATGGCAATTTTTGAATTGGCGCCATAAATTCCCAATAATTTCATGGCTTCTGCATGATTGGGATAAATCACCGGAAATAAAATCTTATCAATCGTCTGATTCATAATGCCTGCAATGCCCAACAAAAGCAACGGGAATGAATAATGCAGGATCTGCTTCAACAATGGCCAATTCCATTTGAACTTCACATGAATGACGAAAGGCAACAAAGTCAAAATGCCAACAACGGTCGAAATCAAATTGGCCACAAAAATATAGCCAACCCCATAATCAGGCCGATAAAACCATTGAACCGTTTGTGGCGCATGGTGTGCCAACCACGGACATGCCAGCAGAAAGAAAAGATTGAAAAAGATATTGACAAAAATCATCACCATTTTCAATCCCGCAAACATGTAGGGACGATTTTTGTAGCGAAGGTATGCAAACGGAATGGCGCTAAAAGCGTCCAATGCCACCACGACACCCAACATGGCTATGTATTCAGGATGACGATGATAATCCATCATGTTGGCCAATGAGCGGGCAAAAACCACCGAAAAAAGCGCAAACAAGAGAGACGTGGCACCCACACTCATCAAAGCAGAACCGTACACTTCCTCCGAATCATGTTCATGTTTGTTGGCAAACCGAAAAAAACCGGTTTCCATGCCATAAGTCAGAATAACCAATAAAAGAGCCGTCCAACCGTACAAATTGGTAACAATGCCATAATCGGCGGTGTTGGTCAACACATAAGCATACAAAGGGACCAACAACCAATTTAATACTTTGCCTGCAATGCTGCTGACTCCGTAAATGGCCGTATCCTTTGCCAATCGTACTAACTTACTCATAAATAAAGAATTCGTTAACCGGAGATTGCGCCAAATGATTAGAATAACGTGGGCTGATCGCTCTTCTTGCGCCCTAAATGTTGATACGCCAGCTCAGTCACTTCACGTCCACGCGGCGTTCGTTTCAAAAAACCTTCCTTGATCAAAAAAGGCTCATACACCTCTTCTATCGTTCCCTGATCTTCACTCAACGCAGTGGCAATGGTTGACAAACCAACAGGCCCTCCTTGAAACTTATCAATGATGGTGAGCAAAATTTTGTTATCAACTTCATCCAAACCATATTGATCAATGTTGAGCGCTTCGAGGGCAAAAACGGCAATGGAATGATCAATTTTCCCATCCCCTTTCACTTGAGCAAAATCGCGAACACGACGAAGCAATGCATTGGCAATACGAGGTGTCCCACGACTGCGTGAAGCAATTTCAGAAGCCGCCTCATGCGAACAATCCACATTCAAAAGATGAGCCGAGCGTTGAATAATGGAAACCAACACCGAATCATCATAATATTCCAAATGAAAATTAATGCCAAATCGGGCTCTGAGAGGACTGGTCAACAATCCGCTTCGCGTAGTGGCGCCCACCAACGTGAAAGGATTGATTTTTAATTGAATCGAGCGAGCGCTTGGTCCTTTATCGATCATGATATCAATGCGATAATCCTCCATTGCCGAATAGAGGTACTCTTCTACGATGGGACTTAATCGATGAATCTCATCAATAAACAAGACTTCATTGGGCTCTAACGAAGTCAACAAACCCGCCAAATCGCCCGGTTTGTCAAGCACCGGCCCCGAAGTCATTTTCAAACCGACACCCAACTCATTGGCAATGATGTTCGAGAGGGTTGTCTTGCCTAAACCCGGAGGTCCGTGCAACAACACATGATCCAGCGATTCACCCCTCAATCGGGCTGCCTGAACAAATACGGATAAGTTTTCAATGACTTTATTTTGCCCGTTAAAATCAGCAAACGTAAGCGGACGCAATGCCATCTCATATTCTTTGTCCGTATCATTTCGTAACTGTGAATCACGTATATCAAAACGATCCATGAGGTGAGATTTTCAAAATGCAAAGATAACCATTTGCATCGAATCTTTTTTGCTCATCCACGTTTCCGTAAATTCATTGTTGCGGGTTCCCCTGAAATCACATTATTTCAATATATTGTAACCAACATGGTCACTCATTCGGATGGACTGATGCATGTAAGAATTAACTCCCAATTTAACGCATGCTCACTCAACTGCGTAACGCCAATTTGAATAAAGCGAAAACTTGTTCCGAAAATATTCTCATTGATCACAGCTTTACGCTAAATTTTTACTCAGTCTCATATTGACGTAAATATTCCGGTTTGTTAGTTCAAATCCGAGCGAAACGGCGACTTGGATTATTTTTGATAACTCATTTTCTTCTTTATTATCCATTATGATTTTGTGTATGTTTTGCCTCTTCTTTGTGTTTTTTGTATCACAGCGTTTGCACAAAGTATTTGCACGAAGTTACACTAAAAAAAAAAATGATAGCACCTCCAAAAAAGAAATAACCAAAATAATAGGTAATTCATCAACTTTTTTTGTTAAATTGTGCAGCTTAAAGAAACCGACCATCAATCACATATCTATTTGAAAATGAATACAAAAGAATTAAAAGAGGCCTTTATTACCTTGTATGGAAAACCGGCAGATGCCCTTTACTTTGCTCCCGGGCGTGTCAATTTAATTGGAGAACACACCGACTATAACGGCGGCTTCGTATTTCCATGTGCGCTCAGTTTCGGCACCTACCTGCTTTGCCGCAAGAATGATGATAAAGTAATTCGCTTTCGTTCGCTCAACCAACCGGAAGTGGTGGAAACATCTCTTGATCAACTTCAAAAGCCACAAGGCAAATCGTGGGTTAACTATCCGATGGGCGTTTTTGATCAATTCATCAAACGTGGATTTACGTTCCCTTTTGGACTTGATCTGTTGATTTGGGGCGATGTACCCAATGGAGCAGGGCTTTCTTCCTCCGCTTCGTTGGAAGTGGTCACGGGCTACATGTTGAATGAGGTATATGGCACCCAGCTCAACCGCGTGGAGATTGCCAAGATTGGGCAAAAAGCAGAAAACGAATTTGTCGGTGTCAACTGTGGTATTATGGATCAATTTGCCAGTGCCAACGGAGCCAAAGATCATGCCATTTTTTTAGATTGCATCACCCTCGATTTTGAACTTGTTCCCGTCAAACTTCAGGGCATCAAAGTACTGATATCCAATACACACAGTCCACATAAATTAGATTCAGGTGCTTACAATCAACGCGTAGCTGAATGCCAAAAAGCCGTGGAACTGATTTCAAAAGTTCGTCCCATTCATTATTTGGCAGAACTTACCGAAGCCGATTTCAAACAAGTCGAATCATCGTTGGACAGCGATCCGGTAGCACACAAGCGCGCCCGCCACGTGGTGACGGAAGTTCAACGCACCACTGATGCGGTAAAAGCATTGAAAGCCGGCGACATCAAGCTATTTGGCAAACTGATGAATGCTTCACACATATCTTTACGCGACGACTACGAAGTGACCGGCCCTGAACTTGACACCATGGTCGAAGAAGCATGGAAAATTGACGGAGTGATTGGTTCACGTATGACAGGCGGTGGATTTGGCGGTTGTACCGTCAGTTTGGTAAAAAATGAAGCCATCGAACCGTTTATTGAAAAAGTTGGCGCCGCCTACAAAGCCAAAACCGGCATTACACCCGATTTCTACGTGGCTGAAATTGGCGACGGTGCCTGTCAGTTGCCTTTAGAGTCATAAGTAAACGCTTGTCTGTAAATCAATTGATGAAGCATCACAATGAAGACGCTTTCATTTCAACCCTAAGGACTTCATCTATTTTATTCATCAACGAAAAACAAATAGAGAGATGAACACAACATTCAAAAAAACAATAGCCAATCAACACATTGATTTATACGAACTCCAAAAAGGGCATCTCAAAATGAGTGTGACAAATTTCGGCGCCAAAATTGTATCCCTTTGGGTGCCCGATAAAAACGCAAAAGCAGAAGATGTCGTGTTGGGATTTGACAACATTGATGATTATTTAACCAAAGAACCCTTTTTCGGAGCAGTATGCGGACGATTTGCCAATCGAATAAAAAAAGGACGATTTGAATTGGACGGAAAAACATATCAATTGGCCGTAAACAACGGAGCCAATCATCTTCATGGCGGCAATAAAGGATTCAACGACGCGGTGTGGCAAGTGAAAGAGGCCGATGCATCGCACATTGTGCTCTCACATTTTTCACCTGATGGAGAGGAAGGTTATCCGGGAAATCTCCATGTTACGGTAACGTATGAACTGACCGACAACAATGAGTTAAAGATTCATTATGAGGCAACAACCGATCAGGCAACGATTATCAATCTGACCCAACATTCGTTTTTCAACTTGAAAGGAGCCGGAAACGGAACAATTGAAGATCATGCATTGATGGTGAATGCCGATTTTTATACGCCATTAGACGAAACACAAGCTCCAACGGGAGAAATCGCTGCAGTGAACAATACCCTGATGGATTTTCGTCAACCGGTGATCATCCGTGATCGCATCCATGCCGATTTTAATCAATTCACTTTTGGACGGGGCATTGACAACAATTGGGTGATCAAAAAACAACAAGCACATGATTTGGCATGGGCGGCTTCACTGCATGAACCACAAAGCGGACGATTGATGCAAGTCTTCACCACGCAACCAGGCATTCAGGTTTACACCGGCAATTGGATTGAAAACCACATTGGAAAATACGGGAAAAGCTACGACGTGCGATATGCTGTTTGCTTGGAAACGCAAGGCTTTCCCTGCGCTCCAAATTTTGCTCATTTCCCAACGTCGGTGTTACGTCCTCATGAAAAATACGACGAAACCACCGTCTATCGATTTAGTATTAAATGATTTCCACTCATTTTACAAGAAACTCCGGCACTAAAAAATGTCGGAGTTTCGCTTTTAATCACTCGCCTGTTATTGATTTTTCTCTTTCTGTTCTTTTTGTTCAATGCGCTTCAACTGTTTTGCAATGCGTTGAATGACCTGATAAATGGGTTTTTCCGGCTCAATCACGTTGTACGATTCCCAAAAATTGTCGTTTTGAAAATTCGCCACTTTATCGGACACAATGTCATTCCATTTAACCCGATCCTGAGAAGGAATCTTTGAGACATCATGCGTATGATTGGTAATAGCCAATTCTCCCTTTACGGTAAAAATATTGCTAAACAGATGTTTAGGCCATTTGCACTTAAACTTCACCTCCATGGAAGCGTAATTATAAAACCATCGATGATCCTGTTCCTTATAATTGACTTCGTAATGAGCCGACACGACATCGACCCTGACACCTGTCGGTTTCTTCAAAATAAACAAAGAAGCCGCTTCCGGACGATTCTCTACATTCATATTAAAATCAATCCGAGTTACAGCCAACGTTTTGACATCAATGTAGATCTTTCCACGAAAAAGAATATCGCCTCTGGTTTCGGGTCGTTGATCAAAATCGACGACATAATTTAATCGATTGTCAATCATCTCGGGAGTGCCATAGGTAAATTGATAATCTGCGCCGATTTCATCTAAAGGGGTTCCTCCGATAAAAGAATTTTTCATGACATCGAGCGAGAGTGCCGAAGTGATGCCTCCCTGAAATTTCATGAACAACGTATCGATTTGTGAATGATCAACAATGCCACGCCCTTTGTAAATAGCAGCCTGATCCA
This sequence comes from Microbacter sp., assembly GCA_049976245.1. Classification (GTDB taxonomy): domain Bacteria; phylum Bacteroidota; class Bacteroidia; order Bacteroidales; family Paludibacteraceae; genus Microbacter. The sequence goes on along the minus strand of JBMFIQ010000047.1, from coordinate 8,232 downwards.
CGGCAAAGGGATTGTTGTAAGATGCCTTCAAAATATTCAAAACCGCTTCACTGATAGCAATGTAACGATTCCCTTTTTTGATCATCTCACGATAAAATCCCGTCATGCCCATCGGAGTTTTACCGTAATTTTTCACCGTATTGGCAAACGCATCCTGAACTAACGATAAAGCATTCCCCGAAAGCACGGTGATATCATTCAAATTGTAAACAGCCGGTTCCATTCGAATCACATTTTTTGGAGAATGTTCTAAAAGCGATTCAATGGGAACAATCGCTGTTTTGAAGCCAATGAATGAAATCCGAACACTGTCATTTTGCAACCCTTTTGGCACCTTAAGCATAAATTGTCCGTCAGAATTGGTAACAATGCCCACCGACGATCCTCGAATTTGGACCGATGCGGCCGGAATGGGATGATGATTGAGCGCATCGATCACTCTTCCCTGAATGGAGATGAAATCTTGTGCCGCGACTCCCCATGGAAGCACCATACACCAAAACAGGAAAAACCGGAAAAATAAATATTTCTTCATCATATGCTTAAATCATTTTTTGTTAAATCGCTTTCAACCTGTTTTATAAAAAAATGATTGATCGTTCAAGATCGTACACCATACTTTCTGCTTTTCTTAATACCAACGAGATCTCAATCTCGCACCGAAGGAGATCGTAAATGACCACACATCATTTGTCGTTAGTCTAAAAACTGATTCAAAGATACATTCAAACTGTTCAAATTATTCTCAAAAAAGCTGTTATTTTCAGCTCATTGAGGCATTTCTAAATTTCATCTGAATGCGATAAACCCTAATAAGAAGAATGCTGATACGAATGGTGAAATTTTTATTTACTTTTGTGTGACGTGTTGACGATCAATCTTTTTGTCATGCGCTAATTCAAATGAAAAAAACGCTTTTCTTTTGGTTTGTTTCGTTGCTTTTGTATTGGAGTGCAACAGCCGAAAGTCAGACTTCGTCCAACCATTTTCTAATCACCTCACAACTTGAAAAACAAAAACAATGGACGGGCGATACGGCTCATGTTTGGTCATTTCTTTACCATCATCCCATGAGTATAGATGAAAGAGAATCAATGGAATACCTCTATGCTTACATGCCTTTGAGTGATCTTCTCACCTATCCTGTTCATTTTCTTTGGGAGAACGTCAAACAGACGTTGTTGGCACAACAAGAGATGCCTTGGGGAAAATGCATTCCCAAAAATATTTTTTTACAGGATGTGTTACCGCTGCGCGTCAGCGATGAACCCCTTGATTCCTTTCGGTTGGTGATGTATCCCATGTTGAAAGAACGAGTTCAAGGGCTCAACATGGAGCAAGCTGCTCTGGAAATCAATCATTGGTGTCATGAACAGGTATCCTATCAAATGAGCGACAACCGCACTTTATCACCTCTTGGTTTGATGAAACGTACCGTGGGACGCTGTGGAGAAGAATCGGTGTTCACCGTAACGGCGCTTCGTACGGTTGGCATTCCTGCCCGACAGGTTTTCACGCCTCGATGGGCTCACACGGACGACAATCATGCATGGGTTGAAGTGTGGATAGACGGTCAATGGCATTACATGGGCGCTTGCGAACCGGCTCCATACCTCGATGAAGCATGGTTTGACGCAGCGGTAAAGCGTGCCATGCTCATTAAAACTTACACATTTGGACCTGATCCCAACGACACTTCGGCTATTGTAACAACCGACAGGTTTTCGGAACTCAACCTGACCGCTCGTTATGCTCCGGTCAGAAAAATAGTGGTTCACATAGTCGATTCGTTAAACAAATCTGTTGACAGTTGCCATGTTAACTGGATGGTGTACAACTACGCAGCCTTTTTCCCGCTCACCCAAACCGTCACGAACGCACAGGGCAACACATCTCTTGATGCGGGCAAAGGAGATCTCATGATTTGGGCTTTTCATCGTGGGATTTGGGCAATGCAAAAATGGGATGCAAAAAACAGCAACGACACGTTGATATTAACCCTACATCACACCATCCCCACACATCAATCGATCGCGTTCACCATGATGCCTCCGCCGGCTGTTTCAATCAACGACACCGTCAGTCAAGCCGTTGCATGGACTAATAACCTGCGCCTCCATCGTGAAGATTCCATTCGGCAACATGAAATCAACACCTTCAAGGACACAGCTTGGGCAAATCAATTGGCGAATCAATATCTTTTGTCAGTCGATACCGTTCGGAAATTGATCGTCAATAGCCGCGGCAATTGGGCTCAAATAGCTTCTTATCTGAAACAAAATGCATTTACATCACCGGCTTATGTGCTTGCACTGGCTGATCAACTTACTGACAAAGACTTAAGCGATTGCAACGCTTCCGTTTTAACGGATCATTTACGTTGGACAACTCATCCCTCATTTTGTGATGCATCCATCGATCATGACGATTTTGTTCAATATGTCCTTTCTCCCCGCATTGCAACGGAACCCATCACACCTTGGCGCTCATTTCTGCTGCAACACTTCAGCAATCATCAAATCGAAACATTTCGAAAAAACATTTCGAACCTCATTCAATGGATCACTGATTCCATTCGCATCACCAAAACGGCAAATCAACCCGGCATTGTGTTCATTTCGCCCGAAAAAGTCTTTGTTTATCGCATTGCCGACATCCCGTCCCGCGATTTGTTTTTAGTGGCAGCCTGCCGATCATTAGGTATTCCGGCACGTTTTAACCCACACACCAACAAACCGGAAATCATACAAGACCATGATTGGGTGAGCGTTAATTTTCAAAAAGGATCGACAGAGAAAATTCCGACAGGCAAATTGAAATTAATTCGAGAAAAAAATAACCCAATGCCCCGATATTTTCAAAACTTCACCATTGCACCAATTCAACACGGGATGCTTCATCCGCCATTTATCGCATCGGAAAACCAAAACGAGTTCCCATGCTCATTGATACTCAGCATTGGCAATGACCTGCTAACCACAGGCACCCGCAACAAAAACGGAGCAGTCCAATGTCAGGCAACTTTTTTCAAAATCAATGCACACCGCACCTTAAAACTGCCTCTCAACATACCGACATTTTCTGATCATTAAACACAAAGGCTTTTGCCATTTTTTTCTTAACGAATCATGCTTGCATATGATCAGCCCTATCCGACAAACCGTTTAAATGAATGAATGAATCAAAGATTTCGATAACGGATGCGGCTTTTTTTTCAAAGTACAAAAGATCATTCATTTTACCCGATAATATCTTATCTTTGCAAAGAAACGTGTTATTTGAGACTTGTTCTATAGAATGCAATTTCACTCATATCAAGTTCTAATCAAATAAATTAAGCATTATGCAGGAAAAAATCGTCGCTTTTTTGACACCCGCCATGTTGTATCTGATCATCTTTGTGTTCAACGCTTTTCTTCCCGGTCGTTGGGTGAAAGGATACATCAACAAGCCGCATTCATCCGAAAAAATGAGCTATCATTTAAACGGCATTCTGGTTTTTTTCATCATGGTGACAGGATGGTTTCTTTTAGGTTATTTTGAGCTTGTTCCTTTTGACTGGTTGTATCGCTATCGATGGTACGAATTGATTGGGGCATTTGCCATCGGCATTCTGTTCAGTCTCATCGTTGTTTTGCCCTTCCCAAAAATCAGAAAAAATTTTGCTGCCGATTTTTATTATGGGCGAATTGAAAATTTACAATGGATTGGCGGACGCATTGACGCCAAGATGTGGCTCTATTTGGCCGGAGCTATTGTTCTGGAATTAAATGCATTGAGTTTCACGGCGCATCATTTAATGTTGTTTGGAACCGCCTCTTCAACCGGCATAATCCTGACTACCATTCTCTTGACCTATTTTGTGGTTGATTATTTAACTTTTGAAGAAGTTCATCTCTACACATACGATTTATTTGCCGAACGCGTTGGATTCAAATTGGGATGGGGTTGTCTTGTTTTTTATCCCTATTTTTATGCCATTCCGCTTTGGTCAACGGTTGATTTGCCCAATGCGCACACTCCGGATTGGCTTTATTTGTTCTTTGTCCTTATCTTCCTGACGGGATGGAGTTTGTCACGAGGCGCAAACCTGCAAAAATTTTACTTTAAAAAAGACCCGACAAAACCATTTCTTGGCATTTTACCCCAAACAATCAGCAATGGGCAACAACGATTGCTGGTTAACGGATTTTGGGGAATCAGTCGACATGTAAACTATTTAGGCGAAATTTTGATGGCAACGGGCATTGTTCTTTGCACCGGTCATCCAACGCTTTTTTGGCCATGGCTCTATCCTTTGTATTATGTTTTCCTACTTTTTCCCCGCCAACAAGAAGACGATGTGCGATGCTCACTCAAATATGGGCCATTGTGGGATGAATACAAAGCCAAGGTTCCCTATCGCATCATTCCCCGCATTTATTAAATTCCCTGTTTTAATTTGCACAACAAATCAAGGATAAGGTCTTTGATTAGAGCAAACAACAGGTAGTGCGGCAGCATGCTTTTTTTGTCCTTAAATTGGCAAAAAAGTTGTTTTCTTTTCTTTTGTTTATCAATAAAGTTGTACATTTGCAACCCTAAAAAAAGAACTTGCCTCTTGATCCATTTCATCAAGAGGCTTAAACAAAGTCAAACTATGAAACGAACCATAAAAGTTGCTTATAATCAAGCGAATGACTATTTGGCGAGTTCCATACAACCTTTTTAAATCAATTATTTCCGTATGAAAACATTTCCACCTTCAGAACTGCTCATCAACGATGATGGTTCCATTTTCCACCTGCACCTGAAACCTGAGTTTTTAGCTGACAAAATCATTTTAGTCGGCGATCCTGATCGCGTTCAAATGATCTCATCCTATTTTGACCAAGTAGAATGCACCGTTGCCAATCGCGAATTTCACACAGCCACAGGAACTTACAAAGGCAAACGCATCACCGTCGTGGGCACAGGAATTGGCACCGACAACATTGACATTGTGGTCAATGAATTGGATGCATTGGCAAACATCGATTTAAAAACACGAACCGAAAAAGAGGAGTTCAGACAACTCACTTTTGTCCGTATTGGCACTTCAGGTGCTGTACAGCCTGATTTGAAACCAGGTACCTTTGTGATGGCCGAAAAATCCATTGGCTTTGACGGCGTACTTAACTTTTATGCCAATCGTGATTCGGTGTGCGATCTGGAATTTGAAAAAGCCTTCACTCAACAAGTAGATTGGCTTCATCAATGGTGTGCGCCTTATGTGATTGACAACGACGCAGAACTGTTAAACCGCATTGGACAAAATGATATGGTTCGAGGAGTAACCATCTCGGCCAACGGTTTTTATGGACCACAAGGACGAGAACTGCGCTTAGCTTTAGCCCATCCCACATTAAACGACAAGTTGGAAACATTCCGTTATCAAGGATATCGAATTACCAATTATGAAATGGAAAGTTCAGCCATTGCCGGATTGGGAAAATTAATGGGACACAAAGCCATGACAGTTTGTTGCATCATTGCAAACCGCCGGGTGCACGACGCTTTTACCAATTACAAAGCAGCCATTCGCGAATTGGTTGAAAAGGTGCTCGATCGGATTTAATTTTCCAATAAAGACACGATTCTTTCAGTTGCATCGCTTTCACTTCGGTAAAGTACGGTGCAACTTTTTTCTGCTTTTTGTTCAAATTTGTAGTATCTTTACCTATTCATCCGTGATGATGACACTTATTCAAAAAAAAGAGATACTATGGAACATTCATTTTTCATCAAAAAAGAGTGGTTGCTTTTTGAAGCAATCCTAAGCCTTGCCATTGGCATGCTGTTTTGGCTTTATCCGTCTGTTTTTGTTGAAACTGCAGTCATGCTCATCGGCATTTCTGCGGTGATTTATGCTTTGATCGCATTAATTACCATTCTAAAACATCAATATGCCGCAGGCGCCAAACAGGCAGTCAGCGTCAGTGCGGCGATTGCTTTCCTGGCGGGAATCATCTTGTTGGTTTCACCCGCTTTATTTGTAAATTTTCTGATCATTTTTCTTGGGCTCATTGTTATTGCCTTTGGCGTAATTCAAATAACCGAAATCCAATTCATCCGAAAACAACGAACCGGATTTTCAGCATTACACTTTCTCAGCCCGGTAATCATGCTCATTTTAGGAATCATCGTCTTGCTAAAACCTTCCGAAGTAGCCGATATCATTGAAAAAATATGTGCTCTCGGTATGATTTATGCCGGACTTTCGGGCATTATTTACACGCTTTACATCAAAAAAGATTCCATTGACGAGAATCAATCCGTTGAACAAAAAACAAATCGGCATAATGAATAACGACACCATTTGTGCCTTAGCCACCGCTTCGGGGCAAAGTGCCATAGCCATTGTCAGAATTTCGGGAGAAAAAGCCTTCTCTATAGTCGAAAGCATGTTCATTCCACGCAACAAGGCCCATCAAGTTTCGACACAAGCTACCCATACCGCTCAACTGGGAGATGTGTACGATGCAGCATCCGACACGTGGATCGACGAAGTACTGCTGACCGTTTTTCGTTCGCCTCATTCCTACACAGGCGAAGACTCAGTGGAAATTTCCTGTCATGGTTCCTCTTTCATTGTGCAACAAGTACTCAACCTGCTCATTCAAAAAGGATGCCGCATGGCAGCGCCGGGAGAATTTACTCAAAGGGCTTTCTTGAATGGCAAGATGGATCTATCGCAGGCAGAAGCTGTTGCCGATCTCATTGCATCCGAATCAGCAGCAGCCCATCGATTGGCCATGCAACAACTGAAAGGAGAAATTTCAAAAGCCTTTAACGACTTGCGTGATCAACTGCTTCAATTCACTGCGCTCATCGAACTGGAACTTGACTTTAGCGAAGAAGATGTTGAATTTGCCAATCGTGAACAATTAAAAAGCTTTATTCACCAAATGGATGTTTTGCTTACAAAGCTCATCGATTCGTTTAGAGTAGGCAATGCCATCAAAAAAGGAATTCCGGTGGCCATCATTGGCGAAACCAACGTAGGAAAATCAACCCTGCTCAACCGCCTGGTTCACGAAGAACGCGCTTTGGTGTCGGATATTCACGGAACAACGCGCGACTCCATCGAAGAAACCATGATTCTTGAGGGAGTACAATTTCGGTTCATTGACACTGCCGGCATACGGGACACCAACGATCAAATTGAACACATGGGCATTGAACGCACTTTTCACAAAATAGCACAGGCCAGCGTGCTGCTCATTGTGCTGGACGCAACACAGGGAATAGAAGCATTAAAGGCTTTCATCCAAAAAATCAACCAAAAAGCCTCCAACAAAAAATCCATTTTTATTCTGAACAAAGCTGACAAAATAGATGACAACCAAAAGGAACAACTAACACAATTCACCTTCCCGGAAAATGCGTTACACCTTTTTATGTCAGCAAAAACAGGAGATGGGATTGACACACTCGAAAAGTTTATCGTAGAAGCCTCTCAAATACCTCATCTTGGCAATCAAGAGATTATTCTGAGCAATGTGCGTCATCAGGAAGCACTCCAACAAACACAAACAGCCTTGCGAAGAGCGCTCGACGGATTGAATAACAACCGGTCAGGAGAATTTATTTCGCAAGATATTCGTGAAGCCATCTTCTATCTTGGTACCATCACGGGCGGTGCCATCACCCCCGACGAAGTGTTGGGAGCCATTTTTTCAAAATTCTGTATCGGCAAATAATGATGCTCCCTTGTTTTTCAACCCTTTGTTATTGACTTCATGCAGCACGACAAAGCATGTGCATAATGACTCAGTTAATAAAAACAACACAATCTTTGCATCTACCTTAAGCAATTTAAATTTAACATCATCATTTCACCCTTTGAATCTTATACATTGATTTGGTTATTTCGTTTTTAAGGTGCTATCATTTTTCTTAGTATAACTTTGTACCAATGCTTTATGCTGATTTGTGTAATAGCTTTTATACTAAATAATTACGGATTACAGAAGAAGTTATGAAATGAGATCACGGATATAGGATTGATTGATTGATTGGTAATCAATGCAGTTGTAATAGAAATTAAAACCATTGAACAATTAATTGAAACAGATACAGTTCAGTTATGAAACGAGCCATAAAAACAACTTATGTTCAAGCATATAACTATTTGGCGAGTTCCATACATCCTCGTATGTTTGCATTGAATATCGAGACGCTATAAAAACACGATATTTGCAAACAAACCAG
>JBMFIQ010000046.1:0-15882 GCA_049976245.1 Microbacter sp. | reverse complement strand
ACAACGTTAGGGCGATTACTTTGGTAGTTGCCCTATCTTTTTTATCTTCACATCAAAATTTTTGTCGGTCAGTAGTGCATCAGAATATTAACAATAAAACACATTTAAGCATCACGTCAGTAAATTATTGGGGAAAGTTGAATAAATCTTAAATAAATGGAGCACATGCGATTCAAACGCTACCCTTTTCGCCGCTTTCATCGACGCATCAATTACGCTAAGAAGGTTGAACTTGAACCAATGGAACTCCATTAAAGCCAATGATCCTAACAGCATTGCAATCATTAAAGAAAATCACAACACATATAACAATGTCTATCAATACGTTGCATCGTGAAATTAAATTTCTCAAGAGGAATACAGAATATCAAATTAAATGGTATTTTTGTATAAAAAATTTTCTGTGCACGTAAACGGAAAACACTTTTTCTAAATTATCGTTTATTATTTATCAAATTTGTTAAGCTATTGGACAAACAAAAACCGCAAGGATGTACGAAAGAAAATGGATGACGGATATCCTTTGCGCGGATTTTTTCGTTTAATCGTGCCACTGAATCATTTTAGAACAAACATCACATAAAACGTAACATTATGAAATTAGAGAAGTACAGCATTGGCATTGGCGATCGTTTTGCCCATCAAGGGAAAGCTCAGTTACGAGCCATCATGAAAGCAAATCAGACGGGACTTAACATCGCACCCGTTTGGAACAAGTCGAACCGTGAACATATTTACACACACACCCATCCGAAAGATGTACGAAAAGAAGCCGATGACGCTGTAAGCACCTTGAGATTTAAGGGAAAATATTTTGTGGATGCAGATCACATCAATTTGAGTACCGTAGCTCCTTTTGTGGAAACGGCTGATTTCTTCACCCTTGATGTCGCCTCATTCATTGGGAAAGAGAGCACACAGGAAGAAAAAAAGGCATTTATTTCGTCATGCAAAAAATACATTGGATTGTTAAACATTGAAGGAATGGATCATTCATTGGAAGTAAATGAACCGTTGCTCGAAAGCATCGCCTCCAAATTTTTAGCAGCCACACAACAGGCCTCAGAAATCTATCATTATTTAAGAAGCGCCAAGGGAGAAGGAAATTTCATTACCGAAGTGTCAATGGACGAAGTTGAAACCCCTCAAACTCCGGTTGAACTGCTGTTTATTCTGAAAATGTTGGCGGAAAAAGGGGTTCCCGTTCAAACCATTGCGCCTAAATTTACGGGGCGTTTCAACAAAGGCGTCGATTACAAGGGAAACACTGAGCAGTTTGCCAAAGAGTTTGAAGAAGATGTTTTGGTGGTTGATTTTGCGGTGAAAGAATTTGGATTGCCACAAGAGTTAAAATTAAGCATCCATTCAGGCAGCGATAAATTTTCCATTTATCCGATCATTGCAGATGTGATCAAAAAACATGACAAAGGAATCCATTTGAAAACAGCCGGTACAACTTGGCTTGAGGAGGTGATCGGGCTTGCAATGGCAGGAGGCGAAGGTCTTGAAGCAGCTAAGGCAATTTATGCAAAAGCATTGGAACAAAAAGAACAACTCTGCGCCCCATATGCGGATGTCATCGAGATTGACGCAACACGATTGCCTCCGGCTGAAGAAGTGAAAAGTTGGAGCAGTGAGAAATTTGCAAACACACTGCGTCACATTCCCGGGCATCCAGACTACAACCCGAATTTCCGTCAATTGATTCACGTAGCTTACAAGGTGGCAGCCGACATGGGAGAAAGTTATACTGATCTATTGGAGAAACATGCTGATATCATTGGCGCTTGTGTTGAAGAAAACATTTATGACCGACATTTGAAACGGTTATTCCATTTATAGGAACAAAAAACAATATCAAATCTTCATATCCATTTTGTTATGCAAAACTTATTTGATATAAAAGATCGGGTTGTCGTCATCACCGGAGGAACGGGTGTTTTAGGAAGAAGCATGTCCATTTATTTAGCTGAACAAGGTGCCAAAATGGTCATTTTGGCACGAAACAAAGCCGTTGGCGATGCACTTGTTAAGGAAATTACCAGCCAGGGAAATGAAGCAATGTTCATGGTGACGGACGTAAACAACCAGGAAATTGTTGCACAAAATGCAGCGGAAATCATGGACAAATATGGTCGAGTTGACGTTTTGATCAACGGAGCAGGAGGCAATCAATCAGGAGCAACGATTGGTCCGGACAAAACCATTTTTGATCTTGACCTGGATGCTTTTAAAAAAGTCGTGGACTTAAACTTATTTGGCACCGTGATTCCGACCATGGTGTTTGCCAAGATCATGGCCAAACAGAAGGAAGGCAACATCATCAACATCTCATCCGAATCGGCATTAAGACCCTTGACACGAGTAGTGGGTTATGGTGCGGCCAAAGCCGCGGTGACCAATTTCACCAAATACATGGCCATTGAGTTAGCCACCAAGTTTGGTCCGGGTTTGCGAGTCAATGCCATAGCTCCGGGATTTTTCATTACGGAACAAAATCGGATATTGCTTACCAATGCCGATGGCTCGTTGACGGATCGCGGCCATGCCATCATTGCACACACTCCGTTCCGCCGATTTGGAGAACCCGAAGAACTGCTTGGCACCTTGCACTGGTTGGCAAGCGACGCTTCCAAATTTGTGACCGGAACATTAACCGTTGTGGACGGCGGGTTTGATGTGTTTTCGGTTTAATGAACAATGGTGTAGGAGAAAACGTATTAAATGACTATTGTCATTCAAACAAACAAATGAAAGCCAAATAACCATCAACGATAAAAATTAATTTGGAATGAATTATTTGTGCAAACAAGCTTGGCGTTGGTATGGGCCCAATGACCCCGTAACCCTTTGGGACATCCGACAGGCAGGAGCAACGGAAGTAGTCACCGCTTTGCATCACATTCCCAACGGAGAGGTATGGAGCACGGAAGCCATTCAGTATCGAAAAAGAAAAATTGCCGAAGCAGGATTAACTTGGTCAGTGGTGGAAAGCGTGCCGGTACACGAAGAGATCAAAAAACAAACCGGACATTATAAACAATGGATTGAACATTACAAACAAACGATACGTAACTTAGCAGCGTGCGACATTCGCATTGTGACCTATAACTTTATGCCCGTTTTGGACTGGACACGAACCGACTTAGCTTACAGGCTTCCAGACCGTTCAAGGGCATTGCGTTTTGAAATAGCGGCATTGGTAGCGTTTGACATGTACATTCTGAAACGTCCCGGAGCAGAAAATGATTATACCGCAGATCAGATTGCTAAAGGGAAAGCCCGTTTTGACGCCATGGACGATGAAGAAAAAGAACTTCTCACGCGAAACATCATTGCAGGATTACCGGGCGCAGAAGAAAGTTTTACGTTGGAACAGTTTCAGCAGGCATTGGATGCTTATGCCAACATCACCGAGCAAGAGTTGAGAAACAATTTAATCTATTTTGTGAATGAAATTGCTCCGGTAGCTGAAGAAACAGGAGTGCAATTAGCCATCCATCCCGATGATCCGCCACGTTCAATTTTTGGATTGCCACGCATCATGAGCAATGCCGAAGATATTCGGAATCTCTTTCATGCAGTACCGCTGAAGTCAAACGGCCTTTGTTTTTGTTCCGGTTCATTGAGTGTGCAACCTGAAAATGATCTGATCAAAATGATGCACGAATTTGGAGAACGGATCTATTTTGCTCATTTTCGGAGCACAAAACGGATCAATGGCGGCGATTTCTTTGAAGACAATCATCTTGAAGGCGATGTGGACATGTACGAATTGATGAAAGCTTTGCTGATGATTCAATACACTTACAAGCGAAGAATTCCGCTTCGTCCCGATCATGGACATCAAATGTTGGATGATCTTCACAAAAACACCAATCCGGGATATTCCGCCATTGGGCGCTTGCGCGGTCTTGCAGAACTTCGCGGTCTCGAAACAGGCATTGCGCGAACACTATTTTCATTAAATACCTGATCAACAAAAAGAAAAACTATATTAATCCTGAAATATTGATTTTGTTATGATTGAATTAAAAAAAACGTATCAATACGCATTGATTGTACCCAGCAGCATGGGAATTCGCATCACACCAGTCAATGGTCAGCCGGTTCACAGCAGTTATTTGTTTGAAATGCAGGCAACCAGCGCAGAAACCAATGTAGCCAGCATTGCTTCCTATCTGGGATTACCCGTAAAAGTATTGACAACTTTCGTAAAAGACAGTCCCATAGCACAATTCATTAAATCCGATTTACGTCGCAGAAACATGGATGTGGAAGGCCCTGAAGTAGAACAGGGAGGCCCGTGGGGATTTCGTCACCAATTCAACATTGCCGACAGCGGATTCGGATCAAGAGGGCCACGCGTGCTAAACGACCGAGCAGGAGAAGTTGGACGAACACTAAACGTAAAAGATTTCGATTTGGAAAGAATATTTGGAAAAGAAGGCGTTCAAATCGTACATTTGTCAGGACTTATTGGCGCTTTATCGCCCGAAACCAGTCAATTTTGTCTCGAATTAGCCCGTTTTGCGAAGAAACACGGCACACGCATTTCGTTTGACCTCAATTACAGAGAATCCTTTTGGAAAGGTCGTCACGAAGAATTGAGAAGAATCTTTACCGAAATTGCTTCGGTTTCCGATATTTTGATAGGAAATGAAGAAGATTTTCAACTTTGTCTCGGTATCGAAGGACCTGAAGCAGGCGGCAAAGGAGTTGATGCCAAAATTGACGGTTTCAAAGCCATGATTGGCCGTGTAAAACAAGCGTTCCCGAATGCTTCGGTTTTTGCCACGACGTTACGCCAAGTAATCAGTGCCAATGAACATCTTTGGGGAGCCATTATGTTGGAAGGAGAAAATTGGCATGTCATTGAACCACGAAAAATTAACGTACTCGACCGCATCGGCGGCGGTGATGGCTTTGTCGGTGGAATGCTTTATGCCATGCTGAAAGGTTGGGAACCAGAAAAATGGGCACAGTTTGGATGGGCATCCGGCGCATTAGCCACTACGTTTTTAACCGATTATGCACAGCCGACCGATGAAGAGATGATCTGGAGTATCTGGGGTGGCAATGCAAGGGTGAAAAGATAAATTCATTGACCTTTGATTTATTGACAATTTACCATGTATCATGAATTCAGATGATTTGAAAAAAACGACTGAAAGTATTTGCTTTAAGGATTAATTGAAGATCATTGTTAGTTCAATGGTCACAATGAAGGAAAAATTGACTTCAGCAAAAAAATAATTCCTCCGATTAGAAATGGTAAATAGTAAATGACTAAATAGTAAATAAACCCATGTTGTATTACGAAAACGGATCAACAGAACTCGAACTCAATGCAGAAGATCTAAAAAAAGGCCTTTATGAGGCGTTGCAAAAGTTGGGTACTAAGAAAAAGGTGCTTGCCATTCCACCCGACTACACACGGCTTCCAAGCCGTTCGGGTGAACTGACGGAATTTGCATGGCAATATTATGGCGAGGCCTTAACGGATGTCTTACCGGCCTTAGGCACTCACACTCCGATGACCGCTCAACAAATTGCACACATGTTTGGATCATTGCCCGCTTCATTGATTCGTGATCACGACTGGCGCAACGATGTCATAACATTGGGATATGTGCCGGCAGAATATGTTAAAGAAGTCTCCGAAGGTGCCGTCGATTTTCCCTGGCCGGTGCAGGTCAATAAATTATTGGTCGAAGGTCATTTCGATTTGATTCTTTCCATTGGACAAGTTGTTCCGCACGAAGTGGTTGGGATGGCGAATTACAACAAAAACATTTTTGTGGGAACCGGCGGCGTGGAAGGCATCAACAAAAGTCACTTTGTTGGAGCCGCTTACGGCATGGAAAAAATGATGGGTCACGCCGACACGCCCGTTCGTCGCCTGTTCAATTACGCATCGGATCATTTCACAAAAGATTGGCCCATTGTGTATGTTCAAACGGTGGTGGGATTGGACAAAAGCGACGGAAAAATAAAATGCCGCGGATTATTTATCGGCAATGATTTTGAAGTTTTCGATAAAGCAGCTAAATTAGCACTTCAGGTAAATTTTGAAATGTTGGACAAACCGCTAAAAAAAGTATTGGTATATCTTGATCCTACGGAGTTCAAAAGCACCTGGTTAGGGAATAAATCGATTTATCGTACCCGCATGGCCATCGACGACGGCGGTGAGCTGATTGTGATTGCTCCAGCGCTAAAAGAGTTTGGCGAAGACAAAGAAATTGATAGATTGATTCGAAAATACGGCTATTTTGGCACACCAGCCACACTCAAAGCCTGTGATGAAAACGAAGAGTTGCGCAACAACCTGAGCGCTGCCGCTCATTTGATTCATGGCTCATCCGAAGGACGATTCAGCATCACATACTGTCCGGGAAAAGGAGTCGAAAACTTAACAAAAGCGGAAATTGAAAGTGTGGGATTCAATTATGGTGACATCGACGAAATAAAAGAGAAATATGGTTTTGACAACCTGAAAGAAGGATATAACCAATTGCCAAACGGAGAAGAAATTTTTTACATTTCAAATCCGGCATTAGGATTATGGGCATTTAAAGATCGGTTTTCATACTAATGAAACAAGCCGTAAAAAACTTATGATCAATATAATGACTATTTGGCGAGTTCCATACATCCTTAGTGTTAAAAACAAAAATAGACGCATGAAAATCATTATTGACGATAAGATTCCTTACATTCGAGGAGCATTTGAACCGGTGGCAGAAGTAGTTTATCTGCCCGGAGTAAAAACAACCGCCGAGGTGGTAAAAGATGCCGATGCCTTGGTAACACGAACCCGTACCATTTGCAACGAGAAACTGCTGGCAGGATCAAACGTCAAATTTATTGCCACCGCTACCATTGGATTTGACCATATCGACACGGAATATTGTGCCAAAAACAACATTCAATGGGCTAACGCACCCGGCTGCAATTCCAAATCGGTTGAGCAGTACATTGCCTCAACACTTTTTGTCTTAGCAGAACATGAAAAATGGAACTTAAAAGAGCAATGCATTGGGATTGTCGGAGTTGGCAACGTTGGGAGTAAAATAGCCCGTTTGGCCGAACTGCTTGGAATGAAGGTATTACTGAATGACCCGCCTCGCGAAAGGGTTGAAGGCAAAGGATCGTTCGTTTCCTTACAACAAATCATGGAAGAAGCTGACATCATCACGCTTCATGTTCCACTCAACGTGAAAGGAGAAGATGCGACATTCCATTTAGCCAATGAAGGCTTTTTTCAGCAATTAAAAAAAAAACCTGTCCTGATCAACTCATGTCGAGGTGAAGTTGTAAAAACTGAAGCCGTTAAAAAAGCCCTTCAAGAGGGACAAATTAAAGATTTTGTGTGCGACTGTTGGGAAAATGAGCCAAACATTGACTTGGAATTATTATCCATGACGGCATTGGCAACGCCCCACATTGCTGGATATTCCAAAGACGGCAAAGCCTTGGGAACACAAATGAGCGTTCAAGCCGTCAGTCGCTTTTTTGGTCTTGGACTTGATGATTGGAAGCCTTCTTCCATAGAAGCGCCCTTGAATCCGATCATTGAATTGGATGGATACGGCCTCAGCGAACAAAAAATCTTGTCGAAAGCTATTCTTGCTACGTACGACATTCGACAGGACGACACCACGTTACGTGCCAATACATCCTTATTTGAACAATTGCGGGGCGACTATCCGGTGCGAAGAGAATTTACAGCCTATAGCATTAAACCACGAAATATTGACATCGACATTGTTGAAAAACTCAAGAAAATAGGCTTCAACATTCGATTTTGAATAAAAAAAGAAAACATCAAATAAAATCAACCCCGAAAATTGGGCGCATTTTCAACACAACTATAATGTTAAAACAACAAATAAGCGTATGAAAAAATTGGCAGACATTGGGCTCATCGGATTAGCCGTGATGGGCGAAAACCTTGTATTGAACATGGAGAGCAAAGGTTACACCGTGGCGGTATTCAATCGCACTGTGGAACGGGTGGATCATTTCATTAACGGACGCGGAGCCGGGAAAAACTTCATTGGTACGCATTCCATCGCAGAGCTGTGCGCCTCGCTGGAAAAACCCCGTAAAGTGATGATGCTGGTCAAAGCAGGACAACCAGTGGATGACTTCATTGAACAATTGATTCCACATTTGGAGCCGGGTGATATCATCATCGACGGTGGAAATTCCCATTTTCCCGACACGATTCGTCGTACCAAATATGTCGAAAGCAAAGGATTGCTTTATATAGGTACCGGCGTTTCGGGAGGCGAAGAAGGCGCTTTGCACGGTCCTTCCATGATGCCCGGAGGGTCACCGGCTGCCTGGCCGGCAGTCAAAGAGATTTTTCAGTCCATTTCGGCCAAAGTGGAAGACGGGACACCGTGTTGTGACTGGGTGGGTGAAGGAGGCGCAGGCCATTTTGTGAAAATGGTGCATAACGGCATTGAATACGGTGACATGCAAATTATCAACGAAGCATACCAAATCATGAAAGACATGCTTGGAATGTCAGCCGACGAAATGCATGACGTATTCAAAGCTTGGAATGAAGGCGATCTTAACTCCTACCTTATCGAAATTACACGTGACATTTTAGCTTACAAAGACGCAGACGGCACTCCGTTGGTTGACAAAATACTCGACACGGCCGGCCAAAAAGGTACCGGGAAATGGACTGCCGTAACAGCACTTGATCTGGGCATTCCATTGACACTGATCGGTGAATCCGTTTTTGCCCGCTGCTTGTCAGCTCAAAAAGATCTTCGTGTAGAAGCATCCAAGTTACTTGACGGACCAAGAGTAAACTTTAACGGCGACAAAAAACAAATGATTGCCGACCTGAAAGATGCACTTTTCGGGGCAAAAATCATTTCGTACGCTCAAGGCTACAACTTGATGATGGAAGCAGCCAAAGAATATGGATGGAACTTAAACTACGGAGGCATTGCGCTGATGTGGAGAGGAGGATGCATCATTCGATCCGTCTTCTTGGGTGACATCAAAAAAGCATTTGACAAGAATCCAAGTCTGACACATCTGTTGTTTGACCCTTATTTCAAGAACATTGTCGAATCAGCTCAAGCAGGATGGCGTCGGGTTTGTTCAGCCGCTTTGTCGAACGGAATTCCTGTTCCTGCGCTTACTGCTGCCCTGACTTACTTTGACGGACTGCGTACCGAACGATTGCCGGCAAACCTGCTTCAGGCTCAACGCGATTATTTTGGCGCTCACACCTACGAACGCATTGACAAACCACGCGGACAATTTTTCCATACCAATTGGACAGGTAAAGGGGGAGACACCGCCTCCACTACCTATGTGGTATAACCGCTGTCATTGCCCTATTTCGACAAAAGCTGCCTTGCAAAAGATTCACAAGACAGCTTTTATCTTTTTGAAAATCATTCAGTCAACTTCAATTGAACAGCGAAAGCAACGACGATTGATCATTCACTTTCTTTTTCTTTAATATAGAAGCATTTTCCTTTGCTGCAAGCGGAGCAACATCCTCGTTATCCGCCTCTTCAAACAATCGCTGTTCCTTCAAATCCGCCTGATCATTGGTAGTCAATGGCTGTTGTTCCTCAGCCAACAAAAGCAACTCTTCATGGAAAGGCTCATCCGAAGCCTCATCCTCAGCTTCACCGGATGACTTTTCATTCCGTCGATAATAGTAGATGACACCCCAAGCCTGACAAGTTTCAATGCGTTGCAAAAAAGGCATTGCCGAAAAAGCTTTTTCGATCTGATCCCATGCATTCACAATCATCAAATCAACAGCATGACGAAGTTCGTCCATTTGTCGGGCATAACGTTGTGTGTTTTGTTGTATGATGAGCTGATTGAATCGAAATTCCTTAAAAAGATCATAATGGACCCTCACTTTGGCAATGGTTGGATTGTAAAGAGGCGTTCCGCCCAATTGCATCCTTTCCGACTCGCCGTCAATGATAAATTGTCCGGCGCTGATCAATTGATCGACAGAAGAAAAATCGGGCATTGAATAAGGATCTGGCGGAAGATGATACAAAACTTTGATGTCGGGTTTTATTTCTCCACGTTGGATCGACATGTTCAAAACCTGAATGAAATGAGACAAATACATCTTGGCATTTTGAAACAACAACTGATATTCTTTGTTTCTTTCCGTCTGCCGTTCAGAAGCTTCGTGATACATTCTCATTAAGTTTTCAAATTTTCGCAATAGCTCATCAGCCTCCAGTTGAATCTTGTACGACACCACCGCCTCATCTTTATGCTCGTTGCATTGAGCAATCAACGCCCGAAGGGAACGGAGACGAGCCTGATCTGTTTTGGGTAATCTTCGATATGGCATAGCGAAAAGCGTTGAAGGTTATAGTTGACGTTTCATTAAAAGCGTTGCATAGTGAATTAGCATTTGCTGTCTTTCCGAAGGGACAGAGAGAGAACGAAGGGTTTGGAAAGCCTTTTCGTGCAAGGAGGCTATTTTGTTTTCGCAAATGGTTTTCATGTTTAAAGCATCATAAAGGGCAGTGACTGCTTTCACCTTTTCCGAAACCTGCGTTGAATCTGTCGTCATCCAGTGCAATAAAAGTTCTTTCTGTTGCTTATTGGCACGGTTGAGGGCTGTGATGAGCAGAAAGGTTTTCTTGTTGGCTGCAATATCGCCGCCTATGTTTTTACCAAAAACAGTCACATCACCATACACATCCAACAAATCATCCTGCAACTGAAAAGCTTGTCCCAAATGAAGACCAAACTGATAGAGCAACTCGGCGTCACGATCGTCAGCCCCTCCCAGCCACGCTCCGATCTGAAGGGAAGCAGCCAATAGAACGGCCGTTTTGAGCCGAATCATCTCGAGATAAGCATCTTCGGAAACGTTGTTCATGGTTTCGAAATCCATATCCAATTGCTGTCCTTCGCATACCTCGATGGCAGTCTGCAAAAATCGGTTCAAGATCTTCGGCAAAAGGTTCGATGGAACATGCGACAAATGACGAATGGCATCAATTTGCATGGCATCGCCCGAAAGAATGGCAATGTTTTCATTCCATTTGCGATGGACGGTTGGATGTCCTCTTCGCTTGTCGGCATGATCCATGATGTCGTCGTGCAACAAGGTGAAATTGTGAAACATCTCAATGCCAACAGCAGCTTCTAACGCATGATCAACGGAATCAGAAAAAAGATTGCAGGCCATCAACGTCAAAACAGGACGTAACCGTTTGCCACTAAGGGATAAAACATACTGAACGGGCAAATATAAATCGGCAGGTTGAGAAGGAAAATCAATCGAAGCTATTTTCTGATTGACAAGCCGTTGTATTTCTTCGGGAGTGAACATAGGCATAAAAAAATAATTATGCAGGCGAATATACAATAAAATTATGAAAACAACACCACCTTCGCACTATTTGCGACAAAATTAACGTATTACCGCCCTCATTTCGAGTCGATGGTGAAAGAGAAGAAAAAAACATGATACCATAGAAAAACGCTTCAATACTTTTTGAGCAAGAAATAAAAACTTCCTTGCAAAGCGATTGCAAGGCCATTGCAAAGGCATTTAAAGACTATTTAAATCGAAAAGATTCATTTTTTATTTTAAACAAACATTGCTACATTTGTGAGCAGAAATAAATAAAATTTAGGATAACCCATGTTAGTCAAAACCTTTGGAGCAGCTGTGCACGGCATTCATGCCACCATAGTCACCATTGAAGTGAACGTATCGCGCGGGATTCGATTTTTTTTGGTCGGATTACCCGACAATGCGGTAAAGGAGAGCCAACAACGAATCATTTCGGCGTTGCAATTCAACAACATTGAGTTTCCGCGCCATCAGATTGTGATCAACATGGCGCCGGCAGACATTCGCAAAGAAGGCTCCGCCTACGATTTGCCATTAGCCATTGGCATCCTGGCTGCATCAAAGGCCATTCGAAACGACGATTTGGACAAATACCTCATCATGGGCGAACTTTCTCTCGACGGCGCTTTGCAACCGGTAAAAGGAATGTTGCCGATAGCCATCAAAGCACGTGAGGAAGGATTCAAGGGGATGATTGTGCCCAAACAGAACGCACGCGAAGCTGCCGTGGTAAACAATATTTCCATCTATGGAGCGGAAAACATCAAAGAGGTACTCGATTTTTTGAATGGAGAAAAGGGTATTGAACCCACGGTGGTTGATACCCGACGGGAATTTATGGAAAACGTTGGGCACTTTGAGGCCGATTTTGCTGACGTGAAAGGACAAGAAAGCGTCAAACGTGCCATTGAAGTAGCGGCTGCCGGAGGCCACAACCTCATCATGGTGGGACCTCCGGGAGCCGGCAAATCGATGATGGCTCAACGAATTCCTTCCATTCTGCCTCCCTTAACATTGCAGGAAGCATTGGAAACCACCAAAATACATTCCGTTGCAGGGAAAATGGGCGGCAACATTTCGTTGTTGGCTCAACGTCCGTTTCGAAACCCGCATCACACCATTTCGGATGTCGCATTGGTTGGAGGCGGTACCTTTCCGCAACCGGGTGAAATTTCATTGGCACACAACGGAGTCCTCTTTTTGGATGAGTTGCCCGAATTCAAACGCAGCGTGCTCGAAGTGCTCCGCCAGCCTTTGGAGGAACGCAAGATTTGCATCTCACGCGCCAAGTTTGCCATCGAATATCCCGCCAGCTTCATGTTGGTAGCCTCCATGAATCCCTGTCCCTGCGGTTATCACAACCATCCCGAGCGTGCGTGCGTTTGCTCACCGGGAGCCATTCAGAAATATCTGAGTCGCATTTCGGGGCCGTTGTTGGATCGCATTGACATTCAAATTGAAATTGTGCCGGTGCCCTTTGAGAAGTTGTCCAACACGACGCACCCTGAATCGAGCGCCATCATTCGGGAGCGGGTAATGAAGGCACGACAAGTTCAGGAACAACGATTCAAAGAGCTGAAAGGAGTCTATTGCAATGCGCAGATGAGTTCCAAACAGTTGCGACAATTTGCCCAACCCGATGCGGCAGGACTTTCCTTGTTGAAGAATGCCATGCAGCGACGCAATCTTTCAGCACGTGCCTACGACCGCATTCTGAAAGTGTCGCGCACCATTGCCGATCTGGAAGGGAGTGAGCAGGTGATGGTGCATCACATTGCCGAAGCCATCAATTATCGGAATCTCGACCGTGAAGGATGGGCCGGTTAAGCAAACAGTTTAGCCACCACAAAAGCAGCGGCTGCTGCAAGCGCACCGATGATCATCACTTTGAAAGCCCCTTTCAAAATAGGCTGGCCGGTGACTTTACTTTTGAAATAACCAAAAATGAAGAGACATATCAGCGTCACAACGGCGGAGATGTGCAATCCGACATCCGGTGTGGAGGTGAAGAAATAGGGCGACAACGGAATCATCCCTCCAACCACGTAACTTAAGCCAATGGTAACGGCGCTTTTCGAAGCACGATTGGGATCGGGAGCTTCCAGTCCCAACTCATATTTCATCATGAAATCGACCCATTTGTCTTTATCTTTGGACAACTCTTCGGCCAAGAGCGTCTGCGATGCATCACTGAAGCCGTAGCCTGCAAAGATCTCTTTAATTTCTTCTTTTTCTTTGTCGGGAATGTGATCCACCTCGTATTCCTCTTTGGCTTTTTCCGAACGATAATGATCCCATTCGGTTTTGCCGGCAAGGTAACCACCCAAACCCATGGCAATGCATCCGGCAATGACCTCGGCAATGCCCGCCGTGATCACAATATGATTATTGGACACTGCACTGCTGACGCCAGCCGCCAAAGCAAAAGGAACGGTCAGACCATCGCTCATTCCAATGACGACATCGGTGATGAAATCAGAATTTTTTACATGTTGTTCCGTGTGAATCATAGCCATGATGAATAAATGGGGGTATGTGTACGATAATTTAAGATGCTTCTTTGCTCAAGCATAAGCAAACGAAAACTATACATTCATTTGATTTAGCCTTTAATCCTTCGGGAGTTCTCAGTCGTTTGCTTCCATGTCTTGGGCTTTTCAGTCACCATCAGTACAAAAATACAACAAAAACAGCTAATTGCCATCCATCATCCAAACGAAACTTCATCAGCCTTTCCTTTAAAAATTTCTTCCCGAATGACTTGAGATCATTCGGGAAGGAAAGAGATGATTGGATCATGTTCAATTCACTACCTTCACGCTTTGTGCTCCTGCTTTGACGATGTAGATACCTTGTGCGGGGAGATTGACCACGGCCTGATTGCCATCCGCTCTTTGGCTGTAAATCGTTGTGCCTTGAACGGTATAGATTGTCAGCATATCACCTTGAGAAATACCGGTGACGATCAATTGTCCGTTTTGTGAAAAGGCTTTCAAGGTAGGTGTGTTTGCTGTAGTGACGGCGGTAGCAGTAAATCCTACTATGTGAGTAAAAGCGCTCCATTGATTGGCATTTGCATACGCTGTAACTGAATTTGAAGGAACATACAATATACACGTAGATGTAGGAACACTCTGAAAAACAATTTTTGACGAACTTAAATCAATTGGAGTAGTGGCATTGGCATAGAGCGATGTCAAACCGGTGCAACCCGAAAAAACATAATTTCCGATAAAAGTTACTGAGGAAGGAATGGTAATCGATGTCAAACCACTGCAGTGCCCAAAAGCATTATCACTAATAGAAGTTACCGAGGATGGAATGGCATAGCTTCCTGTTTTTGAAGTAGGAAACTGAATCAAAGTGGTTTGATTTTTATCAAACAAGATTCCATCATTACTTGAATAATTAGGATTATTAGCATCTACCGTAAATAGACCACTGCAATATGCAAAAGCATAACTACCGATAGAAGTTACCGAAGAAGGAATGGGAATCGAAGTCAAACTTGTGCAATAAGCGAAAGCCCACACTCCGATAGAAGTTACCAAGGGAGGAATGGTAGCCGAAGTCAAGCCACTGCAAGCATTAAAAGCATAACTTCCGATAGAAGTTACCGACGAAGGAATGGGAATCGAAGTTAAACCTGTGCATAACTCAAAAGCACCATTTCCTATCGAAGTAAGCGAATTAGGAAGCGTGATCGAGGTGAGTGTTGTCTTTCCCGTACCTGTAGCGTCATTATAAAACGCATCATACGGGACCGTATTGGCAGGATAGGAAGTATCCGTGTAAGTTCCACCGGTTCCGGTATAGGCCGCTATGGTGGCGCCGCTGATATCCAAAGTTGTCAGGGCAGGCATATTGTCGCGCAGGGTGACAAAGTCGCTGGCATCAATGGTGCCGGTAACAGTGAGGTTGGTAATGGTAGAAAGACTGCCTCCCGCAGCGGTTATTGCGGCTGACAACCCTCCGCCGGCAGTAACATTCACTGTTTGCGACACTTGAGCATGGCCTGCAATAACGAGGCTCAAAAACAATGAGAGAAGTAAAAGCTTTTTCATAAGATGATGAAATTGTGTATTTTGCCTACTCGTAAGCTTTTCGGCGGCTGCTCCCTACTTTTTCCCGGAGTTTCGGGTGGTTCCGTATGAAGTTAATTTGTTAAGACGTCTTGCATAGGTTTTTTACTGAATGTTTTCGTAGGACATTCGATCGTGTTATCGTGTCACCTTCGATCGAGTGATCGTGACACCTTCGATAACGTTATCGTGTCACTCACGACAACACGATCGTGTCATCTTCATATTTTATTTCACAGTTAACAACTTATCAAAAGAAGCTGTCCTTGGCTCTTTTAATAAGGCATTTCCTGTATATTGGCTTGTCACCCTCAGCGTATAGCTTCCGGCGGGAAGTTCGGGCGTGATGATGATCAGTTCCGAAGGGTTGTTGGTCACCACGTCGGATGGATCGACTTTAGTGATTTCGCCCGT
>JBMFIQ010000045.1:0-15978 GCA_049976245.1 Microbacter sp. | reverse complement strand
TTGTTGATATACGCAACTAATTTTAATGATATTTTAT
Source organism: Microbacter sp. (assembly GCA_049976245.1). GTDB lineage: Bacteria > Bacteroidota > Bacteroidia > Bacteroidales > Paludibacteraceae > Microbacter. The sequence continues at coordinate 15,941 of JBMFIQ010000045.1, read as the reverse complement.
TGATAATCTTTATGTTGTATGTTTTTTAAGGGTCGACTAACTAATCTGGAACACTTGCGCTAATAGAGTTGATTGTTGGGACAAATATATAACAACTTCCGGATTTGGCGTATTTTTACTTCCGAACCTGGCATGTTTATCATACCGTAATAGAAGGTTTTCCACGAATAATAAATCCTATGCTGACTTTTAACGGGTATTGAGGTCGTGTTTGATATAATGCGATAGTTGTGGCATTTAAATAAATCATTTAAGGTAATGAGCGTTTTATAATAGCGAAGTCATTTAATTTTTTGATCTTGTTTTTTTTAAGAGCAGAAAAATATAAAAGGAGATAGGATTAAGAGAGCAAAATACTTTGATGTTTTTGTAGCCTAATGCCTGTAATTGAATGGCAAATTGTTTTGCTGATTTATAATCACTTTTGAGGTATGCGCTATTAAGAAGAACTTTATGGATATAAATGTCATAATCTTTTTCAATATACGGGAAATCTTCGGGGAATAAATCACAAAGATATTTATATAATTGTTTCTCTTTGCTTAATCGGGTTTCTATTTCTTTATAGCTTTTTGGTCGTGTAATGGAATCTGTTTCCAAACATAATGTTGCTGTTGACACAGGTAAACAATAAAAATTGGTGTATTTGGCTAAAATAACCCATGTCCCCCAATCTTGTAGTGTGAATTGATATTTAATATAATCATCTAAGTTGACATATTTATTTATCAACTCGGTTCGATACATCATGGTAGCATTGCAGAATTTAAATTTACCATTAAAAATGAATTGATGCAGCGGTGTGGTGTGTTGATAATTATGCACGATAATTTCGTGGATTATTCCTGTTTTACGGTTTAATGTTCGATAGTCGGAATGAATAACGCCATAGTCTGGATGACTCTCTAAAAAATCCACCTGTAATTGTAACTTATTCGGGTTGTGCCAAAAATCATCATTATCGCAATTTGAAAGATATTTACCTCTGCACATTTTTACGCAAGTAGCCCAATTGGCTGCAAGTCCTACATTGCTTTCATGAAATAACAAAATAATTTTTTCAGGATATTTCTTCTGGTATTGGATGAGGACTTCTCGGGCATTGTCAGTGCTACAGTCATCTCCAATGACAATTTCAAAATCAAAGTTGCATGTTTGGTTTAGAATGGAATCAATGGTTTCTGAAACTTTATCTGCTCTGTTGTAGGATGGAATAATGATCGATACAAATGGATTCTGTATAAGTTTATCACTTTGAATAACATTCATTGATTACGAATATTTATTAGTTATTTTGAGCTTGTTGGATTAAAGAATGAATCGAACTATGTTTAGCGTGGTTTTTTCTTATTTCGTTCCTTGATCATGGCAAAAGCAATATTCTTTCTTAAATAGCGTTGAAAACGGTGAAATACACTCTTTAGTTGGATGTAGTCATTGATAAAATATACGGGATAATATTTAACTTTTAATTGATGGTGATAAACAAATAATAATAATAATAATCGTTCTCCCATATATCCCCAAATCCTTTTTTGGGGTTCACTGTAATTAGAAATATTAATTTCTTTTTCAGCTTCTGCTAATACATCGAAAAGCCATTTACAATATTGATCCAAAATATTCCACTTCATTATGAACATATTATAATGAGATATTTTGTTTGATTCGTGAAAAAGTTTAACCATTGAATCTTTGTATTCAGGATATTTTCTTTCAATGATATGTTCTAACTTTATAATGTCTTCACTAAAATGAGCTACGCAATAATCAATGAAAATGGAGTGAGAATAACTTCTTGGTTTTGCCAGAACGATATCATAGCGTTGAAATAGCTTGTCGAAGTTAGGGGTTGATAAGTCAAGTTGATTGAAATTTTCAGTTTTTATTGAAGTAAAATCAGAAAAGGCAGAACCTTTGGTATGAAAATTAAAATATCGACGGTAATGGCAAAGCCCTAAATAATCTACTCCTTTAAGGTTCTTCCATGCCCAGTATAAGCTTGTAAGTTCACAATACGTTTTATTTTTAATGCTTATGTTATCTCCGCTATTGTCCCCTTGTATTTCTAAATCAATTTGACTAATAGCTTTACCACCTTGAACAGGTAAATAGATATCGCTTTCTTTCCATATATCAGGTTTGTGACAGCAAACTATAATCTTGGCATTTAGTTCATTCATAAATTGGGGTTTAGAGTTAATTTGCTAAACATTTATTGATGCTCAAATTTGTTTTGTAAACAAATTAATATCTTTACAAGTTTTCTTTAGTACAAGAGCAACACCAAATCGAACAAGTGTTGTTAATAATTTGAAGGCATTTCCTTTTACGTCAATAGAAGTTTGAATCCAAGGTATAATTAATTTATATTCTTTTTCGTTTTTAGGGTTCGAAGATATGAAATGATTGCTGTATCTTCTAATTTGTCAAGAGTTTTTTGATCTTCATTTATATAGGAGACTGGAAGATAATTATGCCATTTTTGATAAAACAGCAAAGCATTTTTCAACCACTCTTTATTTATGTTTCCTAATGAAGTGTGTTCAATAAGTATATTTGGTACAGCTTGAATTTGAAAACCTGCGATGTGAGTTTGCATTGCAATGTCTAAATCATACAGGTGGAATCCATTAAAATTTTTCTCGTCAAATTTTATTGTTTCAAACAAAGATTTTCTTATACAAAACCACATTCCATCAAAAGCAATTATATTTTCCGGGGTAGAGATGTTATTCCATATTTGTGTGGCACGTTGATTTTTTTTGTCGGATTGAATCATGATAAAAGCATTATATTTTGAAATTGCCCAAAACGAAGGCATTTTTCGGAGATATTTACAACCAGCGACAGCAATAATTCCTAATTATTCGTTTGTTTGGAAATTCTGTGTGACTATATTTCCCCAATTTGCTGAATGATAAATAATATCATCATGCATAAAACAACATATAGGGTATTTTGCTTTTGAAACTCCAATGTTGTAAGCCTGAAATAAACTAAATTGATTATTTTGATTAGCAATAAAGATTATTTCATGCTCAATGCCAATGGTATTTTTAATATTATTTTCAAGATTTTCGGAAATATTCTTATTTAATGAGCAAATAATAATTGAAATCATGTTTTTGATGTAAAAGGGTATTTTATGTCTTCTGTTCACGAGTTTTATTAAAAGGCAGATGGGAATTGAATTGAAATATTTATTTGTGTGTCAAAGTTTATTTTTGTCGTGCTCGTTTTATCAATGTTTCCATTTTCAAATAAATATTGAAAAAGAATGGCTTGTATCTGACTAAGAAATATAATCTTTTTTGCCGGGGATAGATGGCCGTTATTTTAAAATAGTTCCAATTTACCAACTTTCGAATTTCTGTATGTCGTTTTCCACATAAAGCAACTATATCGGGATAAAAAACTCGGATATATTTCCCTGCGAGTTCCCTATATATTTGTGTTTTATCAATATTCTGTTTAGGAATAAAGAACTCCGAAAGCATGTTGTTGCCGGTAACCATGTCAACAACATTCTGAAAAGAAATGTTATGAGTTATACTTGTTTGTCTTATCCGATATACATAAAGGCAATCGGGAATTACCTTCACGTTTTGTGCATAATAGCAGACGATCGGTGTAAAGAGGTTGTCTTCGTGGTAAATGCCTTCTTCAAAAAACAGCTTGTGGTCCAATAGAAATTGCTTTCGGTAGAGCCTGAGTACCACGCTTACAAAATGAAACTTGCGACTTACCAACGCATATTTGTTATAATAGTCCCAGCCTGTCAGATGGGATTCACTGATTCCTGCATCCGGTTCTTCTTTTGTTCCGTCTTCAAAATAGCGGCGCCCGTTAAAACAAAGCATATCCTCACCGGCGATGTGGTTATGTAAAATCTGCAAAGCATCTTTTTCCAACCAATCGTCGCTATCCAGGAACAAGATGTAATCACCGGTTGCAGCCCAGATTCCGGCATTTCGCGCAGCGCTTAATCCTCTGTTTTCTTGCGATATCAACGTAATATGTGGATATTGCTTTTTGTATTCCTCCAAAATGGATAAGCTGTTATCCGTTGAGCCGTCATTGACACAAATGATTTCATAATCTGAATCATTCTGATTAATGACGGAATCAAGGCATTGCCGGAGATAAGGCGCAACATTGTAAATGGGAATAACAACGGAAAATAACATGTGAAACAGATTAAATTTTGATATGTAAAGAGATGATGAGATGAGATTAAGGCAATGAGGGATGTTTGAATTTGTATTTTTTATCAATAGCCTTCAATCTAAAATTTATTGATCTTCAATACTTTTTCGATGATTTGATCCATGTCGTAATATTGATATTCTGCCAATCGTCCGCCGAAGATAGTATTTTTTTCGTTGTTTGCCAATAATTTATATCGAGCGTAAAGCATGTTGTTCCGTTCATTGTTTATGGGATAAAAAGGTTCGCTTTCTTCCGTATATTCAGATGAATATTCACGTGAAATAACGGTATTGGGTTGTTGACCAAATTCAAAATGTTTATGTTCTATGATACGGGTGTAGGGAATATTGCTATCTGTATAGTTTACAACAGCGTTTCCCTGAAAGTTTTCACATGCTAAAATTTCGGTTTCAAACCTGACAGTTCGATACTCTAATTTGCCAAAGCAATAGTCATAAAAAGCATCGATCTTTCCTGTGAAACATATTTTAGGAGCAAGTGTTTCAAAGTAACTCCTATCAGTAAAAAAATCGGTGTTGCATTTTGTTTCAATGTTTTTTAGCAATTCGTTGATCAATTTGTTGTATCCACCGATTGGAATTCCTTGATATAAGTCGTTGAAATAGTTGTTGTCGAAAGTAAATCTAACGGGAATTCGCTGAATGATTGAAGCGGGCAGATCACTGCATTTTCTGCCCCATTGTTTTTCGGTATATCCTTTTATCAGCATTTCAAAAATATCCTTTCCTACCAAAGATATCGCTTGTTCTTCTAGATTTTTTGGGTTGGAAATGCCGGCTTCTTTTCGTTGTTCTTCGATTTTTTCACGTGCTTCTGCCGGTGTGGTTACTCCCCATAATGCGTAAAAAGTATTCATATTAAATGGCAGATTGTACAGTTTTCCTTGATAATTGGCAATGGGAGCATTGGTGTAACGATTAAATTCCACGAAAGAATTGACAAAGTCCCACACTTCTTTGTTTGATGTGTGAAAAATGTGTGCGCCATATCGATGAACATTGATTCCTTCTATGTAATCGCAATAAATGTTCCCTCCCGGTTGAGGACGCTTATCAATGACCAGACATCTCTTTCCTTTTTGTGTAGCTTGATGGGCAAAAGTTGCTCCAAAAAGTCCTGCTCCAACAATCAAATAATCATACATAAAATCATACATAAGTGGAGGTTTTATTTATTTGTAAAACTATTAAAGGCATCTAAAGCATTAAGAATGTGTTCATCAAAAGTTGTATCAAATTTTCGCGCAAAAAGCTTGTCCATTGGCTGTGATTTCAATTCATCTAAATCATTGATTGAAAAAGTTAGTGGTGAAGCCGCATTTGGATGTCGAGTCCAATTAACATAAGTAATGGAAGGTGCAATTTTAATGGATGGATCCTGACGGCTTAGATTCTTAACAATGGTTTGCATAAAAATTTCATCAGGGAAAATGGAATATCGATAATATTGGAAGAGGCTATTATAATGTTGTTTAATGAATTGATACATCTTTGCGTGTGTTTCTGCATTAAAAGCCCACCATGCAGATCCGCCAAAATGCTCCATGTCAGGCTTTAATTTTCGTTTCCGTTGAAGCATCAATAATTGCCACAATGAGATTTTGCCGTGAAAAAACAGATTCAAAGATTTTCTGCTGATGTTGCGTATAATCACATAATCGCCCCGCTTGTCAGATAAATTTAATTTGTAATATTCCGTTCTATCAGTGAAGTATTTCCACACAGTGCCAATAGGCAAGGCATCTATGAAATTTTCATGGCTGTGATTTTCCAGAAAACGGTTAATTTCATCGAGGGATTTTATCGGATAGTCTTGCCCTGTCAAATGAATTATCATGCCATCTCTTTTGCTCTTAATGGCTTCTTCCATTAAACTGATGGTAGCCGTTATTTGACTAAAGTCACCCCAAAGACAATTAATTCGATGGACAAGGAATTGAATATGATTGCCTTTGATGATATTTGTAAAAGGTTCAATGTCTGATTTCTTATCGATGTGGATAAAAAAAAATGAGTTTTCGTCATTGAGTCTCTCAATTAACCTTTTCAGTTGATTCGGGTTTTGATGTGCTAAAATCAGGTATGTCTTATTGATCATGGGAAGTTGTTCAAAAATGATTATACATCTTATGCAGATTACATTAATCAAAGGGGATTCATTATTAGAATTTATATAAATAAGCTGATTCGACAATAGACATTTTCATTGGATTTCAATTTTATTACATTGGGTTGAGTTATTTTTATGTGAATATTTTGGCAATTTGTTGAATGAAATTGTTTTCTAAGTTTCTTATCTGATTTTGAAAGGGTTTGAAATCATCGATGTTTTGATCGTAATGATTAAGCATGTAATTAATTCTTTTTTCTATTTTTTGTAAGTCATCTATTTTCTTTATCTTATATTTGTTCGGAATGGCGACGTCATAGTTATTTTTAGCAGCATTTCTTTTTCCTACAAGAATTGTGCACCCAAAATATACAGCTTCTTTTGGCATTCGTTCAGGGCCTCCAAAAAGGCCAAAATCAATATATAATTTTGCTTTTTGATACAATTCAGACAACTCAGAAGTGTTGTACCCTTGTAAAAGCTTAAAATTGAATTTATTATGATCCAAGAGTTTTTTCATTGTTTTTGATGGTTTGGCTGGATTATATAAGATAATATTGTTTCTTTCGTAATGGTTATTTGTGGGCGTTTCTAAAAAAGGTTTGCTAATAGGTTCAATTAAATATTTTACGTTTTTAATGCCTCTTTTTTCAAGAAATTGGTAGGCATATTTTGATCCACAAAGATTAATGCAATCTTGGATAGAAAAATTAAAATGATTCGTTGGTTTTTCTCTAAGTCTAAGAGTGACTTTTATTAGATTCTTAATTTTCCTTATGTTAGATTGTGGAGATCGATCTGCATAACTGACACTTAACCACCAAATATATTTTTTGATTTTTGTGTAATTGTTCAATTGGATGGAAAATGATTCAGCTGCTATTAAAGAGTTTGATTCAATATCTTCTATTTCATCTTTATGTTTAAATTTTGGTTGATATATTTTGTATCTTTCAGGAGTTAGTGGAATTCCTTCTTTTATATCAAAATAAACTAAAAATGAATTAAAGCCAGTTTGTTCCATATAATACCTAAGTTGGTAAAGGGCTTCAGGGCCTCCGGATTGGAGATGAGCAGGACAAAAGATGTAAATTTTATGTATTTTCTTTAATCATAATTAAGAATATTGAACTGAAGTCTAAATATTTTAATTTTGACTGATTCCGTAAAATCCCAAATTAAAAAGGTGCCAATAACGATATCTACCGTTATTCCAATACAGTGCTGAGGTGCTTCCCCCAGTGTTCCCGGCAATCAAAGCATCGCAACGGCTTAGCAGCCATATCGAAGACAAGTATTCTAATCCTTTTAAATATAGGTCATTTTCTCGGTTAAATTGTACCTGATAAATTTCTGTGAATTGTTCCCGATTAAATATTTCATCATAGTAAGTTCGTTTATTGACAATGATTTGGCCTGGAAATGCACGATTGAATTGTTGTTCAATTTGATATTCGTCGGTAGCTAAATAAATTTGGGTTAAATGGAGCTCAATCATTTTTTGTTTCACTAACGCAATGACATCTTCGGTACGAGGTTGAACTGGGTGACCGAAAGGCTGTTTTTTGATGTAATCCGTTCCTCTGCACAGAACCCCAATCACTTTTTTCCCTGCGATTAACGATTGATATTCCTCTTCTATGTATGTTCTTGTTTCATCATTAAGGATAACGAAATCGTTATAAATTTTTCGCCAGATGGCTAAGTCTCTTTCTTTGAATGGGGTAGTAAACGATGGGGCAATCACTCCCTGCTGTTGTTTGCAGATGCGATCAATGCGAGTATGTGATGTGTCTAATGGTTGTTTAAAAAATGTACCCCAATTAGTCCAACCCTCTTTTCTGTTGTCTAATTCAACAATAGGGATGTATCCTTTGTGCAATACTGTTACAATCAACGATAGCATATTGTCCAAAAAGGTGAAGTTAAAATAGCCAAACTCATACAATCCCTTATTAATTAGCATTATTTTAGGATTTTTTTTCTGCCGGTATTTCTTTTCAAGTGTTGCCTTGTTGTAATTTATTAGAAATCTCCGTAGAGTGTATTTGCGTATTTTTATTAAAAGTGATTTGGCTGTAAACATGTTTTTGTGGTTTCAAGATAAGTCAATCAAAAAATATGGGGTTGGGTTTTGTAGAGGGATTTTTATTTTATTAAAAAAATATAAGCATATACGAGGGCTTTTATATTATATCCGAACGCTTTGATCTGTTTTTTTTGCATCCGATACCATTTGGCATATTGCATGTTGAAAGCAAATTCTCTTTGATGCCATTGAATGAATGATAAGTTGTTGGCTATTGTATTGTTTTTTTTTCTGCGACGATAAGCTTCTTTTTCAGCTTGGTGTCGCCAATAAAGGTTTCGGTAGCGTAGGTTGTAATTCCATGAAAGGTTGTGGTCGTGTTTGCGGTAATAATAGAGTGCTTTGTTTACGAAATAAACAGGGGCAACTTCTTCCATTTTCAAATAAAGATCCATATCTTCGGCTACGATGTACTTGGGATTTATGCCGGAAGTTTGGTTGTAAAATTGCTTGTTGCAAACAGCAAAGGCTGAAATATGCCCGTGCGTAGAAGTTAAATGGGAGTGTCCTTCCGGAATTTCTCCAGGCCAATCGGAAATGGTCTTAATTTCCAGGTTTTCATTGCAAAGATAATGCGTGCTATACACAATGCTGTATTTCAACGGATTTTGTAGATGAATGTGCATGAGTTCGCTGATTGCTTCCGGCTCAATGGTGTCTTCGGGATCGAGAAAAGCAAAAAATGACCCTACAGCTAAATCAATACACTTTCGTTTGTTGCCGCCGCATCCATAAGTAAGCTCGTTTTTGAATAATTTAATGTTCGCGTTCGGATGGGTCTTTATGAACTTTTCAATCACCTCAACCGATGAATCCGAGGAGGCATCATCCACGACGATGATTTCCACGTTGGGATAAGTTTGGGAGACGGCCGATCTTAAAGTCTCTTCAATAAACGTTCCATTGTTGAAGTTGGCTATCAGAATTGACACCAAGGGTTTATCGTCAGGTTTCATACGTCTATTTTAATTTTTAACGCAAAGGTTGTATCGAACTCGCCAATTTGACATACGCTTGAATATAAGCATTTTAATGGCTATTTTCATAAAAAGCTGTTTTCACAGTTTCAAGAAAGGCTGAGAATGAATAGTGCTTTTTCATATTGGTATAGCCGTTGGATGCTGTTTGTCGATTCAATTGTTCATTGGTGAGTAATTTTTCCAATACTTCAATAAATTCTGCATCATTATGCGCAACAAAGTAATCCTCACGATTTGTAAAGAGGGACGTATATCCTCTTGATGCAAATTTAGACACAACGCATGCTCTATGCATTTGCATTGCTTCAATTACTTTAATGTTGGTTCCTGCTCCTTTATAAACTGGTACTACAACAACGCGACTTTGAGCATATTCTTTTTGTAAATCATCTACATAACCCAATAGCTTGACGTTTGGATACTGTTCCCATGATTTTATCCGTTCGCTGTTAGTAGGAGTAGCTCCTGCAATGTAAAATTCCACATCATGCTGTTTTTTTTGCAGCGGAGTGTAAATGAATTTAAGGAAATAATCTACCCCTTGAAAATTAGGAAAATATCCTAAATCGCCGACAAAGAAAATTCTTTTGTTAATAACGCCAAAGTCAGGCTCAGGACAACTTTTCCCTTCATAAAATGGAATGTTGGGAAGGTAAGCGGAATGATGCGCTGAAAGTTGTTCTGCATTAGAGAAAAAAGAAAATCTTGTTTTTTTCAGAAGATAATGGGTATGGGTCTTGGCTGTTTTTGATAGCAAAAAATTTCTTATTTTCCCCGACAAGGAATGTGAAGCATGAGCCATCATCAGAAATTCATCCGAAGGAAGATCATCCACATCGATAATTAGTCGGTCTTTCCATGAAAACAATCCGCATTCAGCAGCTTTTGGGAGATAATGAGTGACAATGAAATCGTAATCATTTTTTTCCATCAAGCGACGAATCACTTGAGCTTTTTCTTGATTTAAGGGAAACAATGCGGTGAAATCCCAGAATTTGATGACCGGCATCCACTTACGAAGTTTGTTTGTCGATGGTTTGGACGTCGAAGCTATCTCATGGGAATAAATAATATTGCATTGATCAATATCCGAGACCACATTTTTGGAAAAGCACACTACATCGGTTTGCCCAATTTTCGAGCAGGCCTCTATCAGCAAGTGGGTTCTTTGAGCATCTCCTCCTTTGGATGGAGCAAACGGATTAAGATGAGAAGCAACAAACAATATTTTTTTGTTTTTTTTCATTGTCGTAACCAATGCAGTCCCATTGTTCTATTAGTTTCAACGCTGATTTTCAATGACTTTTTGTGCTGTTTCAAGAATTGATACGTTCTCCAGCTCGAATGCACCCTTTTTTTTCGCCTTCTAAGAAAGCTTGTTACAGCTATTCGAAAGTTTCGAAGCATTTCTCTGTTGAAAGCGTAATCTTGATTGACATCGGAATAGTGTATCATCATCAGGATATCCGATTCATGATCATCATAGATTTCTCGTTTGGTTTTGCAGTCGTGAACAATGTGTGTTCTGGGACATATGCCTGCCTTAAATCCGTGATAAAAAATTCGATGAAGGTAATTGTCATCTTCTCCGTAATGGAAAAACAATGGATCAAAGCCGCCAACTGTTTCAATCGTTTTTCGGGGAAGCAACCAGGCGGCAGCGTTCACATAACGGGTGTTGTAAACCTCTTTCAGACGGTTAAAATAGAGATCATTGACTAACTCCGGGTCTGTGATTTTATAGTCGTCAATGCGTTCCAAAAGCAGCAGTTCAATGCTGTTCTTTTCCACATTCAAATGCATAGGACTTAAAACTCCGTATTCAGGATGTGATTTGTGAATGGTAATTAGTTGTTGAATTGTGTCTGGTTCAATCCATGCATCCTGATTTAAAAGAAATAGATAATCAGCCCCTTTCGATAAAGCATATTGGATGCCTTTGTTATTTCCCTGACCAAACCCTATGTTTTTCCCCAATGGCAACAAAGTAACTTCAGGGTAGTCTCGTGTAATATATTCAACCGTGTTGTCGGTGGATCCATTGTCAATGATCACAACATGCAGCGGGACTTCCGAAGCCCTTAAACTGCTTAAACAACGATCATACCAACTAAGGCTATTATGGGTAACGATGACAACAAATATGGATGGAAAAACTATGTCCATGATGAAATCTGTTTAATTATTCTGGCCGGATTACCAGCTGCTACAACATTTGCGGGGATATCATTTGTCACCACAGAACCTGCACCGATTACACTTCCTTCTCCAATAGTAACACCTTTGAGAATAGTTGTATTCTTTCCAATCAATACATGATTCATAATAATGATTGGAGCTGTCATTTTATCAGTAGCAGATTCAATGTAATGATTGTCCGAATCTGAAATACAGACATTGTCGGAGATATTTACATTTTCCCCTATTGAAATATATTTGAAGCAATTGATGGTGGAGTTTGTATTGATAAAACTGTTCTTTCCTAATCTTAGTTTTGCATTTGGAGCCACATAAATCGAAGCTCCCTGATAAAGAGAAAAGTTGCCTTCACATTCTATTGTCGAGTGTTGATCCAAACGAAGTTCCGATTTGTATCTTCTTTGTCGATCATCGAACCATGATTTGTTAATGGTGAGTTTTCCATTTTTTATTTGCACTTTTGCTGTTGAGGAGACAGAGATTATACTCTTAGGACAGATGATTAAATTGAATCCACCTACATGCAACCGAATGTTGAAGTACAAACTTTTCAACCAATTACATTTCGAGTATTTAGTCCATTTCTGATTAAGTTTCGATTTCAACGACATGTTTTGTTTTTTAGGAGATGAAACTTCTTTATGAATTATCTTAAATTGGATTCTATAATATTTGTTCTGGGTATTTTTAATAAATCAACCATCTTGTAGCGGCAATTTCCCCCATATCCTAAAACTGCAGTATGGTATCCGGCTTGTTTTATCAGTTTTTGTATTTCTTCGTTCCAGAAACTGTAAGGATAAGAAAAGTGATTTACCGGCACCCCAAATCTTGATTCTAATATTGCTTTTGATTTATGAATTTCATCCATGCATTGTTCGGTGTTAAGTTTGGTGAGGATTGGATGCGAAACGGCGTGTGCTCCTAACGTACACAATCCGCTATGTAACATCTCCTTGATTTGACTCTCCGTTAAGATGTTATTTTGACCTGTTTCGAAATAGCTCTGATAATTCGAAAATAGATGTTCAAAGGCTTTCGTCGGCGTCTCTGAATGAGTGAAAATGAGATGAGAAAGCCTGGTAAAGGTCTCTTGTTTCATGGCTTCTGTATGACAAAAGTAGGTTGTATTGTCTGTTAGTTGAATGGCATTATTTGTTTGAACAATTTTTTCCAAAACCAACCACCAGAGTATTGTTTTACGATCAATGATATCTGTCGATAAATAAATGGTGAAAGGAATTTGGTGTTTTTTCAGGATGGGGAATGCATGTTGATAAATGTCTTCAAAACCATCGTCGAAAGTTACATGAATGAATTTAGATTGCCATGGGTATCTGTACACATGTAGTTTGGTTGTTATTTCGTCGATCGAGGCAAACTTATATCCGGCTGATTGAGATTGCACAATTAATGATTCAAAGAATTCAGGGGTGACTTCTAATTCGCGGTTTTCTTTGAATGTCGATTTGTTTGGCATTACTCGATGAAGGCACCAAATGTTGCCTTGAATAGGATGAATAAGTTTGTGTAGATGTTTAATCATCTTGTTGTGTTTATGGATTTCTTTTCTTGAGAAAAATGATTGTACAAAAATCTCAAAACTTTAAAGATCAATCTGTTTCTTTTTGCCCATTTTAGTGCAGGATGGAATTCTTTGTCCAATTCAAAAAAAAGTTCATAATCTTCGAGCATTCCACGAGGAATGTTTGACGCAAATATTTGTTTTCTTTCACTATCGATTATATTGCTATTTGATAATTGATAGCTTATACCAGATGCATCAATGCATGAAATCATTATATCCACATGGCTATAAGTTGAATTCTTAACAAAAGCTTTTATATTAAAGTCGTAATCAGACAATATCTTAAGATTTTCATTATAGAATCCTAAGTTGATTAATAGATCTTTTTTTATGAATTCTGATTGGTGTGGAATATTCGTATGGTAAAGTGATTTGAACGTAAAGGTTATTGGTGGATATTTATTGATGCCATCTTCTTTTAGTTCTTTTACATACCCGGCCAAAATATCTATATTAGATTTTAATAAGGGGATAACAATTTTCAACACGTTATTTGAGGCGAGAAAGTCTCCTGAATTTAAAAACAACAGATATTCCCCCTTTGCCAGCTTTATTCCTTTGTTCATGGCGTTGTAGATGCCGGTATCGGGTTCGCTTATCCAATACGTGATGTGATCGGCAAATTGTTTGATGATTTCAACGCTGCCGTCGGTGCTGCCTCCGTCGATGATGATGTATTCAAAATTGGTGAAGGTTTGGCTGATCACGCTTTGGATGGTGCGTTCTAATCCTTCGCGGTTATTGAGGTTGATGGTGATGAGGGAGAGCTTTGGCATGTTTATTGTAAAGAGTTATTGGTCGTCAACATGATTTTCCATGCGGGAACAACATGAATCGTTTTGCCATTTTTTTCTATTTGTTCTTCTCTCTCGGCAGTGATCAGCAGCAAGTCAGTGCATCCTAACCGTTCGGAAGCTTCGAGTAAGCCGGCAATTTCTCGTTTTATGGTTTCATTTTCAGTGGTATCCCATGACACTTGCACAAGTCTTTCGACTGTTGTTCCACGCGTAATAACAAAATCACATTCTTTATTTCCTTTGTAATAGTAGATGTTTTGGCTCATATCACACCGTCCTCGAAGCCATAGATAAACCAGATTTTCTAATAGAATTCCCTGATCGTCATACACCGATTGAGACAACGCTTTGCGTAATCCATTGTCGATACAATAATATTTTTTGTCTGCACCGGTTTGTTTTACGAATGAAGGTTCGTATTTCGATAAAGGCAAAAAGAAATAGATTGCTTCCAACTGTTCAGCAATTTCGTATAATGTATTTTTACCAACTACAACGCCAAGCGATTTAAGTTCCTGAAAAATTTTATTGATCGATGTTGGCTTGGTGATGTTAACCATCATTCGACGGATAAAGTATTTTACTGCTGAAACGTTTTTCACTTCATAGCGTTCAACTAAATCTTTATATAACATCACAAAGTAATATTCCTGAAGGGTTCGTTCATAATGTTCATGATTCATTTTGACAACTTCCGGAAACCCTCCATAATGCAAGTATTCGGAAAAGGCTGCCATTAATTTTGCACGAGCGGTTGTTTTATAGACATTGATTTCTATGACTCATCTAAGCCTTGATAGTTCTTGTCATTCTGCGGCTGTTTTATAGATATTGACTTCTATGCCTTTGAAAAGACAAAATTCGGCAAAAGACAAGGGAAGGATCTCATATTGTAATGTGCGACCTCGTAATGACGTAGCTATTTCGGACGATAGCATTTTGGCATTTGAACCGGTAATGAAGATATGTTTTGTTTGCTGATCGTACACCCTGCGTATAAACTGTTCCCATCCGTTGTTTATTTGTATTTCGTCAAAAAAGAGATATACATCGTTGATGGCAATAGCAGGGTATAATTCCTGATACGATTGGATGATAAGATCGAAATCAGGCAGTGCAAATTGCAGCCGTTCATCATCAAAGTTGATAAAAAGAATTTGCTCCTTCTTTATTCCGGCTGCAATTAATTTGTTCATTGTCAGAAGCAAAATACTCGACTTGCCACTACGCCGCACTCCTCGCAATGCTATGATTTTTGCTGCATCAATTGGCAACTGCACATCTCTGTTTAGTAAATCATTAGGCAGTGACTCCTGAAATGTGACGATTAACTCTTTAAGCAACTCTTTCCTTACCATAAAGACAATTTATTGATGTTGTTTCTTCAGCAGAAAGACAAAAGTACGAATTATCTTCAAAAAATAGCACCAATCGAACAAAAATCCTTCGCGGTTATTGAGGTTGATGATGGAGAGCTTCATTTAGGTAATTTGTTGTGCGTTATCGATGGTAACCATGTTACATGTCGTCCATCAAAAACCCTGTGAATTCAATTTGGTAATCGGGAAATTGCTGCGTGATCTTTTCTGCTTTTTTCTGTAGTCCGGGGATGCTGATGTTGTCGGCATTTCTTTTTACTTCGGCTATCACCATCCGTTTTTCAAATGCGTTTATGGCCACAATGTCTATTCCATTCTGATTGGCTTTTTCCCAGTAGCTGCCTATTTTAGAAAAACTTTCCTGTCTCAACAGTTTCTCCGTAAAATATTTTTCCAATACATGTCCACTAAACGTAGCATAATCGCGCTTTACGATTTCTTTTACAAACAATTTCCTTTTCTCTGTTGTAAAACTTCATACGTTTATATTATTTTTCACTACTGACCGACAAAAATTTTGATGTAAAGATAAAAAAGATAGGGCAACTACCAAAGTAATCGCCCTAA
>JBMFIQ010000044.1:0-16359 GCA_049976245.1 Microbacter sp. | reverse complement strand
GTTGACTTGATAAACGCCATATTTTACCAAATCAACAATCAAATGAGAACTGAATGGGCTTTTTAAGGCTCGACTAACTAATTTTGCTTCTAAATCTCCATCCATTTTTTCTTGTTTGATAGTTGCCTTATGATTCTATCCTATCCTATCGTTTCATCCATGCAAAAATCACGTTGAGCAACCGCTCCTTTTTCAAAATAATGGTAGCCGTTCCTTGCATGTCATGATAGTAAGCTATTGTGGTGCCGTTTGCAGTAGTCAGGTTATTATCCAAAGCGATGTCTATTTCAATTTGCTTATTTTTCCCGTTTCCCAATGGCATTGGGTTTCTGCTTCCAACATGACCTTTAATTTGTCCATAACTGTTTTTGTTGTAACCTTCAATTTCGATCATTACCTCCAGTCCGTTACTGATTCTTGCCTGCAAAATAATGGGAATGTCAGCAACAGCATAATAGTGGCTGCTATCAGAGGGTATAATTTGTGCAGAAGCATGAATTGTTTCTGTATAAGGGAAGAAATAGCTACCGATAAGCAACAACCCAAAAACTGTTGCTAAAACGGAAAGCCCGCTTCGAACAATTCGTGGCGGAACTTTCCCGATGATGTTGCGTACTTTCTCGCTTCTTAATTCAATAGTATCCATAAATAGATTTACAATTTCAGATTTTTCATTGTCAATTGTCAACTGTCAATTGTCCATTATCGGTTTATGTTCCCAGTTCCAACTGGTTCTTCACTAATTGATAATAAACACCCTTCTTTTTTGTCAATTCTTCGTGAGTAGCCACTTCCACTATTTCGCCTTTGTCTAACACCACAATCTGGTCGGCATTTTTCACCGTACTTAAACGATGGGCAACCACAACCACCGTACGTCCCTGATAAAAATCGTTCAGGTTCTCAATGATTACCCGCTCACTATTGGCATCCAAGGCATTGGTAGCCTCGTCTAAAAAGATAAATTGAGGATCGCGATATACTGCTCTTGCAATCAGGATTCGTTGCTTCTGTCCCTGGCTCAATCCCTGCCCTTCTTGTCCGATAATGGTGTTATATCCAAGCGGTAATTGTTCGATATGCTCTTTAATGTTCGCGATGGTTACAGCATTGTGCAACCGGTCAGTATCAATATCTTCATTATCAGCGGCAATATTGCGTGCAATGGATTCTGAAAAGATAAAGCCGTCTTGCATTACTACCCCGCATTGTTGCCGCCACCACCGTACGTCCAACTCGCTCAGCAAATGCTCTCCTATGCTTATTTCTCCTTCGTTAGGAGGATAATAGCCTAACAGCAATTTTATCAACGTGGTTTTACCGCTTCCGCTTGCCCCTACGATGGCGGTTACTTTTCCTTTGGGTATGTGTAAAGTGATTTTGTTCAGCGCTTTTGGAGAGTAAGGCCCTTCATATTGAAACGTGAGGTTTCTGATATCGATATCTTCACCTTGGCGAAGCGGTAATGTCGTTCCTTGATGGATGGTATCTTCATCTTTTTTGGCATGGATTTCGTTGATACGTTCCAAACTAATGCTTACATCCTGCCATTGATAGATAAAGTTGACCATTTGTTCCACAGGACTGTTGAGTTGTCCGATAATATACTGAACGGAAAGCATCATCCCCAGGGTAAGTTGTCCGTGAATAACCGCCGTGGCAGCCAAAACGGTGATGATAATATTTTTCAGCTCATTGACGCAAATACCTCCTGCCTCTTGCGTCTGTTGCAGGGATAGGGTGGAGAGATTTACCTTAAACAGATCGGCTTGCACATCTTCCCATTCCCATCGTTTGCGCTGTTCGCATCCTTGCAATTTGATCTCCTGCATGCCGTTGATCAGTTGATATGTTTTACTGCGGTTGAGACCTTGTTGTTCAAAAAACTGATAATCCAACACCCGTCGCCGCTTCAGGAAGAAAAGAATCCAAACGGCATATAAAGCTGTACCTACCAGAAAAACCAGAAAGATGCGCAAGTTATAAAACAGAAGTACGATGCTGAAGATGACCAAGCTAAAAATAGAGAAAAGCAAATTCAACGTCTGAGCTGTCAGGAATCGTTCGATGCGGTTATGATCTTCGATGCGTTGCAGCAGATCGCCCAGAAGTTTGGTGTCGAAAAAGCTCATGGGCAACTTCATCAGCTTGATAAAGAAGTCGGATATTAACGAAATGTTGATGCGGGCGCTGATATGAAGCAATATCCAACGCCGGATAAAATCGACCGCCGTACGCCCCAGCAACAGCATCAGTTGCGCCAATAAGATGAGGTAGATAAACCCGATATTCTGATTAGCGATACCTGTATCGACCACCGCTTGCGTAAGAAAGGGGAAAAAGAGTTGCAACACGCTTCCCAGCAACACCCCCAACAACAATTGGCCGAACAATTTCCGGTATGGGAGAAAGTAGTTGCCTAAGAAACGGAACCGATTCCGGGTGACTGTTTCTCCTTCTAGCCGATAAAAAGCCGCTGTAGGTTCCAGAAGCAATGCAATGCCTTTTTCTTCTCCCCGCGAGCGGGTACTGATCCAGCCGTCGCAAAAATCCTTCTCGTTGAATTGAAGCAATCCTTTTCCCGGATCAGCTACATAGATTGTAGTTCTCTTTCGTTTCTGTTTGATGCCATACACCACCACGAAATGGTTTTGCTGCCAATGCACAATGCAGGGAAGCGGGGATTTCTGCGCCCATTGCTCAAAGGTGAATTTTCCTCCCAAGGTGCGAAACCCTATTTCTTCCGCCGCCTTGCTGATGCCTAACAGCGACACCCCTTCGCGACTGATAAAGCAACGTTGCCGCAGCCGCTCCAACGAATAATGCCGCCCGTGGAACGAGGACACCATCTTCAGGCAGGCAGGCCCGCAATCCATGGAGTCGTACTGGTGATCGAAAGGGAAACTATGCATTACTTCTTATTCTCCTGTTTTTATTTTGCTTTGGTATCTTCATTTCCGGCGACTCACTTTCTCTTCTTTTTCAACTGCTATTTCTCTTTGTGTTTTTTTACCTGATTCGTTGCTGTTCGGTTTGATCTGCTGATTTGGAATGATATTGATAGGTTGATTTTCCGATTTGATACGAAATACTGAAGCTTACATAACGGCTGTCCTGATCGAATATATTCAGATTTTTCCCTGCAAGAACAGACTGTTGATGGGTGATGGATTGCCTGAAGAGATCATTGGCCGAAAGAGTGCACACAAGCGCTTTGTGAAGAAAGCTTCGTTGTAAAGAGGCAAACAGGTTACTAAAAGCCTTACTATTATAGATGCTACCGTTGCTGCCTTTCCCATTATAGTTAAATCCTACATTTAGCGTTAAGCTCCAGGGCAAAGAAAACACATTGTTCATACTGCCATACGTAGAAGGCTTGTTATTGTTTTTCATTATCCCGTTGTCATTATAAGGATACGAATTGGTCCAGAGAGACCCAAATAACGAAATACTCCACCAATGGAATAAACTCTTGTCATAAGCAACGTTCATAGAAAAAGAGCGGGTATGATCACCGTTAACAAAACGCACATCTGTTATCTGGGGGTTTTGAGGATCAGAGTAATCCAAAAAATAGATGGGATGAATCATATACCTGTATCCACCCCTGATTGATAAAGCATGGAAAAACTTGAAAGAAAGCTCGAAAGAATGGATCAGCGTTGACTTTAAGACTGGATTTCCCATTCTGTTTGTGGTCGAGTCAACGAGCAGGCTGGGATCCAGCTCAGAGAAAGCAGGACGCGAGATGCGTTCCGTATAAGACAACCCAGCGGTGAAATTCCCGCAACAAGTATAATTGACTAAAGCGCTTGGAAAGAAATTAAACTGCGTTGTATCCAAATAAGAGAGGCCTTGGTCTTTCGCATTTCGCACTGTGTATTCTGCCCGAAGCCCCAGCCGTAATTCTATTTTTTTATTCAGATTGGCGGATACAGAAGTATATGCCGCCAAGTTCTGTTCGTCCGTCTGGTTGTGTTGCAACAGATTGGTACTTCCTGACAAGTCGGTATGATTATCGCTTATAACATTGTAATACCGGGCGCCTGCCTCCAGTCGCCAACTCTTGTTCAATGGTTTTGCATAATCAGTTTTTAACGAGTATATCCTGGAATAGCCCCAATTGTCATTTTCATTCATAAAGGGGGATGATGTACTATTTACCAATTCATTATAAAAAGCATCCTTATCATTCTGATGCATTTGAGAGAAATCTGCAACAACCTGCAAAGTTTGCCCGAGCGAGTCAATCTTCAGGTTATAATCGATTGTCCCGTTAATCTGATAAGGCAAACTTTTATCGGAAGAGTACGTATAAAAGCTACTCAATGAAGGGTCTGAAAATTGCGTAAGCTGTGTACGATTGTCCCTACCGTTACTAAAATATCCATCGCTTTGGAACGTCAGGGATTGTTTCGGAGAAAAATCCAGGTCGGTGGAAAAACGGTACGCATGTTCCCATAATGATGAAAAATCAACCGCATGTGTTGACATCAAGTCATCCGGATATGGATATTTGTAATCCGTTTCAAAGGTTTTGTTATTATCCTTCTCATAGCGGTAATACAGGTTTGTTGTTGCTATCCCCGACCTTACCACTCCTTCCACAAAAGCATTTCCCGACCCGCGACGAGACTGGGTAAAGGCGCTCCCTACCCTCACCAGATACTGGTCACTCCGTCTGATGGTGTTAATCAGTACCACGGCATTCCCCTGGGCATCATACGCAGCAGAAGGATTGTCAATGATCTCGATGGTTTTGATGTCTTGCGGATTAAGCATCTTCACCTCATCCATCGAATGTGTCTCCTTTCCATCAATATAGAAAATGGGAGCGCCTTTCCCTGCCACAACGATATTGCCCTGTGTATCTTTGATCAGTCCGGGAGTTTTCAGCAACATATCCATCCCATTGATCGTATTCCCGAGAATACTTCCTTTTACCATAATAATGGTTCGGTCGGCTTTGCTTTGAATAGCTGGAAGCCGAGCTATTACTGTCACCTCGTTCATCTCTTTCGTCTGCAGGATAACATCCGGCAGTGTATTGGTTCCAGTCTTCAAGATAAACGGTTGCAGATAAACCTTGTATCCCATACTGGTAATCTTCAGTAGATAGGGCTGGGCTTTCAGATTATTGAGCTGAAATTGTCCGTTGAGAAATGTCCCTCCGGAAACTAAGGATGAATCTTTCGGCGAGAGTACCTCCACATTGAAATAATCCAGCGGTTGACGATTTTGCTCCATTACCCTGCCGGTAAGGTTAGTTTGAGCATAAAGAGTACATTCGAAAAGAATGCCAATCAACAAAAAACAACATCTCATTAGTATAATAAATTAGATAATTGATTAAATATAGTCATGCAAATAATACTTGGGGATTTTCTTTTTTTGAATAAAAAGATTACTGATTATGCTTTCTTCGCTTTTTGAATTGCATAATGAAGCTCTAGAAATGTATTCAGATGATCTTTTTTATTAGTACATAAATCGAACTTGCCTCCTTCATTTATATTTTTTAATCGCATCCATTGACAACCACCATTACAAATAGGGGAAAGGCTACAAGAATTACATTGGGGATCATCAAACATAGTGGGGCCTACTAAATATTGACATAATACTTCTTTATTAGGAATATTATCTTTATCCAGAAACCCAATAATTTTTCCTTGTATGCCAATATCATTCCAACATTTATATAATTCTCCGTTAGGTCCGACTACATAATAATTAATATTAGTAGCCCCACAACCGCCAACCAGAAGATGAGGATAAGTATTAATTGGTGTTCCATATTTCTCAAATAAATCAATGTAAAAGTTCATTTGATCTTCGCTACTTAATACGTTGCAACTATTTGAGCATGCTTCGGCATAATTTTGAATAAAAGCTGGGTAAATTGTGACCTTTTTGCCATTCCATCTTTCCTTTAAGATTTTATATACAGAATGAAATTCAGCAGCATTAGTTGTGTCAATATTTACACGTATCAACACCAAAGTGTCTTTATTATATTCTAAAAAGGTATCTATGTTACTAATAATTGTATCATATGTGCCTTTCCCACTTTTTAATATACGCCTTTGATCGTGTGTATGTTTATTGCCATCGATCGTAATTTGGATGGATTCTAATGGATATCGCATAAAAAAGCGACTTTTGTCTTCATCCAACAAAAAACCATTTGTTATCATCTGATGACTTTTTAAAGAGATATCGGATAATTCTTGCGACAATTTATCCAAGAGATTGTGAATGACTTCAAATCCAATTAAAGGTTCACCTCCATACCATTCAAGATTTATAGCCTGAATATGATCGTGCTTTTTGATGAAAGATATCAGATTATTCTCTGTTTCTTTAGACATAAATATGGCTTTTTTATTTTTCTCATAACAATATGGACAGTCGAAATTACAAGCTGTCGTAGGTGCTATAGCTAAAGACAAAGCAGAGCTATTGAAAGTATTTATATAATATTTTAACTTCTTTGTTTGAAATACAGATTGCTCTTCTGTTGTTATAATTTTGCCTTTGATGAGTTGATTAATTACATCGGAGTCAAAAGTATTTATATCTGTTTTTGAGTTTTTGAAATCAAGTAATTGTTGATACAACTTATATTCTAATGTTGCAAATGAGTTAGTTTCAGAATTATATAATAATGGTCCATATTTTTCTGAAATAAACATGTGATTGTATATGGAAAATTTCATAAGAATAAAAAATATATTCAGGGAAAGAATACTCTCCCTGAATATTGATTACAAGATTAATAATTAATTTGATTTCCCTACAGTATATGTCCCACATTGAAAATTGGCACAGTTGTGATCAATACCAAGGCTCCCTCCTCGAATATTATTCATGTCAAAGTCATTAAGTTCTTCCGGTTCTTCAATAAAACGAATTAATTCTTTTGTTTTCATAACTATAATCTTAAAAATTTCCCTACTCGTAAAGCTTTTCGGGAGTCGCTCTTTTCTTTACGCAACCATCTCCACTTTGAAGACAGACACGCCCAAAGCTTACAATCTATGCAGTGCTGTCGGGAAAAATGCTTACTTTTGTTGCGGCCTTTCTGTGTTAGTGAATATTCATTTTTAGCGATTTGGATGTTTGGCGCTCGCGGGGAGGCCATTTTTTCTATTTAAAGGGTTGCAAACCCTGTCTTATAGAAATTAAAATATATTCCTTCCATTATAAGTTTGGTAAAGGTAAGAGTGGCATCACACCGCCCCATTACCAACCAACCAAAAAAGGATAATTTTCCCCCGTCTGTCCAATAGGGGGAGGAGGTGTTTTTGAAATAGGATTAGGGGTGGTTATGGGAGGCTGAGGTGTTTCATCAGCCAAAAGAACACCACAATAAAAGAGCAGGGATACCACGAGTGCTCCCTTTTTCAAGAATGACCAATTTGTTTTCATTTGTCCAATAATTTATGGGGTTACCCTGCAAAGTAATATAAAAAGATTCACTGAACTACCAAATTCTGACAAGAAAGTACCTTAATGTTACGGATATTTAGCAATTATCAAACAATTGATATCCAAATTAATAACTGCATAATATAGGCTCGAGTACCTTAATGAATAAAATACAGAGGTGGAATGGAAGAATTTTGGGATTAAAAATGAGCAAGGAAATCAGTTAAATCAGTTTTCCCTGCTATTTTCAATTTCTTGCGAATGGCAGAGCGATTGACATTAACCGTGTTTTCCGAAGTGTCCAGCAGATCGGCAATTTGTGATGAAGTGAATCCTGCAAGGATCAACAATGCAATATGGATTTCTTTCTGGGACAAACAATGAAATTGGGTTTGAAGTCGCGAACTGATATGGTTGTGATAGGCATCAATGTTGTTTAGCGCTTCCTCAAGCTGCCGGGTATAATCAGTGTCATTCGTTGTTTTTTGTTGTTGCATCGAAGCTTTTGACAGCGATAGTGCGGTTTGCTTAAATGTGTTAATCTTCTTTCTCAGCATCTCTTTCAGTTGATGTTGCTGTTCTACCAGATTTGCCCGTTCCTTCTCTTGAGTGGCAATCTTTTGTTGCAATACGAGTTCCTCCTTTTTTTTGTACAGGAAGAAAAGCAAAAAGAGGATAATCAGCGCAAACAATACCAACAGCAGCATCAATACAAAACTCATTTTTTGCTGATTACCGGCCATCAGTTTATTGTTTTCGGCAGCAATGCGCTGATAGTTATATTTCTTCTCTAATCCGGCAAAGCTTTCTTTCAGGGAGAGTTGGTTAAGCGAATCTTTGGAAGCCGTCACTTTCTTGGAATAGTGCAAGGCCATACGAAAATCCCCCTGTTTTTCGTACAATTCTTCCCATAGCCTGTAATAATCGGGAGCCATCTCGTGGGGATCAACGCATTTCGACAGATAAAACAGGGCTGAATCTAATTGGTTTGTTTGTAGATATGTCATGGCAATGATAATCCATTTACTATAGTCAAAAACATCCGACATACCGGCTGCCAGCCTGAAGTAGTGTAAAGCCATCGGGTAGTTTTCTTTATAGTAGAAAATAATGCCTATTTGTCTATCGATGGATGACTTTACAAGAATATCGTGCAAATTGACTGCTTCTTTTTTAGCACATTGATAATAAAACAATGCACTGTCAAATTGAGACATTAAATAATGAGAATATCCAAGAGCGATTAGCCCAACCACAATATTTCTCAAATTTTCTGTTTTCTGAACAGTCAATAAAGCCAACTTATTGTAATATAGCATACTATCCAACTGCCTTTGCGATTCAAATTCACGTGCTTTATCACCATAAATAAACCCCTGTAATTTATAGTCATAACATTTGGCAGCATAGGACTGCGCTTTCAGCAAAGCAGCAGCACGTCCTTCGGCATCACCCCTGTTTTCCTCAACGCGGGAAAAATAAAAATACGCATATCCTGCACGGGAAAAATCTTTTTCGCCATGATAATAGGCAGTGGCAATGCGAATCAGGGAGTCGGATTGCACTTCGATGTTGTTTTTATCGAGTGCCTGGCTCATCAACAAGGCATACAGGGCGTGATCGGAAGAAGAAAGGCGTTTGGAGTCTGTAATGTGTCTGAGTAATGTCAACGCACTGTCGGGATGCGCTTCCATCAGGCTATCAGCACGGGTAAGCAATACCTTGTCCTGAGGCGAAATGTGTCCGCACGAGACAAGCAAAAGGCAAAAAGAAACAAGGAGAAGTAAATGTCGCATGGAAAACAGACAAAGAAAAAGCAAAGATAGGAACTTTTTAATTGACAGTTGACAATTGACAGTTGACAATGAACTTCAAAAATTAATAGTTTCCGTGTCTCTTCCTGCAATAGGTTTAAAGAAGAAGTAAATAAAAAACAGGATTATGAAGAGAAGAGTAAACAGGATTACGGACGATACAGTACACTGAGTCCATAGTTAGGCAGTGACGTACAGTAGTTTCGTGATTTACTACCTCGTGCACCGTCTTTCGTTTACAGATGTAAAGCTTCCAGAGCATCTACCGCGGCTTTGGCTTCCGTTAAAGAAACTCAGGAGTAGGAAACTGTGTTTTGTCCGATAATTTGGCAATCAAATGGTAGTAAAACGCAATTTATACAGCAACCGGGAATCTGATAAAATCTAAAAGCGCCTTTACTTTTTTCATAAGATACTTTTTTTAATTGTATATTATTCAGAATATGAACGCACTATCAATTTATAGTATGCTATCAATATTCAACACTGCCTTTATCTTTTAGCATCTTGACTATTCCATTTGGAACAAGGCGAATTCCATTTGGTATAAGGTCTGTTTCATATAGAAAAGTATTTAAACATTATCGTACAGGGTCTATTCCATATTGGAAAGATACTATTCCATTTGGAAAAGGTATTATTCCATTTGGTATAAGCTCTGTTCCATATTGAAAAGTGTCTAAACATTATCGTACAGGGTCTATTCTATTTGGAAAAGATACTATTCCATTTGGTATAAGCTCTGTTCCATATTGAAAAGTGTCTAAACATTATCGTACAGGGTCTATTCTATTTGGAAAAGATACTATTCCATTTGGTATAAGCTCTGTTCCATATTGAAAAGTGTCTAAACATTATCGTACAGGGTCTATTCCATATTGAAAAGGGTCTAAACAATATCCTATAGGGTCTATTCCATATTGAATAAGGCGTAAACAATATCCTACAGGGTCTGTTCTATATTGCAATATGTCTATACAGTGTTGTACAGGATCTGTGCTATGTTCCATAGGAACTGTGCTATGTTGTGCAATACTTATGTTACGTTACATAGGGTGTATGCTACGTTGTATAATGCTTATGCTATGTCCCATAAGGTCTATGCTACGTTGAATAATGATTATGCTATGTTCCATAAGGTCTATGCTACGTTGGATAATGCTTATGCTATGTCCCATAAGGTCTATGCTGTGTTGTATAATGCTTATGTTACGTTCTATAGGGTTTATGCTGCGTTGTACTGGTACTATTCCATTTTTCCTAACCCTCATTTTATATCAAACAATGATGATTCATGGTTTATTTCGCTCTTTTGGCGATAGATACGGGACGGCATCACACCGTCCCATACCTGACTAACCAAAAACTATACCGAAGGAATCGTTAGGACATATCATTGCCTGCATGAGTACGGGAAGTCATAATGAAGGAAAATGAAGGGCTATTTTTTTGCGATAAAATCAACAAGATTATCCTTTGAAAGCAGTTTCGATAATTCGGTAACCCTACGACTGTCTCAAAACAATATCGCCTGACAAAGCATACACTTTATCAGGCGATAGATATAAAAAAAGGAATGTAGCTTTACAAACTTCAGATCCCTACAATCTACTATTTTCAGAACTTAACACTTAGTCCAACCAAACAATTAAACCCTGCCTGAGGAAAATAGCCAAAGTCATTGTAGCGCGTCAACGGATCGGTGGCAGTAGCTTGATAATAGTAGGAGTATGTCCACGCATTACTGATATACATCGCATTAAATACATTATTGAGCAAAAGCGAAAGTTGAACCTTCTGAAGCCCTTTGAACGGGAAAAGATAGCTCAACCGAACGTTATTTACACAATAGGCACTCAAGGAACGATCATTGCTGCCGGTGTTATCAATATATTGTTTACCCACCCAATGTGTTTCAAAGTCAGCTTCAAAAGCTCCATGTAAATAAGCTAATACGCTGTTCCCAATCACTGATGGCGAGAAAGCAATCGGAACATTTCCCAAATGATTGGATACCTGCCGTGTCCAGTCCCAGTTAGGATCGCTATACACATCTACATACTCCGTGAAATCCTTGATGCGATTCTGACTCAAGGTAAGGTTAGCATCCCATTTCAACCAGGATACAGGGTGAATGCTACCCGTCATTTCGATACCTGCACGATAACTTTTGGGAATGTTCGACGTAAGCGCCTCTCCAATATCATTGATCTTACCGGTCAGAATCAACTGATTGTCATAGTTCATAAAATAGCCGTTTATCCCAATAGCGGCCCATGAAAGCGCATATTTATAACCAATCTCGGTGTCATAAAGCGTTTCATCGGTTGGCCAGGTAGCCGAAGTGGCATCCGTATAATTGGTGCGTGTCGGTTCGCGGTGTGCCACGGCAAATGAAGCAAAGAACTCATGATGAAGAGATGGCCGGTACATCAACCCCACTTTCGGATTGAAGAAATGGAACTGTTTATCCACATTCAAAGGCTGCATGGTACCTAAGGCAGCATCCCAGTTCTCGTTTTGTCCGTAAAGGGAGTAATTCACCTGGCGATATTGCAAATCGGTGTAAATATTTACCTTTGGTAACAGCTCATAATTGATTTTCAGGTAAATATTGCCATCCCACTTGCTGACGTTGTTGCGATAATATTCCTGATCGGGAAGAAGATTGCCAACATAATTCTTCACCCAAATCACTTGACCATAATGGTCACCCCAATAATCGTTTAATGCGCCGCCAACTTGTGCTGTGAGCTTTTCCGTTTGATAGTTCAGGGTAAAAACACCTCCTGCAAACTGATTCGTCATCCATTGCTGGCGCACTAAATCGCTGTTGGTTGTTTCGACGCCATTCACTGTGAAAGGAATCAAGCCATATTGACTCAAAGTCTGGTTTTGCATGTACTCTTCATAATAGCCTGATCCCGGCGTATAATGCAAAGCGGCATTAAGACTTAGTGCATCCGAAAAGCGATGAATCCCGATCAATTGGTAGGTTGTTTGAAGGTAATTGTCGGTTTGATTCTTATAATACAACGCTTTTCCGTTGGCATCAAAGCCCATAAATCCACAAGGATTATACGTGCGATGTGTTGCTAACGAATCTGCGGGCACTCCATCCCAGGCATGATAGGTTTTTTCGCTTCCTCCGAATGTAACCAATTTCACAGTCGTATTGGTGTCATAATATCCCGCCTGCAGGAAATAAGAATACAAGCGGGCAGTACCCCGATCAATATATCCATTGGAAGAGATGGAAGAGAAACGTGAGTCGATAGCCCAATGATGATTGATCAGTCCGGAGCTTACTTTCACATCACCTTTAAACGTGTTGAAAGAACCATAGCTGAGATTGACTTCTCCTGAAGGATCTTTTGCCGGTTTTTCCGTTTGCAAATTAATATTGGCTCCAAAAGCGCCTGCTCCATTGGTGGAAGTCCCCACACCGCGCTGTACCTGAATATTATCCAACGAAGAGGCAATATCGGGAATGTCAACCCAATACGTTCCTTGTTCATCGGCATCGTTGTAAGGAATTCCATTGATGGTGACGTTGATTCGCGAAGCATCGGTGCCTCTGATACGAAAATCGGTGTAACCCACGCCGGTGCCGGCATCCGAAGTTGCCACAAACGAAGGTGTGAACGAAAGCAGATACGGAACATCCTGTCCAAGATTGTTTTGATTCAACTGCTTTTTAGTCAGGTTCGTGTATGCAATCGGCGATTGTGCGGTTGCTTGTATAGGGCATTTTTTTCAATGTCGGGGAAAGCAACCGCACAAATTCCCAAGATTGATTTGTCACTAAAAAATGTGTCGTTAAAAACTTGCATGACGGCCATTGAAAGCCAGAGCGATTATACTTTTATGTACGATAATTCCATTGATACAAATCAAAAAGTGTCCATGGAAGTCAAGAATGAAAGTTTACCCAATGTTTTAAGAACTTTATTTGCTCAAACCCCCATTCGCTATGAATTGGTGGGTAAACACATTGTTTTGAAATTACAACCCAATTCAACAAATGACAAAGTGGTTCATTTAGTATCAGGTAAGGTGACTGATTCGAGTGGTCGATCATTGCCGGGTGTCACAGTTCAGATCAAAGGTACTTTTAAAGGGACAATCACCGATAATAACGGAATGTATTCGCTACAAAATGTAAATCCCGATCAAATGATTGATTTTCCCTTTGTTGGAATGAATCCTGTCAGTGTTTTGGTTGATCATCATGCTGTAATAAATGTTTCAATGGTGGAATCGACCACCGGATTAAATGAAGTGGTTGTAGTAGGTTATGGAACGGAAAAAAAGAAGGATTTAACGAGTGCTATTTCAACCATGAATGCAAACGAAATTGCAAACGTCCCTGCCTCTTCGTTTGCTTCGGCTCTGCAGGGAAAAATGGCTGGAGTGCAAATCACCAGTGACGGGTCTCCCGGGAGTAGTCCTTCAATTTTAATTAGAGGTACTGGTTCGATTTATAATTCAAGTCCGCTTTATGTGGTTGATGGTATGATCGTGGATAATATTGATTATCTGGGTCCGAATGATATTCAGAATATTTCGGTTTTGAAAGATGCTTCTGCATCAGCAATTTATGGCGTAAGAGCCGCCAATGGTGTGATTTTGATTACCACCAAAAAAGGGAGTAAAACAGGAAAAATTCATGTCTTTCTCAATTCTTATGTCGGATCTAAAAATGTTGCTCATATATTACCTATGGCTAATGGCCCCGAATACATAACATTGTATGATGAAAAGATGCAATATTTAGGTTATCCTCAGAATGTGGTAAATTACAATGATTTCAATGTTTCTACAAATTGGTTTCAACAGGTATTGACTAGTTCATTTACCAATAATGACGACATCAGCATTCAAGGAGGAACTGATAAGTCATCGTTTAATATAGGGGCTAATTATTTGAAAGATAATGGATTAATTAAAGGGAATTCATATGAAAGGCTTGGATTCAGAACTTATTATGATTTTCAGCTCAGTAAGTATGTAAAAACCGGGTTAAATGTTATTTTTTCAAGTGCAAAATCAAGGCCATATCCGGGAAATGTATTGGTTGATGCATATAAAGCCTTGCCAATTCTACCCGCAACGAATCAAAACGGAGTTTTTGTTGATCCGACGAATTTGAATATTCAGGTAGGTCAATCTGTAAATCCTGCTGCTGAAATGTATTATAATTTTCAATGGCAAAATATGTATAATGCCATAGCTAATTTCTTTGTTGACGTGAACTTTTTGAAGTACTTCACCTTTAATTCTACTTTGGGATTTAATCCAACTTTAAATAATTATGTGAGTTATACTCCTATTTATTCTGTTTCGGCCTTTCAACAAAACACTACCAATACGATGTCTAAATCAAGAGGACAAAACAGTAATACTTCATGGGACAATACCATTACTTTTGAAAAGTCTTTTCATCAAAATCATCACGTCAAATGGATGGTTGGTTATTCGTATCGGCAACAACTTACCGATGATTTATATGCTTCTGCTTCAGGACTCATTTCTTTGCCGAAAATAAATGCCAGTTTCCTTTTCTTAAGTATTGGGGCAACGGATAATTATGCTATTCAGGCTTCTGATAATGGTAGCAAAGAAGTACAACTTTCATACATCAGCCGTTTAACTTATGACTATCTTCATAAATATTTATTGAATGTTTCTTTTCGTGCTGATGGATCATCTAAGTTTCCAATGAACAATCGATGGGGATATTTTCCTTCTGTCGGAGTAGGATGGGTTTTGACCGAAGAACCTTTTATGAAAAACATATCGGCAATCAATTTTTTGAAATTGCGTGGTGGATGGGGTTTATTAGGTAATGATAATATTCCTTCAAATATTTATCGACCAACAGTTAATACAGCCGGTGATTATTATTCCGTTATTTTTGGTCCTGATCAAAACTCGGGCAATGGATCAGTTTCTCATGCTGCAACAATTACTCAATCTTTTAATCCATATCTTAAATGGGAAGTTGTGAGTCAAACAGATGTTGGTTTGGAAATCAATATGTTTTCAAGCAGGTTCAACAGTACCATCGATTGGTATCAAAAATGACCAACAATGCAATTTTCCCTATCACATCTCTTGGCAGCTCGGGTATTGATCCAACTGGTGTGTGGGGAAATTATGCGAACATTTTAAATACCGGAATGGAATTTTCTTTTGGGTGGCAGGATCATCTGAACGATCGATTTTCATACAATCTCAATGCAAATCTTTCTTTTAATAAAAATAAAATGAGTAAGATCAATGCTGCCGGAGCAAGTTATTTTGATATGGGCTTTTCGGACACTCCCAATATGACCCGTACTACTTTGAATGAACCTGTTGGCGAATTTTTTGGTTACAAAGTCATTGGTGTTTTTCAAAATCAGTCACAAATTGACGCAACTCCTCATTTGCCGGGAGCCATTCCGGGTGATTTGATTTTTCAAGATACCAACAAGGACGGAGTCATTGATGCGTCAGATCGAACTTTTCTTGGCAATCCAAATCCAACGTTGATCTACGGGTTTAATGTTGGGTTTAAATATGAGCATGTTGATTTTAACATGTACACTCAAGGAGTTTTTGGCAATAAAATCTTCAATTGTAATCGTATGTTGCGGTATCAAACAGAAAATTATGACAGAAACTTCTACGAACATCGCTGGCACGGAGCCGGAACTTCAAATACCTATCCTTCCGCTGTGATGTCTAATCCAACAACTCCAAATTCTTTTTACGTTGAAAATGGAAGTTATTTTCGAATCAAAACATTACAATTGGGATATACCTTGCCTACCTCAGTGAATAATATCCTTAAAGTCAATAAGATTCGTTTTTATGTCAATGCGGAAAATCCGTTCACTTTCTTTTCTTATAATGGATTTTCTCCTGAAGTTTCTTCATCTAATCCTTTATTGTCAGGGGGTGATCGTGGTGTCTATCCATTGTCCTCGGTATATACTTTTGGAATTAATGTGGAATTTTAAAATCTACTATTATGTCGAAATTTATAAATATTTTCACTATAAACCGACAAAAATCAAAAATCGTCGATTTCTATTTTTAATTGCTTGAATATCTGATATCTGTAAAA
>JBMFIQ010000043.1:0-16463 GCA_049976245.1 Microbacter sp. | reverse complement strand
CCTCTGAGTTTCTTCCTGGTTTGTTTGCAAATATCGTGTTTTTATAGCGTCTCGATATTCAATGCAAACATACGAGGATGTATGGAACTCGCTAAAATAGTCATACGCTTGATCATCAGCTATTTTTGTGGCGAGTTTCATTGATTTTCTTCTTAAAAAACAGTTGTTTGGATGAAACGGGAACGATAAAATTGCCTTTGTCACATAAGGAAATGTTTAAGTTTGAGTTCCATATGCCATAAATATCAATTATTTACGCATTAAACATAAAATAAGACGTTATTTGCATGCTATAACGTCTTATTCAAAATGATTTCAATGTTGCTTTATGCAATGGTTATATCGTTGTCAGCATATACTTCCTGAATGGTTTGCAACAGTTTTACTCCGTCTTTGAAAGGTCGTTGAAATACTTTTCGACCCGAAATAAGACCTTGTCCTCCTGCTCGTTTATTGATAACGGCTGTTCTGACGGCTTCTCCAAAATCATTATTGCCCGATGCTCCACCACTGTTAATCAGTCCAATCCGTCCCATGTAGCAATTTGCTACCTGATAGCGGCATAAATCAATGGGGTGGTCGCTGGTCAATTCGGAGTAAATGCGTGGATCGTATTTGCCGTACGAAACACCATCGGCATTGAGAACAAGATAGCCGCCATTGTTTTCGGGCAGTTTTTGCTTGATAATGTCGGCTTCAATGGTGACGCCAAGATGGTTGGCCTGTCCGGTTAAATCGGCTGAGACATGATAATCTTTATCTTTTACAAATGCGGGATTTCTCAAATAACACCATAAAACGGTGGCCAATCCCAACTCATGGGCATAAGCAAAAGCTTGTGCGATTTCTACCAATTCCTTGTGCGCATCGTCCGAACCGAAATAGATGGTGGCTCCAACGGCAGCTGCTCCCATGTTGTAGGCTTCTTTGACATTCCCAAAAAGAATCTGTTCAAATCCGTTGGGATATGTCAGTAATTCATTGTGATTGATTTTCACAATGAATGGAATTTTGTGGGCGTACTTTCGTGCCACCATTCCTAAAACGCCAAAGGTCGATGCAACGGCATTGCAGCCACCTTCAATGGCAAGTTTAACAATGTTTTCGGGATCAAAATAATCGGGATTTTTGGCAAAACTGGCGCCGGCTGAGTGTTCGATGCCTTGATCCACAGGAAGAATGGACAAATAGCCTGTGCCTCCTAGATGTCCATGCTGATACATCCATGAAAGGTTGCCAAGTACACGATTGTTACGATCGGATGCCTGAAAAATGCGATCAATGAAATCAGCACCCGGCAGATGAAGCCGTTCTTTTGGAATTTTAGGGGTGTTAAATCCCAATAGTTTTTCAGCTTGATCGCCCAATAAAGTTTGAATGTTCGTGTTCATATCTTTTAAATGATGGTAGTGATTTCATTATATCCACGACGTGGTCTCCGAGGATAAAGCTCCTTCTTTTCATCGTAATATCCTAATGCAATGGTCATTACGACGGTTTCAGTTGGTTTCAGTTTGAATGCCTGATGAATGCCTTCAAAATCAATCCCGCTCATGGGATGTGAATCCACACCAAACTCTTTGGCTGCCGTCATGATCGACATGGCTAACAAGCCTGCATTGCTTTCGGCAAATTTCAGCTTTCGTTCTTCCGACGAACCATAAAGGGAAGCCGCTGCTTGCTTGGCGCCATCCACCATGGCTTGATTGTTGCCTGTGCTTTGCAACATCTCTTCCCAAACCGGATTTGAAACGTCCCAGCCTGCTTTATCTCCCACAATGATCAGCGTAACAGGTGCTTCCGTCACTTTGGGCTGATTGTTTGATAGCGCTTTGAGCTTTTCTTTCGCTTCGTTCGATTCCACCGCGATGATTCGCCATGGCTGCAAATTGAAAGCCGACGGTGCAAGTACCGCTAAATTGATGATCTCTTCTAATGTCTTTTTTGATAAAGGTTTATTTATATCAAAGAAATTGACGGAACGTCTGGTTTGTAATAATGTCTTTGTTTCCATATCTGTTATTATTTTGAAATTCTTTATTACAAATATACTTCATGCTTATATGTGTTGCAACATATATAAGATTTAATAATAATTTTATGGAAATCTTTCACTTTGTCTTTGGATCATTATTTCAATTAAAATAATGATAATCAACGTATAATATTTTAGTGTTTTGGATGTCTTTTTTAAAACAGTCCTACAATGTTTCCTTCTTCATCAAAGTTGATGGATTCGGCTGCCGGTATTGAAGGTAATCCGGGCATACGCATGATGGTGCCTGCAATGGGAATGACAAATCCTGCGCCGGAAGCAATTTCGATTTCTCTGACATTCAGGGTAAATCCCTCAGGCCGTCCTCTGAGATCGGGATTGTCCGACAACGAGGTTTGTGTTTTAGCCATGCATATAGCTAAGTTGTTCATGCCCAATTTGTTAATCAGTTCAAGATCTTTGTGTGCTTTGAGTGAAAATTCAATCGATGCAGCACCGTACAATTTGGTGGCAATGGTCGAAATTTTTTGTTCAATGGGTTGGTTGAGGTCATACAAAAGATTGAAGCATGACGGACAGGTTGAAATGGCATCGAGCACCTTGGCCGATAAGTCAATTGCTCCATCGCTGCCTTTAGCCCACGCCTCGTTCAAAGCCATTTTCACCCCCAGCTCTTGGCAACGGTTTCTGACTGCTTCTATCTCTTCATCGCTATCGGTGTCAAAACGATTTAATGAGACAACGGGAGAGAAGCCGAAAAGTTGCATGTTTTCAATATGTTTCTCCAAGTTGGGCAGCCCTTTCTGAACGGCTTCCACGTTAGGTGTTGCAAAACCGTTTTTATTGACGCCTCCATGATATTTGAGCGCTCTGATGGTGGCAACGATCACTACTGCATTGGGGCGCAAACTCCCATATTGACTTTTGATGTCAAAAAACTTTTCGGCTCCCAATTCGGAAGCAAAACCGGCTTCCGTCACGACATATTCGCTCAGAGAAAGCCCCATCTTAGTGGCAATTAAGCTGTTGGTTCCTTGTGCAATGTTGGCAAAAGGGCCTCCGTGAATGATGGCTGGCGTGTTTTCAATGGTTTGAACCAAGTTTGGTTTGATGGCATCTTTCAACAAAACGGCCATCGCGCCTTCGGCTTTCAAATCGCGGGCAAAAACGGCTTCTCCTTCAAAGGTTTGTCCTATGTAAATGTTTCCGAGCATGTTGCGAAGCTGATTCATGTCTTTTGCCAGACAAAGTATGGCCATCACTTCACTGGCTGCCGTAATGTTGAATCCCGTCTCGCGCGGAATCCCGTTGGCAGTGCCGCCCAATCCGATGACAATGTTGCGCAGCGAACGATCGTTCATGTCCATGACCCGTTTCCAGGTAATGGTACGAGGATCAATGCGAAGCGTACTTTTTTTGTTCTGTAAATTGTTGTCAATGAGTGCTGACAATAAATTGTTGGCCTTTTCCACTGCAGAAAGATCGCCCGTAAAATGGAGATTGATGTCTTCCATCGGGATCACTTGGGCAAATCCACCTCCGGCAGCACCTCCTTTCACTCCAAAAACAGGACCTAAGGAGGGTTCGCGAAGTACTACCGTTGTTTTTTTCCCCATTTTGTTGAGTCCCATCGCCAGACTGATGGAAGTCGTTGTTTTCCCTTCGCCGGCCGGAGTGGGAGTGATGGCTGTTACCAATATGAGCTTTGATTTTTTCATCTTCTCTTCATCAATCAGATGAAGCGGTAGTTTGGCTTTGTATTTGCCGTAAAATTCCAGTTCGTCGGTAGGAACGTTTAATTGACCGGCAATTTCTTGAATTGGCTGAATGTTGGCTTCTCTGGCAATTTCAATGTCACTTTTCATACGTTTTGGTTTTATTTGTTTTCCTTCTTGGTTATATACTCTCGTTTACGGTTGAACACGTGAGAATCTGTTTAAGCCAATGTCTTGTTGAGTTTGTTAACCCGATGCTGCATCAACTCCAAGTTGTTGATTCATCCCTTTTTCTTGATCATCAATCAAAAGGCTTATAGATGAGAACGTCATGAATGATGTTACCGGGATTTGGTTGTTGATCAAGGCTACAAGTGGTTAATATTTTTTATTTAAGCAATCTATTGTTTATAAGTGGATTTAAAAAAACAGGAGCTTTTACATTCAGTAAAGGCTCCCTGCAAAGATAATCTATTTTAATGCCCAAAGTATCTCAGACCGGAATATAACGCACAAAAGCTTCAATGGCTTCGTATGCGGCAAGGCCTAATTTGTTGTAAATTTCAGCTGTTGCTTTGTTGCGTGCTTCGGAACGTTGCCAGAAAAGCCGGTCGTCATTGCCTAAAAATGGGGCACTTTCCATTTGCGATTGATGTTTCAAAATGGCGTTGCGTTTGTAGCGCAACTCTTCCGGGCTGATGGGAACTGCCATTTCGATGTGATCAATTTCCCACTCCATCCAGGCGCCGCGATACATCCAAACCCTGCATTCTTTGAACCAATCTTCGTGTTTCATATCGTCAATGGCGGCTAAAACGGCATCCAAACAAACTTTGTGTGTGCCGTGTGGATCGGCCAAATCACCTGCTACATAGATTTGATGTGGATGCAATTCCCCGAGTAATTGTTTTACGATTTGCACATCTTTCTCGGAGATAGGCTTTTTTTTGATCGATCCGGTTTCATAAAAAGGCAAGTTCAGGAAATGAAGGTTTTTGGATGAGATGCCCACATAACGACAGGCTGCTTTGGCTTCGCCTCGTCGTATTAAACCCTTCAAGGCCAATATGTTTTGTGCGTCATCGGGCGTGCTTGATATGCCGTTGATCAAATAGTTGGCCAACGTTTCGTACGTTTTTTGCAACTGTTCGTTTTCTGAATCAAACATATCCTTAAATCCTTTGACAAACGCCAGAAAACGAACCACTTCCTCGTCATTAACGGCAATGTTGCCTGAAGTTTGATAGGCAACGTGTACTTCATGTTTTTGATCGACCAGCCTTTTTAATGTTCCGCCCATGGAGATGACGTCATCATCGGGATGAGGACTAAAGACCAATACTTTCTTGGGAAAAGGCAAGGCTCGCTCGGGACGATGGGTATCATCGGCATTGGGTTTTCCGCCCGGCCAGCCGGTGATGGTGTGCTGAAGATCATTAAAAATCTTAATGTTTGCATTGTAAGCCGAACCAAAAATGGTCAGCAATTCACTAAGTCCGTGTTCATTGTAATCTTTATCCGTCAGCTTCAAAATGGGCTTCTGAACCTGCTGACAAAGCCAGACAACGGCACGTCGTATGAGTTTGTTGTCCCATTCAATGGAGGATACCAACCAAGGTTTGCTGATGCGGGTCAATTCACCGGCTGCATGAATGTCAATGACATACGATGCGTTTTGATGTAGTTGTAGGAATGAGGCAGGGCAGGAGGGAGAGGCAACTTCTTCGATGGCTGTTTTGAGGATTTCCGCTTTGTCTTCGCCCCAGGACAATAAGATGATTTGGCGTGCATTGAGAATGTTTTCAATGCCTAAACTGATGGCGCTGACAGGCACCTGATCGGTGATTCCCAGATGTAACGATGCTTCTTTGCGCGAATCACTGTTCAGCATGATCAGTCGCGTATGGGATGTTGATTGGGATCCCGGCTCATTGAACCCGATGTTTCCGCCCCGTCCTATTCCCAATAATTGCAAATCGATGCCTCCAATGGCATCAATGCGTTCTTCAAACTCTTTGCAATGTTTCATGACATTGGCACGATCAACCGTGGCATCGGGCGAAATGATGTGCTCCAGCTGAATGTCGATATGATCGAGTAACATCTCTTTGATACGGGCTAAGAAACTTGCTTTCATGGGATGCGAAAGCGGGTAATATTCGTACAAATTGACTACGGCTACTCGATTGAAACTCAATCCTTCTTCCTTGTGTAAACGCACCAGTTCGCTGTAAAGTTCCATGGCTGCTCGTCCTCCGGTAAGTCCCAATACAAAAAGTTCGCCTTTTTCGTTTTTCGTGCGAATCTGACGGGCAATTTCCAATGCGACTTTTTTGGAACCTTCGGAAGCCGTGTTAAATATTTCGACAGGCACTTTCTCAAAGCGTGTGATGGAGGCAAGTTCAAATGCATCGTGGGGTTTATACACTTTTTCGGGAATGCGGTCAATGGTGATTTGTGAGCTAAGATCTTTTCTCATGACAGTTTCTATGATTCAATGTGATTACAAATATAAATACAGGCTGTTTCAAAAGTGAAACAACCTGTATTTAATTTGTGTTATTTATAAAAAAAACACTTATTTTTTGATTCGG
Source organism: Microbacter sp. (assembly GCA_049976245.1). Taxonomy (GTDB): domain Bacteria; phylum Bacteroidota; class Bacteroidia; order Bacteroidales; family Paludibacteraceae; genus Microbacter. Next base: position 10,158 of record JBMFIQ010000043.1, on the reverse strand, counting down.
AAAATGATGTTAGATTATTTTTCAAATCACACCTTGAGCGATCATGGCTTTGGCTACTTTCATAAAGCCTGCAATGTTGGCGCCTTTCATGTAATTGATGTAACCGTCCGGTTGTCGTCCATACTCAACACATTGGGTATGAATGCTTGCCATGATTTGATGAAGTTTTGCATCTACCTCATCAGCCGGCCATGTTAAGTGCATCGCATTTTGTGACATTTCAAGTCCTGAAGTTGCTACGCCACCGGCATTGACAGCTTTACCGGGAGCATACAAAATCTTATGTTCAAGAAACAAATCAATTGCTTCAGGCGTACAACCCATATTCGAAATTTCGCCAATGCATTTTACGCCGTTTTTAATCAATGTTTTGGCATCGTTCTCGTCCAATTCGTTTTGTGTGGCACAAGGAAGGGCGATGTCCACTTTGACTTCCCACGGACGTTTTCCGGCCACGAAGGTTGACCCCTTAAATTTCTTGGCATACGGTTCTACAATATCTTCGCAGGTGGCACGAAGATCGAGCAAATAATCAATTTTTTCTCCCGTAATGCCTTGTGGATCATAAATGTATCCGTCTGGTCCTGAAATGGTGACCACCTTAGCTCCCAATTGCGTGGCTTTCAGTGTAGCTCCCCAAGCTACATTGCCAAATCCTGAAACGGCAATGGTTTTGTTTTGAATAGATTCTCCGGCTGTCTCGAGCATCTGTTTGACAAAATAGAGTCCCCCAAATCCCGTTGCTTCAGGCCGAATGAGCGAGCCTCCGTATTCTAATCCCTTTCCGGTCAGTACGCCGGTGCAGGTACGGGTCAGTTTTTTATACATACCGTTCAAGTACCCAATTTCACGAGCCCCTACGCCAATGTCACCAGCCGGAACATCCATGTCAGGCCCAATGTGTTTCCACATTTCCAACATAAAAGCTTGACTGAAGCGCATCACTTCGGCATCCGATTTGCCTCTCGGATTGAAATCAGAACCTCCTTTAGCGCCGCCCATAGGCAAGGTTGTTAACGCATTTTTGAAGATTTGTTCAAACCCCAAAAATTTCAAAATGGACAAGTTGACCGACGGGTGAAACCGAAGTCCTCCTTTGTATGGTCCAATGGCATTGTTAAACTGGATGCGGTATCCGATGTTTACCTGTACGTCGCCCTGATCGTCAACCCAGGGTACTTTGAAGGTAAAAATCCGATCAGGTTCAACCAACCGTTCTGCAATTTTAGCTTTTTCAAATTCGGGGTGTTGATTGTACACCTCTTCGATACTTAGCAAAACTTCACGAACTGCCTGCAGATATTCAGATTCTCCCGGGTGTTTTGCTTCAAGCGATGTTAATAGTTTTTCGATGTTCATAGCGTAAGATTTTTTCTGCAATGTTACGCTCTTTTGTGGGTAAATCCAAACATTTTCTTGGAATTTTGGAAGAAATTTGATTAAATATGCCAAAAAATATTTGTGTTGATTTAAATGGTAACTATCTTGTAATGAACAAAAAAGAAATGTAAAATCAGTAATTTTTTTTGTTGCTGCTTTTGCTTTCAACTTGAAAGCTCTCTTGCTTTAAATATGTCAAAGCGCGGTCGTTTTGTCTCTTTATTGTGTCAAAATGATTTGCCCTTCATGACTCTTAGGCAAGCAACAAAAGAAGTGTTCCGGCAATGACTCCAAGTAAACATAGGGCTTTGGAAAGGATGTTTTTCTCCCGAAAGAGGAGCGCACCAATGGAAAAGCTCACGACAACGCCTGATCTGCGAACAACTGTTAACAAAGAAATCATCGAATCGGGATTGGAAAGAGCAAAAAAATAGAGAAAATCTGCTAAAGTGAGAAAGACCGAAATGGCTATGATGGATTTCTTCCATTTGAACGGCGTTGTTTCTTTGCGTTTAGGATACCAAAGCAACATCAGGATTACGCCCATGATCATCGCTTGATAAAAGGCATAATAACTTTGAACGGCCATTCGATTGAAATGATGGAGCAGAAATTTGTCGTACAAGCCGCTGGCCGATCCCGTCAAAGAAGCCAGTATGCTAAACCAGATCCATTTGTTGTGAAAAAAATGAACATTTTCCTTTTTCCCAACCAATGAAAACAGATAAAATGAAATGAGTGTTACGGCCACTCCAATCCATTGTATCATAGACAATTGCTCTGAAAATATGATGATGGCGCCAAGAAGCGTCCATAGAGGGCGTGTTGCTTCAATGGGTGTGATTACCGTGATGGGCAAGTGCTTGAAACTGAAATAACCAAAGATCCACGAAGTTAACACCAATAACGATTTTAGAAAAATGAAACCTTGAGTTTTTGCGTCAATGGGAGGAACGTACAACAGGCTTTTTTTCATTGTATCGGGTGCAATGAACGATAACAATGGAAACGGCATCAGCAGCAAAGCGGAAATGAGGGTGGCTGAAAACAGCACGGGAATCACGGCATTGTTTTGTAACGCCATCTTTTTTGAGATGTCGTATAATCCCAGCAAAACGGCCGAAAATAAACCAAAGAGAAGCCACATATCCAGCAGGAAGAAGGGATTTTTAAAAGAAAAACTGCCTTGTCGGTTCACAAGGCAGTCGGATTGTAAAAGGCTGATTTATTTTTGCATGGCTTGTGCCACAGCCACAGCCACTGCCACCGTTGCACCAACCATCGGGTTGTTTCCCATGCCTAAGAATCCCATCATTTCAACGTGAGCCGGAACGGACGAGGAACCTGCAAATTGAGCATCAGAATGCATGCGTCCCATGGTGTCGGTCATGCCGTATGAAGCAGGTCCGGCAGCCATATTGTCAGGGTGTAGTGTGCGACCTGTTCCGCCTCCGGATGCAACCGAAAAATAACGTTTCCCTTGCTCAACACACTCTTTTTTGTAGGTGCCGGCAACAGGATGTTGAAAACGTGTGGGATTGGTTGAATTACCTGTTATGGAGACATCCACGCCTTCTTTATGCATGATGGCTACGCCTTCACGAACATCGTCTGCTCCGTAGCATTTCACAGCAGCACGCAATCCTTTTGAATATGGTTTTTCCATGACTACGTGAAGTTCACTCGTGGCATAATCAAATTGAGTTTGTACGTAAGTGAATCCGTTGATGCGCGAAATAATTTGTGCGGCATCTTTGCCTAATCCGTTCAAAATGACGCGTAAAGGATGTTTACGAACTTTGTTGGCCATTTCTGCAATTTTGATTGCTCCTTCTGCTGCTGCGAACGATTCGTGTCCTGCCAGAAATGCAAAACATTGTGTTTCTTCACGCAACAACATAGCGCCTAAATTTCCGTGACCAATGCCAACCTTGCGATCGTCGGCTACCGATCCGGGAATGCAAAAAGATTGCAATCCGACGCCAATCACTTCGGCTACTTCCGCTGCGTTGGTGCACCCTTTTTTGATGGCAAGAGCTGCTCCCACTACATAAGCCCATTTTGCATTTTCAAAAGCAATGGGTTGTGTTTCTTCACAAATTTTATAAGGATCTATCCCTTTTTTATCGCAGATCAATTTTGCTTCTTCCAGATCTTTGATGCCGTATTTTGTTAGTGTTGCATTGATTTGTGCAATCCGACGTTCATAACTTTCAAATGAAATCATAATGGAATGTTTTTTTTTGCTTGTTCATTGAAACAAGTGATGAATAATCTGTAGTTTTTGTTGTTAACGGATCAATGATGGCTCGTCAAGTCATTATTCTTCACGAGGATCAATGTATTTGACGGCTTCGTTGAAACGACCGTAGGTGCCTTTGGCTTTTTCCAATGCTTCACCGGCGCTGATGCCTTTTTTGATCATATCCATCATCTTGCCCATGTGTACAAATTCATATCCTATGATGGTTCCTTCTTCGTCGAGTCCCATTCGTGTGCAGTAACCTTCTGCCATTTCAAGGTAGCGTGCTCCTTTTGCTAAAGTGCCGTACATGGTTCCAATCTGACTTCTCAACCCTTTGCCTAAATCCTCAAGACCGGCTCCAATAGGCAATCCACCTTCCGAAAATGCTGATTGTGAACGACCGTAAGCTATTTGTAGAAACAACTCGCGCATGGCGGTGTTGATGGCATCGCAAACCAAGTCGGTGTTCAATGCTTCCAAAACGGTTTTTCCGGGTAAAATTTCGGAGGCCATCGCTGCCGAATGTGTCATGCCTGAACATCCAATGGTTTCTACTAAGGCTTCCTGAATGACGCCGTCTTTCACGTTGAGTGTAAGTTTACACGCTCCTTGTTGTGGAGCGCACCAACCAACTCCGTGTGTCAGTCCTGAAATATCTTTAATCTCTCGAGCTTTTACCCATTTCCCTTCTTGCGGAATTGGAGCAGGGCCATGATTGGCTCCTTTTTTTACAACACACATGTGTTCAACTTCGTGCGAATAAGTCATGTTCTCTTTGTTTAAAAATTTGAATGTCAGTTGTTTCTATTTTTGCGTTTTGAGTTTACAAAGTTACTTTTTTTATTGAATCGTGCAATGTTGAAGATGTTGTAAGTTGTTGAATATTGTCAACAAACAAAAAACCATCAGCATCGGCTGATGGTTGCAATGAGGAGGAAGTTTTTCTAAAAACGTCTTTCAGATATGTGCGTTTAAGCAAAAAGTTGGTCTTTATCCGTCATTTTACCGATGCTCAGGTCGTAATAAATCATTGACGGTTTTTACCGGACTGAATGTTGCCAAAGGAACATCGACAAAAATGGTGTTCCAATCGCTCATGGCCCCGTTCCAAAGCCCGGGCAACTCTAATGCCTTAAGAATTTTTCCATCTTTTGATTTTTGTGCAATGAACCCCGTGGTGGGATCAATGTGTTTTTTCAGATCAAACTTTTTCCCTTTGTAATTGCGTACGGCACACACAATGTCCACCGGATTGAAATGGGTTGACTTTTTCAGCAGTTCTTTTTGATCGAGATTATTTAAATCGATTTGAGAACTCTCAACGATTTGAAGCGACATTCCTCCATCTTTGCCGCGCACAAAATAGGGACCGCCGCCGGGTTCTCCCTGATTGGCTACCATGCCGCAAACACGTGTCGGACGATTGAATGTTTGATGTAGAAAAGCGATTAATTTGGATCGATCGTTGGTTTCCAACATCGGATGTGTTATGTTAAGATGCGTTTTGCAATAGGTTTGCATTTCTGCCAGTCGTGCTGCCGTTAAAGAAGCCGGTTGATCGAGTTCGTGCAGATAAGCAAACAATTGCCGTTTCGTTTCAACTAAAATTCCACCTAACAATTGTTTGTAAGTGATGGTTGGTTTTCGGAGCTGATCGGTGGTGATGTTGTCAATATTTTTGATGAAAATGATGTCGGCTTCAATGTCGTTCAAATTTTCGATCAAAGCACCATGTCCACCGGGACGGAACACCAAATCACCGTTTGAATCTCGAAACAGGTTGTTGTTCAAATCGACGGCAATGGTGTCGGTATGCGATTTTTGTTCCGAAAAAGAGACATCAAAATGAACCTTCATCTTTTCTTCATAGTAAGCTAAATGACCATCAAGATGATCTTTAAACAATGTCCTGTGATGAGGCGAAACGGTGAAATGCAACTGAACGTGATCTTCCGCATTGGCTGCATACCAGGCACTTTCAACAAGGTGTTCCTGAAGCGGAGTGCGCGTTTCAGAAGGATAATGATGGAACAACAGAAGCGCTTTCGGAAGGTTGCCATAGTTTAACCCGTTTTCGAAAAGCAGCGTTTGAACGATTTTCTTTAATTGATTTTGTTGCATCAATTCGGGAATAAACATGCTATGGTTTTGAAAACAGGCGGCATTCAAATGATCGTAGAAGGCAAATTGTTGGATGTGTTCAAAAAATTGAACGACCGAAGGTTGTGAGGGAATGTTCTCCTTGCCATTGTAAAATGCATACAAATCATTGAACATGCGGGTTGCAGCTCCCGAAGCAGGAACAAATTTAATGATCTGTTTATTCAGCTTTTGATAGGTTTTCCATGTGTCAATGTATTCGTTCATTCGCTGACGTTCAACCTGCATGATGCCGTCGTTCAACGTGGCTACTTTGCCGATTTCTAAAGGAGGAAACCCTTCTCTGAACGATTTCAACTGGGCTTCCAATTGATCCATGCTGATTTGTTTGTATTTCAGCAATTGCTTGTCAATGGCAGTTAAGGTTTGCATACGATACTGATTTTTATGGATGAGCTTCCGTTGGAGTTCGGAAGTGTATGGTTTTTTATTTTCCTGATTACTATTAATCAACATCAAACAGGTTCAACTTGAAAAATCTTTGACTGAATTTTATTGAAAATGACAAGTTGAATGATTGATGGTGATTTCTTTTTTTTTCTTTTTTGCATTTCGAGTTGACGGTTTTGTCCCGAAAATCAGTTTTTAATGGTTAAACCGTACAAGCAGAACTTTGGTTTGATACTAAAAGATTATTTAAATCAAAAAAACATAAGTCGATCGCTAATGTATAAATAATTAAATATCTTTGCCGTCGAAATCGGGAACAGCCACGATTTGGGTTGCAAGATAATTCTTTTTTTCAAAACGCCAAAATGATCATACCGAATTATGTTTAATAAAAAATTAACGGTTTATACTTCCGGTACGTTTGATATGTTTCATGTGAATCATTTACGAATGATCAATTACGCAAGAGGATTGGCCGATATTTTAATTGTGGGAGTGAGTACCGACGAATTGGTGGCATCCTACAAAGCTCCACCGGTCATTCCGTTTGTGGAACGCATGCAAATCATTGAGGCCTTGAAAGCTCCCGACATTGTCATTCCGCAACATACGTTGGATCATACCGAAATTGTAAAAAAACTTAATATCGACGCGTTTGTTGTTGGCGACGACTGGTATGGTAAGTATGATTATTTGAAGGAACTGGGGGTAGAGGTGTTTTATTTTCCTTATGGCAACGGCATTTCTTCCTCATCGTTGAAAAAGAATATTTACGACAATTACGAACAGCACCTCAAGGCTGAGCGTGATCGTAAACCAAAAACGATTAAAGATGAATAAAACGGCACTTATTGTTGGTGCCACCAAAGGCATTGGACGTGCATTGACCGAGCGCTTTCTTCACGAAGGATTTTCGGTGGTGGGCACCTATGCCCACGATCGGGAGCATGCCGAACAATTGAGTGCGGAATTGAATCGCTTGTTTGAGCACCGACTTCAATTCATTCAGGCTGGCAGCACCGATATGCAATCGATTGAATGGGTGGCATCGTTCATCGAGTCGCAGCATCTTTCGTTGGACGTCGTGATTTTCAATGCCGGGATGACAGACCGTTCGCCGTTTTCGGAAATCGAGGTGCAGCACTGGATGGATGTTTTTACGGTGAACATTCATTTTCCCGTTTTTTTATTGCAACGTCTTTTCCCTTTGATCAACTATGGAGGCAGCGTTCTTTTCACCGGTTCGTTAATGGCTCTTCATCCGCATTCGTTTTCTTTGTCGTACGGAGTGACCAAAGCTGCAGTGCATGCGTTGGTTAAAAATTTAGTGAAGTTTCTGAACGAAAAAATGATTCGGGTCAATGCCGTTGCTCCCGGTTTTGTGGACACGGAATGGCAAAAAAATAAACCGGATGAATTACGCAATAACATCATTCGAAAAATTGCCGTTCATCGCTTTTGCGACCCCAAAGAACTCACCGATGTTTATTGGTTGTTGGTCAACAATAATTACATGAACGGTGAAATTGTGGTTTGCGATGGTGGTTACGACTTTTCCTAAAGTTCATACTTGCTTTTGTTCATCGGCCTTACCACGTATTGAACATGATATGGGTAAGGATCCCGTTTATTTTTGTAATTTTGTTCAATCATTTTTCAATGTTGAAATTTGATGGAAATTTTGTTGTTATTATGGAATTAAGTCGGTCAATTGCATTTGAAAATTCTTTAAAATCATTGGACACCGAAAATTGGCTGGATCGGAAATTTTACAGGCCTATTGGCTTTTACATTGCCTTGCTTCTTCGCAAAAGTCCGATTACGCCAAACATGGTAACCATTTTTTCTATATTTGTCGGAGTTTCGGCCGGCCTTCTTTTTTATCCTCCCAATGTTTGGATCAATCTGTCGGGCGTTAGTTTGCTTGTTTTTGCCAATATTTTGGATTGTGTGGACGGACAATTAGCCCGTATCACAGGCATTAAATCCAAAATAGGGCGGGTGCTCGACGGTTTGTCGGGCGAAATATGGTTTACTGTCATTTATTTGGTGTTAACTTTCCGATTGATGCATCAGATGAATTGGGGTATTTGGGTGTTGGGCATTGCTTTTTTATCGGGAGCATCTCATTTCATGCAGGCTTCTATATTGGATTATTACAAAACACTGCACCTGCATATCTTAAAAGGAGGCATGAACAGTGAGTTTGAAAATACGCAATCAATCCATCGCAAAGCAACCTCATTCTCATGGAAAAAGCAGCCGTTTCACCGTCTTATCCAAATGATGTATTATTGGTACACCGTCAATCAGGAAAAACAAACTCCACATTTACAGGAATATATCTTACATCTTAAAACATCGTATCCCGATGGAATTCCTGAACATGAGATCCAAAGATTTAGAGCCAACAGTTTGATTATGATGCCTTTGCTCGATCTTTTCACTTTCAATGCTCGCAGCATCGTCTTATTTTTGTCGGTTTTGTTCAACATTGGATGGTTTTATTTTTTCTTTGAAATTTTCCTACTCAATCCGTTGTTTCTGATGGCGATACGACGTCATGAAAAAATGATGATTCACCTGATTGTGTAGATTCAATCCGAAAAAGAATGTGTTGTGACAAAGTCATGCATTGGGTCTGTGACTCCAAAAAAACAATGATAAACGAATAAAACGAGCCATAAAAACGCTTATGCACAAGAGAATGACTGTTTGGCGAGTTCCATACATCCTTGGCGTTAAAAAATGAAGAAAGACGTATGAAAAGGCACAAATCTAATTGGGGTCGAAACCTTTTTTTTATCATCGGGGTCATTGCTTTGTTGTTAATGGCCTGGGGAATAGGGTTTGACAACATTTGGATTCATATTCGAAAAACCGGATGGTGGTTTTTTGCCATTATTGGCATGTGGCTTCCGATTTACATCATCAATACCACGGCGTTGACCACCATCATTCGCGACAACAATCCGCTTAATCATAAAATTCCGTTTTTACATATCCTAAAAATTACCTTGAGCGCTTTTGCCCTTAAAGCAGCTACGCCGCTTGGTTTTTTTGGAGGCGATCCTTATAAAATCATGGAATTTAAATCGTTGTTCGGATTGGAGAAGGCAACCTCTTCCGTCGTTTTATATACCATGACCCATATTTCGGCACATATTATCTTTTGGGTTCTTTCCATTGTAGCGGCCGCGATTTTCTTGCCAATTCATTTTCTTGACAAAATCTTTTTGGTGGCATTTTTTATCATCTTCTCCATGCTGCTTTTTTTGCTCTGGAGAGGTTATCGTAAAGGAATGGCTTTCCAATTTTTTCATTGGGCTTCGCACATCCCGTTGATCAAAAGATGGGGTGCTCCTTTCTTTTCGAAAAATCAAACCAGACTTTATCAAATCGATCAGCAAATTTCATTGTTGTACTCAACGCGTCCTAAAGCTTTTGCCAGAGCTTTGAGTCTTGAATTGCTGGCCCGCATCGGAAATGCTTTTGAAGTTTTCGTTATTTTAATGCCTTTAAATCTGCATGTTACCGTCATTCAATCCATCATCATTTACTCCTTTGTGAGTCTTTTTACCAACATTCTATTCTTCTCGCCCATGCAAATCGGCACTCGTGAAGGCGCTTTTGTACTGGCTTTTAAAGCATTTGCACTTCCTGCGGGATTGGGAGTTTATGTGAGTTTGGTGATGCGTGTTCGGGAACTTTTTTGGATCGTGTTGGGCATCTTATTGATGAAAATCAATTTTTACCGTCACTTACAACCTGTGGGAAATGTGATGACGGAATCATCTCCTCACAATGAGGTCCCACAACAAGCACAAGATGAATGAGCATCTCTATTTCAGATCAGTGATCTCATTTATCAAACATTGTTTTTGTGTTGAAAATTTTAAATGTCATATAAATAGTCGACCCTTAAAAAACATACAACATAAAGATTATCAATAAAATATCATTAAAATTAGTTGCGTATATCA
>JBMFIQ010000042.1:0-17906 GCA_049976245.1 Microbacter sp. | reverse complement strand
TTCTATTGATAAAGCTGTATTTAACAAAAAAACATGGCATTTTGCCTATATATTAACAGATTATTTACGTATGAAAAGTATCGAAGAACTCTTTCAAACGCGCACATCCATTCGTCGTTATAAAAGAGAACCCATTGAACCAGAAAAAATAGAATTCATCTATCGTGCCATTCAAAATACGCCGACCAGTTACAATGGTCAGCAATATTCGGTCATTGCCGTCAGCGATCAAGCTGTCAAAGAACAACTTTATGCCATTACGGGTCAAAAACAAATCAAAACCTGTGCCATTTTCCTCATTTTTTGTGTTGACTTTCACAAATTGCACACGTTTGCCGACGCGACTTCCATAGCATTTCCACGTTTGCAGGACAGTGTGGACGGATTGTTGGTGGGGGTAATTGATGCCGCACTGGCCATGCAAAATGCCGTGATTGCAGCAGAAGCATTAGACTTAGGAAGTTGTTGCATTGGTTACACACGAACAGCAGCCCCGAAAGAGATAGCTTCGTTATTGCAATTGCCCGAAGGAGTGGCCGTTGTTTGCGGACTTTCCATCGGTTATCCTGCCGAACATCCGAGCGTAAAACCCAAACAGCCCCTTCCGCTGATCATTCACCAAAATCATTATCGAAGTGACGACATGTCCAAAGAGTTATTGGAATACAACAACACCATCAAAGCATACAACGCCGTTCGTTCCGGAACCCAAACAGGCAATGACTGGGGAACTCACATCCTCGATTATCACCGTGAGGCGTTGAATTACGATTTGGAAACTTACCTTGATCAACAAGGGTTTAAGTTGCGAAAACGATTCGAGAATCAATAAACCTTCATGGTCATTTATTCTTGTTGACAAGCGTCAGTCGCATTTCACAGACAGCACAGTCGAAATGCAATTGAAACCGATCATGGTCGCCTTGCAAAAAGAGCGGTTCATTGAGTTTGATCGAAGGATTTTGACGTGGACACCATCCCAATTCAAACTTTAAACAATACTTGGTGGTCATCACCGGATCATCCGGCGACAATCGACCACCAATTTCCAATGCCGGATCAATCGTCGTGACACCATGCTGCAGATAAAACGCAGCAGCCTGTTGATTCGATACATTCCCGGCATAAGATAAATGTTCGGAAGGGAAAAGAGCCTTTTCATCGCTGCTGATTGAAGTTGGCGTGTTGCCGGAAAGAAGCGCGCTTTCCATTTGCTCCACCACGTTGCGACGCCATCCGCTCAAAACCGACGAAGGAATAAACCAAGGTTCAGAAAAGGTGACATCCATTTTTTCCAACACAAAGATGGTCTCCCCCAACCGACTAAACTGGTTGGAAATGTATTGACGAACTTCGGAAAACTCTTTGGTTGCATGTTCTTTCGGATGTGGAAACCGCAGATTCAAGGAAACATCGGCACAGGAAGCATCCATACCAAAACCATCCTCTGTTTCGTAAAAATACAGCGATAACGGGATGCGTCTTTCAGCCGATTTTTTTGAAAGTATCTCCTCAAACTGCTGATCAAAAGTTCGGAACAACATGGTTCCAGGTTGAATAACAGGCATTTTAAAAGGATAAATCCATTGACCCTCAACCCGATTTACCCGAAAACCCGTAAACGTACCATCCTTCGACACAAAACTGAGTCCATCGCCATTGTGAACAGGTTGGCCTGCATGAATCAATAACGAATGCGAAGTAACACAAATCACCTTACCCAGCAATTGTCCCATTGATTTGGGTGTTTCAGGCTGAATCAAAGCAGGATGCCGATCATTCAAAAAATAATCGGTGGCGCCTCGATGAAACGTTCGTTGCGGATCCGGTTCAAAAAAATGAATCACCCGACCTAAAGAAGCCCGATCAAAACGAGTTGACCCTTCCATAAGCTGATCCAACAAACGCCGATAATAAGCGGTAACGTTTTTGACGTAACTCATCTCTTTCAGACGTCCTTCAATTTTGAACGACGTAACACCCGCTTCCATCAAATCAAGCAGATAGGCCGATAAATCCAAATCTTTGAGCGACAAAAAATGATGAACGTCGGTCAACGCATTGCCCGAGGCATCTTCTATCCGATAAGGCAACCGACAAAGTTGAGCACATTCACCACGATTGGCACTTCGGCCTCTTGTTGCTTGACTGGCATAACACTGTCCACTGTAAGAAACACACAAGGCACCATGAACGAAACATTCAATGGCAACCGATGTTTCGGCACAAATGGTTTTAATTTGATGCAATGACAGTTCCCGTGCAAGAACAATTTGAGAAAATCCGACACTTTCCAAAAACCGAACTTTTTCGGGCGTTCGATTATCCATTTGAGTGCTGGCGTGAAGCGCAACGGGAGGAAGCGACAAGCGCAACAGTCCCATATCCTGAATGATCAGGGCATCCATGCCGACTTCATAAAGTTGCCAAATGATCGACTCAGCCTGTAAAAGTTGCTCATCCGTCAAAATAGTGTTCAATGCAACATAAACTTTAGCCCGAAACCGATGCGCAAAACTGACCAAACGGGCAATTTCGGGAACGCTGTTACCGGCATTGGCACGCGCACTAAATTGTGGTGCACCGATATAAACGGCATCAGCACCGTGAATAACGGCTTCAATGCCAATATCGGCCGTTTTGGCTGGAGCCAGTAATTCAATCTTGCGCATAGATGTAAATCAATCAAATAAAAATCGGGGACAAAGATACAACAAGGATTGCAGGGAACGACACAAAAATATCATTGACCGCTTCAGTCAAACCCAATTCGATGTGAAAGCAAATTTATATCAACAATGGCAATGATCCTGATGCTTCCTCATAAAACCAAAGCACAATATCAAGCAGATCGGCTTTTGCTTCTATCGACCAATATGACGAGCATCAAAAACCCAGAAATGACGACGCACACAAAGCAAAAAGCGAAAATATCACTCAGATATTTTCGCTTTTAAAGAGGTGGTACCACCAGGAATCGAACCGGGGACACAAGGATTTTCAGTCCTTTGCTCTACCAACTGAGCTATGGTACCATGACCGTTTTGTGAATGCAAAGGTAAATAAAATTCTCAAATCACCAAAATATCATGGCGCTTTTTTATGCAGAAATGCTTCTTTGTGATCATACCAAAACATGGCCTTGGGATAGAAAACCTAAACAATGGACTATGCGATTGATCTTCAACAAGCATAAAGCCTGATGAAGCATCATTTTATGGACGTTTTGTGTTGTTTTTTGGGGGAATGAAAGCATCCAGCGCTTTGGTGGGACGACCATTGTTTCCCCAACAACTCAGCGGATAACCACTCCAATTTTGAGCACCTTCAGGTTCCCAATAAATGACACCCAATCCTTGATGATGTGGTATTTCTTTCACCACCCGAATCACGGCACGCAACATATCATAAGTATTTTGAGGATGATCGGCTTCACCGCCTACTTCAACCACCATGACGGGTTTATGATATCGGCGAACCATGTCGTTCAAGTTGTATGCCAAATCGTGAATGGTCGTCGTGTAATCAGTTTTTAACCAATAGGGATAATAAGAAGCGCCAATGACATCGAAGCGAACATGATAACGTTTAGCCTGATTGAAGAAACGGACAAATTGTGCGTTGTTGTTTCCCTGATCCAAATGGATGATCACTTTCGTAGAAGGATCAACATTTTTAACGGCATCATAGCCGGCATTCAGTAATTGAGCTAATTGAGGCCAATGTTTAGTACTGCCGTCAGGCCAGAGCATACCGTTTGATATTTCGTTCCCAACTTGCACCCATTCGGGAACAATGCCCACCGATTTCAGTGTGTCCAACACATGATGGGTGAAATGATACACATCTTTCACCAAAGCCGGAAAAGGATCGTTTACCCATGCTGCAGGCTTATTTTGTTTATGAGGATCAGCCCACGAATCGCTGTAATGAAAATCAATTAACAATTGCATTCCTATTTTTTGGGCACGCAAAGCCATTTCTGTCACATCTTTTGTGCTGCAATGACCTGAACGAGGATTGTCCGATGGATGCACCCAAACACGCAAACGGATCGTGTTGATGCCGTGTTCTTTCAGAATTTGCAAGCAATCTTTGGCAACCCCGTCATTGTCATAAAACTTGTAGCCGGTCTGCTCCATCTGCTGCAACCAACCCACATCGGCTCCTCTTACAAACTTTGCCGACAATACATTGGGAAATAGAAACACAAAAAAAAGGAGCACCATCCAACGAACGGATTCGAAAAAAAATTTTGAAACAGATTTTTTCATTGACATTTTATGAGTTTTAAGTTTACCGACACGTCAACATCTCTCATCAATATTGGATTTTCCGATGAACGACCATTTTATTCGTCCAAAACAAAAAAGAAGAGATTGACCTAACAAAATTAAAACTTTTTTCACGCAATAACCCATTTTCGTCTATATCATCCATTGTCATTGTGTGTTTTTTTGTGTCACAACTATTACACAAAGCCACAAAAAGTATTAGTACAAAGTTCCACTAAGAAAAATAATAGCACCTCAAAAAAAGAAATAACCTGAACAATTATCAGATTAAATCACATGCCTTTCTACATGATGGTACGAAAAGAGCATGATTGACTTAATGCAGATCAAAAGGCAAGTTTGTTGCAAAAAGAGGTCTCAATACATGAAGCCCAGCTTTGTCAATCCGCTTTGAACATCACTATTTTGCATAAACAAATCCCAAAGAAAATGAGAACGATAGTTTTCAATCATGATGATGATGGGACCTTCGTCGATGGCCAGATCGGATTGATTGCCGTTGGCATCGGTACTAAACCATGCCTGCGACAAGTCAAAAGCATCGACAAATCCATATTGACCCCAAATTTTATCGCCTAATTGGTAATAAAAAAACCTTGCAGCCTGCATGCTTTGCGTCGGAGTGTAAGGCATGGACGAGAGCGCAGCCGTCGGAGCAATGGTGCCCTGATCGTTGGTAGGTGATGCCGCATTGTAACCGGTGGGACTGTCCGAAGCGGTCAAACCCCAACATTGAGGGCTGTAACCATCCCATCCTTTAGGATTTTGGATGCAATAGAGATTGTTAATTTTAGTCTGAGCCACATTTTGTTGCCAATAATTGGCATATTGATCCTGCAAATTGCGCGGATCCAATCCCAAATAGGAATAATGTGCAAAGAAAAGCGGACCTCCATAGTCAACGCCCAGAGGCAAAGTAATTCCTTCGAAAACATGCCCGTTACGAATGGCCCCGTTTTGTGCCCAACCTTGATCATAAACCGCTTTGGTGATAGGATGCGTGGGTGACGAAGCAGCTAAAATGTAGGTAATCATGGCTTCATTGTAGCCGTTGATTTGCATGTTCAACGGGAAGCCGTTCCATCCGTATGTTGGCGACCAATGCCAATACAACGTGTTTTGACCATTTTGATACCAAGTCCAATCGACATTTTGCCAAAGTTTTTGAATTACTCCGCACATAGCTTGTTCGTCGGACGAACCGTTTTTAAAAAATTGATAGGCAGTCAGCAATCCTTCCATCATGTAAGCCGTTTCAACCAAATCGCCACCGTTGTCGGTAGCCGAAAAAGGGATCACTGCACCCGTTGACCCATTCATCCAATGCGGAAAAGCACCATGGAAAGTTTGGGCGTTGCTCAAAAAAGTGACGATTTTATTCAATTGCGCAAAACCTTGCGCTCTGGTGATAAAGCCGCGATGAATGGCCACCAAAATTGCCATGATTCCAAAACCGCTGCCTCCTATGGTGACGGTTTCACCTGAACCAATGCGTTCGCGCGCCAATCCGGAAACAGGATGAGCATAATCCCAAAAATAGCGAAAAGTGGCACGCTGAATGACGCTCAGCAACGAATCGTCCGAAATAACGGGAAACTTGGCGGTACTGTCAATCTGCGAAACAAACGAAAAAGAAAAGGCTGAGGCCAATTGTCCTCCCAGAAATTGTCCCGGATTCACTTGAAATGAATATCGTGTAATGGGGTTGAGCGAGGATGAAGAAACGATGGACAAGACCGAATCGTGAGCCAAAAAAGTTGATTGATAATTGGTGCCCAACGAACCGCTAAAGGCAACAAAATTTTTCAAATTTGGATCAGAAACAAGCGGCCTGTTAAAAGTTAATTGAACCGAAACCGGCTGATTGGCCACATTATACACCACGGAGCCGTTTGTCACCACGGAGCCATTCACGGTTGCCTTCACAATGCTCAATGAATTGTAAACAATAGGTTCAGAAGGTTGCGTCGAAGAGGTTTTACTGCAACCTACAAGCAACAAAACACAACTGAAAACAAGGAAAAGATATGTACGCATCGATTTTAAGTTTTGGGAAACAAAGCTACTTGATTACCAAAGAAAGAAGTTATTTCTTTTTTAAGGTGCAACCATTATTCTTAGTTTAATTCTGTGCAAATACTTTGTGAAACAGCTGTTACATTAAAGCACCAAGTATACTCACAAACAGACCAATAATTGAACCAACGAAGAAACCGAAATCCTAACAAGAACGGGTCAACAAACCATCGACTGCCTGCTATGAACCAAGATCAAGAGATAAGCAAGCAAAATTACATGGAAAAGTTCATTGAAAGAAATAGGGAAGACATATTTGCCTTCCCTATTTTGTCAATCCGATAAATCCTTACTTCAAATTGACGTTCAAATCAATTTGCGTTTGCGGGATCGGAATGTATTCACTTTGACCGGCTGTAAATCCGGGCAACACAGAAGCAGCTTGTCCGGTACGGATCAAATCATCGAAACGTTCGCCCCACCATTCGCATGCAAACTCAGCTCTGCGTTCGTCAAGCACATTTTGTAACGTTGCTCCTGTAATAGGCGCTAACCCTACTCGAGCACGAACTAAATTCAACGGAGCATCACCGTTTTGTCCCATTCTGATTTTAGCTTCAGCATTGAACAACAACGCATCAGCATAACGAAGCACGCGGATATTGTTAGGCTCTCCATAAGTGGTGCGACCCGGCGTCATTTGAGAAGAAGGCAAATAAATTTTACCGTTGAAATAGAGATTACCGTCCGAGTTTGGCCAAATCGTATCGTTGCTTGGCGTTACATAATAGTTATGTCCCGGGCTGCTGGTAAAGAGGACTGTTGTTTTCAACCGAATACTATCATTACGACCTTTCAAGAAGTTTACAATGGCTTGTGAAGGATCCATGAAACCCCATCCATTGATGTTGCTTCCGTGCTGATCGCCGCGTGGACCTTGGAAACAGGTGAAACAACCGGGTTGAACAGCATCACCGGAGCTGGTTCCAAAGTCAGTAAATTGCAATTCAAATAATGATTCGTTGCACATTTTACCAGGTTTCTTAAACAACTGATAAAAATCAGGATAAAGGCTAAATTTACCACTGTTAATGATGTCGTTGGTAGTACTCAACACCGTTTGCCAATAAGGACTTGCATTATCGCTTCCGGCTAAATCAGCATTCACAATGGCTTTCAACATATCGGCTGAATACTTCGTAACCGCACCAAAATGAATGGATTGATTGGGACGGGCATCTTCCAGATTGGCGATGCAAAAATCCATTTCATTGCTGATCCAGGTCAAATTTTCTTTTACGGTGCTTTTACCAACAGTTTGAATTTGAGAATTATCGGTTACAATAGGCACGTTGCCAAAAACACGAACCAGCATTAATTGAGCAAAAGCGCGGATAAAACGAACTTCTCCCTGATATTGCAAATTCAGTTTTTGATTCACGGCATCGCCGGCAGGAATATGAGCTGCAAATTTGTTCAATTCGCCCAATGCGCTGTTGCAATCAAGAATCAAACCGTAGTAGTCGTTAAAATAATTGTTGGTACCCCAAAAACTTTGAACCGAAGCGTAGTTGTAGTGAAACGCTTTGATGTCATTCAGTGTGGATTGGTCGCTTTGTGAAGAACCTTTGTCGGTATCATCGCCGCGAATCATGCGGATGGCCAAATCCATCCAGTGCACCAACCCGGGATTTTCACTTTCGGCAATGCGATAAACTCCGGAAACAGGTTCGTACATGTTGTTCAAATTGGTATAGTCAACACCTGAAATGGGAAGGGTATTTTCAGGCATTTTATCAAGAAATGAATTGCAACTCGACAGGGCAAATACCAACAAGCCTGCAAAAAGAAAATATTTTATTCGTTTCATAATTGTAAAAAGTTAATAGGTTAATAAGTAATGGTCCATCCGATGGAATAGGTTGAAGAAACCGGATAGGTTTGTGTATCGTACCCTGTTCCCCAGTTGTAACCGTTGGAGTAACCAATTTCAGGCGTGAAACCACTGTACTTGGTAAAGATAAGCGGACGATCGGCCGTGAAGCTGACACGCATGTTGGGAGCTTTTGGCGATTTACCCAAATTAAACGAATAGGCCAATTGAATGGTTTGAATACGCAGATAAGCACCACTTTCTACAAAGAATGAGCTGGCCATGTTGTTCCAACCTTTGGTTGTTCCTAAAGCCGAAGGATAGGAATTGGTTGAACCTTCACCCGTCCAAAGATGAGTAACAAACTTGGCATCGCCGTTCATATCGCTGTACCAAAGACGATGGGCACGATTCATGTTCAAAATCTTATTGCCAGCTTGACCTTGCATCATGACATTCAGTTCCAAATGCTTAAATGAAACACCCAAATTCATGCCATAAGTCACGGTAGGCAAATAAGAGCCCAACAAAACACGGTCACTTGAATTCAGCACACCGTCCCCATTGACATCGGCATACTTAAAATCGCCCGGTTGCAAACCATTGGCAACAGCAATAGGATCGGCTGCCACTTGAGCGGCATTTTGATAAACACCAACCACTTTATAACCGTAGAAAGAGTTCAGAGGTTGACCTGGTTCCGAAATGGTAGGGAATTCAGCTTTACCTCCCATCATGTAAGCTAATCCGTGAAGGTTGTCCACCCTGTTTTTGAGCGTTGTCAAGTTAGCGCCAATGTTGTAAGACCAATCGCCAACATGTTGTTTCCAATTGAGCGAAAATTCAAAACCGCTGTTGCTGATTTTACCGTAATTACCCAGCAAAGTAGGAGCACCCATCGGCTGAGGAGCCAAAATAACGGCATTGTTTGTGACACGATTGTAGTAATCAATCGTTCCGTTCAACTTCTGATTGAAGAGGCTGAAATCGATACCACCGTCCCACTCGTTCACAACTTCCCATTTGAGCCAACTAAAGAAATTAGAGCTGACATAACCCGGAACATAATATCCAGCTGCTGTGGCGGAACTGCCAAAAATACCTGAATAACCCGGGCCAGTTGACAATGACATAAAACCATTGCTGGCAGGAACTTGATCATTCCCCAATTGTCCCCAACTTACACGTGCTTTCAAATAATTAAAGAGATGTTGATGTTTCATAAAGCTTTCGTCGGACAAAATCCATCCGGCGCCAATTGACGGAAAATAACCCCACTTTTGTTGATACTTGGAACTTCCATCGGCACGCATGGTCAACGTTAACAAATAACGCGAAGCATAATCGTACGTTGCTCTGGCAAAATAGGAAAGTCCGTTGTATTGACTTCCGCCATCGCCGGTGGTACGTCCTCCGGCATCACCATTGTCAATGTAATAATATTCGGTTGCACCACCCGGAACATTGTTGGCTGTTGCCCACAAGTTTTGCCATAAATCACTGCGTACGGAATTTCCCAACAACACCGACCAATGGTTTTGCCCCGATTGATCCTTGTAAGTAATCGTATTATCAATGATGTAGCTGTAATAATAATCTTGCGATTTGGTCAACGATGATTGATTGTTTGGCGACAACTGATAAGCATCCACGTAATATTGCGGAGTGTAATTTAAGGCTCTGTTCAAAGCATAACTTTGAGAAACTTGCGACTTTAAGTTCAATTTATCCTTCCAAAGCGATACTTGAGCATAGACCGTAGGCAAAACTTCCAACATGTTCGTTTTGCTGTAATTGTAGTAAGCAGCAGCAATCGGATTGGAATATTCGCCATTGCCGTATCCAATGCTGGTAGATGAAGCAAAATCAATAGGTTTTGCCAGAGTGTTGTTCGGATCGTAAACGGGATACAATGGCGATGCGGCATAAGCATAATTAAAGGCTGCATTGTTTGGCGAATAGAGTGTGGCGTTTGACAACACAACATTGTATCCAACTTTTAACCATTTGTAAGCCTGATAATCGGTTTGTGCGTGTAAATTAATGCGTTGGTAATAGTTCTTGGCATTCATAATGCCATTTTGATACAAATAATTTCCGCCAACACTGTAAGTGATCTTTTCACTACCGCCCGAAATGTTCAATGATTGATTTTGTGTGAAAGCGGAAGTACGCAGAAGTTGTTTGTACCAGTCGGTGCTGGTGGAAGGATTGTTTCCGCTGCCTCCAAACTTTTGCACTGACAATGCGACGTGAGCAGCATCCGAAGCCAATCCCTTAGCCATCTCCATGGCGGCATATTCAGCCCCGTTGGCCATTTTCAACATGTTGGAAGGCGTTTGAATACCTACGTAAGCGTTGTAGGTAATCTTGGCAGGCATGTCCAGCGTTCCTTTTTTGGTTGTGATAATGACCACACCATTGGCAGCACGCACGCCATAAATAGCAGCAGCCGAGGCATCCTTCAAGATGGACATGTCCTGAATGTCATTGGAGTTCAAGAAATCGATGTTGTCAAAAAACATCCCGTCCACCACATACAAAGGACCTTCGTTGTTCAACGAGCCTACACCACGAATCCGTACGGTAGGACTTGACCCCGGAGAACCATTGGTAATGACCTGCACACCGGCAACGCTTCCTTGCAAAGCATCCATCGGCGATGCAGTGGTTCGTTGGAGCAATGTTTCAGGTTTGACTACCGCAATGGGAGCTGTCAAATCTTTGGCTTTGCTGGTTCCATAACCAACCACAACCACTTCATTCATTTTGGAAGCCTCGGGTTGCATTTTAATGTTCAACACTTCGTTGCCGTTGACAACAACCTGTTGTGTCTGATACCCGATGTAGGAAAATTGCAACGTGACCCCTTTCTGAACATTCAGAGTAAAGTGTCCATTTAAATCCGTAGGAACACCTTGATTTGTCCCTTTTACCATCACGCTAACTCCCGGTAGAGTAGCATTGTTGTCTGCGTCCCGGACAACGCCGGAAACGCTCACTGACTGTGCCATCGCTTGTAATGAAACAAAACTGAGCAACAACAGCATGTACCATACTTTTTTTCTCATAATCATGGTTTGTTTTAGTTAATGAATGTAGTTTATTGAACACTTGATTTTTCATTTTGATAAGTTACATCAAACTGAAACCCCAATTTTTTTAATCCTGTTTGTACCTCATGGTTCGACATGAAGAGATTCCACAAAAGAGCACTCCGATAGTTTTCAATCATCACCGGAATGGGTCCTTCGTCAATGGCCAAATAAGAATGAACCACCTGTTGTCCGGGAAACATTCCAAGGTTGAAAGCATCATAAAAACCATAAGGACCAAAAATCTTTCTGCCAAGGTCATAATAAAAATGACGATAAACTGGAAGAATCTCTTTGGGAGCATAAGGCAAAGAAGCCAAAGCAGCAGTAGGCGAAATCGTGCCGTTTTCCTCATTGGTTCCCAATTGATGCGTCGAATAGCCATCGATGGGATCATCCGAAGCGGTAAAACCCCAACAATTTTGACTTAAACCCGTCTCATGTTTTGGATTGGCAATGGCATAAGCGCGTTGAATCAACACATGATTCCGATTTAACTCCCAATAATTGGCATTTTTATCCACCAAGCCATGCGGATTCATTCCAAGAAACGAATAATGGGTAAAAAAGAGTGGACCACCATAGGGCATGCCAAGCGCAAGCGGAATGCCGAAATAGGATTTTCCGTTGTAGAAATAGGAAGATATGGAATAACTCTTAAAAACTTCAGGTCGAATAGGATGTGTTGGCGAAGAAGCGGCTAAAACATAGGTAATCATGGTTTCGTCAAATCCCGTGATGCGATGATTGATCTTAAAGCCGTAATTGGGCGACCAATGCCAGTAAAGGGAATCCGTTCCTTGAGTGTACCAGTTCCAATCCACCCCTTCCCACAGTTTGGTGATGCGATCACACAACGAACGCTCCTGAACATCGCCGTTTTGATAATATTGACGTGCGGTGAGCAATCCCTGAATCATGAAAGCGGTTTCAACCAAATCACCCCCGTTGTCATACCTGCTGAAGCTAAAAACTTTACCCGTATTTCCATTGTACCAATGCGCCCAAGCGCCGTGAAAACGGTCGGCATTCTCCAAAAAAGTGACAATCTGATCAATTTTTTGAAAAATGGCCTGATGAGGAAAATAACCACGATGATCGGCGGCAATTAGTGCCATGATACCAAATCCCGTACCGCCTGTAGTGACAATGTTTCCATTCGGATTGTTGTTGCGTTCACGAGCCATGCCACAGTCAGGATCGGCAAAATTGAAAAAATAGCGCGTTGTGTATTGTTGCACCATGTCAATTAACGCTTCGTCATCAAAAACATGCGTTTGTGCTTTCACTTGAAACTTGACCGCATCTTTGCTGTGAACATTCATCCCTTTAGGAACAATGCGATAAATCAAGGAGAGATTTCTGCCCAAATCATTCACAAAATCGAGATAGAATTCACCATTCATTTCAGCTCGATGAATGAAATGAAGCCCTCCGTCTTTGGAAACATAAACATCATAGACAAAGGCATCAGGATTGTCAAAAGTCAATTCCACATGGGCATCGTATCCTTTGGCTTTCATCGAAGCAGGAACAGCATATTTCTGACTCTGGAGTGTACCAAAGCTCAAAGCCAACAAAAAGAGAACGGAAAAAAATTTCAGCATAACAATGAATGGTTAATCAAATAGACGAATCCGTTATTTTTCAAGCGTAAAAGTAGTCTGAAGCACGTGATCTGAACTATCGCCCACAAAAAGATCAAATTTTCCCGGTTCTGTGCCGTAGGTCATGTCAAGTCGATAGAAAGCCAACATGTCAGGGGTAAGCGTAAAAGTTACTTTCTTGCTTTCGCCGGGCTGCAAAGCAATTTTTTGAAATCCTTTCAACTGTTTGACCGGGCGCACAACGTCGGCCACCAAATCGCGGATGTAAAGCTGAACCACTTCTTCGCCTTCGCGTTTACCCGTATTGGTCACAGTGACGGTTGCCTGAATGCTGCCGTCAGGATACAACTTATCGCTCGACAAAGTGAGATCTGAAAAGTTAAACGTAGTGTAACTCAACCCAAATCCAAACGGAAAAAGAGGCGTATTGGGACAATCAATGTAACGTGATTTGTATTTAGGATCGGGCAGGTAGATGGGACGTCCGGTATTTTTTTCATAATAGAAAAGAGGAATCTGACCAACACAGCGTGGGAAGGTAATGGGCAACTTACCCGACGGATTGTATTCGCCAAAAAGCACTGAAGTGATGGCGGCAGCTCCGCGAGAGCCGGCATACCATGTTTCAAGAATGGCATCCGCCAACGTGTCCTCACGCGACAAGTCAAGCGGACGACCATTCATTAACACAACAACAACAGGTTTGTGAAGCGCCGTTAATTTGGCCAATAATTCCGTTTGGACACCCGGAACCCGAATGTTGGCACGACTAGCAGCTTCACCGGTCCAATCACAATTTTCGCCTATCACTAACACAATCTTATCTGCCTTTTTTGCAGCAGCCAAAGCAGCGGGAAATCCTGATCGGTCGTATCCCTCTTTCTTACACCCTTCGGCATAAATCACATGTTGTTTCCCGTTATATTTTTCTATTTCCTGCAATAGATTTGGTACGCCGATGGTATCACCGTCAGCATGCCATGCTCCCAATAAATCATAAGATGAAGTGGCTAACTGACCGATTACGGCTATGCGATCGCCTTTCTGAAGCGGTAAAACATTGTTTTTGTTTTTCAACAACACCAACGAACGTTGTGCTTCCTCGTAAGCAGCCTTCATGTTGGCCGGAGACTCAACAACCCGTTTTTCGCGAGCTTCGTTGCAATATAAATAAGGATTATCGAAAAGCCCAAGCATGAATTTCACCCGCAACACACGACGCACGGCATCATCAATGGTGGCCATGCTGACTTTGCCTTCTTCAACAAGTTCTTTCAAATACTTTTGATACAACGTACTTTGCATATCCATGTCCATCCCGGCATTGATAGCCAGCTCGGCAGCTTGTTTTCCGTTGGCGGCAACACCGTGATTGATCAACTCTTCCACAGCATTGTAATCGGATACTACAAAACCTTTAAACCCAAGTTCTTTGCGCAAAATATCGGTTAAAAGCCACTTGTTTTCGGTACACGGAACATCGTTCAACGAATTAAAGGCAGTCATTACACTCATGGCGCCGGCTTTGATAGCTGCTTCGTAAGGAGGAAGATAAACATCGCGGAAGGTACGTTCGGACATATCCACCGAATTGTAATCGCGACCAGCCAATACAGCACCATAACCTGCAAAATGTTTCACACAAGCCAACACGGTTGAAGTATCGGCCAAATTATTGTTAACTCCTTGAAATCCGTGAACACGTGCTGCGGCAACCTGTGAACCTAAATAAGGATCTTCGCCTGCACCTTCCATCACACGCCCCCAACGTGGGTCAACTGTGATGTCGCACATGGGAGCAAAAGTCCAATTCACGCCCGAAGCAGCTGCTTCGGAAGCTGCAACGTGTGCTGCACGCTGAATTTGAAACAAATCCCACGTGGCTGCTTCAGCCAAAGGAATAGGGAAAATCGTTTTATAACCGTGAATGACGTCGTAACCAAATAATAAAGGAATATGCAGCCGCGTATCTTCAACGGCTACTTTTTGTAACTTTCGTACATAATCAACAGAGTGTGCATTAAATACATTGCCACAATTGCCGTTCTTAATGTCATTGATATAACCGGGACGCATCGTTGGGCCTGTTACATCCCAATCACTGGTGTATAAAACCAACTGACCAATCTTTTCCTGTAATGTCATTAAATGAAGAACAGAATCAACCCGCTGATCCAAACGATCGTTTTGAGCTGTAAGATGCAAGGAAGAGGTTGCCAGAATGCCGGCAACAAGAAGGAATAACTTCTTCATGGCATTTAGAATTAATATTTTTTGTGCTGATTAATTTTTTCCAAAGATATTCACGTCAAATGCCGATTTCAAAATTTTTAACCCCAAAATCAATACCACACCAAAAAAAATAACAATAAGCATACCCCCATTTTAACTCCATATATTTGTTAAAACATTTATAATAAATATATTTTGAATGACTTACAAAATTGTTTTTTTTAAATCAATCACTGAACAAATGGAGTAAGATCGAAGAAAAAAGATTATTTTTAGGAGTTCAAAAGCAATAAATGAGGCAGAATGAAGGCATTTTGAATGAAAATAGTCTTTAAACCCTACTTCAAACGTTAAAAATACCCCTACTCCAACAAAAAATTCGCAAAAGGAAAGAAAAATGAAATCAACAAATGTCAATCCACATCCAAAAGGCGCTCTAAACAATAAGCAAAGATCCGAAATTCACAATAAAACCCATAAAAATGCAACACAGCAAAAAAGCATGATCAAACCACTTTTATTGCTGAAGTTTCCCAACACCATGAAGCATTTCCCCCACATGCAGCAAGCATTCATGCCCACTATGGCAAGATTCATCCGGCATTTTTAAACCTTTTCCTGCCAAAAACTGATCAAAAGATTCCGGACGCTCCTGATGAAAGTAAAAGTAAGCAAGCAAAATATAAACAGATGGACTGAAAAATTCAATCATTGCAAAACAGCTCAAAGAGCCTCAAAATCAGTTTTGACAGATGATTCTTTTGCTTCAAAATTGATCAAAAAAAGTCATCTTTTTTGTATTTTGACTTTTTTCAAAAAAGAGCAGCAATCATGTGATGTTTAATAATAATTTATATTAAATTTGTTCATTGCTAACAAACCATTTCAAAACAAATGGCGGCTTCGAGGCAACACTTTCTTGATCAAACTGAATGACACAGAGTGGCGCCCTTGTGCATGTTGTTAAGGAACAACACGATCAGCCGTCAATGCACTAAATGGATCGATAAAAGAACATTTCATACATTGAAATGGGAAAAAACGAGCAAAACAAAATAAACTTTGGCATACAAGCCAACATTTGGATGTGACTTCCGAGTCCCCCTTAAAAGCGATTGTAACCGGCTGCATATACAACATGGAACAAACAAAAGCCACATCAGCAGCACACAAAAACAAATAAACCATGGGCATCGGCAAATCGCAACAAACAACCAACAAAAAACGATTGAGATTTTAACCCAAAAAATCAACTCATGATACAACAAACTTTAGAACATGCTTTGCATTTCATGAAATTGGCTGTCGGAACGCGTCATTTCACCGTTCAGGAAATGGCAGAAGCCATCGGATGCTCCAAACGCTCCGTATATCGTCAAATTGAAACGTTCAGAAATCAAGGATTTATCATTAAAACTGACAATGGATTTGTGCGCATGGACAAATTAACCCCCTATTTTCAGGACATCGCCGACATGGTGTCGTTCAGCATTCCCGAAGTGACTACCATCATCATGGCGCTAAACGGCATTCACGACAACAACACCCTCAAGCCGCAACTGATCAGAAAAATAAGTCCGTACGATTACAAAACTTACGCAGACATTGTGGTACGCGAAAAAAACACGGAAATCATCAACCGGCTGAGCCAAGCCATTGAAAAGCAACAACAGGTACTGTTAATGGACTATCATTCGTCCAACAGCAAGGATGTGCGCACCCGTTTGGTGGAACCGTTTCAATTTTCAACCAATTTTATTCAAGTATGGGCTTACGAGCCTGAAAGCGAAAGCAATAAATTGTTCAAAATAGCCCGCATTTCCAATGTCAAAATGCTTAATAACCCTTGGCGATTTAACGAAAAGCATCAAGCTGACAAAATGGACATTTTCCGCATGAGCAGTCCTCAACAAATGCGCGTTAAACTTCGATTGGGGATGCTGTCAGCCAATCTTTTAAAGGAAGAATACCCTCTTTGCGAAAAGGACCTGAAGCAAATTAACACAAATGAATGGATCTTGGATACCCAAGTATGCAGTTATGAAGGCGTCGGACGCTTTGTTATTGGGTTATTTTACGACATAGATATACTGGAAACCAGACACTTCCAATCTTTTATAAAAAAAAGAGTCATGGCCTATCAAAAAAAATTACGCGTGACAAAAGATGGCACAATCAGAAAATAATTTTGGAACATTGATAAAACAACAACAGAGCACAACCGCCCAATCGAAGGCCACCACTTCATTGGAAAATGGCTAACCCAACGCATTACGATTTGAACGGAGAAAAAGAGAAAACGGCAATTAGAGAAGTTTAAACGAACCAAAAGCAAACCTCAAGAAAGAGAAAAAAAGACGATCCGCTAGTCAACAAAGGCTGAATCAGGCACAACCAAATGAAAAAAGCAGACCGTGAAAAAAGAAGATAACAACACAAACAAAGAAGTGACATCTTCAAAAACAATTTTAGCAGCATAAAAAGAGACTTTTAAAAAAAAAAACATAGAAGCTCGAGGCAAAAACATTGACTCCTGGAAAACAAACGAAGAATTTGAGAAAAAAAAGTTGATTCCAAAAGATCAAACAAAAATTTCAGGGGAAAAAACATTGATTGAAACCGGAAAAATATTGATTCGAGCAAGAAAAGAATAGATTTTGACAAAAAAAGTTGAAATGAACAAAATAAAAAAGTTTAACTTATTATTAATCTAATTCAACTTTCGCAAGTAAATAATGGTTTGATTTTTAGGTGTTATTAGATGAATTTAATTTGATAATCAGTTTCT
>JBMFIQ010000041.1:0-18033 GCA_049976245.1 Microbacter sp. | reverse complement strand
ACGTTAGGGCGATTACTTTGGTAGTTGCCCTATCTTTTTTATCTTCACATCAAAATTTTTGTCGGTCAGTAGTGAAATATTTTTATTATTCTATTACTGGCATCTATGATGAGTTCATGTACTCGTGACTTAAATTTTGATGCCTATAATGTGTTGCCTCAGCAGGCTTTCTGGAAAACTCAAGCTGATGCTGAAGCATCTGTGTTTGCATGTTATGGAGAATTGTCTGATTGGCCTTTTGTTGAACCAACAACATTTGGTCCCGAAGAAATTGCGAGTGACAATACAGCCAAGGGAAGTACGCCAGATGACCAGCCGGATGTAAATCAATTTAAGACTTTTACCTTTACGCCTTCTCTTGAAGCATTCAATACTTTTTGGAACTCACGGTATTATTTAATCAACATGTGCAATCAGGCCATTACAAATATTCCTACCATTAACATGGATGAAGCTTATAAAAAACAGTTGATAGGAGAAGCTCGTTTTATTCGCGCTTGGACTTATTTTGAACTGGTACGCATGTTTGGTCAGATGTTGATTTATAATGGATTACCTCAGGACAATATGTACAACATTCCAAAATCTTCCATAGAAGATGTATATGCTTTTATTCTAAGTGATTTAGATTATGGGTATAACAACATGTATAAAACTCCATGGGCAAGTCAATGGAAAGGAAGAGTGACGGCATGGGCTGCACGCGCCTTGGAGGCCAAAGTGTTGTTGTACATGGCTTCAGGAGCAAACTTTATGGATAATGGACAGCCTATTGGAGGAAAGACATGGCAAGATGTTGCCCAGGTAACCAATGATGTGATTTCCAACGGGCCTTATGGATTGTTTACTGCAAAAGGGGATTCAAGCTTCTTTTATCTGTTCCGATTGCAAAATGAAAATTGCGATGAATCGATTTTTGAAGTTCAAAATGGAGCTTCCAAGAGTTTTGGTGCCATTAATCGTTGTGCTTACGCAGTTTATCGATGGGTTCGTGGAGATAATGCCAATGGAAGTGGTTGGGGATTTGATGTGCCTACTGATGGTTTGATTGCTGATTGGAGCAAAAGAACTGATGATACCATTCGAATGCATGCATCCATTGCTTTTCGCGGTGATCGATTGTCCGATGGGACGATCGTTGGTGGTTTAACTCAACTGAGTGGGACGCATGCCGGAGAAGCTGGTTATGCTCCTGCCCGTTACAGTATGAAAGCTTATGTGCCGCTCAATCAACAAACTCAACTTTCATGGATTTATGGAATTGAGCAAAATATTCGATTGTTGCGTTTTTCGGATATCTTGTTAATTGATGCTGAAGCACGGTTTAATTTAGGGGACAAAGTCGGGGCAGCCGCTTCCATAAATCAAGTGCGTCAAAGGGTGGGTGAAACGCCTTATTTACCATCCGATTTAACATTGCAAAAGATTTGGGATGAACGACGTTTTGAATTAGCTTTTGAGAATGATCGGTTTTTCGATTTGGTACGTACAGGACAGGCTAAAACTGTTTTGGCTGGACAAGGTTTCCAATTTCCAAAAAATGTTTTTTATCCTATTCCACAAGCTCAAATTGATCTGTCAAACGGTGTTTTAACTCAAAATAAATATTATTAGTTTCTTCTTGTTGCTATTAGGTATTTTGTCCTTTATGTGTGACAATAGTAAGAGGTTACCTTCATTGTGAAATGGAGGTGCTCTCTTTTTTTATTGTCTGCTCGTTTATGACTATTACAGCCTTCTTTTTCCAAAAAGGCAATTTTTTTTGGTCAATTTCAAAAGATGGATGTTGATCCGGTTTCTCATTCTTAATTGAAATTTGAGTACTTTTGCACTGTTCATTTCAATTTGTTTTTATGGCATTGCAAGGTCATCCAATCATATTGTTTATTAAAACGATGAAACAACTTTGGGCAATCGTCCTTTTGTCTTTGTTCTTGAGTTCTTGTTCTCACGGGCAGTATCCCGACAACCTGACCGTGATTCCGTCCGATGCGTCGGTAGTTTTGTGTCTGAACATGGATCAATTACAGAAAAAAGCATCCGTTCAATCTGGCGATGGGTCGGCTTTTGTTGATTTGTCAGCCCAAATGGCAGTGGTAAAAGCTCCCATGTTGAAATCGTGGTTCAATGAACCACGAAAAAGCGGCATCAATTTTCAACAGGCAATTTTCGGCTTTGAGACGTCTCAACATCAAGTGGGGGTCGCATTTTTGCTGCGTTCTGAATCCGATTTTGAAAAATCGCTGCGAAAGGCTTTATCACAGAAGCCATATCCTATCTCTTCCATTACATCTTTTGCCAAAGGAAAATATCTCTTTTTGTCGGATCAGGATAGTACGGTGCTGGTTTGGGATCGACATAAATTGTTGGTTCTCCTGCATTCGACGCCCAAACAGGCTCTGCACATTTTTATGACGACAGCCCAACAAAGTATTGTTACCAATGTTGATTTTGACAATTTTTATCAACATCGTCAGGATTTGTCTTGTTGGATTGATGCTAAAAGATTGATGGATGGATTTTTCACCGGACTTTATGCAAGCCGATCGAATCAAAACGAGGAATTTTTTCATGCTTATTTGTCTTTTAATCAGGGTTCTATTGATTTGAAGGCTGATGGTGTGACGTCGCTTCTGCCTTCAAGCCTGTTGGATGTTGGGGGGCATGATTCGCTACCTGATTTGTTACCTGCTTCATCTTTTTTATTGACCCACGTTGCATTGAACCCCGAAGCCGTTCTGAATGTTTTTGAGGCAAAAAAGCGTTTGGGATCGAAGGATGCTTGGGCGTCACTTGTTCATGCTTGGACAGGTCATGCCGTGCTTTCGTTAATCGGTTTTTCCGAAGGCGACTTTGCCCTTCCGCAGGTGGTGTTGTTGGCCGAGTTAAAAGACAAAGCTGGGTTTAATGTGCTGATAAATGAACTCTTAAAAGGATTTTCACATCAGCAGAAAGATGGATTGACCATGGTGTCGGTGCAAATGATTCCGTTGTATGCCGCATTGAAAGGAAAAACCATGTTGTTGACCACATCCTTTACCTTTGCACACGGTTTTATTAAAAGTGCCGAAAACAAGCCGACCAATTCAACCCATGCGATGAGTTCAACCGTTGCAAATCCGTTTTATTTCTATTTGAATCTCGATTTTGATCATTATCCAAAAGGATTCAATGATTTTTTGCAACAGTTCAATGCCGGTGAATCGTTGGACATGTTCAGGCAAGCATTTTTGTTTAGAGATCTTCTTGTTAATGTCAATCCTTCGTGTCAACAAGTCACCATGCATTGTCAGATGAAGGATTCAACACAGAATAGCCTGCACGTGATCGTTCAACAGTTGAATGATTTATTCGTTTCCAAACATTAATTTTGATCGTCGTGATACATCGCATTGACTTACTTGGGGTTGTCCCAATTCCTTTGGTCGAAACAGCTTCCAAAGAATCTTCCATTTGGTTTTTGGAACGACATTTTGAAAAAGGGAAACGTTACTTGATTTCTTCCGAGTCTGGGAAAGGAAAGTCCACCTTGTTTGATTTTTTGTACGGAAGACGTCATGACTTTACCGGGACCATTCTTTTTGACAACTTGTCCATTGCGGAGTTTCGTCGTCGGGATTGGAATCGGCTTCGGCAGCATCACATAAGCATTGTTTTTCAAGGATTTCGTCTTTTTCAGGAATTGACGGTTTGGGAAAATTTGATGTTAAAAAATCAGTTGACGCATCATCTTTCGCCCCGTCAACTTGAACAATGGCTTGAAGCCGTGGGCATTGCCGATAAAAAAGAGACTTTGTTGCATTTCTTGTCGTACGGTCAACAACAACGTGTTGCCATTGTAAGAGCTTTTTGTCAACCGTTTGATTTTTTGTTGATGGATGAACCTTTTAGTCATTTGGACAAGGCCAATCAGCAATCGCTTTGTCAGTTAATCACTTCCGAGGTGGCTCATCGCGGTGCAGGTTTGTTGCTTTCGTCGTTGGGGGATGCCTATTTTTTGAATTTTGATGAGCAGTTAGCTTTATGATTGCAATCTGTCGATCCTTTATTTTTTATTTGAATCAATATGATTTTATGGCATTTATTGCGTAAAAACTTGGCTTTAGGTCAAGTCATCGGCTATGTGTTGGCCACGTTATTGGGGTTAACCATCGTTTTGATGACGCTTCAGTTTTCGGAAGATCTGCGTCCTGTCTTTAGTGAAAAAGAAGGGATTTTTGCGCACGATTATTTATTGATCAGCAAAAAAGTGTCTGTTTTTAAAACGTTGGGCATCACCAAAAGCTCGTTTTCGAAAGCAGAATTGCAGGAGTTGACCGATCAGCCTTTTGTGCATCGACTGGCTCCTTTTACTACCGCTAATTTCAAAGTGTATGCTTCGTTATCGATGGGCAATAAAATGACCAATCTGGGCACGATGCTCTTTTTTGAGTCTGTGCCCGATGCATTTTTGGATGTTACGCCGGCTGATTGGAAATGGACGCCTGGCAGTCATTTTATTCCCATTGTTTTGCCACGTTCGTATTTGACGATTTACAATTTTGGCTTCGCTCCAAGTCAGGGTTTGCCTCAGCTTTCCGGTAACATGTTGTCTAACATCAATCTGACCATTGAGGTGGCAGGTCACAATAAAGAAGCCATGTTTCAAAGTCGCATCGTGGGTTTCACCGATCGCATCAATTCCATTCTTGTGCCACAATCATTTATGGATTGGGCAAATAGCGAATTTGGATTTGGTCATGAAGATCCCACCCATTTGATTCTTGAGCCAAATAACATTGCTGATCCATTAATGATGCAGTTTTTCAGTTCGCACGATTACGAGGTGGCTAACGATAAAGCTGTTGCCGGTGAAGCATCTTCTTTTTTGCGGACGTTGATTTTTGTTGTGTTGAGCGTTGGGGCAATTATCACGTTGTTGGCGTTGGGATTGATGTTGCTGAGCATCAATCTGTTGATAGAAAAAAATCATGAACGAATTGAAAATCTTTCTTTGGCGGGTTTCTCTTCTGAGGTCATTTCAAAACCATATCAATATCTGGTGATGGGTGTCAATGGCTTTATTTTTATTCTTTCCATGTTGTTGGTGATCTATTTGCGTCATGATTATATTTCACTATTTTCCGCGACTATGCATGTTGATCATGCCGGATTTTTGTGGAACAATTTCCTGTGGGGAGGTGTCATTGTGTTGATTCTGACCACGATCAACATGTTTTGGATTTTCAGAAAGGTGCGCGAGATATGTCGTTAACAACTCGGAGGGTGGTGAAAATGCTCTTCTTGCATGTGCCGCTCTGTAGTAATTGATGTTGAACTTATTAACAAAATTTCATGCTGATTTCTTTTTGGCGGAAAGGAAATTAAGTTCTATCTTTGCAGTTCAATTTTAGACAACATAATGTCCAATCTATTAACAGAAAAGTTATTTTATTTTTATGGAAGAACAACAAGAAAACATCGTGGATGATGTAAAACAATCTCCGGCTGAGGAAACAGCTCAACAACCTACCGAAAAAATGGAAGAACCTCAACATGTTGAGGCCGCTTCGACATCAGAGAATGCACCTAAAAAGAGCGGTGAAGTTGCTCCAAGTGACGAATTTGACTGGGATCTTTATGAAAAAGGCGATCTTCCTGAAACCAATCGGGAAGAACTCGTTCATCAATACGATAAAACCCTCAACACAATCAAAGAAAAAGAGGTTGTTGAAGGAACCGTGATTGCCATGAACAAACGTGAAGTAGTTGTCAACATTGGATTCAAATCGGATGGAATCATTTCTTTGAATGAGTTTCGCTACAATCCAGATTTGAAAGTGGGAGACAAAGTTGAAGTTTATATTGAAAATCAGGAAGACAAAAAAGGGCAATTGTTGCTTTCACATAAACAGGCACGTACGTCACGTTCATGGGATCGTGTCAATGCAGCGCTTGAAAATGACGAAACCATCAAGGGATATGTTAAATGTCGTACCAAAGGCGGTATGATTGTTGACGTCTTTGGCATTGAAGCCTTCCTTCCGGGGTCACAAATTGATGTTCGCCCCATTCGTGATTACGATGTATTTGTTGGCAAAACCATGGAATTCAAAGTGGTAAAAATTAACCACGAATTCAAAAATGTGGTTGTATCGCACAAAGCATTGATCGAAGCTGAACTGGAACAACAAAAGAAAGAAATTATTTCCAAACTCGAAAAGGGACAAGTCCTCGAAGGGACTGTCAAGAACATCACCAATTATGGTGTTTTCATCGATTTGGGAGGTGTGGATGGTTTGATTCACATCACGGACCTTTCGTGGGGACGCGTATCGCATCCTGACGAAGTGGTTAAATTGGATCAAAAACTGAACGTTGTCATCATTGATTTTGATAACGAAAAGAAACGTATAGCCTTAGGATTAAAGCAATTAACTCCACATCCATGGGATGCTTTGGATCCTAACTTAAAGGTTGGAGACAAGGTGAAAGGTAAAGTGGTCGTGGTCGCTGATTATGGCGCTTTTGTTGAGGTATTGCCCGGCGTTGAAGGTTTAATCCACGTTTCCGAAATGTCATGGAGTCAGCATTTGCGTAGTGCTCAGGACTTTTTGAAAGTAGGCGACGAAGTGGAAGCAGTTGTGTTGACCCTCGATCGCGAAGAGCGCAAAATGTCATTGGGCATCAAACAATTGAAACAAGATCCGTGGCTCAACATCGAAGAAAAATATGCAGTAGGTTCTAAACATGTTGCACGCGTTCGTAACTTTACCAATTTCGGTGTTTTTGTTGAAATTGAAGAAGGTGTTGACGGATTGATTCACATCAGCGATTTGTCATGGACCCGAAAAATCAAACATCCGTCCGAATTTACACAAATTGGAGCTTCATTGGATGTCGTTGTTTTGGAAATTGACAAGGAAAATCGTCGTTTGAGTTTAGGACACAAGCAATTGGAAGAAAATCCATGGGATGTGTTTGAAACCATTTTCAAAGTGGACAGTGTTCACGAGGGCACCATCATCGAATTGCTGGACAAAGGGGCTGTTGTTGCCTTACCTTATGGTGTTGAAGGCTTTGCCACTCCAAAACATTTGATCAAGGAAGACGGCACTTCTGCCAAGCTGGATGAAAAATTACCATTCAAGGTCATTGAATTCAACAAGGACGCAAAACGAATCATCGTCTCGCACAGCCGCATTCACGAAGATGAACAGCGTGCTGCAGCTCCTGCTCCCGAAAAGAAAGAAAGTGCAAAGAAAGGGAAAAAGAGCAGTGCCGATGAACCAGCATCACCCGCGACTTCGTCGTACGAAAAAACAACTCTTGGCGACATTCAACAATTGGCTGATTTGAAAGATCAATTGTCGGAAGAAGAACACACCAAAGCGGTAAAAGCTGCCGAAGCACATGCAAAACGTGTTGCTAAAAAAGCTGCCGCCACGGAAATCAAAGAAGAGCAAAAAACGGACGATGAAGCAACAGAAACAGCTTCAGAAAAAACGGCCGAATAAGTTTGGTTTTTAATAAATGTTTAAAAAGCTGCCCTGAAAAGAGCGGCTTTTTTTTGTTACATTTGTGCAAACTTACCGTTCAGATCTTTTTTTGTAATAAGGTAACGGTTAAATTTTTGTTTCATGTCACACATTGAAAATGATCCTCAATTTCAGAGTCTTTCCGTCAATGAAGGCGTTGCTCAACCACCCAGTGTCAATCCTTATTTGCATCGTCAGAAACGCACGAAACGCAAATCATATACTGCTGATCAATATGTTGAAGCCATTTTGAAGGGAGATCGCGTCATGTTGAGTCAGGCAGTGACTTTGATTGAAAGCGAATTGCCTGAACAGCAAGCTATGGCTCAAGAAATCATAGAAAGGTGTTTGCCTCATTCCGGTAATTCCATTCGCGTAGGCATTACGGGCGTTCCAGGTGCAGGCAAAAGTACCTTTATAGAGGCTTTAGGAATGTATTTGACGGAGCAGCAGCATCGCTTGGCCGTTTTGGCCATTGATCCAAGTAGTGAACGATCCAAAGGCAGCATTTTGGGCGATAAAACACGCATGGTGGAGTTGTCGCGTCATCCCAATGCGTTTATTCGTCCTTCCCCTTCGGCTGGTTCGTTGGGAGGGGTTGCCCGTAAAACGCGTGAAATTATCTTGTTATGTGAAGCGGCCGGTTTTGATATCATCTTTGTGGAAACTATGGGTGTGGGGCAGTCTGAAACCGTGGTTCATTCGATGGTCGATTTTTTTCTGTTGTTGCAGGTAGCTGGAACAGGCGACGAGTTGCAAGGCATCAAGCGCGGGATCATGGAAATGGTTGATGGCATTGCCATCAATAAAGCTGATGGTGATAACATTGATCGGGTCAACGTGACCAAAGCGCAATTAACCTCTGCCTTACACATGTTCCCTTTGCCCGACTCGGGTTGGTCTCCGCAGGTATTGACCTGTTCAGCCAAGTTTCGGAAAAATATTCCAGAAGTGTGGGATATGATTGTGCACTATATTGAATTTGTCAAAGAAAACGGTTTTTTCAAGAAGAATAGGATGGTGCAGGCAACATACTGGATGTATGAAACCATCAACGAGCAACTTAGATCACATTTTTACAATGACCCCAATGTTGCCCGTTGGTTAAAAGAATATGAGGAGAAGATTTTTTCGAACGAATTGTGCTCTTTTGCGGCTGCTTCACGTTTGCTCAACTTGTATTTTAATCAATCCAAAATAGCTGCGGAAAAGCAGCCATGCGTTAATCAATCGGATACTCCTCAAAAGCATACAAAACGGTAGAAAGATATCGTTCACCGGTGTCGCACATGACCGTCACAATATGTTTATCGGCATTTTCGGGGCGTTGAGCCATTTGCATTGCGGCAAATGCATTGGCTCCTGCCGAAATGCCAACCAAAAGGCCTTCCGTACGTGCCAATTCGCGACTGGTTTTGATGGCATCATCGTCGGTAACCTGAATGATTTCATCAACCACGGCGGGATTAAATGTTTTTGGTTGAAAGCCGGCTCCAATGCCCTGAATTTTGTGCGGGCCTGGATTTCCGCCAGATAACACAGGCGAATTTGACGGTTCTACGGCAATGATTTTAATGTGAGGGTTGTGTTTTTTGAGGGTTGCTCCGATACCTGACACAGTCCCGCCGGTTCCAACGGCAGCAATAAACAGGTCAATTTCTCCATTGGTGTCGCGCCATATTTCTTCGCCGGTGGTTATGGTGTGAATGTATGGGTTTGCCTCGTTTTCAAATTGTTGCAAGATCAGTGAATTGGGAATGGTTTCTTTCAATTCGCCGGCAACACGGATGGCTCCTTTCATGCCTTCAGCACCCGGAGTGAGCACAATCTCGGCTCCCAATGCTTTAAGTAGATTACGACGTTCGATGCTCATGGTTTCGGGCATGGTGAGGATCAGTTTGTAGCCCTTGACGGCCGATACCCAAGCCAAACCAATTCCCGTGTTGCCACTGGTGGGTTCAATGATGGTCGTTTGTTCATTGAGAACCCCTTTTGCTTCAGCGGCTTGAATCATAGCTAAGGCGATGCGATCTTTGACACTGCCGCCCGGATTGAAAAACTCCAATTTGAACAGTAAAGGTGTTTTGAGACCATGTTTCCGACTAAAATGAGATGCTTCCATTAAAGGAGTATTCCCAATTAAGTCAGTCAGTTGGGATGCTATGGATTTGTGGTTCATCATTTTACATTTTAATGTTATTGAATGCCTGCTCAAAATCCGCAATGATGTCGTCAATGTGTTCAATGCCAACGGAGACACGCAATAAACCTGCTTCAACACCCGATGCTTTTTGTTCTTCGGCCGATAATTGTTCGTGCGTTGTCGAAGCCGGATGAATGATCAATGATTTGGCGTCGCCTACATTGGCTAAATGGCTCAATAATTTAACGTTGTTGATCAATGTATCTGCATTTTTGGGATTTCCTTTTATCTTGAAAGTTAATACGCCACCAAATCCTTTTTTGAAATATTTCAAAGCCAAAGCATGATATGGACTACTTTCAAGTCCCGGATAGTGAACGTATTCCACTTTCGGATGTTGTTCAAGCCATTGTGCCAGTTTTAATGCATTTTCCACGTGGCGTTCAACCCTGAGCGAAAGGGTTTCAAGACCTTGCAAAAGCAGAAAAGCATTAAAAGGGCTGATGACGCTTCCCCAATCGCGAAGCCCTTCGACGCGGGCGCGCAGGGTGAAGGCAATGTTTCCGAACGGACTGTTTGCTCCGAAAGCATCCCAGAAAATCAATCCGTGATAACTTTCGGATGGCTCGGAAAAGACAGGAAATTTACCATTGCCCCAGTTGAATCGTCCACTGTCAACAATGACGCCTCCCAACGAAGTGCCATGTCCGCCGATCCATTTGGTGGCAGATTCAACCACAACGGATGCCCCGTGTTCCAATGGTCTGAAAATAGCTCCGCCTGCGCCAAAGGTGTTGTCCACAATCAACGGGATTCCGTATCGGTCAGCAACTGCAGCAATGGCTTCGAAATCGGGGATGTTAAGATCGGGATTTCCAATGGTTTCGACGTACAGCGCCTTGGTTTTTTCGTCAATTCTTTTTTCGAATTCTTCTGGATTGTCGTTGGGCGTAAATCGCACTTCAACACCTAATCGTTTGAATTGGTTTTTAAATTGGTTGTAGGTTCCTCCGTAAAGATGGGAAGTAGCCACGAAATTATCGCCGGCTTCAATGATGTTATTGAGTGCAATGAATTGTGCTGATTGTCCCGAAGAGGTGGCCAATGCGCTCAATCCTCCTTCTAAAGCGGCAACCCGCTTTTCAAAAACTTCCGTAGTGGGATTCATCAAACGGGTATAGATGTTCCCGAATTTTCGTAGGGCAAACAAATCGGCGCCGTATTGTGCATCGTCAAAAAGATAGGAACTGGTTTGATAGATGGGAACGGCACGCGATCGGGTGATTGGGTCAACCTCTTGTCCGGCATGTACTTGCAGTGTTTCGAATTTTAATGTTGATTGAGACATAATGAACAGGTTCTAATGTGTTTGTGGTAACCAAAGATACAGCCGATTGATGCGGCTGTACAATACCACAAACATGGTAATTTTTCTTGTTCGAATCATTTATGGTGTTGTTGACACAAGATGATCGGGAATCAGTAGCATTGAAAAACGAGCAAAGAGCCGTGTGAGAGTGTGATTTGGAAAGTGTCGGACAAGCTCTCATTGAGGGTGCCTTGCCACCAGTTGGTCAGCGGGCGGTTGAGCAAAGGATATTTCAAACCTTCCGAAGTGATGCATTGTGAGGCATCGATAGAAAAAAGGGAGATTTGTTGTCCGGGATAGCTCTGAATGCTTGCGGAGTGGTCAATCACGGTGAAGATGCCGAAATCCGTCATCATGCGCACGGTGGGCAATGCTGTGGCGTATTCGTACAAAAGCGAAATATTCCCTAAAGTATGATCCTCACGCAGACCAGTTGCCCCAAGAATGGTGAGATTGGTAGCCCCCAATTGGAGACAAAGTTGAAATCCTTTGGTCAAGTCGTTTGTTTCCTGATCGGGATGATGGATCAGACGATCAGGGAAGCGTTTTTTTATTTCAGAGCTGATGCTGTCAAAATCGCCTACAATGAAGTCGGGATCTCTTCCAAAATCAAGTAGTTTTTGTGAAGCACCATCGCAACAAACCACAGTGTCGGCATGTTGCAGCTGCTCCAACGGAAAGGGATGCGTCGGGAAAAGG
The DNA here is from genome assembly GCA_049976245.1 of Microbacter sp. Classification (GTDB taxonomy): domain Bacteria; phylum Bacteroidota; class Bacteroidia; order Bacteroidales; family Paludibacteraceae; genus Microbacter. The sequence goes on along the minus strand of JBMFIQ010000041.1, from coordinate 6,305 downwards.
CCGTCGGCCAAGAGGATGAAAGAAGAATGGGAGGCAATTGTCATAAGATGAATGTCCTTGGGTTCAGTTCGCTTTTTAGATCATGTATTCAGCTATTGAAAGAATCCCAGCGCGCAGTGCATATTTGGTTGCTTCGTGAATGTTGTTGACTTCTAATTTGTGAAAGATGTTTTTTCGGTGTGTGTTCACGGTATGAAAACTTAGATGCTTTTCGGCTGCAATTTCTTTGGTCGTTTTGCCGAGCGACATGAAGCGCAGGATGGACTGTTCCGTTTCGGTCAACACGGGTTTCTCCTGTTGAGAAGGCGGTGTTGCGGTCAACATTTGCCATGTCTTGTCGTCGAACGATTGTTTTCCTTCGGCAGTGAGCCTGATAACCGTGTTGCATTCGTTTAAAGGAGCATCCTTGAACAGTACGCTGATGGTGTCTGAGCCTGTTTGAATGCGTCGAAGGAACGACCAACTCAACTCATTCGAAAAGATGATCCATCGAACCAAAAGATAGCGTTGCGCCAGATGCAGCAACTCTTCGGCATCGCTCATGTCCGCAAGCGTATAATCCAACATGACGAGGGCTTCCTGATGTTGATGCAAAGCCGATCGTAATTGATTTTTTGAATGAATCTCATAAACGGCGGCTTCCGGAAATTGATGCAGGAGGAGGGTTTTTAATCCCAACCGTGTGATGTCCTGTGGATCAAATAGGATGAATTCGACTTCGTTCATGATGGGTTGTCTCTTTCAATTTACTGTTCTTCGGGCATGACGCTAAACAATGGAACGCTTTCGATGGTCACATTGGTAGGATCAAGATCCAGGATTTGGGTGTCCGAAGTTGACATTTTCTTCATGAAATAGTAAGCGGTCAGGATGATTCTCTTGACGGGAGGCAATGGGGAGCTGCCGCGCAGGATGCGTTCTACCACCACAAAACGAAAATCGCCGATGATGTTGTGTTTTAGAAGCGACGGATAGCGGCTGTCCAATGAGACCATTCCTTTTTCTTCCATCTCTTTGGCAATTTGATGGATGTATTTATCGATGTGGATGCCTAATTTAAATCCGGCATTGATGTCGATGCGGAAAATCTTGTTAGGCGAGAAAGTCTTCACCGTGTAACTGAATTCGTAGGGTTCGTCGCTCCGTGTCATGTAAACAAACCAATAGGTATCGGCGCGTTTGGGCACAAAATGAATGAGCGAATAGATTACTTTCCGTTCTATTTCGTTTGGATATTTAGCCCGAGTGACATAGACTAAATGTGTGGCAAATTTAGGAATGGTGTTGTCGTTGCTGATGTCTTCTAAAATCGGAATCGTTCCTTTGATGGGTTCGTAAGTCACGGCGCGGTTTTTAATGCGACGTCCGTTGTACCAGATATACATCAGGACAAAGACAAAGCCGGCAATGAGTATGGTGGCAAATCCGCCGTGAGCAAATTTATGCAGGTTGGCAATCAAAAAGGAGGTTTCGATGGTCAAAAACATGGCTGTGATAGGAATGGCAAACCACAACGAAATGTGTTTGATCCTGAAATAAAGGAACAACAACAAACTAGTCATCAACATGGTGATGGTGATGGACAATCCATAGGCAGCTTCCATGTTGCTGGATGATCCGAATGCAATCACCACCAGTAAACAGAGTGTCATCAACACATAATTAGTCGTTGGGATGTACATCTGTCCCTTAACTGCAGTGGGATATTTAATGTAGATGTTGGGCCAAATATCCATTGAGATGGCTTCACTGATGATGGTGTAGGATCCGCTGATGAGTGCCTGACTGGCGATGATGGCGGCCAAAGTGGCCATGGTGACGCCAAATAGCGAGAACCATGAGGGCATGATGGCAAAAAACGGATTGATGCTTCCGGTGATGGATGAGAGGTGGGTGATGATCCAAGCTCCCTGTCCAAGATAATTGAGAATGAGGGTGGTTTTTACAAACATCCATGAGACACGGATGTTGTTCAATCCGCAATGCCCGAGATCGGAATAGAGTGCTTCCGCTCCTGTTGTACAAAGGAAGACCGCTCCCAACAAAATGAACGCATGAGGCACGTGAGTCAGAAAATAGACGGCATAGTAGGGATTGAACGCCTTGAAAATGTCAGGGAACGAAAAGATTTGAAACAATCCGAGCAGACCGATCATGCTGAACCAAATCACCATGATGCCTCCAAACGATTTGCCAAGCCAGGCACTGCCAAAAGGTTGAATCAGAAACAAACCCAGCAGGATAGCCAAGGTGACGGGGATGATAGGAACTATCGGCAGAACGGTGTGAACGCCTTCGATGGCTGAAATGACGGTGATGGAAGGGGTGATGACTCCGTCAGCCAACAATGTTGCAGCGCCAATGGCTGCAATGATGTAAGCCCAGCGGTATTTTTTTCGGAGCAGGGCAAAGAGCGACATGATGCCTCCTTCTCCCTTGTTATCGGCACGCAGGGTGATGACCACGTATTTGATGGTGGTTTGCAATGTCAATGTCCAGATGATGCATGAAACAGCGCCAATCACGGCCATAGGGGTCAAGTTGCCCGAAGGTAACAATCCGTCCACGATAGCTTGCATTACATAAAGAGGAGAAGTCCCGATGTCTCCGTAAACAATCCCAAAAGCAACAATTAAGCCGATGACTCCAAAAGGAACTTTATTGGTCGTTTGTGCCATGTTGTGTCTATTTGAATGAGGGTGCTAAGTTAGTTAATTCTTTAAATTATTGTCCTTTCTATTGGCACTTTTATGCCGGGTTCAAGGCTTTGAAAAATTCCCAAATGACGATGCCTGCCGTGACTGACACATTGAGAGAGTGTTTGGTGCCGTATTGTGGCAGTTCGATGCATCCCTGACAGAGATCCACCACGTTTTGTTGTACTCCTTTGACTTCGTGTCCGAAAATGACGGCATATTTCTTCCCTTTTTCAAGATGGAGTTGATGAAGCATGGTGCTGCCTTCGGCCTGTTCGACGGCGAATACGTTGAATCCTTCTTTTTGCAACGCTGTTACGGCTTCTTCCGTACGGGCAACATAGCGCCACGCTACAGAAAATTCGGCGCCAAGGGCTGACTTGTGAATTTCGGGATGAGGCGGTTGAGCGGTAATGCCGCAAAGATAAACTGCCTGAATGAGATACGCATCGGAGGTGCGAAAGACGGAGCCGACATTGTGCAAGCTTCGAACATTGTCAAGCACGATTACCAGAGGGAGTTTTGCAGCTTCCTTAAATTCATCGGTGGTGAGGCGATGGAGCTCGGTAATTTTGAGTTTGCGCATGGCGTTATTTCACTTCGACGCCGTTGGTGACTTTGGCGCTTGGTTGAATGATGACTAATTTTCCGTCGGCATTTTCGGCTGAAAGGATCATCCCTTCGCTCATGATGCCGCGCAGTTTTTTGGGTTCAAAGTTGGCCACGAAACAGACCTGCATGCCGATGAGCGCTTGAGGATCGGGATAATATTGCGCTATCCCCGACAGGATGGTGCGTTCCTGCAATCCGTCGGCAATGCGGAACTGAAGCAGCTTGTCGGCTTTGGGCACCCGTTGGCAGTCGAGTACCGTGCCCACGCGAATGTCCACCTTCATGAAGTCTTCAAAAGCCACGTTTTCTTTCACGGGTTTGGCTTTGTAGGCGGCGGCTTCGTTGGCTTTTTTGGTGTCCAGCAACTTTTGTACTTCTCTTTCCACCACGTCGTCCTCGATCTTTTCGAACAACAACGCAGGTTCTCCTAAAACATGACCTTCGGGCAGCAGTGCGAAGCTGCCCAACGCATTCCATTCCCACAGGTTCAAGCCGATCATGTCGCGCAGTTTCTCGGCGGTGAAAGGCAGGAAGGGTTCAAAGGCAATGGCTAAGTTGGCGGTGATTTGCAGGCTGAGGTTCATGATGGTAGCCACGCGCGTCATGTCGCCTTTGGCTAATTTCCAAGGCTCCATGTCGGCTAAGTATTTATTCCCGATGCGGGCTAAGTTCATGGCTTCTTTCAACGCATCGCGAAAACGGTAGTTGTCCAAGAGCCGTTCCATCTCTGTTTTCACAGCCACGAATTCGGCGATGGTTTGTTGATCGTAATCATTGAAGGTACCTTGAGCAGGCACTTTGCCGTCGAAGTATTTTTGAGTCAGCACCAATGCACGATTCACGAAATTGCCAAAGATGGCCACCAATTCGTTATTGTTGCGTGCCTGAAAATCTTTCCATGTGAAGTCGTTGTCCTTGGTTTCGGGAGCGTTGGCCGTGAGCACGTAGCGAAGCACGTCCTGTTTGCCCGGGAATGCTTCGAGATATTCGTGAAGCCACACCGCCCAATTGCGGGAAGTAGAAATCTTATCGCCTTCGAGGTTGAGGAATTCGTTGGCAGGGACGTTTTCGGGCAGGATGTAGCTTCCTTCGGCTTTCAACATTGACGGGAAGACGATGCAGTGGAAAACGATGTTGTCTTTCCCGATAAAGTGTACCAGTTTTGTTTCAGGATCTTTCCACCATGTTTCCCAGGTGTCGGGGAGCAGTTCTTTGGTGTTGGAGATGTAGCCGATGGGAGCATCAAACCAGACGTACAACACTTTTCCTTTGGCATCGTCGAGGGGAACGGGGACGCCCCAGTCGAGATCGCGACTCACGGCACGGGGTTGCAATCCCATGTCGAGCCACGATTTGCATTGTCCATATACGTTGGGCTTCCAATCCTGGTGTTCTTCGAGAATCCATTGACGCAGCCATGCTTCGTGTTTGTCCAATGGCAGATACCAATGGGTGGTTTCTCTGAGTACGGGACGACTGCCGCTAATGGTCGATTTGGGATCGATCAGATCGAGTGGGCTGAGCGACGTGCCACATGCTTCGCATTGGTCGCCATATGCATGTTCGTTGCCGCAATGGGGACATTTTCCCGTGATGTAACGGTCGGCCAGAAATTGTTGTGCCTCTTCGTCGTAGTATTGCTCGGAAGTTTTGGTGATAAATTCTCCTTTGTCGTAGAGGGTTTTGAAAAAGTCGGAGGCTGTTTGGCGATGTATGGCTGACGTGGTACGCGAATAGATGTCGAACGAGATGCCGAACTCTTCGAACGAACGTTTGATGATGGCATGATAGCGATCGACAATTTCCTGCGGTGTGACGCCTTCGTTGCGGGCTTTGATGGTGATGGGAACGCCGTGTTCGTCGGATCCGCCTATCATGATGACCTCTTCGCCTTTCAGCCTAAGGTAGCGTGCATAGATGTCGGCCGGTACATAAACGCCGGCCAAATGCCCAATGTGAACAGGACCGTTGGCATAGGGCAATGCCGTAGTAATCAACGTTCGTTTGAATTGTTTCGCCATGATGTCAATGTATTATGTTAAGCTGCGTCAATCCCGTACGTGGGCTGTAACAGGCTCTGCAGAGGGATGCAAAAAACGCACAAAGATACAAAATCTACTTCAAAAAATTCATTGAAGCTTTCTGTGCTCGACGGATATTGGGTGAGGAATGTTTTTGTTCCCTGCGGTTAATGATATGATTCAGGCTAAGGAGCTAAAAAGCCTGCCAAACAGTCATTCTCTTGAACATAAGCTCTTTTTTTTATAGCTCATTGTTTAAAATTATATCATGATAAAAAATGTTGATAATTGGTCGGTTGTTGTTATTGTGTGTATAAATATTCTTATTTACCTTTGGCAGACAGAATAACGGCTTCGCTGTTTTAGCCGAAATGAGCTTTGGAGAAAACACGACCCAATCAATCATTTATTCATCTTTAAACCATTCTTTTATAGCAAACACACTTCATCGCATCAAAGCGAATTTGTACGACAATCTTCTGACGGAAGACCCCAATGATTACGTAGCTCGCGTAAGCAGTGAACGAACCTTGAGCATTGCCGACATTGCTCATTCGGCAGTGACCCGCGGCGGCGCATCGGTATCGGCAGCTGACATGGAGCACCATGTGAACCTCTTTCTCAAAGAGATGGCTTATCAGCTTTGCGACGGCTTTTCGATCAACACCGGTTATTTCACAGCAACCACTTTGATCAAAGGGGTATTCAACTCTCCGTCCGAAACATTTAACCCATCGAAACACAGCGTTCTTTTTCAGTTTAATCAGGGCGACACCCTGCGCAAAGAGATCCCGAACATCGAAGTCGAAATCATGGGCGTAGCCGACAACAGCATCACCATGACGCAGGTAACCGATGTGAAAACCGGCTCGGTGAACGACGTCATCACCCCGAATCGCAACCTTAGAATCAAGGGTTACAAGGTGAAAATAGCCGGCGACAATCCAGCCGTAGGCATCAGCTTTGTGAACAACCA
>JBMFIQ010000040.1:0-18172 GCA_049976245.1 Microbacter sp. | reverse complement strand
GTTGACTTGATAAACGCCATATTTTACCAAATCAACAATCAAATGAGAACTGAATGGGCTTTTTAAGGCTCGACTAATTAGTGTATTACATGAATAAATCGAACCATAAAAAAGCTTATGTTCAAGCATATGACTATTTGGCGAGTTCCATACATCCTTAGCGTTAAAAAATTACAATAGACGTATGAAACATAAAGTTGTTGATGTTCATTATTTTGAAAAGTTATCACCTGTTTTTCAGGGTAAATGGGGCCGCCAATTGGCTCGTTTAGTGATTCATTTTTTGGCCATAGACCGCGTCAACAAGGTTTATGGTCGTTCTTGTCAATATTCCGGAGCCGCTTTTACGGAAGGTTTGTTAACCGATTTTGGTGTCAATTATCGCATTGGTTATGCCGATCGGCTTCAGCATCTTCCTGAAGGTGCCTTTATTACGGTTTCCAATCATCCGTACGGAGCTTTGGATGGCATTATGTTGATTCACATGATTGCCGGCATTCGCCCCGACTACAAAATCATGGTCAATCAAGTCCTGACGTTGATTGAGGCCATGAACGAAAATTTTATTTCGGTCAAGCCCCGCATTGGCGACAATCCATTAAATCCTTCGGCAAGTTTTAGCGGCGTCAAAGAGGCGTTGCTTCATTTGAGCGAGGGTCATCCCATGGGATTTTTCCCTGCCGGCGGTGTCTCTTATTTTGATTTCAAAACCATGAGCATTCACGATCGTGAGTGGCAGGAAAGCATTTTGAAACTCATTCACAAGGCCGGTGTTCCGGTCATTCCGGTTCGTTTCTTCGACGGGAACTCACCTTTCTTTTATTTTTTGGGAATCATCAGTTGGCGAATTCGCTCTTTACGGATGGCTTACGAGGTTTTTAACAAGAAAAGAAAAAAACCGCGCATTGGGATTGGTGAAATCATCACTCCGGAGCAGATCCGAAGTTTTTCTGACATGAAAGCAATGGGTGATTTTTTGCGTAAGCAGGTGTATGATATGAAAAAACCGACTGAATGGACTCCTCGTACTGTGATTCCCGTGCATCGCGAGTCTCGTCGTCGTTCTGCCAAGAAAAAATAAAAGCCAATGTCCTCTTGTTTCGTAGTACATTGGTTTTAGTCGTCGTTGATATTGCTCAAAGTTTAGAATTCTGCATTTTTAGGAGTTCGTGGAAACGGAATGACATCTCGAATGTTTCCCATCCCGGTTACAAAAAGCAACAGACGCTCAAACCCCAATCCAAATCCTGCGTGAGGCGCAGTTCCAAATTTTCTGGTTTCAAGATACCACCACAAATCTTTCATGGGGATTTTCAATTCCGTGATCCGGTTGAGCAGTTTATCATAATTTTCTTCGCGTTGTGATCCTCCAATAATTTCGCCAATGCGCGGAAACAGCACATCCATGGCGCGAACGGTTTTCCCGTCATCATTTTGTTTCATGTAGAAAGCTTTGATTTCTTTGGGGTAATCGGTCAGAATAACCGGTTTTTTAAAATGTTTTTCTACCAGATAGCGTTCATGTTCCGATTGCAAATCGACGCCCCAGGCTACCGGAAATTCAAATTTCTCACCACTTTTCATCAGGATGTCGATGCCTTCAGTGTAAGTCAATCGAACAAAATCGTTTTCTACTACAAAACGCAGCCGATCAAGCAGTTCATTGTCCCACATGGAGTTGAGGAAGGCCAAGTCGTCAGCACAATGTTCGAGGGCATAACGAATGAGTGATTTGAGAAAATCTTCGGCCAGATCCATGTTGTCCTGAATGTCATAAAAAGCTGCCTCAGGTTCAATCATCCAGAATTCGGCCAGATGTCGGGGCGTGTTGGAATTTTCGGCTCGAAAGGTAGGTCCAAAAGTGTAAATGCTTCCCAATGCCAAAGCGCCCAATTCACCTTCCAATTGTCCTGAAACAGTCAGATTGGTTGATTTTCCAAAAAAATCTTCTTCATAATTGACTTTGCCGTCAGCCGTCTTGGGAATATGGTTCAGGTCGAGCGTGGTCACTTGAAACATGGCACCTGCTCCCTCGGCATCCGATCCGGTGATGATGGGTGTGTGAAGATAATAAAATCCTTTTTCGTTGAAATAGTGATGTATGGCAAACGCCATGGCATGACGGATGCGCAACACAGCGCCAAAAGTATTGGTGCGTGGCCTCAAATGGGCAATTTCACGTAAAAACTCCAACGAATGTCCTTTCTTTTGCAACGGATAACTTTCAGGATCAGCGGCTCCGTAAATTTCTATTTCGGATGCATGAATTTCTACGCTTTGCCCTTTCCCTTGTGATGCGGTCAAAAGTCCGTTGACTGAAATGCATGCTCCTGTGGTAATGGGTTTTAAATACTCTTCGCCAAATTTTTCGATGTCAACGACCACTTGCATGTTGTGAATGGTCGATCCGTCATTCAGTGCGATAAACCCAACGTGTTTGTTGCCTCGTCGTGTTCTTACCCAACCTTTTACATTAACGGGTTGATCTAAATAAGCTTCCGAAGTGAGTAAAGCTGAAATTTTTATTCTTTTCAATCTTTCCATGTTTTGCATAAATGAAACGAGTCATAATATGAGCTTATGCTCAAAAGAATGACTATTTAGCGAATTCCATACATCCTTAGGGTTTAATATAAAAATAGATGTATGAAAAACCACTTAAAATAATTTAAGTAGTTTTAATTCAATGAATTATTTTGACTTGTATGGGGCTCCCAATCGTGTCATGGCACATCTAAATCCGATGTCGTCGGTGCATTTGTTTTGATCTAAGTAACGACGGGTGGTTGGATTGAGCCAATAGGGCTTGTCTTTCCATGAACCTCCTTTGTAAACCCGTGAGTAGTTTGAAATGGCAGGAGCCAATTTGTCCAACTGATCACCTTTGGGATCGTACATCAAAGCGGTAGCAGCTTGGCCTTTCGGGATGCTGTCTTTCCACAAGTCGCTGTTGGCGGAAGAAGCCAGCGACCCGTCACGATAGTTGCGAACATCCTGAATATCTTTCCCGATATAACGCAACCGGCCTAACGAGTCAATTTTGTAATCGGCGGCATTTTGTGCTCCCATTCGGTTGAAACGAACCGGTTCAAACACATTGCCGCGATATGGATTGTACCCTTTGAATTCTTGTTCGTTGAGCGGGCGGTAAACATCCATCACCCATTGATTGACATTTCCTACCATACAGTAGAGACCGTAATCATTAGGATAGAAAGAGTTCACTGGCATGGGAATGATTCCTTTGTCTGAGTTATGAGCAACGCCCATTAAATCGCCACGTCCGCGTGAAAAATTGGCCATGAATTCACCGGCATGTTTTTTGTCCGGACGACGCAGTTGTGACGACGGCCAAGGATAAAGTCGCCCATTCGGAACTTCTCCATCTTGATTGGCTTTATAACCAAAAGCGGCATATTCCCATTCGGCTTCGGTCGGCAGGCGGAAGTAGGGGAACAAAATTCCGTCGGACATGGTTACTTTGGAGGTGTCACGGTTGTTGGCTGCTTCGTTGAAATTGGTGTAATAATATTTTTTTGTGCTGAAGATGTATTTTTCGGCAATTTCTTCGGGATTGTTTGATTTGCGAATAGCATCCCATTGCGTCGGTTTGATTTTTTTCATGTCAATCAATATTTTTTCGTTGACACGATCCGTACGCCATTCACAGTAATCCATGGCTTGTTCCCATGTGACGCCGACTACGGGATAGTCGCGATAAGCCACATGTTCGAAATAATTTTCCACATATGGTTCGTTGTAAGCTAAGTTATCACGCCAAACGGCTACGTTGGGTTTGGCTCGTTCAATGATGGCAGGCGTGTTGTGAAAGACAGCTTTAGTCCAGTTTAGGTATTCAAGCCAGTTTTCATTGGTGATGTCATATTGATCCATGTAAAACGAATTGACCGTTACGCGGCGTTGAAAACTGTTGGCCGTCTGTGCCAACTGTTCTGCGTTCCGTCCCATCGTAAAGGTTCCGCCTTCAATGAGCACCATGTTGGGAGGTGTTTTTTCATGATAGGCATTGTTAATTTTAAGTCCGCCACTTTTGCTGTTGTAAGCCCATCCGGTTGTATTGGAATATGTTGTGGGAATTTTTCCTGTAGTGGATGAACTTTTGCACGACATCATCGTGGCAATAAAAAGCATCAAAATAAAAGCGCCCGCTTGATGATAAATTTTCATGGGAAGATAAATTTATATTATGTATTTCAATTAGTTATGCTGTAATTTTGCTGTTTGTCATGAACATTCCCCGTCTTTTTTCGGCGATGAATCTCGATTCTTTTTTCCGTGTGCAAATATAGTTTTTTTTATCTATCGATTCATCATCATATCTTTTTTTTATTTAATGCATTCACATCAAGCCATTTTGCTTTAAGTTGGCTTGTTTTCAATACAATAGCGTGAAGCTATGTTCATTTTCTTTTTTGTTTGCTTTGTTAACAACCAAAAATATATGTGATTATTTTCTTTTTTTGAAGTTGTCGAATTGGATGAAAATGGAACTCCAAAGATATTTCCTACATTTGTAGTTGTTTTTTAAACGTACTTATGCCTTTAAATAGTATTTCAATACGAATTAAAAATCGTTTAATTGATCTTTCAATGCCCTTGGTTATGGGTATTTTGAACGTCACGCCCGACTCATTTTATACTGACAGCCGTGTGCTTGACGATCAAATGCTGATCGATCGGGTTCATGGTATGTTGGATGACGGGGCTTCCATCATTGATGTCGGTGGTTATTCCACGCGCCCTTTCGCTTTAGAAGTGTCTGAAAAAGAAGAATTAGCTCGTTTGACCCATGCACTCGATATCATCCGGTCTCATTTTCCGAATATTGTTATTTCAGTGGATACTTTTCGGTCGGCTGTTGCCGATGAGCTTATCCGTCATTTTGGCGTTGACATGATTAACGACATTTCGGGCGGCACCATGGATGCAAAAATGGATGAGGTGGTGGCGTTTCATCAGGTTCCTTATGTGTTGATGCACATCAAAGGAACTGTTCAAACCATGCATCAAAGAAGAATGTATCAAAATGTGATTCACGAAATGGCGCTTTTCTTCGCAAAACGCATTCAGCATCTTTCGGAAATGGGCGTTTGTGACATCATTCTTGATCCTGGTTTTGGCTTTTCCAAATCGGTTGAACAGAATTACGTCGTGCTTCGCAACTTGTCGCACTTCAGCATGTTTGAAAAACCTCTGCTGGTCGGATTATCGCGTAAATCGATGTTATACAAACCTTTAAATAGTGATCCTGAACATGTGTTGGCAGCCACCATTGCCGCCAATACCATGGCATTGAGTGCTGGTGCCTCCATTTTGCGGGTTCACGATGTGAAAGAGGCCGTTCAGGCCGTGGAAGTGTACAGACAAACGGTGATTGCTTCGTAAAGGTATTGTAAACAGCATTTTAATTGTTAGATATAGGCAAATTATGAATTTTGATTTCGGCATAAAAGATATTTTTGACATCACCTTGGTAGCCATTTTGTTTTACCAGTTGTACAAACTGTTTAAAGGAACCGGCGTCAATACTATTTTCTATGGGATTTTAATTTTAGTCATTGTTTGGTTCTTCGTGGTGTATGTGTTTCAGCTCGAATTGCTGGGAGCCATTCTCAATAAAGTGATGAGTGTAGGAATCATTGCCTTGATCATCATTTTTCAGGTAGAGATTCGACGCTTTTTTTCCATGATCGGATCTCATCGGCGATGGCGGTTTTTCAAGCGTTTGTTTGCCCGTTTCAGCATCCGTGAAAAACAAGAAGAGAGCGATTCGGTAGCTGTGGCTCAATTGGTGATGGCATGTCGTCACATGGCTAAAAGTCGAACCGGTGCTTTAATCGTTGTAGCCGGGAAAACACATCTTGAAAGCCAAATTCAGGTTGGAGAACCCATTGATGCGGTCATTAACACCCGTTTGATCGAGAATATCTTTTTTAAAAACAGCCCTTTGCACGATGGCGCCATGATCATTGAGAATCGAAAAATTACGTTTGTAGCATCCATTTTGCCACTGTCGCAAAGTCATTTCATCCCCAAACAAGTGGGTTTGCGACATCGTGCTGCAGTGGGCATTACCGAACAAACTGATGCCATTGCCATCATTGTTTCTGAAGAAAAAGGATCTATTTCCGTAGCGCATCAAGGTGAATTGAAACTGAATGTTTCACCGGATGAGTTACAGAAAATTTTGTCTGAAGGCTATCTTTAAGTCTTAAGTCGTTTATTTTGTGCATTTACTATTAAAAAAATATGATTAAAATTGGTGACCGCATACGGTTTTTGAACGAAGTTGGAGGAGGCACGGTTTCAAAAATCATCAACAAAGAAATGGTAGCCGTTTTGGATGAAGATGGTTTCGAAATTCCCGTTCTCATGAGGGAGTGTGTGGTTGTGGAATCGGACGAACGAATTCGCCTTCAACATCAGCCTCATCCTGAACCTGAAGCTGCAAGCGCCCAACAACATATCGAGCTGATCCCTGAACCTGTTGAACCTGTTCCACCAACGGATTACGGGGATCAACTGTCTGTTTTACTTGCTTTTGTTCCCATCCAACTCAAGCAGATCACTCATTCCGATTTTGATTTTTATTTGATCAATGACAGCAATTACGATTTGCTTTATACGCTTTCAAAAGATGAGTCGTCGAAGGTTCTTTTGATCGAACATGGTGTGCTTCAGGCCAATACAAAACGTTTTGTGCAACGATTTTCGCCGGAGGCTTTGAAAACGATACGCCAAATCGTTCTTCAGTTTATTGCCTACAAAAACGAGGCTGTTTTTGAAAAAAAACCTCCTTTTGACAGCGTTTGGGAACTTCCGTCGGAGGCTTTTTGGAAAGTGCATTCGTTCGTTGAAAACGATTTTTTTGACGAACAGGCCATGGTGATTCCGTTGATGGAGAAAGACATTCCGTCCGCTTTTTTTGAAATTGATCCGGCACAATTGCAACAGTCATTGAAAGAAAAACATGACATACCTACCGCTGAGAAACCATTGCCTGCCAAAAAGCATTCTGATGCAGCGTCTGTCGTGGAGTTGGATCTTCACATCGAACAGTTGCTCGACACTACAGCCGGCTTGGATAAAGCGGCCATTCTGGAATATCAATTGGATACTTTTCGTCAATTCATGGAAAAATACAAACACAAAAAAGGACAAAAACTGGTGGTGATTCACGGGAAAGGGGAAGGTGTTTTGCGCAATGCCATTATCAACGAACTCAAGAAAAGCTATCCAACTTGCCGTTTCCAAGACGCTTCTTTTCGAGAGTATGGTTTTGGAGCGACTATGATTACAATTCGTTAATTATTTTGATTATGCCTCATTTTAAAAAACCTGATTGGTTAAAAACATCTTTTTCAGCCGACGGAGCTTATGCTCAGGTGAAACAAATCGTTGATGACCATCATTTACATACCATTTGTACTTCGGGCAGATGTCCGAACATTTCCGATTGTTGGTCGAGAGGAACAGCCACCATGATGATTTTGGGAGATATTTGCACGCGCAATTGTCGATTTTGCAACACCATCACCGGAAAACCGCTTCCTCCTTCGGAAGATGAACCTGAACAGGTGGCAAATTCCATTCATCTGATGAAGTTGCAGCATGCCGTTATTACCTCTGTGGATCGGGACGACTTGCCTGATTTGGGCGCAAATCACTGGGCAAGAACCATTCAGGCCATTAAAGTAAAAAATCCATCCATTACGCTTGAAGTCCTGATCCCCGATTTCCAAGGGCGAACTGATTTGTTGGATCTGGTGATTGATGCTCAACCCGATATCATTTCTCATAATTTGGAAACCGTGCGCAGGTTAACGCCTGTTGTTCGAAGTGCTGCAAAATATGAAGTCAGCCTGTCTGTCCTTCACCACATTGCTCAAAGCGGAATAGTGGCTAAATCGGGATTAATGGTTGGTTTGGGAGAAACACGCGAGGAGATGTTGGAGACCATGGATGATTTACTCAAGGCAGGTTGTACGGTGTTGACCATTGGTCAATATTTGCAACCGTCACGTAAAAACATGGAAGTGGCGGAATACGTCACGCCGGAACAGTTTGAACAATATCGGATCAGCGCTTTGGCTAAAGGATTTGCCATGGTTGAGAGTGCTCCGTTGGTACGTTCATCGTATCATGCCGAAAAACACATCGCAGCAACACATCGAACTTGACTTTTTTAGTTGGCTTTATTCTCATCGATCATGTCAAAACAAAAATCGGTATTGCTCATTTTTACGGGAGGCACCATCAGCATGGCTGAGGATCCGCAAACCGGTGCTTTGAAACCGCTCGAATTTAGCAGGGTGAGGGATTTTATCCCGGAACTCCGGCTAATGGACATTCAAATTGAAGCGTTCGCTTTTGATCCGCTCATCGATTCATCGGACGTTCAGCCTGAACATTGGATCAGCCTGGCCGAAGTCATTGAAACCCATTATGAACGGTTTAACGGATTTGTGGTGCTTCACGGAACGGATACGATGGCTTATTCGGCTTCCGCATTGAGCTTTATGCTCGAAAATTTGTCCAAACCGGTCATTTTTACGGGAGCACAGCTTCCCATCGGCATGTTGCGTACCGATGCGAAGGAAAATTTACTCACCTCCATTGAAATTGCTGCCAGTTCCGATGAGCACGGTGTAGCTACAGTGCACGAAGTCTGCATCTATTTTGAGGATTCCTTGTTTCGCGGCAATCGAACCACCAAAAAAAATGCCGAACTCTTCAACGCCTTTGCATCCTATAATTATCCGCCTTTGGTGAAAGTTGGGGTTCATTTCAATTTTTCCAGTGCTCACATTCATCAAAACATTTCCAACAAACCTTTGATTGTGCATAAAAAATTGGATCCGCACATTGTGGTGTTGAAACTTTTCCCGGGCATCACTCCCGAAGTGGTTTCTTCCATTTTACATGCGGAAGGCTTGCGGGCTGTGGTGTTGGAAAGTTATGGAGCCGGCAATGCTTCACGTCAGCCGTGGTTTTACGATGCATTATCCGAAGCGGTAAGCCGTTCTGTCCTGATTGTCAACATCACCCAATGCAATGTGGGTTCTGTTCAAATGGGACTCTATGAAACCAGTCTGAACCTGCAAAAAGCCGGCGTCATCAGCGGGTATGATTTGACCTCGGAAGCTGCCGTGACAAAACTGATGTTTTTGCTCGGGGAATATGAATCGATGGATTTGATTCGCCAAAAGATGCAGCAGCCTTTAGCTGGCGAATTGACACTTCATCCTTGATTTGTAACAAAAAAGAAATAACCAGTTGAAAAGCTTATAATCAAGATTATGACTATTTTGGCACGTTCCATACATACTGGGTGTTAAAAGTAAAAATTTTCGTATGAAGTGGAAAGATTGGTTTTATTACACCAAAGGTCAGCGAATCGGTGTGATTGTTCTGTTCGTGCTGATTGTGCTCTTTCTATCGCTTCATTGGACGATGCGCTTTTGGATGCCGGACGAACCGATCACTTCCGATGCTTTTGAACGACAAGCCAAACAGTTTTTGGATTCCCTACAAAAGGAACCCGATGGGTTTGTTCATCCTTCAACGCATTCTTTTACCCGTTATCAGGAATATGATGCAAAAAAAGCCGTTTCATTGCCGGAACCGGTGTTGTTTCTTTTCAATCCCAATGAACTGGACTCAGCAGGATTTATTAAGTTGGGACTCAAACCTTACATGGCTTCCAATATTTTAAAATATCGTGCCAAAGGTGGGAAATTTCGTAAACCCGAAGATTTTGCCAAAGTGTGGGGTGTGACGCCTGAAATGTTTGGCAAACTGCTTCCTTATATCACCATTCCTGCCGAACCTGCTGAAGCGCCTCAAAATCATGTGTATGCCGGTATTGTCAAAAAAGATGTCGTCCTTGAACTCAATAGTGCCGACACCACCCAGTTGCAGCAAATCAGAGGCATTGGCAGAGGTTATGCACGGCGCATTGTTGCTTACCGAAACCGTTTGGGCGGATTTGTCAGCGTATCGCAATTGAACGAAATTTGGGGAATGACGCCTGACCTGTTTGCTCAAATTGCACCGCATTTCACCGTTAATGCACATTCAATCAGTAAAATATTGGTGAATCGTGCTTCCGTGGAACGTCTGATGAGCCATCCTTACCTCAATTTTTCCAAAGCCAAAGCCATCTACGACCTGCGTCGTAGTAAAGGTAAACTCTCAAACTGTGATCAGCTCAAATCGTTGCCCGAAATGGATGCTGCGTCCGTTGCTAAAATTCAACCTTATCTGTCGTTCGATTAATCAACGTTTTTTGTCGCTGCTTGCGCTTTGCCGTTCAGGATTTTGATCAAAATACCCCTTATGTTGTTTGTCATTTCAATTCGTGTTCGCTAACGAATCTTGTAAAACGTAGTTTAACAATATATTATAAGTAAAATAAACTTGTGTGGTTTTGATGCTTTTTTGAAGTGATTTCATTATTTTTGTATCCAAACAAATCAACTGTCACGTGATACTGCTTTTCTTTATTGGGAGGAAGTTCCGTGTACCATCAACATCATCATTAAAAACAAAACCCATGAAGCTATTGAAACTTTTTCTTTTCGCAGCATTGGTTCCCTTGAGTCAATGGACTTTTGGAGAAACCACACAGGATGAGGTGAACGCTCTTTTGCAGCACCTGCCTTTCCCGTCGTTCACCATTCAGATTCCTTCTTTCCCGGATAAACACTATTTGGTTACCGATTTCGGAGCTGTTGGCGATGCAACCACCAATTCGACCAAAGCCATTAACGACGCCATTGCCGCTTGTTCCAAAAACGGCGGTGGCACCGTCATCGTTCCTGCCGGCATCTACATCTCGGCTCAAATTGAAATGAGAAGCAATGTCAATCTGCATCTCAATACTGGAGCGATGATTGTCTTCAGCCCCAACATCAACGATTATCCTTTAGTCAAAACCGGTTCGGGTTATGGCATCAATCCGCTGATTTACGGCTCGCATTTAACCAACGTGGCCATTACGGGCAATGGGTCATTTGATGGGAATGGGCAATATTGGCGTCCTGTGAAAAAAGAGAAAATGACTGCTCGTCAATGGAGCGATCTCTTAAAAAAGGGTGGTGTGCTGGATGAGAAAGGAACCACCTGGTATCCTAACCATCAGGCCGCAGAAGGGCAGGCTTATCTGTCGGGAAAAAAGAAAAGTGAGTTGACAGAAGCCGATTACGAAAAAGTCAAAACGTTTTTACGCCCCAAAATGCTTAGTCTCGAGCATTGCTCCAATGTACTCGTTGAAGGCATTACCTTGAAAAATCCGCCCAATTTTAACATGATCATGCGCTCGGTGAACGGATTGGTAGTAAGCCATGTCAAAGTAATGAATGATTGGTGGATCCAAAACGGTGACGGCTTGGATATCGGTAATTGTAAAAATGTGCTGATGTACGATTGTACCGTGAATTCCGGCGATGACGGCATTTGCATGAAATCAAGCCGATCGTCGTCCGACGAATATGCTTTGGAAAACGTCGTGATCAAAAATTGCACGGTGTTCCATGCTCACGGTGGCTTTGTCATTGGTAGCAATACCGACGGAAACGTGCACAATATTTACGTCAACAACTGTTCATACACGGGAACCGACGTGGGTCTTCGTTTCAAAAGCAACATTGGACGCGGCGGTAAAGTGGATCATATTTACATCGATTCCATTTTTATGAAAGATATTGCCAATGAAGCCGTTTTGTTTGATTTGACGTATGAGGACAATGCTGCCGTAAAAAACAGCGATGTGGTGACGGTGGATCATTTTGTGCCTGACTTTTCGGACATCTTCATTCGTCACGTGGTGTGCGACGGTGCAAGTGCGGCTTTTCGAATCAACGGATCAAAATTCCCTATGGTGCACAACATTTCCGTCGCAAATTCCATTTTCAAAACGGATCGTGGCATCTCATCCATCTTGTCTGATCACATCTCCTTTACCAATTGTGATTTTACAGTGGCAAAAAAACCGGCTGTGGATTTGAGTCAAACGCACGATTGGCTCTTTAACCAATGTGCTTTCCATCAATCGAAAGGCATCATCATGCGTCTTTCGGGCAGCAACACACAAGGAATTGTTTTGAAGCAAACTCCTACTGATAAGGAAGAGATAGAATATTTAGACGGTGCTTCCCCGGGTGCCCTCTCTTTTCAGAACTGATGGTTTGACATAACTTATTATACTTTTCTTTGACCTTGACTGATGTGAACACATAAAACGGATCGGACTTCTCGATGAAACCGATCCGTTTTTACATTGGCTTTCGTTGGTAAGGAACGCAACGAAATGCATTTTTAGGTTGACATGACCTGATAGGTTGCTTTTATCTCTTTCCGTTTGTTGAAAAAAATTGGATGGGATTCTCATCAGGCAATCAACGAATGTGCCTTATTTTTTTGGCGCCCAGTAGCAGCGTTTTGGCGATTCAATCAATCCTTCGGTTTTGAGTTGATTCATGACTTTGTCCACCACTTTGCGATCCATTCCCGTCAATTCAACTATTTTACCTGCATTGACAGGTTCTCCTGCTTTTTTCATTGCTTCCAATACTTGATCCTTTGGTTCCATGTTTATTGTTTTAAGTGATTCACTGATCATTTTTGTCTTTCTATGTCTTTTGGTTTATTCCGTTTGCGCCAACACTTACAAAGGCTTCAATGAGCTTGATTTATCTTCTCGCCCCAAACTTCTTTTTGTACAAAGATACATCCTTCTCGTTTTTATTTCCAAGACTGATTCTAATTTTTTTACGTTAATACACTCCCCGTCAATTTTAAATCCACAAGATTGCCTTTTGTTTAAATGACTTTTCAATGAGCTTGCTCTTGACATTCCTTCATTTCGATCTCTCCTCCTTCAAGCCTTCCAACTGGTGTGGGCGGCATATCCCCTGATAAACTTTCTGTATGTCGAATCCCTTTTCAGTAAAGCAATTCAGCCCTTTTGCTCGATTTTCTTCAAGGTTCCCGTCGATCGGTAAATATCCTTAAAATAGTTGTTTGAACTTGTTTTTTTGGCTTCGAAATCTTATATTTGAGACAACGAACCAACATAATTAAATTAATTTAATGTTTCAGATCTATGATTTTGAATGAATTTGATCCAAAAGAAAACAAAATAGTGCGTATCATTGACAATGACGGCCGGGTCATTCGACCCGATTTGATGCCTGATTTGGACGATGAGACGCTGTTAAAAGCATACCATGCCATGCTTTTTGCCCGCGTTGCCGATGAGATGGCTGTCTCATATCAACGACAAGGCCGCATGTACACCTATCCACCTAACATGGGCCAGGAAGCCATTGCCGTAGCTGCAGGCATGATTATGCGTCATGACGACTGGCTCATTCCTGTTTTTCGGGAGTTGGGCACCTGGCTTGCCAAAGGGATTCAACTGAAAGAGGTTTTTTTGTACTACATGGGCAACGAGGAAGGAAGCAACTTCAAAAAGGCTCATCATGTGTTACCCTTTTCCGTTCCAATTGCTTCGCAGTTGCTTCATGCCGTCGGGGTAGGCTTTTCTATTAACTATTTCAAAAAAAATGAAGTGGCTTTTACCTTTGTTGGCGATGGAGGAACTTCCGAAGGCGACTTCAGCGAGGCCCTCAATTTTGCCGAAGTGTGGAAAACGCCGGTGATATTTACCATCCAAAACAATCAATATGCCATTTCCGTTCCCGTGCGCAATCAAACCAAATCCATCAATTTGGCCGTGAAGTCCATGGCCTTCGGTATGCCCGGTGTGCAGGTGGATGGAAATGATTTTTTTGCCATGTATGCCACTTATCAGGAAGCTTTGGCCTACGCTGCCGCAGGCAACGGTCCTGTGTTGATCGAAGCCGTAACCTACCGTAAAGGTTCTCACACTACTTCGGACGATCCCACAAAATATCGAAACAAAGAGGAAGAGGCTGCCTGGGAAAAAACCGATCCGCTCTTGCGAATGCGCAATTTTATGCAACAAAAAGGGGTTCCAATGGAGGATGAGGAATCGATCAAAGAAAAATACCGCAACGAAGTGGATCAACAATTTGAAGAAGCCGAGCATTTTAAGCCCTATGAATTGGATGATGTTTTTCAATTCATGTATGCTGACATGCCGGCCGATTTACAAAATCAAAAAGAAGCGTATCGTCAATTTCTAAATTGGAAGGAGAAACGAAAATGAGTGTAATGACTATTGTACAGGCAATCAATAATGCATTGGATTTAAAATTGGCTGAAGATCCTTCGATCGTTGTCTATGGAGAGGATGTGGGCGTTGAAGGCGGAGTGTTTCGGGTGACCGAAGGGCTACAAAAAAAATATGGTGCCGAACGGGTGTTTGATTCTCCGCTCGCCGAGTCAGCCATTGTGGGAACTGCTGTCGGCATGGCTGTCTCCGGCTTGCGCCCGGTCGTCGAAATGCAATTTGACGGCTTTACCTATCCGGCCTTCAATCAAATGGTTTCTCACGTGGCGCGCATGCGCAACCGTACCAGAGGCTTGTTTCAGGTGCCTATGGTGATTCGCTTCCCTTACGGCGGAGGCATCAATGCGCTGGAACATCACTCCGAAAGCCCCGAAGCATTGTATGCCCACATTCCGGGTTTGAAGGTGGTCATCCCTTCTACACCACACGATGCTAAAGGGTTAATGATCGCAGCCATTGAAAGCAATGATCCTGTCATCTTCATGGAACCTAAACGCATTTATCGTGCCGTGAAGCAGGAGGTGAACGATGCCAAATTTTCCATTCCCATCGGCAAAGCCAACGTGGTGGAAGAAGGTGCCGATGTTACTGTGGTAGCCTATGGTGCCATGATTCGGGAATGTCAAAAAGCCATGGTGATGGCTAAAGAAGCAGGTATTTCCGTTGAGTTGATTGATTTGCGTACCATCTATCCCATTGACAAAGAGACCATCGTTCGTTCTGTTCAGAAAACAGGCCGTTTGGTGGTGGTGGCCGAAGCCCCGCAGTCGTTTAGCGTCGGATCGGAACTCATGGCCATTGCCAACGAGGAGGCTTTCTTATATCTGGAAGCTCCGCCAAAACGCGTCATGGGCTTTGATACCATTGTGCCGCTGGCAAAAGGCGAATCGTTTTACATCATTTCGCCCGAACGAATTTTTTATGAAATTGAACGTACAGTACAGTATTAAAATGAAAATCGAATGAGATATATATTTAATTTTCCTGATATTGGCGAAGGCCTCGATGAGGGAACCATCCTGGAGTGGTACGTCCAAAAAGGACAGCCGGTTAAAGCGGGACAAGCATTGGTTCGCATGGAGACGGATAAAGTAGTCACCGATATTCCTTCGCCCAAAACCGGTGTCATTGTTGAGGTTTATGGCAGCGTGGGTGAAACCATTCACGTGGGTCACGCTTTGGTCGAAATTGAAATGGAGGGCATCGTCGGTGCTGCGGCTGTTGCCGAAGCTAACAATCCTGTTCAAATTTTGGTAGAAGAAGAGGGTGCTGCCGTTGTGGGCACTTTGGAAGTGGCCGGAAACAATGCCCTCTTGGCTTCCAGTCATGAGGGATTTCCTTCAGCTGACATTTCTGTTACAAAGACTTCGAAAGTGCTGGCCACGCCAGTGGCTCGTGCCGTTGCTCGAACGTTGCAAATCGATATTCAACTGGTGCCTGGTACAGGCCCTGCCGGAAGGGTTACCAAAGACGATGTGCAACGTTTTGCTTTGTCCAAAAATCAGGCTCCTGCAATGGCTTCCGCCGCTATTTCTTCCGCGTTATTAAATCCCATGACGGATCGCGTCACTTACGAGCCTTTGACGCAAATTCGAAAAACCATTGCCAAGAACATGCTTCAGTCAATGTCCAATTCGGCACAAATGACGGTGTTTGATGAAGTGGAAGTGAGTGAGCTGTCCCTTTTGCGTGAACATTTTAAGAAGGAACGTCCCGAAAGTACGGTCAAACTGACATATCTTCCTTTTGTGATTAAAGCTGTGGTGAACGCATTGAAACAATTCCCGATCATCAACGCACAAATGGATCTGGAAAACGATCGGTTCATCATGAAACATTATTATCATGTGGCTATTGCCGTCGATACCAACGAAGGCTTGGTGGTACCGGTGATTCGCGATGCCGATGTTTTGTCCGTGTTGAATCTTGCTGCCGCAGTGGCTTCGTTGGCTGAAAAAGCCAAGAATCGTTCGCTGACGCTCGATGACATGAAAGATGGTACTTTTACCGTTACCAATTACGGATCTATTGGCGGTTTGTTTGCCACGCCGGTCTTGAACTATCCGCAAGTCGGTATTTTGGGTGTGGGTCGCTTGATCCAAAAACCGATTGTCAAAAACAATGCCGTCGTCATCGGCACCGTGCTGCCATTGTCCCTCACTGTCGATCATCGCGTGGTGGACGGTTCCACTGCTTCACGATTCCTTAACGCTATCATGAACGATTTATCCAATCCGACGATGATGCTGTTAACTTAAGGTGATTGCGCTAAATGAATTTTTTAAGAAAATAGACTATGGATTATGATGTTATCATTATAGGAGCCGGGCCTGCAGGCTATGTAGCAGCCATAAGAGCAGGTCAGGTTGGACTGAAAACGGCGGTGATCGAAAAACAATACATTGGCGGGATGTGTCTAAATTGGGGTTGTATCCCTACGAAATCACTCATCGAAAGTGCCAAGTTGTTCGAAAAAACCAAACGGATCAGCGATTTTGGCGTTGACGGAGTAAATCCCGAAGCACTGAGTTTCAACTGGTCAAAGGTGAAATCGAGAACAACACGCATTACCAAGAAGTTAAGCGCCGGAGTGCAATATTTGCTCAAAAAGAACGGGGTTGATCTCATTACCGGTAATGCAGTGCTTGGAGCTGATCATCAGGTGCATGTTGATCAACAAACTTTCAAAGCAAAACAGATCATCATTGCAACTGGTTCGAAACCCAAAGCCATGGATCCTGCCATCTCGGGTTTGCCCTTGGTGGAAATGGAAAAGTTGTTCACCCTCGAATCTCTGCCTGAACATATTGTGGTGACAGGCAATCACGTTTCTGCCGTCGAAATGGCGCAATTCTTTCGTCTCATCGGCAAACAGGTTACCTTGGTGAGCAATAGCTCCTATTTCTTGGATGGTCTGGATGAGTTCTTGATTGCCTACGTTGTTAAAAAGTTACAGGCTCAACAAATTCAATGGTTGCCTGACGCATATCCCGAAAAATATGAAGAGGGCATGTTGTTTGTCGGAAAAACCGGCGTTCCATGCGATTTGCTGCTGAACATCAACTCACGCAAAGCCATCATCCCCGAAAGTGAAATTCCTTTGCAACTCACCGAAAGAGGATTTATTAAAACAAATGATGCTTTTGAAACCAATCTACCCGGTGTTTATGCCATCGGCGATGTGAGCGGTAAGAGTTTTGTGGCTCACGTGGCCTCTGCTCAAGGCTTGTTTGTGGTCAATTCCATTAAAGGCATCCACACGAACTTCAACGCGCAACTTTATCCCATCAACATGTACACCCAACCGGAAATTGCTCAAATTGGAAAGACCGAACAAGCGTTAAAGGCTGAAGGGATTGCCTACAAAGTAAATGAGTTTCCGCTTTCCGCCAATGGGAAGGCACTCATTGAGGACAATGCCGAAGGATACCTGCGCCTTTTGTCCGATACGCAATATGGTCAAGTACTCGGCGTTCAGATTGTGGCAGCCAATGCAACCGATATGATTGCCGAAGCTGCAGCTTTTATGTCCATTGAAGGCACCGTGTACGATGTTGCTCAAACCATTCACGCTCATCCTACCGTAGCCGAAATCTTTATGGAAGCAGGCTTTGATGCCGTCGATAAGGCCATTCACAAATAGCTTCGTGTTTCGAAGAAGAGGAGCTTACGATCCGTTTTTGGTTTGTGCGGATCAAAGCTCCTTTTGTGTTTATTTCTTTCTTGAGGTGCTATCATTTTGCTTACTCTAATTTGCGCAAATATTTTGTGTAGCTTTGTGTAATATCTGTTACCGGAAAATACGAAGAACACACACTCATTGTAGCATCTTAAAAAAAGAAATAACATCTTTCACTTATTCAACTTTCGCATGTTCATTACAAGGGGCTTCCGCCCCTGTGACCCTGACTTACTTTTTGTCCCCGCAAGCGG
>JBMFIQ010000039.1:0-18667 GCA_049976245.1 Microbacter sp. | reverse complement strand
GAACATCCCGCTTGCGGGAGGAAAAAGGAAGTCAGGGTTAAGGGGCGGAAGCCCCTTGTAATGAACATGCGAAAGTTGAAATCTTAACTTACGACTAACCAACAAACCAAAAGCTTATGCTCAAGCGTATGACTATTTTGGCGAGTTCCATACATCTTTAATGTTAAAATAAAATAAACGTATGAAAAACATCCTTCATTTGCTGTTGATTTTCATCGCAGCCTTCATTTTTCAATTGACAACGGCACAAAGCAACACCCATAATGACTTGTTGCATCAAATCGTCAACGGCGATTTTAAACCAAAAAAAATCAAAGAATTAAAATCGATGCAAAACGGTGACTATTTTACACAACTTTGCGATTCGGGCAAAGCCGTTGTAAAATACAGTTATAAAACGGGGAAAGCAGTGGATACGCTCTTCAACATCAGAACCGTTTTCCATTGTCCGCTCAAATCCATTGAAGGATATGAACTAGATTCTGCAGAAGATCGAATGTTGGTGTATGTAAATGCCAAAAGACCCTATCGAAGAGCTTTTTCAGCCGATTATTATGTTTACGACGTAATGCGCAGAAACATGAAACCTCTTTCTAACGGCGGCCCACAGGAATCTCCTCTTTTCTCACCCGACGGTACCAAAGTGGTCTTTGCTCGAAACAATAACTTATATATCAATAAATTGGATTATGACACTGAAGTTCCCATTACCACCGATGGTCAAGACGGAAACATCATTAACGGAATGCCCGATTGGATGTACGAAGAAGAATTTGGATGTACAAGAATGTTTGTTTGGTCACCCGACAGTAAATTGGTTGCATTTGTCAAGATCAACATTTCCAATGTAAAACCCTACAGTTTTATGCGTTACGAAGGGGAAGACCCGTCATTTCCTTCATCAACGCCCTACCCGACGGTTATTTCTTTCAAATATGCAAAAGCAGGAACGCCTATTCCTCAGGCTACGGTGCAAGTTTATGACACCTATTACAAAACAATTCGTCAAATGAACATCGGTCAGGAATCTGACGTTTACATTCCACGCATTCAATGGACACGCAATGTCAATGAACTTGCCATTGCTAAGTTTGATCGTAATCAGACCACCATGCAACTCCTTTTTGCCAATCCGCGTTCAACCGTTTCGCATTTGGTGCTGAAGGATCAAAGCAATACTTATGTTGATTATCGAAATCTGGATGCATTGTCATTTACTCCCGATGGAAAATATTTTGTTTATGTCAGTGAAAAAGATGGTTTTAGACATGCCTATCTTTATACCGTAACCGGCATTTTAATCAGAGATTTGACAAAAGGGAATTGGGATATTACCCATTTTTACGGTTATGATGCTGCAAAACACATTAGTTACTATCAGGCAGCCGAATCATCTCCGCTGGTTCGCGATATTTATTCCATGAATGAAAAAGGAATTCAGAAAAAATTATCGGAAGGCATTGGGACCCATGATGCAGTTTTCAGCAACAATTTTGCCTATTTTATTGATCAATATTCCTCCCTAAATCAGCCGGATCAATATTTTTTACGGGCATCCGACGAAAAACTGGAACGACCTTTGGAATTAAATCAGACTCTTCGATCCAAGATTCAGGCTTTGCAATTGCCTCAAAAAACATTTTTCACCTGCACTGCCGCCGATGGCATGACCACATTGAATGGATGGATGTTGAAACCTGTCGGCTTTTCACCCGATAAAAAATATCCTGTTTTAATGGTTCAATACAGCGGACCTGATTCTCAGGAAGCCGCCGACAAATGGTCATTTGACTGGGAATATGTGTTGGCACAAAAAGGATACATTGTTGCCTGTGTTGACGGTCGAGGAACGGCAGCCCGTGGCGTTGCATTTCGAAAATGTACCTATGGCAGTTTAGGTGTCAAAGAAGCGCAAGACCAAGTAGCTGCTGCTAAATATATTGGATCTTTGCCTTATGTTGATCCATATCGTCTTGGAATTTGGGGTTGGAGTTACGGCGGTTTTATGACCTTAATGTGTATGACCAACGGAAGTCATGTGTTCAAAACCGGTATTGCCGTAGCACCGGTAACTGACTGGCGATTTTATGATGCAGCTTACACCGAACGCTACATGAAGATGCCACAAGAGAACCCCGACGGATATCAATTAAGTTCTCCGTTAGATCATGCAGCCAACTTATACGGCAATTTACTCATCATTCATGGCACAGCCGATGACAATGTCAACCCGCAAAATACGTTTGAATTCACTGCACGCTTAGTTCAGGCCGATAAACAATTCGACATGCAGCTCTATACGAACCGAAATCACAGCATCATAGGCGGAAATACCCGTTATCATCTCTTTCAACGAATGATTCGTTTCTTAGATCATAACCTTTGAAGATAAGACCGCAATTGGTTCCTTGAAGAAAGCATCTTTTTTTGTTACCATGATCCTTAAAAACAAGGTCAGGTCAATCCATTTTTAAATCATCATTCAACGAGGAATAAAAGAAAAATTTCCAAATATCTTATTTTTTTCAACCACCGAACAAAATAAAAACGTACCTTTGAATGATCAAGAAAATCACCAAAGATAATTAGTTATTTATTTGACAATAAATATATTAACTCAATAATTATTCTACATATTAAATTCATCAAGTTATGAAAAAACACAATTTCAATGCCGGTCCTTCTATTTTGCCACAAAGCACCATTGAAAATACTGCAAAAGCTATTTTGGATTTTAACGGCATTGGCCTTTCAATCATGGAAATTAGCCATCGTTCCAAAGAATTTCAAGCAGTCATGGACGAAGCCGTCAACTTATTTAAAGAGCTATTGTCAATTCCAGATGGTTATTCGGTTCTCTTTTTAGGAGGCGGAGCCAGTTTACAATTTGCAATGGTTCCATTTAATTATTTGGAAAAAAAAGCTGCTTATTTGAACACGGGAACATGGGCATCAAAAGCATTGAAAGAAGCAAAGCTCTTTGGAGAAGTTGTTGAAGTAGCATCAAGTAAAGATGCCAATTTTAGTTACATTCCAAAAGATTATTCCATTCCTGCCGATGTCGATTATTTTCACATCACTACCAACAATACCATCTTTGGAACTGAATTGCACAAGGATATGGATGCCCCCGTTCCATTGATTGCCGACATGTCATCCGACATTTTTTCACGTCCTGTGGATATATCAAAATACGATTTAATTTACGGCGGGGCACAAAAAAATCTGGCTCCTGCAGGTTTAGCATTTGTCATCGTGAAAAATGACAGTTTAGGAAAAGTCACACGTCCCATTCCAACCATGCTCGATTATCGCACTCACATCAAAGACGGTTCAATGTTTAACACTCCACCGGTTGTTCCAATCTATGCTGCATTGGAAACATTGAAATGGATGAAACAATTGGGAGGCGTGACCGTTCTCGAAAAAATGAATCGTGAAAAAGCATCGTTATTGTATGATGAAATTGATCGAAACAAGTTATTTAAAGGAACAGCAGCTGTCGAAGATCGTTCTGTCATGAATATTTGTTTTGTGATGAACGACGAATACAAAGAATTGGAAGAAGAATTCGGTAAATTTGCCGCTTCGAAAGGAATGGTAGGCATCAAAGGACACCGTTCCGTAGGAGGTTTCAGAGCTTCAACCTATAATGCGCTCCCAAAAGAAAGCGTAATCGCCCTCATTGAAGTCATGCGTGAATTTGAAAAAACACACTGATTACGCAATCCTTCAACTTTTTATCTCCGATGTGAATGCCATCGGAGATAACATTTTCAATCAATGTCAATGAAATGACGTTTTAGCTGAAAAACAAAGCGTTGTTGGACAAGATGTAAAAATATTTTAAGTAACTGACAAAAAACACTTTAAATAAAATACGGCAATGAAAATTCTTGTAGCAACAGAAAAACCATTTGCTAAAACAGCAACGGATGGGATTAAAAAAATAAGTGACGAAGCAGGTTACACTGTGACATTTTTAGAAGAATACACCGATGTCAACGACCTTTACAAAGCAGTAGCAGATGCCAATGCGCTGATTGTTCGTTCGGACAAAGTGACCAAAGAGGTAATTGATGCGGCGAAACACCTTCAAATTGTTGTAAGAGCCGGAGCAGGATACGACAACATCGATTTGCAGGCATGCAGCGATCGAAACATCGTTGTGATGAATACGCCCGGGCAAAATTCAAACGCAGTAGCCGAATTGGTCATCGGGATGATGATTTTCATGGCCCGCAATCATTTTCAACCAGGAACAGGCACTGAATTGAAAGGCAAAAAAATCGGATTGCATGCCTACGGAAATGTGGGCAAATTGGTTGCTCCGTTGGCTAAAAGTTTTGGCATGGAAGTATATGCCTTCGATCCGTACATAGCACCCGAAATCATTGAAAAAGACGGAGTAATACCTGTAAAAAACGTTGAAGAGCTATTTTCAACTTGCCAATATGTGTCGTTACATATTCCGGCGACTCCCGAAACAAAACAATCCATCAATTACCATTTGATCTCTAAAATGCCCAAAAACGCCTGTTTAATCAACACAGCCCGAAAAGAGGTGATGAATGAAGCCGACTTGTTCAAAATCATGAATGATCGTCCTGATATCAAGTACATTACCGACATCATGCCCGACATGCATGCCGATTTAATCAACCAATTTGGAACACGTTATTTTTCAACAGCCAAAAAAATTGGAGCTGAAACAGCTGAAGCAAATATCAATGCAGGTTTGGCTGCCGCCAAACAAATCATTCGCTTTTTTCAACATGGCGACAAAACATTTCAGGTCAACAAATAAACATGAAACGAACCATAAAAATAGCTTATGCTCAAGAAATGACTATTTTGGCGAATTCCACACATCCTTAGCGTTAAAAATTAAAATAGACGTATGAAACGCATCATCTCCACACCAAATGCTCCGGCCGCCATTGGGCCTTACAGTCAGGCCGTCGAAATCAACGGGACATTATACATTTCAGGACAAATTCCTATTGATCCTAAAACAAACACATTGGTTGAAGGCGGAATTATTGAACAAACGCATCAAGTGTTTGAAAACATCAAAGCCATTCTGACAGCTGCTGGTTACACCACTGACGATGTGGTTAAATCGACTGTATTTCTGTCGGATATGCAACATTTTGGTGAAGTCAATACGATTTATAAAACATTTTACACCCACAATTTTCCGGCCCGATCTGCTTTTGCAGTCAAAGGACTTCCGCTGGGAGCTCTGGTAGAAATAGAAACCGTTGCTGCAAAATAAATCAATCGGCTGAAAATTGCCTACATGCAATCACCATCTTTTTAGTCAGGGAAGCTGCTTTCGATTTCAAAACAGCTTCTTTGGTTTTTAAAGAAGAAGATGAATGTTTGATAATGAACTTTTTAAGAACACATAAACTTTTGTTCATGCCCATTCCGGAGATAAAAAAACACATTTTTCAGGAAAAAAATTTGGCGAAGCATCCTTTTTTCCAAAAATAAATTTACATTTGCTATAACAAAAGAAAGCATATGAGTAGTCGCGTTAAGATATCGGTTCAAGGATTAATCAGCAGCAAAACAACCGTCAGAACCTTTGCATTGTTGTTGGGAGAAGAAAACGGCAACCGCAGAGTTACCATCATCATTGGGCCAATGGAAGCCGAAGCCATTGCAATTCAACTGCAAGGCATTAAACCTCCACGTCCTTTAACGCATGATTTGATGATCAATGTATTAGAGTCTTTCAATCTTCAATTGTCGGAGGTCTATATTCATCATTTCGAAAACGGCATATTTTATTCCGAACTCTTACTTTCGAGTAGTGAAAAATCGGAGGTCATTGACGCCAGGACTTCTGATGCCATTGCCCTTGCCGTTCGTGTAGGATGTCCCATTTACATGGAAAAATCCATTTTTGATGAATACGCCATTGAATTTGTTACTGAAGAAGATGTGGAAATCACGCCACATCATGAAGAAGAAGAAGAAGAAGAACACATAGAACCAACTTTAGAAGAATTGCAGGAACAACTCAAACAAGCTGTTGCCAATGAACAATATGAAGAAGCAGCTCGTTTGCGTGATTTGATCAACAATCGATCAAAATCTCAAACACCTTAACTTCAGCTCGTTAAAAAACGCAATTTGGCAGGCTAATTTTGAATATTTA
The DNA here is from genome assembly GCA_049976245.1 of Microbacter sp. Taxonomy (GTDB): domain Bacteria; phylum Bacteroidota; class Bacteroidia; order Bacteroidales; family Paludibacteraceae; genus Microbacter. Next base: position 12,498 of record JBMFIQ010000039.1, on the reverse strand, counting down.
GTTGTCATTTTTTGTCTAAAATCATTCCGTTTCCCTTGAATGTGAATGATTTTCTTCATTTATAAAATGACTTACAGGTCATGAAAAACTTTATCAAAATAGGATGATGGCTGCTTACGAAACAGCAATGACTTTTCACAAAAGTGAAAATAAAATTCAATTCATTTCGCTTCTTTTCCCTTACAATAAAAATAGTTTTTCTATCTTTGTTTAGTAAAATCGACAGTGTCCATTTCCGTTGTCAAATCGATCAGGAAAGCATTTTTTTCATGTCTTATTGCATTGAAAAAAATAAAAAACAGTTGTTCCGTCGAAAAGCATCAACACAAATTCATAAACAGACAAATCAAAATTCGAAACTGTTTTTACACATGAAACGAGCTATAGAAAAGATTTATATTCAATAAAATCAATATATTGGCGAGTTCCTTAAATCCTTAACGTTAAAAATAAAAATAGACGTATGAAAATTTCGTGGAAAGTCATGGGCATTTTGGTTGGTTGCATAGCCGTCATCGGCATCATCACGGCCATAGCCATGTTTTCTGCACAAAAATCAAAAAACGCTGTTTGCTCCAAAGTCACGATTGAAATCATGGATAGTGCAGACTATCATTTTGTTACCGTGGAAAATTTACGTCAATTATTAAAAAACAAAGGCATCAAAATGCTGGGAGAACATATGACAAACATTTCGTTGCCAACCATCAATCAATACATTTTACAAAATCCTTATGTTGCTCGAATGGAATGTTACAAGACTCCCAATCATCAAGTTAAAATTAAAGTGTGGCAACGACATCCGGTGGTTGAAATCATGGGAAAAACGAATTATTACTTGGACGAATCAGGTCATAAACTTCCCGTTGGAGGAGAACGCACCGCTTTAGTACCCATTGTGTCAGGCAACGTGAACGACAGCTTGGTTCAAAATAAGTTTTTCCCAATGATTAGTTACATTCACCAAGATCCTTTTTGGAATGCACAAATAGAACAAATTTATTTTCAAAACGATTCAATCATTGAATTGGTGCCACGTTTGGGCGATTGCATCATTCGGCTGGGCACCATTGATCGATATCAACAAAAAATGGACAAACTGATGGTTTTCTATCAACAAGCATTGAATCATGTTGGATGGAACCGTTACTCCTACATTGATTTGCAATACAAAGACCGAGTCATTTGTACCAAAAAAGAAACCACGGCTGAAAACGTATCGGCTGAAATTAAACATTAAACCGGAATAATCATGCAACCTGTATATATTGCTTTAACCATTGACAGCGATTACACTACTGCCGTAGCAGCGCGAAAAAACGACGAAGGCCAACTTATCATCTTAGACTCTGAACGAAAAAATTCCGAAGGGGTAAAATATGGCGAAATCGTCAATCCGAGTGAAGCCGGATTTGTAGTAAAAAAAACCTTAGAATTGCTGGAAAATCGAATCAACAAAAAGATTACAAGCGTATATGTTGGCTATAACGGGCGTTCACTGAAAACGTTCAACACAACCATACAACGTTCATTTACACATGCCACTGTCGTATCCCCCGAGATCCTCAATGACATCGAAAAGGAGATGAACGAAGCTGAACTGGAAACAGGGAAAATCTACGGTATTTATCAACAGGAAATTTCTATCGACAACGAAATAGAAATCAATCCTATGGGCTGCAATTGCCAAACCATTAACGTCAACTATCGGGTTGTTGTTGGGAAACCTGAATTGAAAGAAAATCTTTCACGATGCTTTGACCGTACAGGGTTCATCATTGCAAATTCCGAGCTTCAACTCATTGCAACAGCCGACATGTTGCTCTCCAAAAATGAAAAAGATCAAGGTTGTGTTTTGGTCGATTTTGGCGACAGTTGTACCTCCATCGTGGTATATCATCATCAATTCATGCGATATTTATGGGTTTTGCCTTTAGGGAAAAGAAACATTGTGCAGGATCTGATGTCTTTGGATATTCCGCGATCACTCGCTGAAGAAATCACAATTAAAATAGGCGATCTAAATCCCACTCCCGAAATGGCTTCCAAACAATTGGTGATTCGTTCGGAAACAGATGAAAATCAAGTGATGAAAGTTCAGGTTAAAACATTGAATATGATCATTGAAGCAAGAATGGAAGAAATCGTGGATGCGGTTTGGAAAGCCATTCTGCGATCGAGAGTTTCAGATCAGTTAGGATCGGGCTTGGTTATTTCGGGAACTGCATCAAAATTGAAAAATATAGATCAGTATTTGCAAAACAAACTTAAAATGCCTGTTCGTTATGCGTCACACAGTCAGTTTTTAGCAGATGGAGCTTCCCCGCTTTATCACGACATTGCCTATGCTCCTGTTGTCAGCCTTTTACTTGCGGCCAATCAGGATTGTCTTTATCACGAAATGGAACAAGGTAAAAACAAAAACAAAAAAGAACCTAAGATTAAACGTACCTTTTCAGAAATAAAAAAAAAGTTGGGCGACAGCTTTGAAATATTTTTTGAAAGTTAGCCTTTTCCAATGCTTTACAACACCGAAAAAAAATTATAAAGAACCAATATTGAGCATTTTATACTTAACATTTTGAGCAATGAATTATGGAACCAGATAATCATTTAATTGACTTTGCACTCCCCGTAGGAGACACTTCCATCATTAAAGTGATTGGCGTTGGCGGAGGCGGAAGCAATGCGGTCAATCACATGTTTCATCGAGGAATCACCGATGTTACTTTTGTCGTCTGCAACACCGACAATCAGGCTCTTCAAAAATCGCCCGTTCCGATTAAAATTCAATTAGGAGCCAAAACCACTGAAGGACTTGGTGCAGGCGGCCGCCCTGAACGTGCACGTGAAGCTGCTTTAGAATCGATTGAAGAAATTGAAAAAGTTTTGAAATCCAATACCAAAATGGCCTTTATCACTGCCGGCATGGGTGGAGGAACCGGAACCGGAGCAGCACCGGTGGTGGCTAAAGTAGCCAAAGAACTAGGTATTCTAACCGTTGGCATTGTCACCATTCCATTTGCATTCGAAGGCAAAAAGAAAATTGCTCAAGCTTTGGAAGGCGTTGATGAAATGGCCAAATACGTAGATGCCCTCTTGGTAATCAACAATGAGAAATTAAGCCTGATTTATCCTGATTTGGAGCTGCCCAATGCCTTTGCACGAGCTGACGATGTGTTAACCAATGCAGCCAAGGGAATTGCTGAAATTATCACCGTACCCGGTTATATCAACGTTGATTTTGCCGATGTGTACACCATCATGAAAGATGGTGGCGTTGCCATCATGAACACAGGATTTGCCGAAGGTGAAAACCGTGTTTCAAAAGCCATTGAAGATGCATTACATTCGCCGCTTTTGAACAACAGCGACATTCGGGGCGCAAAAAAGATTTTGTTGAACGTCTATTGCTCTACCACCGTTCCCGTAAAAATGGAAGAAGTGTCGGAAATCAATCAATTTATGGAAACCACCGGCTCGGATATCGAAGTCATTTGGGGGGCAAGTTTCGAAGATGGACTGCAAGAAAAAGTGAAAATCACCATCATTGCAACTGGTTTTGAAGTGGATCAAATTCCAGACATGATTGGCGATAAAAACATTGACGAGCTAAGAATCATCCGTAAATCAACCCCTCAACCCACACAAACACAGACCGAAGCACAAATTCAATTTACCGATGAAGCACCTAAACCATCTGTTACAATGGCCTCCAAACCTCAAACAAAGGCTTCTCCGGTTGAAAAAAAGAACGTAAATAAGCCTTTTTCACAACAAAAACCATTATTCACACTTCAATTGGAAGACATGGATGATGACGAAACCCTTTCAAAATTAGAAAACATTCCTGCTTATCAACGAAAAAAATAAGTTGAACAATCATAACAAAATATCTCTATGAATCTATTTGAAACCATCAGCGAAGAGATCAAAAAAGCCATGTTAGCTAAAGATAAAATCCGGTTAGAAGCCTTACGTGGCGTAAAGAAAGAATTTTTGGAAGCCAAAACAGCTAAAGGTTCAGACGGCGAACTTTCAGATGAAGTAGCCATGAAGATTTTGCAGAAAATGGTAAAACAACGAAAAGAAAGTGCCACCATTTTTCAGGAACAACAACGCCCCGAATTGGCCGAAAATGAATTGGCTGAAGCAGCCATCATTGAAACATTTTTGCCAAAATCACTCACTGAAGAAGAATTGGGAACAGCACTTCGTGCCATCATTGCCCAAGTTGGCGCATCAGACATCAAAGATTTTGGCAAAGTCATGGGCGTGGCCAGCAAACAATTAAACGGAAAAGCTGACGGTAAATCCATCTCAGAAAAAGTAAAACAAATTCTCAATAATCAATAATTCAACATTTTAATGACTATTTGCTTGAATCGAAGGAGTGAGTAATTGTTATAAATAAATAATTTCCAAAAGAAAATATTGAATCAATAAAATAAATACCTATCTTTGCATCAGTTTTTTAGGGATTAACTGTACAGCAAACGTTAGAATCAAGAACAGCTCCCAAAAAAATGAAATAGTCTGTTCATTCATTCAATTTTTTTCTCGTGAATTGCATTTATACTTTAAAAAACATTAATAAAGTAATTAATCAGTGCGAAAAAGAATTTGCTTCGAAGTATGGATTAACGCTGAATGAAGCCATTGTGTTGTGTTCATTGGACGGCAAAACGTTGTGCGCATCGGAAATTGCCGAAACCAGCAACCTTCAATGCTCGCAAACATCGAAAATTTTGAAATCTCTCGAAGACAAAAACCTCATTGAACGAACATTGGGAAAGACCGACAAAAGAAATATGTTTTTTTTGCTTTCAACCAAAGGACAAACCATCCTGCAAGCCATCAAAGCTTATCAGCCTGAAATGCCTGAAGGAGTGAAAGCATTGTTTTTTTAATCAAAAAAATTGATATTCATTGATTTGTAAAAAACAGATTGTTCTAATCATTTCAAACAAAATATGCCCGGATGAAAAAGACATCGTTGAGCCAATGGCTTAAAAAATTTTGGAAAAATAATTATCTCAACCTTATCGGCATTGTATTGGGTGGGATAGCAGGCTACATTTACTGGCTCAAAGTGGGATGTACATCAGGTCATTGTCCCATTACAGGATCCCCGGTAAACAGCACCATTTACGGAGCAATTTTAGGTTGGCTGTTTTTCAGCATGTTTAAGCCCAACAAAAAGAAAAATCACTCACACGACAAAAAAGAAGAAGCATCGTCGTAGCTAAGATGCAGATTGAATGAATTTATCATTTTTTTGCTCAAGAATAACCAATAATCATCAAAAGTTTATTAAACCGAATTGACCGCCTAAAAGCTGAATATCAAACCCAAAAAACATATGAAGATCATTAAAAAACTGGCCGTAATGAGTCTGCTAATGCCATTTTTACTGATGTCATGCAGCCACAAACAACAAGCAAACAACAATCATAGTAACAGTAGTACTAATCAAGTAAATAAAATGGGAACAATTGAATTAACAAAAGCTGAATTTTTAGCAAAAGTGATGAATTATGAAAAAAACCCTCAAGAATGGGTTTTTGAAGGTAAAAAACCTTGTATTATCGATTTCTATGCCAACTGGTGCGGCCCATGCAAAATGCTTTCTCCCATTATGGAAGAATTAGCTGTTTCGCCCGAATATGCCGGCAAAGTTGATTTTTATAAAGTCAACACCGAAGATGAACCAGAATTAGCCGCCGTGTTTGGAATCCAAAGCATTCCGTCCATTTTGTTTTGTCCATTGCACGACAAACCACAAATGGCTCAAGGGGCATTGCCAAAAGAAACTTTAAAACAAGCCATCAACGAAATCCTATTGCAGGAAGCACCTGCAAAATAATTTCCATCATCTCTGAATAACACTGACATAAACGTCATCAAATGGAATGTATAAAATTTAAACCAATGATATGAACCGCTGATGACCGTCGGCATTTCGATGAAAAGCCGTTTTATATTGCAAAGAAAAATCCTTATTTTTGTAGATAAAAAAATAGGGATTTTTTATTTTTTTAAACATTGAGTAGGTACTCCAATCGAGGGAAAAAACGGATAGCAAAAATGACAAATGGCACAAATAATCGCCAAGCAAAATAGCTTACGGATCAAAAAACAACAAATAGTTGAATCAAACATTTAACCTATTTAATCACTGATAATCAGCATTTTTCAATTTTATTCTTAACCATTGATCATAAAACAACAAATCTCATGCGAGCAGAAATCAACAAACAAGCCATGCTTTTTGGCCTATATTTAGGGCTATTCTTAAGCATCAAGTTTTTTTTGACAATGACCCAAAATGCATTTCTGGGATTTTTGGCCTTTATCATGTGGATTTCCATCCCATTCTTTTTATATTGGGTTTCGAAGAAATTTAGAGATGAGAAACTAAACGGCGAGATCACCTTTTCACAAGCCTGGTTGTTTAATTTTTGGATCTTTTTTTACGGCGGCATGATTTTGGAAGTAGTCCAATTTGTCTATTTTCAATTCATCAACAAAACATTTCTGACCGATTCGTTACAACAATCGCTTCAAATGATGGAAAAAATGAACATGTCAATGCCACAGCAAAACATTGATATGATGGAGAAAATCATGACTCACCCAAATCTTTATGTTTTGACTGATTTTATGATTTATACCATCATCAGTGGGTCCATTATTTCGTTGCTCATTGCTGCCATTGTGAAACGAAAATCAAATTTTATTTAAATAAATCCTACAACGAAATATGGATATTTCGATCATAGTTCCTTTGTACAATGAAGCAGAATCGCTCCCTGAGTTGTTTTCGTGGATTGATCGTGTGATGACAACGCATCAATACAGCTACGAGGTGATCTTTATCAACGACGGCAGTACCGATACATCCTGGCAGGTCATTGAACAATTGCACCAACAAGCCCCTGAAATTGTCAAAGGCATTAAGTTTCGTCGCAATTACGGCAAATCACCGGCACTTTTTTCGGGATTTGAACGCGCCAAAGGGAATGTCGTCATTACGATGGATGCTGACTTACAAGACAGTCCGGAAGAAATCCCTGCTTTGTACGAAATGATTGTCAACGAACAATACGATTTGGTTTCGGGTTGGAAGAAAAAACGGCATGACGGCATGTTGACCAAAAACATTCCGTCGAAAATTTACAATGCGACGGCAAGAAAAGTCACCGGATTGACCTTGCACGACATGAATTGCGGCTTGAAAGCATATCGTAATGAGGTGATTAAAAACATTGAAGTGTATGGAGAAATGCATCGATACATTCCATATCTGGCCAAAGTGGCCGGATTTACAAAGATTGGCGAAAAAGTGGTCACGCATCAAGCAAGACGATTCGGCAAATCAAAATTTGGCATAAATCGATTTGTAAACGGATATTTGGATCTTTTTTCCCTTTGGTTTCTGGCACATTTTGGCAAACGTCCCATGCATTTCTTTGGATTTTGGGGAAGCGTAATGTTCCTCATTGGCTTTGTGGCCGTCCTGGCCGTTGGCATCATGAAATGGCATGCATTGACGACCCACACCCATGCTCCGTTGATCACTTCGACACCCTACTTTTACTTAGCACTCACCATGGTTATTGTCGGGACACAACTCTTTTTAGCCGGTTTTGTGGGTGAATTGATTTCGCGCAACTCTATGGAAAGAAATCGATACAACATTGAAAAAGAAATTTAAAACTAAGCCATTGCACCTTCAAAAATGGAAATTGTCTGGAACATCGTACAATATTCAATCCCGGCACTGCTCGTGTTGATTGCGACATACCTTACTCAAAAACAATTGCTTAAAAATGAGAAGGAAATGCGTCGCATTGAATTGCTTCGTGTTTATTCATCAACGATGACACCGCTCCAATTGCAAGCTTACGAGCGCCTGACGTTGTTTCTGGAACGCATGATACCCGATCAATTGGTTACTCGGTTTCCGACCAATCAACTAACAACCATTCAACTGCAAACCAAAATTTTGGAATCAATCCGAAAAGAATACGAACACAATTTGTCTCAACAACTTTACGTGGGAAATGACGTTTGGATCATGGTTCAACATGCCAAAGAAAGCATGGTTCAACTTGTGAATACATGTGCAGCTCAATACCGTGCCGAAGATTCAGGCATTCAACTGGCCACCCAATTGCTCAATACCTATCATGCGGTGGATGAAACACCTGTCGAAGTAGCCGTTGATTTGTTAAAAAAAGAGATGCATGAACGATTTGGTCAAAGCTGAAAAAATTAAAAACAAAACGATATGAATTTTTTAACATTAGCAACAAAGCGCACTTCCGTGCGCAAATTTCAAAGCAAACCCGTTGAAATAGAAAAATTGGATTACATCCTGCAAGCCATGCAAATAGCTCCAACAGCCGTCAATTTTCAACCGCTAAAATTTATTGTAGTTCAAGGGGAAAAGCTAAAAGAGCTGCAATCATGTTATCCCCGCAACTGGATCGAAACAGCTCCCATGTGCATTGTGGCCTGTGGCGATCACAAACGATCGTGGAAAAGATCGAGCGACGAAAAAGATTATTGCGATGTCGATGTGGCCATTGCTGCAACTCATTTGATGCTAGCTGCCACGGAACAAGGACTTGGTTCATGTTGGATCAGTAACTTTGATGCCGCTCAATGCAAATTGATCTTTAAACTTCCATCTCACATCGAACCCATTGCCCTCATTCCAATTGGCTACTCTGATGAAAAACCGGAAGATATGGACGAGAAAAAAAGAAAAGAAATCGATCAATTGGTTGAATTTTACTTTTAATAAACTGAATGGCATGCAATAATATATTGTTTATCAATATATTGATCATTCTTCATCAACGCAGCCATTCGTGATATTAAAATGAAAATAGTTGAATGCGTTTTCATACGTCTATTTTATTTTTAACGCTATGGCCAAATGGAACTCGCCAAAAAGTCATTTTATGGAGCATAAATCTTTTTACGGCTTGTTTCATAAAACAAATAATATCAACTATTTACGCATGAAACGAATTTTATTGATCGTCCTGACTGCCACTACAATGTTGTTGTTGGTGACCAACTGCTCGAGCACAGGAGGTTGCCATCAAAGCAATTATGTACAAATGACAGCCGGCTTGCACACGCTCCAAAACGATACGTTGAAAGTTTTTACATTGGATAGCGTTTGGGTGGCAGGCGTTGGCAACGATTCTGTTTTGTACAATAACACGCCGTCGGTTTCGCAACTCATTTTGCCGCTTCAGGAAAACAAAAACATCACACAATTTGTCATTCGAAGCAATGCCGTTTACGACACACTAACCTGTTATCACACCAACATTCCACAATATATTTCATTGGAATGCGGATGTGAAATGAATTATCAACTCGACTCCGTCGTCACCACCCGTCATCGAATCAAATCAGTTCAAATTGTACAGAAAAATGTTATCAATCAACCATCGGAAAACATTCAGATCTTTTATTAGTCTGTTGATAGCGTTATTTCTGATACAACCTTGTTTGGGTCAAAAACACGCTAAGAAAACCGACAAGAAAACAAAAAAAAAGGAAATCAAACAACCATTGCTGCAAGGTTTCGGGCTGCAAGTGGATGTGGCTTCACTCATTGCCGGAAAGCTAAGCGGTTCGGACATTCAATCGTATGAAGCATCCGTCAATGTAAACCTGCGAAATTCCTGGTTCCCAATTTGGGAGTTTGGATACGCAAACATCAATCATGTTGAAGGCAATGGAGCTCATTTTACGGCAAACGGTTTATTCAATCGCATTGGATTCAATATCAATCTATTAAAAAGCAGAGACACATCGAAACCGGCAGGTTCCATTTTTTATGCCGGACTTCGAATTGGTCATTCAGCTTTTCATTATGACATTTCCAATCTCGTGATCACTGATCCGTATTGGAAGACCACTCAAGTATTGTCAGCATTAAATAACTATACATCAGCTACTTGGGGAGAATTTGTGGCCGGTGTTCGCGTTGAGATCATCAAAAACATTACTTTGGGATGGAATGCACGATTAAGAACAGGACTTTCAATAAGCAAGAATACATTTGGCCCTTGGTACATTCCAGGCTATGGCAAAGCGAACGGCTCAGGATGGGGATTTAACTATTCAGTCGGATATCTGATTCCGTTAAAACACAAAACCAAACAAATCAAGCCGTAATCGAATTCAACGTGAATAAAAAAGCCATAAAAAATTGTTAACGCAAAGATGATCTTATGAAGAAAATCATGCATTCCCTCTTTTTTTATCTTTTCTATGTCAAGATGTGGATCTTGTCATGGTGGCCTTTTGCATGGCTATATCTTCTTTCCGATCTTGTTTTATTCCCTTTTTTGTATTACGTCATTCGCTATCGGCGCCACATTGTTCGTCAAAATTTAGTCCATTCTTTTCCTGAAAAAACGGAAAAAGAGTTGAAAAAACTGGAGAAACAGTTTTATCATCATTTTTGCGATTACGGAGTGGAGTTGATCAAACTGATGCATATATCTCAAAAAGAGTTGGACAAACGCATGACCCTGCCAAACATTGAACTGTTTTATGAACAACTAAATCAGGGGAGGAATGTCATTTTAATCATGGGTCATTACGCTAATTGGGATTGGCTCAATGTATTATCCAGAAAATTACATCCTGATACCACCATGGCTGTTGTTTATCGACCTTTGAAAGATTCCCTTTTTGATCAATTCTTTTTAAACATCCGAAACCGATACAATATTTATAATATCAAGAAAAACAATACTTTAAGAGATATTATTCGGCTGAAACAAACCAAGAAGCCTTTTGTAGTTGCCATGGTTTCTGATCAATCGCCTTCGCGCAACAACTTGACATATTGGACCACTTTTCTGCATCAGCAAACCGCCGTACTGACCGGCATGTCACGCATTGCCAAACAGATGCATTATGCTGTCTATTACATTGATATGAAAAAAGTCAAAAGAGGATATTACACCAGCACCATTTCCATTTTGGCCGAAGATGCCTCCAATTGGAGCGAAGAAGCGATCAGTGAATTATTTATCAGACGATTGGAAGAAACCATTCAACGAGATCCATCACAATATTTGTGGACTCACAATCGGTGGAAACATTCACCTCCCGGTATCAAAATTAACCCATAAGTCGATCATGAAACGAGCCAAAAAAACAGCTTATGCTCAAGCGCATGACTATTTAGCGAGTTCCATACATCCTTAACGTTAAAAATAAAATAGACGTATGAAAACAAGCGTTGTCCTGCTAAACTACAACGGTGAGAAATTGCTGTCTCAATTTTTGCCGAACGTTCTGACCCACACGTCGATACCAGATGTGGAAATTGTGGTCATTGACAATGGCTCAACCGATCAATCCGTTGAGCTTTTGAATAAAAAATTTCCTACCGTTCGGTGCATTGCGCTCGATCAAAATTACGGTTTTGCAGGCGGATACAATCGCGGACTCGCTCAAATCGAAGCGGACTTGTTTGTTTTGCTGAACACCGATGTTGAAGTGACAAATCATTGGCTCATCCCACTGCTTGACATGATGGAAAAAGATGATCGCATTGCCGCCTGTCAACCAAAAATTCTCTCGTATGCTCAACGTATAACCTTTGAACATGCAGGAGCCTGCGGAGGATTTATTGATCAATACGGATATCCTTTTTGTCGTGGAAGGCTCTTCACCACCTTGGAACATGACTTAGGCCAACACGACTCAATCATGGAAATTTTTTGGGCTAGCGGGGCATGTTTGATGATCCGATCTGAAATTTTCAGAGAACACGGAGGATTTGACGACCGTTTTTTTGCCCACATGGAAGAAATTGACCTTTGCTGGCGTCTGAAAAATCGCGGTTTCAAGATTGTCTGCGTCCCTCAAAGTGTTGTTTATCACATTGGTGGCGCCAGTTTAGACCCTAAAAATGTCAGAAAAACTTATTTGAATTTTCGTAACAACTGGCTCATGTTGTACAAAAACATGACCGATAGAGAGTTGCGCAAAGTCTATTTTCTTCGTTTCTTCTTGGACTACATGGCTGCTTTTCAAATGATCGTTACTTTTCAGCGCGGACATGCTTATCACGTGTGGAAAGCACGACACGACTTCAAACGAATGCGTGGCTTGTATCAACGCGAACGAACAGAAAATATGCAAAAAAGAACGGTTCAAAAACCTTCCGGCATCCTTCGTCGAAGTTTGGTGATTGCGTATTATGTGTTAGGGAAAAAATATTTCAATGAAATTGAAAATGAAATAGATCATTGAAATTGAAATGTGTAATCAAATCTTGAGCGGAAAATATTGACCTCTTGATGAAACGAGCCATAAAAATAGCTTATGCTCAAGCGTATGACTATTTTGGCGAGTTCCTTAAATCCTTAACGTTAAAAATAAAAATAGACGTATGAAACCCCCATGACAATCAATTGACGCCCGAGAGAATGAAAATAAAGAGGGCAG
>JBMFIQ010000038.1:0-20067 GCA_049976245.1 Microbacter sp. | reverse complement strand
CATAGAAAAACTACCTCTCTCTGCCCTCTTTATTTTCATTCTCTCGGGCGTCAATTGATTGTCATGGGGGTTTCATAACGGTTTTTGAGGTCGTCTCGTCATATCGGTTGACGAAGAGTTTTTCGAAGGCTTTGTTTTTGGCTTCCAATTCGTTCAACCAGCTTGTCAACCCGATGGTTGTAACGTCGCCTGCCAATGATCCTTTCAGGTATTCGAGCAATTTAATGATGGCAAACGATTCTTTGTTGTACGACAATCGGCTTATGCCTGTAAAAGTGTCAAGAACCATTTTCATCCGTGAAGCTGCTTCGCTTATGGAGGCGTCAAAGTGGTGAAGCATGGCGTTGGTCATTTTGACGATGCATCGTGTGTTAGCGGTGAAGATCGTTTTGCTTTGTCATCTAAACTTTGTTGCAACGCCTTTGCAACTTGAACCATTGATGAGAAAGAACCTTAATAGTTGCAAATTTATAAAAACATTTTGATTGTATTCAATCCATAAAAAAATAATCCTATGTTAAAATGCATATTTTTGGAATATTTTGATGCGGAATGAAGGGAATGAACGAAATGAGCGGAGGGTGAAATGACAAAGAGCATGGCAGTGAGCAGAACGTTGAAGTTCCGTTGTTGCCATGCTCTTATATTGGGTTGAATTTCGAGAAGGAAAATATTTTGAGCTTAAATGGTTGTCAGAATGCTATGATTACCAAATTTTCACACGGAGCGATTCCGGCAGCCACATGGCATCTCCTTTGTGCACGTGAAATGTCTTGTAGAAAGGATCTAAATCGGACAATGGACCGTTGACACGGAATTTGGCCGGTGAATGTACGTCGCTTCTAACCTGATTGGCAATGGCCTGAGGCCGTTCATTGACCATCCAAGCCATGGCATAGCCTAAGAAAAAGCGTTCGTCGGGGGTTAATCCTCCGATTTTTTTGTTGGCTTTGTACTCGTCGGTTTGTTGAAATGCCTGATAGCCCATGGTGATGCCTCCCAGATCGGCAATGTTTTCGCCTAAGGTCATTGCTCCGTTCACATGGAGACTGTCCACGGCAATGTATCGATCAAATTGAGCTACCAACATGCGGGTTTTGGCATAAAATTTTGCGCTGTCCTGCGATGTCCACCAGTTGTGTAGATTGCCTTCGGCATCGTATTTGCTTCCCTGATCGTCGAATCCGTGGGTCATTTCGTGCCCAAAAGTAGATCCGCCGATGATGGAGTAGAGGATGGCATCGTCGGCCATTTTGTGCTCGTAGCCCGGCACCAGAATGTTGCAACCCGGCACCACAATTTCGTTGTTGGAAGGATTGTAATAGGCGTTGTAAGTTTGTGGTTCCATGTCCCATTCGGTGCGATCGACCGGTTTGCCGTATTTTGAAATCATGTAACGGGTAGCCCATTCATTGGCGCGCATCATGTTTTGAACGTACGATTTTCGATCAATGGTCAAGGTACTCATGTCTTTCCAACGATCGGGATAGCCTACTTTCATGATCATGACATCCAATTTGTGCAATGCTTTTTCTTTGGTTTCGGGCGTCATCCAATCGAGGTTTTTGATACGAGAAGCATACACTTCTTTGATGCGGTGGCCAATTTCGTACAATTTGGCTTTGGTGCCTTTGGGAAGGTAGTCAGCCACATAAACCTGACCCACTAAATCGCCCAAAGCGCCGTTCACCTGGTCGGTCACGCGTTTCCAACGAGGGCGTGGTTCCTGAATGCCACGCAGTGTTTTGGAGTAAAACCCAAATGATAAGAGGTATGTCTTGTCGTTCAGATAGTTTGCAAGGCCGTTGACAAGTTGAAATTTCAAATAATCTTTCCATTGAGCAAGCGGGATATGCAGCATCATTACGTTTAACGAAGCGAAGAACTCAGGTTGTCCCACAATGAGGGAGTCGACAGTGGGAAGTCCTATGGCGGTGAGAAAAGCACCCGTGTTGAGTTGCGGATATTTTTTTTCGAAGGATGTTAATGAGCATTTCGAATAATTTTTCAGTGGGTCTCTGGTGTCGGCACGTTCACGCGAGGCCTTGGCCAACGCTGTTTCGATAGAGATGACATGGTTGGCTGCTTCCATGGCTTGAGCAGGAGTATAACCGATGTTGCGGAATTGATTTTGGAGATAGATCTTAAATTGGTTGCGCACCAAAATCGCCTGTTTATCGTTGGCAAAGTAGTAATCGCGATCGGGCAGGCTCAATCCACCTTGTGAAAGATGAATGGCATTTTTGCTGCTGATTTTGTCGTCTTGTCCCACGTAAAAATCGAACATAGGTGCAGCTGCCACTGTGTGGATGAAAGCGGTCATTGCCACGAGATCTTTTCGGTTTTGAATTCGGTTGATGCGTGCAAAGAGGTTATTGAGTGGCGTGAGTCCTTGTCGGTTGAGTGAGGCACTGTCCATTCCCGAATAATACAAATCGCCGATTTTTTGGCGAGCGCTTCCTGCAGGGGCATTGCGCATGGTAGCCGAAGTGACGCAGAGATCATGAATCTGCGCATTGATGGTGTCCTGAATCATCTGAAAAATCCCGTTGGATTGTTCGCTGGGTGGGATGGGATGTTGTTTGAACCATCTTCCGTTGGCAAACATAAAAAAATCATTTCCCGGAACGACGGTTGAGTCAATGTGGGAAACCAGCACATCTTCTGTTTGGGCTGCGATAGGCCATGCAGACAAAACAAACAGGGGAAAAGCAACAAATGCAAATAATCGGTTAACAAGCGTCATGTTTTTCATACGTCTATTTTAATTTTTAACATTAAGGATGGGTGGAACTCGCCAAAGTAGTCATACGCTCGAGCATAAGCTCGTTTTATGGCTCGTTTCATTGTGTTTTTGTTGTGATTTGTTTTTAATTAAAAAAACAACCCAAAAGCTCTTTTGATTAGATTTGTGATGCAAATGTAGTGAAATCTTTTTAAGTTTAGAAAGGCGCTTCGCACAAGGGTTCATTCTACGTTGAGCAGCTTGTGAACCTGCACCGACAATCGCCATTGGGGATGTTGTTTCACAAAATCGAGGCAATATTGGAGGTTTTCATTGCTCAGAGCGAAGCGTTTTTTCTCATCTCCTTCAAAAACGGGACTGACAAAATAGTTGGCCGCCGGGGGCAATTCGTCGATGGATGGAGGCACTTCACCCACCCACAGTGGATAGCGCAATTCATCCACGAAGTCGAAATTTTGACGTAGGATAGCAGGCGGAACTTTAGGGCTGCAGGCAATGTAATCGATGTTAGAAGGTACGGGATTGGTTCCGTTGGTTTCGATGCAGTGAAAATAGCCATTGAAATGATCCAACACTTCGTTGGTCAATTGCAAAGTAGGTTCGCCGCCAGTCCAAATGATGCGTTTGGCAGGATATTGTTTCACTTTTGATGCGATTTCAGGCATGCTCATCTCGGTGCCGTGAGCCCAGTCGGTGTCGCAAAACCAACATTGTTCATTGCAACCTGCCAAGCGTACAAAAATGGCCGGTTGCCCCACATTTGCTCCTTCGCCCTGAATGGAATAGAAAATTTCAACAACCTTCAAGGAATCATTCCAATTCATACGAAGCCTTTGTTTTGGGCGTTTCGCTGATTTCTACCTTGAACAATTCAGGGAAAGTTGGCTTGAACATGTCAAAAAGAAACTTCGCAAGGTTTTCCGAAGTGGGATTAAACGGCAGGATGTCGTTCAGATGCTGATGGTCAAGCTGATGTTTGATGTATTCTTTAATGGGATTCAAAGCCAGATAATCGATCACAAACCCGGTATCGTTAAGTGTTGCGGAGCGAAAAAACATGCTGACAACATAGTTATGCCCATGTACTTTGCGACATTGATGTTCGTTGGGCAAAAACATTAAGGCGTGGCTAGCCGAAAAATGAAAATCTTTGCTTATGGTGTACATATCATTTAAATTTAATCGTAATGTTGCAATGGTCTATGTCGGTGAACTAAATGCTGAGGTGTTCATTGACAAAGGCTATTGTTCATGCAAAGATAGTGGAATAAATTTATTTTGAAACGATCCACCAAAATGCTTTTGCTCAAATGTATGACTATTTGGCGAGTCCCTGACATTGTTGTGTTAAAAATAAAATAAATGAAAGAGAGCGAATAGGTTTGAACAAATTGTTTTTTATGAAGCCGTTGAGTGCAACATTGTTTTTTTTGCTTAATTTTGTTTTCTTGTTGATCTTGTGTTGGACAAATCCGTGGAGATCATTTACGGGTGCAACAAGGCAAATTCCCGAATGAAACCAAATGGGAGACACAAGGCAATGACAGGTGTTCTTTTTTGACCATGAAAACAAATGACAAGATGAATTTGAAAATGAAGATTTTTCACCATCCTTCGGCCACCATGTTGAATAATCAGTATTGGAAGTCGATTCAGCGGTTTGTGGAAGTAGAAAAAAGGAATTTCAGTTTATTGTTTTATGCTTTCATTATAGGCATTTTTGCTGGAACTGTCGGATCGCTTTTCAGATTGGTATTGATGCACCTTGACGACATGCGACATGCGTTGTATCATCACCAAGGTGAATCGGTTGTTCTGAATGATCTTCTCATCATTGGTTGCACCGTGGCGTTTGTATTGGCAGCTATTTATTTGGTACGACGCTTTGCTCCCGAAACGGCAGGTAGTGGAGTTCAGGAGATTGAAGGTGCATTGGACGGATCGCGGGAGATTAGATGGAAGCGGGTTATTCCGGTGAAATTTTTTGCTTCTATGTTCTCGTTGGGTTCAGGCATGCTTCTTGGGCGCGAAGGTCCTACCATACAATTGGGAGCCGGCATTGGAAAAATGGTGAAAGAGGTTTTTCATCAACCGGATGGAATGGCCAATTCGCTCATCTCGTCGGGTGCAGCGGCCGGTCTGGCTACCGCCTTCAATGCGCCTTTATCGGGTATTGTTTTTGTCATTGAAGAGCTCCATGATCATTTTCGTTTCTCTTTTTTTCGGTGGCGGCCATTATGATAGCTTCCACAACGGCTGATTACATTGTCAGGATGTTTATTGGCGTCGATCCGGTGATTCAAATGACCATTTTTCAACATTAATCGCCTTCCACCATTTGGATGTTCATTTTGTTGGGAGTGCTTTTCAGTTTGATTGGTTATTTTTTCAATAAAGGGTTGGTTAAAGGTTTGGATTTTGTCCGAAAACAAAAAAAACGGCTTTTCTATTTTTATGCCTTGGCGGGCATCATGCTACTGGCTGCCATCGGCATTTTGGATCCAAGTATGATCGGAGGTGGTTATCAAACCATTCGCATGGTGCTTGATCAGCCTTTTTCACTTACTTTTTTATTGATTTTGTTTTTAGGCCGTTTTGTCTTGACGCTTTTCAGTTACAGTTTGGGTGTTCCGGGAGGTATTTTTGCACCTTTGCTGGCTATAGGAGTGGTTGCCGGAATGTTGTACGGGAATCTGATGCACCATATTTTCATCGATCAATCTATTTCTCCGGGTATTTTTGCAGTTGCAGGGATGTCGGGTATTTTTGCGGGGACCGTAAGAGCGCCTTTAACGGGTTTGGTGTTGTCCATGGAGTTAACTGCCAATTTTGAGTTAATTCTTCCCATCATGGTGACCTCCATTACAGCAGCGGTCGTCACTGCGTTCATTGGGAATCAACCTATTTATACCACTTTGTTGAAACGTACGTTGGAAAACAAAGACAATTCGTGAGTTGAATGATGCCATTTGTTTAACGTTATTTTCCGTTATTCGGGGGTGTTGATGCAATCTTGAATGGATGATTCAAAGAAAAATCATTCCTTAGATTAAACGATGCAACCCTAAAGGGCAGGTTGTGATGTATTTTTGTTGAAAATCATCCATAATGTGAACGATTTGAAAGCCAAAAAAAACAGGAGAATCATGGATTTGGAGGAAGAGGAACGCTACAGGATGGTTGAAAATCAACTCATGGCAAGAGGCATCAAAAATCAGTTGGTATTGGATGCTTTCAGAAAATTACCTCGACATCTGTTTGTGTCGCCAATTTATCGGGATACCGCTTATCGTGATCAGCCGCTGCCTTCGTGGTGCGGACAAACGATTTCGCAGCCTTATATTGTTGCCCTGATGACCGAATTGCTCGATCCAAAACCGCATCACAAAGTGTTGGAAATTGGGACGGGCACGGGTTATCAAACGGCTATTCTTGCCGAATTGGCCGGTGAAGTTTACACCATGGAACTTTGTGCTGAGTTGCATCAACGCGCCACGAACAAGTTGAAAGAATTGGGCTATCACCATGTTCACTTTGTTTTAGGCAACGGATTTCAGGGATTTCCCGAAGCGGCTCCTTATGACTTGATCATGGTGACGGCTGCTCCTCCTTTTGTTCCCGACGCATTGATCGAACAATTGTCGAAAGGCGGGAAAATGGTGATTCCCGTCGGCAGGGATCGTCAGACACTCTATCTTGTAACGAAAGATGATCAGAATCAGGTGTTACAAAAATCCGTCTTGCCGGTTGTCTTTGTTCCGATGCAAATGGGAGAAGCCCGTTGAGTAGCATTTTGTGCCGTGAGAAATGGGGAAAATGTAACGCATCGTTGCAAAAAATTGCTTACATTTACAAAGTAACCAATTTAATCAAAACAATCAATGGAAAATCAAGAGAACCAATTCAATATTGAATTGTCGCAGGAAGTTGCCGAAGGCATTTATTCCAACTTAGCCATTATTTCTCATTCGTCATCCGAATTTGTCATCGATTTCATTCGCATCATGCCGGGTACGCCGAAAGCCAACGTCAAGTCACGCATCATTTTGACTCCCGAACATGCCAAACGGCTTTTGATGGCTTTGCAGGAAAACATTGCCAAATACGAATCCATTTTTGGGAAAATCAAAGTTCCTGAAGGGCAGAATCCAATGATGCCTCCACCCATTAATTTTAATGGTGGCGAAGCCTAAAATCAGGTTAGAAAATAAAAAGAAAGGATGAAATAAAGGGCAGTTGCCACAATGACACCACGGCATGCCTGCCAATGTTCCCCGTGATAGAACAAAAACAATGCGCCCAAGTTTGGAACCAAACTCACTAAAATGAGTTTTCCGAACATGGGCAGTTTCCATTGGATGGTCAATCGGAGCGCTTCCCACATGGGCATGTCTCCTTTGTAAGCCTGATGATAAAAAAACAATCCAAAAACAACAGGCATGATGAGTGACAGGATCAATGCCACCCAAAAGTTGTTGACAATCGCGGGAATTCTTTTCTTTTCCATGAACGAATCTTCTTTTTTTGCGTTTTTTTTCAGTTGATCCATTTCAAAACTATGTGAAGTTTAGTCAAAATTCCAGGTTTCAAGTTCTTGAATGGCCTCGTAAGCCGTCATGTCGATTTTAGTTGGAACAATGGCAATATAATCGTTTGCCAATGCCCATTCGTCGGTGTCATCAGCATGCGGTTCATCGTTTTGAAAGTTGCCGGTCAGCCAAAAATAGGGATGTCCGTGTGGATCAACATGTCGAACAAATTCTTTGGTCCATCGTCCGTTTGCCTGTCTGCAAATCTTTACGCCTTTGGGTGTCGTGTCGGGCATGTTTACATTCAAACAGACGCCGACAGGGAGCCCGTGATGCAGCACGTTTTTTGAAATGCGTTGCACAAACGGCAATGATTCCGAAAAATCGGCATCGGGTAGATGATTGCACAATGAAAAACCGATAGAAGGAATTTCATTGATGCATCCTTCAATGGCTGCTCCCATGGTGCCGGAGTAAACAACGCTGATGGAGGCATTGGTGCCGTGATTGATTCCGGTAACAATCAGATCAGGGACGCTGTCGGTAAAGATGACGTTCAATCCCAATTTCACACAATCGACAGGCGTTCCTGAGCAACTGTAGATTTTCAAGCCTTTTTCTTCGCTGATTTTTTGAAGGCGGGTTGGGATGGTGACGGTGATTGCACTTGACATGCCGGATCGCGGGCCTTCCGGAGCAACAACAACCAGATCGCCTAACGGTCGCATCGTTTCAATCAATTGTTGCAATCCTTTAGCCATAAGTCCGTCGTCGTTTGTGATTAAAATGGTCGGTTGCATGGTGATGGGTTCATTTGTTTTTTTAGTTGGGTTGTACATGACCGTTGCAAGCCATGGTGGTTTCCAAGGCGATCATTGGCTTTGATTATCGTGTTAAAAGCAATTTGTCTTGAATTGCTGCATGGTTGTTTTTTTATCACGAAATCTTGTTCACCTCAATGATTCAAATCAAATACAAAAATAGCTTTTTTATCGTTTCGGTTTTCCATGTTTTAGGTTTATTCTTTTTTGATACGTTTCTTTTTGAGGTGTTACCTTGGGAGAAAAGATGCTTTTTCCCCCTTTTTCTCGTTTATTTTCTTGTTGTTTTTTGCCGTGACTTTTGTTTAGCGGGTAGCGTCATCGTAGAGGTGCATTTTGATTAAATCGATTAAAAGCAGTATCTTTGCAGTTATAAAAATCCTACACTTTCCCCCATGATTTTATTTTTTCAAAAGGATCACGATCATCCGATTTACGCGGTGGAAGCTCTAAAATCATTGGATTTGGAAGCAATTCACAAGTTACAATGGCTTTTTGGAGATGCTTCATTGCTGGAGCATGACGAGATAGGAGGCCATTTTGTCGGCCCTCGTCAAGAAATGGTGACTCCCTGGAGTACAAATGCCGTCGAAATTACTCAAAACATGGGAATTGACGGCATTTTTCGTATTGAAGCGTTTTATGCCGCCTCTTCTACAGATTCTTTCGATCCGATGTTGCAAAGCGAATATGAAGTGCTTGATCAGTCGCTTTTTACTATTCAAAAATCACCTGATCCAATTTTGATTGTTGACGACATTGAAGCGTACAACGAAAAGGAAGGATTGGCGTTAAGCGATGATGAGATTCGTTACCTTAAAGAGCTGAGTATTGCCATCGGAAGGCCATTGACCGACAGTGAAGTGTTTGGATTTTCGCAGGTCAACTCCGAGCATTGTCGGCACAAGATTTTCAACGGTGAATTTATCATTGACGGAGAAAAAAAAGAATCTTCTCTTTTCCAACTCATTAAGAGAACATCACAATTGAATCCAGGTCAATTGATCTCGGCTTATCATGACAATGTGGCTTTTCTTCAAGGCCCTACTATTGAACAGTTTGCTCCCGTCACGGACGATAAACCCGATTTCTTTCAAACCAAATCCATTGAGTCAGTTATTTCATTAAAAGCTGAAACACATAATTTTCCGACTACGGTAGAGCCTTTCAACGGGGCTGCTACGGGGACCGGAGGAGAAATTCGTGATCGTTTGGCTGGAGGAAAAGCCAGTCTGCCTTTAGCCGGAACGGCTGTGTACATGACTTCATACGTTCGCAACGATAAAGCTCGAAGTTGGGAACAACACATATCGCCTCGTCGTTGGTTGTATCAAACGCCGGAACAAATCTTAATAAAAGCATCAAACGGAGCCAGCGATTTTGGTAATAAATTTGGTCAACCGTTGATTTGTGGTTCGGTGTACACTTTTGAACATCAAGAAAACGGCAAATTGTTTGGTTATGACAAAGTGATCATGCTGGCCGGTGGCGTTGGATTTGCCAAGAAAGAAGACAGTTTGAAAGGAACCGCAGTGACGGGGCAAAAAGTGGTGGTAATGGGTGGCGATAATTATCGCATCGGCATGGGAGGTGGTGCTGTTTCATCGGTTAATACCGGACAATTTGGTCATCTCATTGAATTAAATGCTGTGCAACGTGCCAATCCCGAAATGCAAAAACGGGTGGCTAACGTGATTCGTGCTTTGGCCGAAATGGATCAAAATCCCGTTGTGTCCATTCACGATCATGGTGCTGGCGGTCATTTGAATTGTCTTTCCGAATTGGTTGAAACGACAGGTGGGCGCATTCACATGGATGCTTTGCCGATTGGTGATCCTACTTTATCGGCCAAAGAAATCATTGGGAACGAAAGTCAGGAACGCATGGGTTTGTTGGTTGATGAAGCAGTTGTTGATCAATTGAGTCAGATTGCCCGGCGTGAAAGGGCTCCGTTATACGTGGTTGGTGAAACAACCGGAGACATGCGGTTGGTCTTTGAGCAAAAAGACGGGCAACGACCTATTGACTTGACATTGAATGATATGTTCGGGAAGCCGCCCCGAACGATCATCGTGGATGAATCCCTCACCGAATCATTTGGAACTCCACCGATTGATGTCTCATTGTGGAAAGATTATCTATCCAATGTGTTGCAATTGGAAGGTGTGGCTTGCAAAGATTGGCTTACGAACAAAGTCGATCGTTCGGTGACGGGTAAAGTGGCACGTCAACAAACCGTAGGCGTTTTGCAACTGCCATTGAGCGATTTGGGCGTTGTTTCGTTGGACTATCGAGGCATTTCGGGCATAGCTACTTCTATTGGTCATGCATCGGCAGCTGCGTTGATTGATCCTGAAGCAGGATCGATATTGTCCATTGCCGAAGCGCTGACTAATTTGGTTTGGGCGCCTCTGACACATGGATTGAAAGGTGTTTCGTTGAGTGCCAACTGGATGTGGCCCAGCAAAAACAAGGGAGAAGATGCGCGTCTTTATCGTGCCGTGGAAGCGTGCAGTCAATTTGCGTGCAACCTTGGCATTAACATACCGACCGGTAAAGATAGTTTATCCATGACACAACATTATGATGATGACCAAAAAGTGTTTGCTCCCGGAACGGTCATCATTTCGGCTGTGGCTGAAGTTTTGGATGTGCGTCGGGTGGTTTTGCCGGTATTGATCAATGATCCTGCAACCAGCTTGTATTATATTGATTTTTCAAATAGTGCATTGCAATTGGGCGGTTCCGCTTTATTGCAATCAATGAATGCGGTGGGTCATGAAGCACCTTCGGTTTCGGACGCCGATTATTTTGCACGTGCTTTTCAGGCTGTGCAGGAACTGATTGCTCAGCAACAAATTTTGGCCGGGCATGATGTTTCATCGGGCGGATTGGTGACTACGTTGCTCGAAATGTGTTTTCCTAACACCGAAGGTGGAATGTCATTGGATTTTTGGGAAGCATATCGATTGTTTGAACAGCCGCTTTCGAAAAAGGATTGGTTTCTTTCATTTTTGTTTTCAGAAAATCCTTCGGTCGTCGTTCAGGTGAAAGATGCCGCAGTCACTGAGTCTGTGCTTCGTCAATTGGATATTCGTTTTGCCAAAATTGGAACACCGCAGCAGGAACGATCCGTGACCATCTCTTTCGAATCGACGGAATTGCTCAACATAAATCAATTAAGGGATTTGTGGTACAAGCCATCTTATCTGCTCGATCGCCGACAAAGCGGTGATGTTTTTGCCTTGAAACGGTATCAAAACTATCATCAACAACCGCTTTCTTTTCATTTCAATCGTGGTTTTACGGGTCGGCTTGAACAGTTTGCACTGAAGCATGACCGAATCCCATCAGGTATTCGTGCAGCCATCATGCGCGAAAAGGGCACCAACGGCGAGCGGGAAATGGCTTATGCTCTTTATTTAGCAGGGTTTGACGTGAAAGATGTTCATGCTACCGATTTGGCTTTTGGAAGAGAAACGTTGGACGATGTGCAGATGATTGTGTTCTGTGGTGGTTTTTCAAATTCCGATGTGCTTGGTTCTGCCAAAGGCTGGGCGGGTGGTTTGCTTTATAATCCATTGGCCAAAAGCACATTAGAACGATTTTATGCGCGTCATGACACGTTGAGTTTAGGCATTTGCAACGGATGTCAACTGATGATGGAGATGAATTTAATTTATCCGAATCACAAGCAACATCCCAAAATGGTTCACAACGATTCGCACAAATTTGAGTCAGCCTTTACCACTGTTTCGATCCTACAAAATGATTCCGTGATGTTTTCTTCCTTGTCGGGAAGTCGGTTGGGCGTTTGGGTGGCGCATGGAGAAGGGAAATTTGAATTCTCCGGAGCCGAAGAACAATATCACATTGTGGCAAAATATCTTTACGATGATTATCCGGCCAATCCAAACGGTTCACCATTCGATGCAGCAGCCGTTTGTTCCGATGATGGACGCCATTTAGCCATGATGCCTCATTTGGAACGTGCCGTTTTCCCTTGGCAATGGGCTTATTATCCCGAAGAAAGACGGTTGAGCGATGAAATAACGCCTTGGATCGAAGCATTTGTGAATGCCCGACAATGGATCGAAAAGCACGGATGAGTTACTTTGAAAGTAAATGCGTGTGAGCATCGATGAATGCATCGCTCAAAGCCGGCCGAAGAAACTGAAACGGAGCGTTTGCTTTTTGCAATAACAACGAAACGGGAATATTTTTGATTGAGGCGATCGTTTGGTAAATGGTTTCGAGCGACAGCGTGCTTTCATCCGTTTCAACGCAAAGTCGTTCAATCGCTGTTCGTTGGATTGTTGCTTCGTTGAATCGGGCTCCAAAGGAAAGAAAAAAACCTTCTTTAAGCAATGATTCCGCCAATTCGGGTTTCCCTCTAAATCCGTGAATGATCCAAGCTGTTGAAGGATGCAGTTCCCGATGAATGGCGATGATTTCCTGCCATGCTTTGACACAATGAATGATCAACGGCTTTTGAGTTCGTTCCGCAAGAAGTGCCAATTGTTTGAAAATTTTTGTTTGACGTTCAACATCGGTGTTGCATGTTTTGTCAAGGCCGGTTTCTCCAATGGCGGCTGCTTGGTGCAGCAAGGCGTTTGCTTCAATGGTTTTCAACGACGTTTGCAAGGCATCATTCATTTGACAAGGGTGAATGCCAACGGAAAACCAAGCATTCGGCGATTTTAACGGTTCAATGGGTGGATCGCCGGGAAACCATTGAATGATTTGAATCAAATGTTGGTTCATGATCGGGCGATACATGGTTCATTCGAAATGGATGATGAAGTTGACTGAACGAAAAAATGATCGGGGAAATTGATTAAGAAGAGCATGTCGGTGGCGCGTGTAAAACCGGTGTAAAGCCATCTGTAATATTCGGCATCAAGTTGATCTTCGTTGATTCTCCCCTGATCAATAAAAACGGTGTGCCATTGTCCGCCTTGCGCTTTGTGACAGGTAACGGCGTAGGCAAATTTAACCTGAAGCGCATTGAGATACGGATTTTGCTGCATTTGTTTTGCTCGTTCTCGTTTGTTTTTAATCTCAGCATAATCCTCACTGACAGCTTGAAAAAGTTTTTGATTGAGTTCTTCCAATTGCTTGGGCGATTCGGTTTGCAAAGAATCCAACAGCAATCGCGCTTCAATTTCGTGATCGTAATCCAACAGTTGAAGCAGCACATCCACAAAACGAAAGCCGTACATTTCATGAAATCGTATCACCCGAACCACTTTTTCAATGTCGCCGTTGGCCAGAAAATCAAGATCTTCGTACGGTTTGCTCCAGAAATAATTATTCTTGACCACCATTAATAAGTCGCCTGTGGCTATTTCCGATTCTTTTTGCAGGATGCGATTGCGAATACCGTTGTTGTAAATATTGGCCTGCTTGTTGGATCGTGTGATGAAAATGGTTTCTTCAATGTCGAGATGAGCATAGGTTGTTTCAATGGCATCCATGATCTCATCTCCACTCAATCGTTTGATGTCGGGAAAATGAAGGTTAAATTGAACTGCTTTTGGCCAGACGTTTTCTTCCAACATCTGCCGAATCAGGGTGGCGTTAAACAGGATGCCGCTTTGTGTGGCTTGCCGAACAACTTGTGTAAGGGTAAATTCAGTCACCCTCATACCATAGCTTTCCAGTTTGCTCTTGTCCAATGCAGGACTGAGAGGTTGCATTACCGGTGGAAGTTGGGCGTCATCGCCTAATAAAATCAGGCGACAACCTTCGGCACTTTGAACAAAGCGAAGCAAGTCGTCAAGCAGTTGTCCTGACCCAAATAACATGCCGGAGCTTGTGTTGTTGGCAATCATTGAGGCTTCATCGACAATAAACAGGGTCTCTTTTTGTAAATTTTTATCCAAAACAAACAAAGTTTCGGTCATCGATTTTTGTCGATAAATATGTTTGTGAATGGTTTTGGCCAAATATCCTGCATAATGCGCCAGCACTTTTGCCGCTCTTCCTGTCGGAGCCAGCAAAACGACTTTCTGATTGAGCTCCAGGAGTGTTTTCACCACTGCACTGACCACCGATGTTTTTCCCGTGCCGGCATATCCTTTGAGCAAAAAAAGATGATCTTGTTGCCGGGAAACAATAAAAGACGCGATTTGATCAAGCAGCATGCGTTGTTGATCCGTCGGTTCAAATGATAATTGGGCGATGATTTTGCCGGTCAAGAATTGATCAATCATTGGTTTCTAAAAATAGGTCGGACATGGTTTCTCTGAACAAAGATACAATATTGATGCCGGATGATCAACAAAAGTCAATCATCTTCCCATCGCATTGACGCGACCGATCGAGAAAGAATGATCAATGTCTTTACGGTTTTTACATTGGATATTTGATTCTTTTTTTCTACCTTTGATCTTTTATAAAGTGTGCCACATTCATTGGATCTGTCGCATGAAGCCATTTAATAATTCAAATTGATGTTTGATTTTCATTGATATATCAATTGTTTGAAAAATAACTCAGTGGGACGCTTCGTGTTTTGTTTCCTGTCCGCTTCAGAAATGAAGGACATCGTCGTTTCACGGATTGTTTGGTGCAAATGTTGATCAGATCAAAATGGTCACACAAATTGAAAAAAAGGGAACGGAATTAATGAAAGAAAATGATACTCGAATGAAACGAAAAGTGCTGTTTTTATTAGCTTTTGCCATGTCAATGTCTATTTTTTCACAAATGACACATCAATGGGTACCTGATATTTTGGGAGATGGATTTCAAAAGACCACGTTGGATATGGGTATTGACTACAACGGGCCTGTGGTAGCCACGTTGGTGCGCAAGTTAAATCCTGATACAGCTGTGCACAGGGCTGTGCTGTATATTCACGGATATGACGACTATTTTTTTCAAAAAGAAATGGCCGATGAATACATCAAGCATGGATACAATTTTTATGCTGTTGATTTACGCAAATGCGGACGTTCCATTTTGCCGGGCCAAATCAAATTTGATGTGCGCAATGTGGTTGAATATTATGGTGAAATGGATGAATCATTGCAAATCATCCATCACGAAAAAAATCGTTGGGTACTTTTAAGTGGTCACTCCATGGGTGGTTTGGTCGCTTCTGTTTATGCTGAGGATCGAATTGGAAAAGAGCAGTTTGATGCACTCTTTCTAAACAGTCCTTTTTTTGATTGGAATGTAAGTCCTTTTGTACGTGCCACCATTTTGCCTATTGCTGCCAGTGAAGGTTCCCGTCATCCTGAGAAAACACGTAAGGGTGAAGATTTTTCACTTTACGGAGAGAGTTTGAATAAAAATTTCAAAGGGGAATGGAGTTACAATCTGGAATGGAAAATGTTGCAGGTGCCTGTCATGACATATGGTTGGATTAGCGCCATGTACGATGCGATTAAAAGGGTGCAGGGTGGATTGCACATTGAAAAACCGGTGTTGGTCATGATTTCCGATCGATCGATTCATCCTAAGAAATGGACCAATGAATTGTTTAAGGCTGATGCGGTATTGGATGTGGATAACATCAAAAAATATGCTGCCAATATTGCTGCCAATGTTCAAATCATTCAAATTCACGACGGAATGCACGATTTGATTTTGTCGCCCAAACCGGTGCGCGATCAGGCATATCAAGCGTTGTTCAAATATTTGGATGGCATTGCTCCTAAGAATAGATGATTCGTTGCATTGAAGGTTCTGGTGAATGTTTAGCCAATCATCTTGAATTTGGAGAACATGGAAACTATTGTGGGAAAGCGTTTGGGTTGTCTCTTAAGCAATCGGATAGAGCCCAAAATCATGGCGGTCATTTGTTGTAGGAATTAATTTTAAATCATTCATTGATTGGGAAATGCAACGGAGATTTCAATTGTTTACTTTTTTGTATCAATGGCTCATTTTCTTTCCGCTTTTTACGGTGAGTACGATGTTGACTGCTGTTGCAACAATTGTTTTTGCTGCTGTTTTTAAGGATCGGAACATCACTTATCTGCCGGCTCGAATGTGGTCGAGGTTTGCCTGCAAAGGCATGTTTATCAAAGTGAAAGTGATTGGAAAAGAAAAGATTGATCCGTCCCGTTCTTATATTTTTGCTGCCAATCATCAAAGTGCGTATGATATTTTTTTAATTTACGGATGGTTGAATAATCGGTTTAAGTGGATCATGAAAAAGGAGTTGCGTAAAATTCCTTTGGTGGGTGCAGCTTGTGAGTCGGCCGGTCATATTTTTATTGATCGAAGCAATCCTTTGGCGGCCATTAAAAGCATTGAAACAGCTCAAATGAAGTTGAAAAACGGTGCTTCTATCACTGTTTTTCCGGAAGGAACACGATCGAAAGACGGAATGCTGGGAAAATTCAAACGGGGTGCATTTACCATTGCCGGATCTATCGGATTGCCGATTGTCCCGCTCACCATTAAAGGGACACATCATGTGATGCCTAAGGGTAGTTATAACATTCATCCCGGAACACTCACTTTAATCATTCACGACCCCATTCCATACTCCAAAGAATTGTTTGAACACGATCAACAAACGTTGATGCAGCAGGTTCGAACCACGATTGCTCGTGATTTGGGAAGTTGAAGTTTTTTAGCAGATAAATATTCGAAGCAAAGTGCGATACATTTTTTACTTAAATCAAAAATGATTTTTACTTCAGGCGCTTTGTTCTTTTTTGCTTTGTTGGTAATTGTTCATTTGCTCCTTGTTTCAACTGTTTTATTCAATCGGGAAAGATATGTTTGTTAAATGGTATCGGTTGTTTTTGTTTTTTGGGTGTTTCTTTCCTTTTGTTGCGTTGGCTGTTCATCCTAAAAAAGTACAGAAAAAGGCTTCCTTGGAGCAGGTAGCTTCTTTTTTTGCGGCAGGAGATGATCAGGCTGCTGATTCGTTGTTGTTGCAATGTGATTCTTTACAACCTGATTATGCTCTTTGGAAAGCCAAGATTCAGTTTGCACTAACATTAAAAGAACATCCGGTGTCCAATTCGCCAACCTTGTTTTCGGTCGTCAACAGCAATGAAGATACTTATTGGCCAAGCATTTCTCCTGATCATTCCATGTTTGCTGTTACGGTTAGTCATTGCAATGCGTCTACCTTTCCCGAATCGCAGGAAGATGTTCGTTTTTATCGAAAAGATTCATTGAATAAACTGATTCCCGACGAAGAGATGGAACAACGGTTGAACACTCCATTCAATGAAGGATCGGTGAGTTTTTCCGTTGACGGGAATTATTTGTTTTTTGTGGCCTCCGATCGAAGTGACGGGTTGGGAAGCTGCGATATTTATTACCTTATTCGGCACGGAAACGGATGGTCGCGTCCCATTCATCCTGATGGACCTCTCAATACGCGATTTTGGGAAAGCAATCCTTCTTTGTCGAGCGACGGCAAGTCGCTTTATTTTTGCTCCAATCGACCCGGGGGTTTGGGAGGAATGGATATCTGGTCATGTCGTGTTGAAAAACAGGCTGACGGAACTTTGTTGTTTTATCAGCCCGTAAATTTGGGAAAGCCGATCAACACAATGCACAATGAGACTTCTCCTTTTATTGATGCGGACAATCAAACCCTCTATTTTTCTTCCGACGGACATCCAGGATTAGGGGGTCAGGATCTGTTTATCAGCAGGAAAAATGGATTGGGACAATGGTCAACGCCCCAAAATTTAGGATATCCCATCAATTCTTATGCCGACGAGCAGGGATTTTCTACCGATGCGAAAGGATTGGTTGGTTATTTTTCATCCAACAGACTTCAGGATGGTCACCGTCTTCAACAAATTTATCGGATTCTTCTTCCCTCTCTTGATCGTCCTCAGCCGATGCGATGTCAAACAGGCCAAGTTCGACCAACGACGCGGGATGTGCCCACTCCGGCTTATGTTCAGGTGGTGAACCTGCACACGGGTCAATCCATTTATTCTACAATTGCTGATCGATCGACGGGACGATTCACCATTTGTTATCCCGATACGGGGCAATTTGCCCTTTCTGTCATCAAAGAGGGTTATTTGTTTCATTTCTCCTCGTTGGATGATACTGCTTCAATAAATACCATATCTTTAACAAAGATTGCTTCCGGAGAAAAATTGATGTTACGAAACATCTACTTCGATTTTAATTCTGCTCAACTAAAGAATTCGTCTGCAGCAGAGTTGAATCAACTTTTGTGGTTGCTAAAAACCAATCCTTCCTTACGATTGCTGATTGCGGGACATACCGACAGCATTGGAAATAAAGCGTACAACCTGCAACTTTCAGCCGAACGTGCCGAAGCAGTTGTTCATTATCTGGTTTTGCAAGGTATTGACTCCATTCGATTGGAATGGAAAGGTTTTGGCGACACGCAGCCGATAGCCGACAACCGTACCGAACAAGGACGTGCGCTGAATCGAAGAACGGAAGCGATTGTCATTGACAAAAAAGACGAATCCGCTATTCATTAAACTCCAAATTACCAACAACATGCAACTTAACTTGAAAAATCCATTGGTTATTTTTGATCTTGAAACAACCGGTATGAACCTTGCAACTGATCGCATTATTGAGATTTCGTATCTAAAGATTTACCCAAACGGCAAAGAAGAAGGCAAAACCATGCGCATCAATCCCCAGATTCCAATTCCACCGGAAACGACTGCCATTCACGGCATACGTGATGAAGATGTTGCTGATGCTCCCACATTTGCTTCCATTGCCAAAAATCTTGCAAAAATCATTGAAGGCTGTGATTTGGCAGGCTACAACTCCAATCGTTTTGACATCCCTTTGTTGGCTGAGGAGTTTTTGAGAGCCGAGGTGGATATTGATCTGATGCGCCGTAAGTTCATTGACGTTCAAACCATTTTTTACAAAAAGGAACCTCGCACGTTGGCGGCTGCTTATAAATTTTATTGTGATGGCGATTTGGAAAACGCTCACAGTGCTGAAGCAGATACCAAGGCTACTTACGAAGTGTTAAAAGCTCAATTGGATCGTTATCCCGATTTGAAAAATGACGTTACTTTCCTTTCAAAATATTCCGCTTTTACCCGAAATGCAGATTTTGCAGGGCGTATTGTTTACGACGACAACGAGCAGGAAGTGTTTAATTTTGGCAAATACAAAGGGCAAAAAGTAGCTGATGTTCTGAAAAAAGATCCCGGTTATTACGGTTGGATTATGCAGGGCGATTTTACTTTGCATACCAAAAAGGTGGTTACCAATGTAAAATTACGCGAATTCAATAAATAAGGGCGAATCGTCGTCAGATGTGGCTTGTGAATAAAAATTCTGTTGCGATTTACGCATGAAATGCCCAAGAATGAGCCATTCGCCCATGACGAAGAATCTGTAAGGAAGCTCATGATGATTATTGTAAAAAGATAAAACAACTTGGAGAGAAACGAGCCATAAAAAGATTCTGCTCAAGAGAGGAACTATTTGGCGTGTTTTATGTTATACTATACGACTTTTAAAAATCAATGATTTACAGATGAAAAACTTAAAAAAACAATTCATCATCAAAGCATCACCTCAGGATGTGTATGCCGCATTTACCAAACAGGAAATGATTGCAATGTGGACAGGCGAGGAGGCGGTTATGACGCCGGAAGCAGGTACCGAATTTGCATGGTGGGGTGGCGATATTTGTGGAGAAAATATTGAATTTGAAGAAAATCGGAAAATTGTTCAGAAATGGTATTTTGAAGAAGATGAAATAATGCCTTCCATTGTTACCCTGAAAATGCATCCACACAAACAGGGTACAAGTCTTGAAATCAATCACATCAATATTCCGGATGAAGCTTTTGAAAACATTGTGGAAGGCTGGATTGAAACCGTTGTGCCCTCATTGAGGATTTTGCTCGAAGATGAATAAGCATGGAGGTTTCAGATGTAATAAAAATAAATTATTCAACTTTCGCAAGTAAATAATGGTTTGATTTTTAGGTGTTATTAGATGAATTTAATTTGATAATCAGTTTCT
>JBMFIQ010000037.1:0-21091 GCA_049976245.1 Microbacter sp. | reverse complement strand
ATTCTATTGATAAAGCTGTATTTAACAAAAAAACATGGCATTTTGCCTATATATTAACAGATTATTTACGTATGAAATAAATAGATTGGAATTTAACCCCGAAGTATTACCTGAAGTAATTTACAATAGTTTTATCTCATTAATGGAGAAAGAACCCAATAAAATT
The DNA here is from genome assembly GCA_049976245.1 of Microbacter sp. GTDB lineage: Bacteria > Bacteroidota > Bacteroidia > Bacteroidales > Paludibacteraceae > Microbacter. Next base: position 20,925 of record JBMFIQ010000037.1, on the reverse strand, counting down.
GATTTTGCCCATTTTTACCCATTTAGCCTACAAAAAGAGAGCATAGAAGGAGACCAGATTTATACTTATTATTTATTTATCAACGACTGGAATTTATTTATAAATAAAATCAGAAATAAGGAGTTAAGAGATGAAAATGATGAACTAATAGGATTAAGAGCCAGTGAAAGTTATTTATTGTCTTATGCAAAAGGATTTTCAAAAGGTTATTCAGAGTTTGAACCATCCATAAATCATAATGAATTATTTAACCGAGATAATACCGATTTGGCGTATCAAGTATTTGCAAGCGTTTGGGGAAAAAATATTAATAAAGGAAGCATCAATGAAGGAGAAACTATGAAAATTAAGGACTATGAAAATTTTGATTCGTTTTTTTACTATATTGATGCTGATTTGATGTTTCAACAAGGAATAAAAGGAGGTAAGTTTTATAAAGCATGGGAAATAATTCTATCAAACCCATTAAAATTTGAAAATTTCTTTTCTGACTATTTAAAGACAAACAAACCGAAGCCTACTTTTGAAAGCTATTTAACGCCACTCGACGACAGCGACAAAACCAAACTCATGGCAACATTGCACAAACAATTGAACGAACGAAGTAAAGGGAAATTAGTAGCACAAGTAATAAACGCTCTTAGTCTATTGGGATATATTTTAATACCTGCAGGAGAAAATACTTTATGCTATGAAGCAATGAAAAAAGTGTTTGGGTTTGATACCTCTGATCAATCAATAAACTATTATCGGAAGGACGATGATAAAGACAAAAATACTCTACTTATGAAAAACACCCTTCAAATTAACTAACTATCAATTCTTTATAATGGTTGAGGTGCAGCGTAAATGTTGCACCTTTTTTTGTGTTTGCTTGTTTGTGCTTGTGCACAACCTAAGACAACTGCAAGACCTTGTATATCATTTTATTAGCCTCTATCTTTGTATCGCTAAATGTCGAATAATTGCAATTGTGGCCACATTGCAAAGAAGGGCAAAGGTTTTAATGCTTAATAAAATGAACTTAAATGAATTAATGGCAAACGGTGCAAACGTAACCCTTGCTGTATCATTAAATGACTTAACACAGCTTGTTGAACTGACAATTGCTAAAACCAAACACGAATTGGAGCAACAAATTGCCGACGAGAAAACAGAGCGTTATATTACGCCAAAGCAGGCATCCGAAATGCTAAGTGTTAACCTATCAAGTCTCTGGAGATGGCATAAGAAAGGCTATTTATCGCCAATAGAAGCTGGTGGAAAACGTCTTTATCGTTTTTCCGATATTAAGAAAGTTCTTAACGGTGGAGGGTGTGTAAAATGACCTATCAAAAGCAAGTCCCCGAACCCATGCAAGGAACGGAGACTCAAAATCTTATCCGCCACAAAGATAATACATATTTCTCTATTTCAAACCCTGAATTTGCAGAAATATATGAAGCTCAAAACGGTTGGAGCGATCCGATGCCACCACTTAGGGAATTAGCACAAACACTTGAAAAAAGACTCAATTCGTACATGATGCGACCGGACGCACGCCGTGACATAGTAGAGCGAAATTCAAACGAACTCCAAACAGTTGTACGATGCTATTTCTCTTTGCTTGGTATCGACCTACCAACGTGGAAACTTGCTTCCGATGCTATCCGTGAGACATTAAAAAGCACACCTAAAGCCTCAACTGCTATAATCTATGTGCCTTTGAAATTAGAGCCTACAAACCAATCTGTATTTGTTGATCTTTGGAACAAAACCCCTAAAATCGTATGAATATGGAGCCTAATAATTTCACAATGGAAAAAGGATTGGCGCTTCTTCATGCAGGCTACAAGGCCGCGACTGATTGGCGTAATACTGTAATTGATCTATCCAGGCCGGTACAAGCACCCGAACCATTACTCATTCAAACATCGACAGAGATACCCATTTTGCACCGGCGAAATATTAGCACGATAGCAGCAAGCGCAAAGGTTGGTAAAACGTTTCTCATTTCTGCTATTGCAGCGGCAACCCTTCATAAAGACACGTTTTTGGATATGCACTGCCCGAAAAAGGATATGAAGGTTTTGTTTGTGGACACGGAGCAAGACGGTAGCGACACGCAAACAGTGGCTCAAAGGGTACATACCATTCTACATTGGCCAACGAATGAAAACTATCCACCATTTACAGCGTTGAATCTTAGGGAATACGCCACAACCGAAAGGATTGGAATCATTGAAAACGCTATTAAAGACCTTATGCCGGACGTGGTGTTGATTGATGGAGTTGTGGACTTGGTGGATAACTTCAACGACATTTCAGAAAGTAAGGGTATTGTAACGAAATTGGCTCAATGGTCAACATCATATAATTGCCATATCTGTGTTGCCTTACATGTGAACAAGGGCACAAGTGAGTTAAGAGGGCACTTAGGCGCGTTTCTCAGGCAAAAAGGGGAATTAACCTTGTTACTTACCAAAGTAGAGGACTCCACGCCCTATATCGAAGCTAAACCCATAGACAGCCGACACAGGCCGATAGATGAATTTTGTTTTCGTATCAATGTTGAGGCTTTGCCGGAACTATATGCACCGGTGCCCAAAGCTGCAAAGTCTCCAAAACTTGATAAGTTGTTTTCTGAAATTCTTCCTATGCCAACCTCTTTGAATTATTCTGATCTAAAAAAGAAGGTCATGGAGATTGGAAACGTAAAAGTATCTATGGCAGAAAAAAGAATTAATCAAGCGACTAAGTCCGGTATCATTGTAAGAAGTGAAGCGGGTTTTTATCACTTACCAGTAAATGAAATTTCAAATGACAACCTACCCTTTTAACCTACCATATTACCGTACCGTAATAACCCCCTATCTATATAGGGGGATTACGGTTTACGGTAACGTAATGCGTTATGGTAAAAATACGGTACCCATTACGGTAAATATTACGGTAAACAAACTACCAAAAATTGCACCAATGCAAAAAGCAATTATTCAATCAATCTTAGCCACAATAAATAATAATCATGGCAAAATATAACAATGAAATTGTAGAACGAATTACTGACTTGATTAAGTCAGATACCTACACGATAGCGGAGATATGCAAAATGGCTTATATTGATGAGGCAACTTATTATCGTTGGAAATCAGAAAAAAAAGAGTTTTGCGAGTCTATTAAAAAGGCACAGGATGATAGATTAAAGTTTTTCACCGCTGAGGCCAAAAAATCACTGATCAAAAAGATTCAAGGCTATACGGTACAAGAAAAAAAGACTGTCTATATTGATGATAAGGACAAAAAGCCGAAAATCAAAGAGCAAACCATCACAGATAAGTATTTTCAACCGGATACAGCCGCCATCATCTTTACTCTATGCAATACCGATCCCGAAAACTGGAAGAATAAACAATTGAATGAGGTAAAAGGTAAAATTAAGGTTGGTAAGGAATTAGAAGATGAAATATATGAGTAAATGGGGCAAATCAAAAAATAATATGAAATATTTTTTGTATCTTTGAGTAACTAAAATTACAATTATGAGTGATATAATCGGACACAACGAACCATTAAAAAAAATAGCTTGTAATACTTGCAAGAATTATTCCCGTGACAAGGTAAGCAATGGAGATTATCCATGTTGCAAGGCATTTGATAAAATACCTGATGATATTTTATGTGGCAATAATATGCACACAAAGCCTTTGCCGGATCAAAAGAATAGTATCGTTTATGAACCTGAAAACAAATAGTTATGTACTTAGTTGATTATACTACCTTCAACACTTTCATCACGAAAAACGGATTGGATAAAAACGAACCTCCTATTGTCGTGGCAGCTCCTTTTATTCTTGAATACAAAAGAGATGGTGTAATGATGGCAAAAGTTGAGATGGTAAGTATTGAAGAATTCAAGTTTTTCAAGAAATACCCCAATAGTGCCAAAGCTACTAAGTCAAAAAATAAATATTGGATTCGTGGTGATGAATGGAAAGTTGTTGATGGGAAATTGGCAATGGAGCTAACTTTTTGATGTGTACAAAGATTATCAATACTTTATGGACTATTTTAATAACAAATTCAATGACTAAAGAAGAAGCAAAGCAATATCTTATTGAGAACTCAACGATAGTAAAAAGAGCAATCGAAAGTTCTGATCCTAACAGAAAGGCTTTTGTTGAGCATGCTATTCAATGGGAAATGGATTATCAAAATTCAGAATATGGTAAAAGCCATCTCTATCCTGAAATTCCAATTGAGGAAGTAAGATAAAAAACAAATTCGTGGTGATGAATGATAATAAGTGCCTTTTCACTACTTAATATTTTTATTAGGAAAAATAAAGAACTGATGAATATCAACTTTCATAACTTCGGCTAATCTTTGTAAAGTTATAATAGTACTATTTCCTTCCCCTCGCTCAATTCTTCCAAGTTGTCGGTATTCAATTTCAGAATCATTTGCAACGGCTTCCATAGTAAGGCCTTGCTTTTTTCTGATGCGTCGAATATTTTTTCCAACTTCTTTGAGAAATATGTCGTACTGGTCATTTTTCATTCTGCTAAATTGAGAAATGACCGCCAAAGAAATTAGGCTACATATCACCTATTTTTTATTACCTTTGCTGCAATGAATTTCAATAGTTTTAAATGGGAATAACTATCTTTGTCAATCTAAGAACAGATGAGATCAACATATTACAAAAGAATGTTTTTGATGAATCTTTAAAAATTAAATTTATGACACAGCCAATTACAGAGATTAGATGCCCAAAATGTGGCTCAAATCAAATTACAGCAAACAAAAAAGGTTTTGGTGGAGGAAAAGCATTAGCAGGCGTATTACTTACTGGTGGTATTGGCCTTCTTGGTGGAACGATAGGAAGTAACAAAATAAAAATTACTTGTTTAGCGTGTGGTTATTCATGGAAGCCAGGACAAGCGAATCCTGATAGTTCTTCCAAAGATCAGGCTTTCAAAGAAAGATGGCAACATAATTTGGACATATCAGAGGGGAACTCTATTATTCCTTCCACAACTCAGGATTCATCCATCGAAACAGATAACACTTCAACAGCCTCAACGCTTAACAATATAGACCAAAGAATTTTAGAGTTGTATCAGCAAAAAGGGATATTACAAGCGGTAAAGTTTTGTAAAGACGCTAAAGGTTGGAATTTACAAACTTCAAAAGAATTTGTTGAAAGTTTGGTAGCACAACACGGAGTAACCAGAAATGTTGCCACAAAATTTCCAAATAAAGGGACTTGGATAGCACAGAAGGTTTTTTTATTATAATGTTGATAATTTGGTCGATGGCTATTCTTATTAGTGCTATTTTAAGTGGATGGGTAGCTTTTGTTATATTTCTTTTTATAGACGCAATCGCTTACATAGGTCTTCGTAATGCAAATAAAAAAATAAAGGAGTTTGAAGAATCAAATTAATGTATTATAAAAAAAACAATTCTACTATTTCTGAGTCTTACCATCGCCATGATGTTGCAAGCTACTGTTTCTAAAACAGTTAATGTTACCGCCGGTGGTTTATCAACCGCTTTGACCTCTACGGAATTATCTACTGTTACGAACCTTACTATTACCGGTACTATTGATGCCCGTGATTTTGTAACCATGCGGGATAACATGCCTTCGTTGGCAGTGTTGGATATAAGTGCGGTAAATATAGCAGCTTATAATGGTAACGGCGGCACTTTCACAAATACTTCCTATCCTGTTAATATATTGCCAGAATATTCATTTTATATCCAAGCAAATGGTCAAGGGAAAACGAGTTTAACTTCGATTACCATTCCTTCATCGGTAACTTCTATCGGAGATTGGGCTTTTTTTAATTGTAATGGCTTGACTTCGATTACCATTCCTTCATCGGTAACTTCTATTGGAGGTGGTGTTTTTGCAGATTGCTATCATTTGACTTCGATTATTATTCCGTCATCGGTAACTTCTATCGGAGGTGAGGCTTTTGTTAATTGTAATGGCTTGACTTCGATTACTATTCCGTCATCGGTAACTTCTATTGGAGGTGGTGTTTTTCAAGGTTGTGTTGGTTTAACTTCTATTGCTATTCCTTCATCGATAACTTCTATCGGATATGGTGTTTTTGAAGGTTGTAGTGGCTTGACTTCGATTACCATTCCTAATTCGGTAACTTCTATCGGAGATCATGTTTTTGATGGTTGTGTTGGTTTGACTTCGGTTACTATTCCTAATTCGATAACTTCTATCGGAGGTGAGGCTTTTTCAGGTAGTGGCTTGACTTCGATTACTATTCCGTCATCGGTAACTTCTATCGGAAATGATGTTTTTGCAGATTGTACTCGTTTAACTCCGGTTACTATTCCGTCATCGGTAACTTCTATCGGAAATGATGTTTTTGCAGGTTGTACTCGTTTAACTTCGGTTACTATTCCTAATTCGATAACTTCTATCGGAGATGGCGTTTTTCAAGGTTGTAGTGGCTTGACTTCGATTACTATTCCTAATTCGATAACTTCTATCGGAAATTGGGCTTTTCAACGTTGTAGTGGGTTGGCTTCTATTTATGCCTATCCAGCTACTCCGATTGATTTAAGCTCATCATCCGATGTTTTCTATTCAGTAAATACAAGTACATGTATTTTGTATGTTCCTTCAGGTTCGCTAAGTGCATACAAAGCAGCTTATCAATGGAAAGATTTTACAAATATCGTAGAAATGACAAATACTGCCGTCTCAACGACAACGGTTAATCCTATCTATTTATATCCTAATCCGGTAACTGATGGTTTTTTTATTAAGGGGTTAAATGGTAATGACACATTGACACTTTTAGATATTAGTGGCAAAACGCTGCTTACAAAACAAATATCAGGCAATGAATATGTTTCTATTAGTACTTATCCAAAAGGGTTGTATATTGTGAAAATTATTACCGCTGAGGGAGTAATAGAAAGGAAAGTACTGAAGGAGTAAATATTTCGTATTGGTATATACCTTAGCATCACATATAAAGAAGCCACCTCTAAAGGGTGGTTTTTTGTTTGCTATCACTGCAAAAAAAGGACTATTCAAAGATGAAGTTTTGAAGCAAAAAAAGGCTATGTTCGTTTCGTGTTGTGCAAATGTTGTGCAATTGGCATAAATGGCAAACGCTAACTACTTATATAAAAAGTAATTAGCGTTTTTGCTTGTGATCCAGCTGGGATTCGAACCCAGGACCCCATCCTTAAAAGGGATGTGCTCTACCGGCTGAGCTACTGAATCATTTTTTTGGCAAAAGCGATGCAAAGGTAATGCTTTTTTTATATTCCGCCAAAGAGAATCGTTTTTTTTATGACAGAATCTTTTAGCTCTTTGCCTATTCTATTTATATTCAACGCTTTAAATCATCCTAAAATCATGAGTCAAATCGACAAAAGGTTTGATCAATTCAGGAACATGTTCAAAGACGTTTCCCACCACAACGGCATCGGCACCTGCCGCCAGTGCATGGATCAAATCGGATGTTGTGCGAAGTCCTCCACCAACAATCAACGGGACATCAATGGTTTGTTTCACCTTGGCAATCATGTCCGAAGGCACCGGCATTTCGGCACCGCTTCCAGCTTCAAGATAAATCAGCCGATTCCCGATCATGGTCCCCGCCAAAGCAGTTGCCGCTGCAATGCCAGGTTTCGAACGCGGAATGGGACGCGTATTGCTGATGTATTCCACAGCTGTGGTTTGTCCACTTTCGACCAACAGATAACCGGTGGAAATGGTCTCAATCCCTGATTGTTTGAGCACCTGTGCAAAAACAACATGTTGACCGATCAACAAGTCGGGATTACGTCCCGAAATCAACGTCAATAACAACAAGGCATCAGCCTCGGGAGTAAATTGAAATGTATTGCCCGGAAAAAGCACCACCGGAATGGAACACCATTTTTTAATCTGACGCAGCAACGTCTCCGTTCCGTTGGTTGTGATGCTCCCTCCCAACAAAATCAAATCCGGTTTTGCCTTGTTGACATGTGAGAGAAAAGAGACTATATCGTGCTCTGAATGGAAATGATCAGGATCCATCAACAACAGAAACAATTTTTTCTGTTTACGAATCGACTCGACAAACAAGGCATAAACCGACATTTCCATGATTAAATCTTTGAATAATAAAAGAAAAGCCATCAGTCTTCGGACTAACTCGTTTCAAAAGCCACTTACGAGGAAAACTTACAAAACAATCATTGACTTAAAAAAACGGCACAAAGATACTAAACTATTTTTTTCGTGCATGATAGTGTTCAGCCAAATAAATCTGCTCGGTTTGCCCAGGCGTGGGAACCAATTCAACATTGGTTTTGCCCAATACGGTCAGATCCATCAACGTGCTGTATCCCGAACGACAAATGATCAACGGCGTGTCCAAAATGTATTGCTGCAATACCTCATCAGAACAATGAGCCAGCAAGTCCACCGAGCCGATATGATCTTCGGCGGGATAAGCTGAAGGTTTTCCTCGAATGAGTAAAACAGGCTGATGCTCATGGCTTAAACGTGCAATAAGATGTTGCTCAAATAACGTACGATGCGGTTCAGGTCCCGACACGAGACAAAGCCGTTGATAACGCTTTGCAGGTCGAAAAGCACTTTGAACAGGGAACCGTGAAAGCCAGCCAATGAAACGAGCGTTCGGCGGCAAAGGGAAATGATGTGACAAATCGCCCGAAAGATTATCTTCGCCCGATGTGTCGGGAATCCAACACTCGTCGTACTTCAAAATAACCCAACGATGCAACTTCCACACCCAATATTCAAGAAATGCCATTTGAGGAGGCATCTTAATCATCAGTTGATGCGTGAGGTAAATGGATTTTATCTTAGCATTCCACAACGGGAAACGATTGTCGGAAATGACCACCGTGATGGCATGTTGACGGATGATTTTATTCAAGCGTCGATGTTCCCAGACCGCATGCAACAGAAAAAGAGGAAATTGCCAGAGCATGGCAAATAGTTGCGACGAGGAGCGGGAATACCTGATGTTCCATTCCGGCAATGAGACAAACGGAAGATCGGGAAATTGACCCGACAACAAATGGAACGCCTCACCGTTGGCAGCCAACATGATGAAATGACCTTCAGCCCGATACTTTTTAATCAAAGGAATTGAGCGGGCTGCATGACCTAAACCCCAATTGAGGGGAGCCACTAAAATGCGTTCCTGTTTTTCAAAATTCATTGAAACATCCCTTAATGAACGGTTTAATACAATAAGACATCCATTCGTTCCAGAATCCAAGACAAAATCAACAGTTCATTTGTTCGCAACGAAAAAGATGACTTGAACAAGACAAAATTAGTCAAATAAGTTATTCCTTGAGGAGATGGATTTTTGCTTTGCATTGGCAATGATGATTTGATTCCCGTATTTTAAAATAACCATTCCACAAAGATCCACAAAATATTGTACATAAAGGAAAAAACGGCTTACATCGATGATTCCTTGTAAATTCATCGTATCTTTGCTTGTAATTTCTTTTCTTCAACACTTCCCGTTATGAAAAAAATTCGTTTCAAAACCTTATTTTTCAGCATTTTTATTGGCTTATCCATTGTCACCCTCTTTTCATGCAATCGTTCCGAAAACCTGCCGCTGCCCTTGCCTTCCGATTACAATTTTTATATCATTGCTGATTTCGGGTCAGTGAAAACCGCCGGAGCCAAACCCGAAGTAGCCGCACAAATGAATCATTATGCCCCTTTGGTGGATCCCCGTTTCATCATTTCTTGCGGCGATAACTTTCACAATGCGGCTCCCATGACGGTGCACGACACCGCATGGCAATGGAATTTCGTGCCATTCTTTAATCACGGCCCCATTGCCAAACTGAAATGGTACGTAGCGTTAGGAAACCACGATTATGCGGGAAACCCCGATGCTCAAATTGATTATCATCAGATTGACACCAATTGGGTGATGCCGGCACGTTATTTTACCTTTGTAAAAAAAATCAACGACTCCACTTCATTGCGTGTGTTGATCATGGATTCTTCTCCATTTCTAAAAAGTTACGCACATAAATTCCCCTCTGAATCGGGATTTGATCAACAAAACACTGCATTGCAACTCCATTGGGCAGACAGTGTGCTGGCTCATTCCCACGAAACCTGGAAAATTGTGGTAGCGCATCATCCTATTTACAATTCAGGCTTTTTCCCGGGTAACACCCAAGAATTGGTGAAAGAATTAAATCCAATCCTCAAAAAATATCATGTTGACTTTTATTTCTCGGGGCATATTCACACTTTTCAGCACAATCAGGTAGGCAACATCGATTACATCACCACCGGATCGGCATGGAAATCAAGAACTGCCACTCCGTGGTTTTATACCAAATATTGGAAAAAAGCCACCGGTTTTACCCTTTGTTCAGTTACCCATAATCATTTTTCCATTTACTTCATCAATCAAAACGGTAAAATTCTCTATTCATACGAACGGAAAAAATAACCCGAAGCATCAATGATTTCACCAAAAAATGTCATTGCCGAAAATTTAACCCATGGCATGACGACAAGTAATTCAATCAGGAAGCCAAAGCTTTAACTGTTTGTAATAGCATCATTGTGCCCAACGAGCAACGTTGAACAAAAAAAAAGAAAAAGCTAAATGCTTTTAAAAATCACGCTGTCAACATAGTTTTGAAAAATACAAAGAATTTTCTAACTTAAAATGGTTATTTTTGCCCCATCAAAAATGTTAAATTACGATGACAAGAATCCTGTTCACGGCGAATCTGAAATGATTTGGGCAAGGAACATCCTTTCATCTCATGCATTTCAGAAATGCACAAAAGCGGCAAACCAAGCTAACAGTCACCAACAAAACCAACCATCTCCGCACTACCTTGATCATGAATGCAAAGAGCCGAAAAATCACGTTAAATCCAATTAAAAACAACCACAAACAAATGAAAGCAGTTTGGATTACCTTATTTTCAATGTTATTTTTTTCCCACTGTTTTGCTCAACAAGACACCGTCAAATTGAACCACATCTCATTTCAGAACAAGCTACAAGTCAACGTTGACTCAATGGCTCTGAACCTGCTCAATCAAAATACCCATCCATACGTTGACACCGTAAATCAAATCAATTACGGCATCCTTCCCGACCGATCTTTTTTCACCGGAAATCCTTTTTTTACCGATTTGGTATTTACGGGATTAAAAGTTCATTTCCAACCTAAACCGGCACCCGTTGTGGCTCAAATGGAAAAATCTTATCTGTCATACGGGAAACCGATTTCAGCCTATTTTAGTCCCTCCTTCTTTGTAGCGGGCTATGTGGACAGCCTCAGAAATTGGGAAAAAACAGCATTGGCGGTCTCCAACATTTTGTATTATAAATATGATATTCAATCACTTCCCAATGCAGAACAGTTTGCGTATCACAAAATGAGCATGCCCGATCGGGAAAAATTAGCTTTAAAACATCAATATGAATGGCGATATCCTGAAGAGATGAAAGTGGCAAAATTGGTTAAATCGCCTTGGACGACAAGTGGAAGTATTTTGGCACAAGTTACTCAAAACTTTACAACATCCAATTGGTATCAAGGCGGGCAAAAAAACGTGGCCGGACTCTTCATCGTTAATGCCAATGCAAATTACGATGATCAGAAAAATGTTCAATTTGACAATGACTTCACTTTTCGCATGGGACTTCAAAGCGAAATATCAGACACCATTCGAGGCTACTCGGTCACTGACAACTTGATTCGCTTGTCCAGCAAACTTGGAGTAAAAGCTTATAACAATTGGTATTATACCCTTTCAGGACAATTCACCACCTACTCACTCACCTCTTTTGCCGGACTCAATTCGCTCACCAAAATGAACGGATTCTTTTCGCCGTATCGCATCGATATTGGTCTTGGGATGAATTATAAATACAATCAACAACTCTCTGTGTTGATCACTCCCATTTCATATCGTTACATTCACGTGGCCGATACTTCCAATTTCAACCTGGCACTCTACGGAATTCAACCCGGTCACAATAGCCTCCACCAATTCGGAAGTTCCTTCCTGTTTGAATACAACAAACAAGTTACCAACAACCTATCCATTAACAGTCGATTGTCTTATTTTACCGACTATCACACCATGGAGCTTGATTGGGAAACCATTGCCAATGTAACGCTCAACCGTTTTCTCTCTCTTCGCTTCGACATTCACCCCCGATTCGACAACAGTTCGTTGGCCACCAACGGGGTTTATCCTCACCCGTGGCAATTTAAAGAATTATTCAGCTTTGGGTTTGCTTATCAGTTCACCAACATTCGGGCTAAGAAACAAGGCAGTCCACTCATCAAAACGATTCACCACATTATCTCCAAATTTTGAAAGCGAACGACGCACCTCATCAATGGTCAATTCCATTCCCGGACGAGATTTGGAAAAGAATTTATCGGCAAAACAGATGATTTGCTCTTCCATGCTGACGGGGATCATGTCACGATGCGGCAAGGGAAGTTGTTTTTCAATGATTTCTCTTTTTGAAAGACCCACGCCAGTATGACGTTCACATACCAAGGCATGACGTGGAAACCCTTCACTTCGTAAAAGATCAGCGCCAAGATAACCATGCTCAATGTATTGATGCGTTCCAAAACACCCAATCGACGGCGCATTGGTCATGAAGATGCCAATGTCGTGCAACATGCCCGCCTCCTCCATAAACAAACGATCGAGCTTCCATTCGGGATGCGCTCGAGCAATTAAAAGTGATTTTTGAGTAACGGCCTGGCTATGATTCAATAAGATAGCATAAGCAGGCGAGTTCAAATCATAATATTTTTGAATCAAAGCAATAGGATCCATTTTTTATGCTAATTTTGAGCCTCAAAATTACATCATTAAAACGATTTGACAAACGTAGTCGAATAAACGATGACTACCTTGACGTTTCAACAAACAAAAAACAATCAGACAACCGAAGCATGACACATTCATCTATGGGTTTTATTGAAGAAATGATCTGGATCGGGAGTTCCATCGTCGTCACATTCTTACTGGTAAAACTTTCATCTTACATTCTCAAAAGGGCATTTCACAAAGCCGCTCAAACCATGAAGATGGATCCGACCAACTACACTTTTTTGCGCAATACGATCAACTTCACACTGGTAATCATTGCGGCCATCGTTCTTTTTAACAAAATTCCCGAACTCAAACGCGTTGGGTCGGCCATGCTGGCAGGAGCAGCCATTTTGACGGCAGCCATAGGCTTTGCGGCACAACAAACATTCAGTAACATCATCAGCGGCATTTTTATCATCATCTTCAAACCCTTTCGGGTGGGTGATTACATCGTTTTAACCGATGGGAATCAAGGCAACGTGGATGACATCACCCTGAGGCACACCGTTTTGAAAAACCCCGAAAACAAAAGCGTCATCATTCCCAATGCCACCATCAGTTCATCCACCCTCGTCAACGCAAACTTTGCCGACCAGCCTGTTTGCGCCATCATTGACATCGGCATCGGATACAACGACAACATTGATCATGCTATGGAGTGCATTCGTGATGAAGCCTTAAAGCATCCTTTGTTGATTGATCGACGAAGCGACGACGACAAAGCCAAAGGGTTGCCGCAAGTAACGGTACGGGTGACTGCACTTGGCAACTCTTCGGTCAATTTAAGGGTTTGGGCGTGGGCCTCCAGCAGCGGCAATGCCTTTGTGCTCAAATGCGATTTGCTGAAAGCCATCAAGGAACGATTTGATAAAGAAAAAATTGAAATTCCTTATCCATACCAAAACATTGTAATACAAAACAATGAAAATTAGGTTATTCAACAACGGAATGAAACAATTCAACATTCCTTACTTTCCAAAATTTCCAAAAGCGGTATTAGGCAGCAAACAACATTTACAATTGATCCACTGGCGGGAAGAGCACATCAAGGAACGTCATTTTATCTTGATATTGAGCTTTGCCGTAGGCATTCTTTCCGGATTAGCCGCTTTTTTGCTTAAAGCCTTTATCCATCTGATTGAACAATTACTCACCGAACATTTTTCACTCGACAAAGCCAACTACTGGTATCTTATTTTGCCAATCATTGGCGTTGCCCTTTCAGGATGGTTTGTCCGCAACATTGTTCGCGACGACATCAGTCACGGCGTAACCCGGATCCTGTATGCCATTTCGCAACGCAAAGCCATCATCAAGCTGCACAACACATGGAGTTCCATGGTTGGAGGCGCCATTACTATTGGCTTTGGCGGATCTGTGGGAGCTGAAGCTCCTGTTGTTCTAACCGGTTCAGCCATTGGTTCCAATTTAGGAAAATATTTTAAGATGAGCCAAAAAACCTTGATGTTGATGGTTGGATGTGGTGCGGCAGGCGCCATCAGCGGAATTTTCAGAGCGCCCATTACCGGTGTGTTGTTTACATTAGAAGTGTTGATGCTTGACATGACAATGGCTTCAGTCATTCCATTGCTCATTTCGTCGGTAACGGCTGCCGCATTGACCTATGTCCTGATGGGAGATCAATTTATGTTTCAATTTTCACATTTTGCTCCCTTTTCGATCGACCGAATCCCGTCGCTCATCTTGTTAGGCATCGTCTGCGGATTTGTATCGCTCTATTTTACCCGCATGACCAACCGCATGGAAGAGATGTTTGGCAAATTGAACAGCACATGGAAAAAACTAATCATTGGGGGCGTTGTTCTCAGTTCGTTGATTTTCCTTTTCCCGCCCCTTTACGGCGAAGGATATTCGACCATCAGTGCTTTACTTTCGGGAAGCACGCCCGACACCTTGTTCAATCGAAGCCTTTTTTATCCGTTTCGCAATGACGGATTAGCCATTGTGATCTATCTCAGCCTCATTGTTTTGTTCAAGGTCATTGCAACGGCTGCCACCAATGGCGCAGGCGGCGTAGGTGGTTTGTTTGCTCCAAGTTTGTTTGTCGGCGGACTCACAGGCTACGTGCTGGCTTTTGCCATGAACTTTTTCCTTGGCGTCGATATCCCGTTGAAAAATTTTGCCTTTGCCGGCATGGCCGGTGTCATGTCAGGCGTCATGTACGCTCCATTAACAGCCATCTTTCTCATTGCGGAAGTCACCGGAGGCTACGAACTTTTCATGTCGCTAATGATCACCTCCACCATAGCATACCTCACCATGAATTTGTTTGAGTCACACAGCATTTATGCCATGCGATTGGCCAAAACAGGCGAATTGATGACGCACAACAAAGACCGTGCAGTTTTGGGGTTTATGCGAATGCACCATGTCATTGAAACAAATTTGGACGTAGTACATCCCGACGACATGTTGGGCGATCTGGTTAACGTCATTTCAAAATCAAGTCGCAACATTTTTCCCGTGGTCGATTCGGACAAGCGACTGCTTGGTATCATCACATTAGATGAAGTACGCAACATCATGTTTCGTGCTGACCTTTACCAGCGATTCCGCATGCGCGAACTGATGATTTCTCCTCCTGCGGTGCTTTCAATCAATGATTCAATGGAAGAAGTTATGAAAACCTTTGAACGAACGGGCGCATGGAATCTTCCGGTTGTTGACAACGGACAATATGTCGGATTTGTTTCCAAGTCTGCTATCTTTAACGTCTATCGCCGCATGTTGGTACAATTCTCCGACGAATGAGCACAACCCCTCCTTTTTGATTTTTACACCCACACATCTCAAAAGAAACAGCTGTTCAATTGTTGTCAACTCACCTCGATGACAATTGAACTACTTAATTATGAATTATTTTTGAGCAAATTCGGTTACTCGGAACTTTCAAATCTTTGGGTACCCGAATTAGACACCTAAAAATTGATTTTTATTGAATATTTTGACTGTATTCAACAAAACAAAAGCTCGCAAAATCAAGAATTTGCGAGCTTTTGTTATAAATTGAAATGAAATTGGCGGTGAGGGGGGGATTCGAACCCCCGGTACGGTTACCCGTACGACAGTTTAGCAAACTGTTGGTTTAAGCCGCTCACCCACCTCACCTTTATGCAACAAGCCTTGCAACAAGCTTTTGCAAAACGGCGCTGCAAAATTACGCATTAATTTTGAGTTTTTCAAATTATCTTACCAAATATTGCAGAAAGCAATGATTAATTTTGCATCTTCATTGATTGTCATGAAACTAACACGTTTATGAAGAAAAAAAATCGAAAAAAATTACGACTGAATAAGTGGATCATTCGTTTGGTAATCAGCTTGTTAATAGTTGTTACTGGATATCAGTTTTACAACTATTTTCATGCCAATTTTTATACTCCAAATCATGAACCTGTCTATTTATATATACGACCCGGAGATCGTTTTACGGATGTTGTCAATCAACTCAAGGAGAAGACCAAGGTCAAAAACATGCATTCATTTATCGAAGCAGCTACGCTGATTGGCTATGACAAGAAGGTACGACCAGGACGTTACCTGATCACTGACGGCATGGATAATGAATCGTTGCTGTATCATTTGAGCAAACGCATCCAAAGTCCGGTTCACTTGACTTTTAACAACTTACGCACCAAAGAACAACTGGCAGGTCGTTTAGCACAGCAACTGATGCTGGATTCATTGACCATCATCCAGCACCTCGACAATCCGGCTTTTGACAGGCAATTTGGTTTTAATCCACAAACCGTAACCGCCATGTTCATCCCCAATACCTACGACATTTTATGGGATGTTTCCATGACACAACTCATGAAACGGATGAAACATGAATACACCGTCTTTTGGGATGCTGAACGATTGGGAAAAGCAAAGGCGGAAAATTTGACTCCGATTGAAGTGATCACGTTGGCTTCGATTGTTGAAGAAGAAACCAACCGCGATCAGGACAAACCCATTATTGCGGGACTTTATTTAAATAGGTTGCATAAAGGCATGCCGTTACAGTCATGTCCAACCGTCAAATTTGCCCTTCAGGACTTCTCACTGCAACGCATCACCGGAAAAGATTTACAGGTAAAATCGCCTTACAACACCTATCATCACAAAGGATTACCACCCGGTCCAATTCGACTCCCAAGCATTGAAAGCATTGATGCAGTGCTCAACTACACGCCAAACAACTATCTTTACATGTGTGCCAAAGAAACCCTCAACGGCGAACATTATTTTGCCACAACTTGGGCCGAACAAAAAAGGAATGCCGCCAAATATGCCGCCAAACTGAACGAATTAGGTATTTATCAATAGGCTTTTGCCCACATTGACAACGGATATTTTTTTAAATCCTGACGAAGTTCTTTGTAATGAGGCAGCATGGCCCCTACCAGTGCCCAAAAACGAGCACTGTGATTGTGCTCCACCGTATGGCAAAGTTCATGCACAATGACATAATCAATCAATGGTTCCGGCAAAAGCATTAAAAAAAGGGAAAGATTAATGCTGTTGGTTGAAGAACAGCTTCCCCACCGTGATGTACTCGATTGAATTTTGAGCGATTTAAAAGCAAGTCCTGTTTTTGACGACCACTCTTGTGTTTTGACAGGTAAAATTCTTTTTGCTTCCTGTCGCATAAAATAGACAATTCCGGCCTTTATTTTTTTTTGAAGTGTCATGTCGTTAATCGACAGATGTTTGGGGTAATCCACTTTCAAGAAGCCGTTTCGCAATTGAAAAAAAAGATTGCTTCGATCGGACTCAACCACGGATACTTGAAAAGTAAATGTTTTCAACGGATGGGATTCGTCAATGACCGACAAAGGACGATGCACCCCCGCATGTTTTTTTTCAACGATGGTCACCCGGTGTTTTTCGATCAGTTGCAATGCGTGGTCATAAAAAGACACATCGGGCAGCGTCACTTGAATGCCGTCGCTTAACATCCGAATGATGATGCGTCGGGATTGAGCATGAACCTTAAAATGAATTACTCCAATCTCAGGATCATGTAACGATGTAATCATCTGATTGATATTGTTTAAATGATGGCTTTCTCGGAAATATAGGTTCCCTGTTGGTCTAGATTGAATTTTGTTGTTCCTACCCGTTTGGGATTGAAATCCCTTTCAGATAAATCCAGTCTTACAAGAATTATAAAAAGCATGATTTTCGATTACGCCACTTTTTAAATTCAGGAAAGCTCAGTAGAAACAAAGAACGCCGCAATAAGGCGGCGTTCAAAATAAGAAAAAGCAACAAAGCAGTAATTATTTCATTTCTGCTTTTTTCTCAGCTTTCTTTACTTCTTTTTTTACTTCTTTCTTGGCCGGAGTAGCTTTCTTTTCTACTTTCTTGGCTTCGCCTTTCATTTCTTCTTTTTTGGCTTCAGCTTTAACAGCTTCTTTTTTCATTTCTTTTTTAGCTACTTGTTCTGTTTTAGCTTTAGCTTCTTTTTTTACTTCTTTCTTAGCTTCTTGAGCCATTGCTGAAGCAGATACCAACATGGCTACAGCGACCATTACAGTTACAACTTGTTTTTTCATAACGGATAAAGTTTTAATTAGACGATGCAAAATTACACCTTGTTTTTTAGAAATCAAGTGGCAAAATGAATTTTTACAAAAGATGAATGATTAAATATTCTTAATGCTGTTCAACATAGCGCTTATTAGGCAATATCATATTGAATATAAACATTTTATAAATACATATTGAGCCATTTTTATTCAAATAACCTGCTGATTTTCCGACCAACTTTGCCTCTTCGAATCAACAAAAGAAAGCAAGTGAGAACCCTATTTTTTACAAGCAAGAAGCGCATTTAATAGCTACAATGAGCCTAAAGAATGGGTTGTTAGAAACATATTCATCTATTAATCTGTTATTTATAAATTTATATCTAAAAAATCTGCCTGCACAATTCAAACATCAACATTTCAACACACCAAAAGGATTGAATGAAAGTGATCATCATGACTCATTGGCAAATTAAAATAAATGTGTATTTTTGAAGCGCAATATAAAGCATTTTTTCAACTTAAAAAGAGCATTTTCTTTGAATTTTTAATCATATTCCCATGTCAATGATCTGTTTGATCCCGTTTGATTTGTTCGAAAAGCGGTCAACATGACATGGATTTCATTTTAGCACCTCATGATTTGGAATGAACACGTCGAGTGCATGGATCGAGCTTCATTGGTTGAGTTACAAAACAGCCGATTGCACGAGATGATAAGTCGGTTGTACTACAACGTTCCGTTTTATCGAAAAAAATTTCAGGAACAAGGCATTGAACCCAATGACATTCAGTCCATTGAACAATTAAAAACATTGCCTTTGACGACCAAACAGGATTTAAGGGACAATTATCCTTTTGGGCTCTTTGCGGTATCGCAACGTGAAATTATCCGGCTTCACGCATCCAGTGGCACTACTGGAAAACCAACGGTCGGAGGATATACCCGCCGCGATGTGGAAATTTGGTCAGAAGTAGTAGCGCGCAGTTTGTATGCCGCCGGAGTTGATCACAATGATATTGTACATGTTTCTTACGGATACGGATTGTTCACAGGCGGATTGGGCATTCATCAGGGAGCACAAAAAATTGGAGCTACGGTGATTCCCGCCTCCGGAGGCAACACCAAGAAGCAGTTGCAAATCATGCATGACTTTGGATCAACGGTTTTAGCATGCACGCCGTCGTATGCGCTCTACTTAGCCGACACCATGAAAGAGATCAGCATGAATCCGGAAGAGCTGAAATTACGCAGGGGGATTTTCGGTGCTGAACCATGGAGTGAAGAGATGCGCAAGGAAATTGAAAAAAAATTGCATCTTAAAGCATTGGACATCTACGGCTTGACTGAGATTATCGGTCCGGGAGTAGCCATGGAATGCGAACATCAACAGGGGTTGCATGTATTTGAAGATCATTTCATCCCCGAAATCATTGATCCCGTTACGTTACAAACGGTTGCAGAAGGAAAGATTGGCGAATTGGTCATTACCACGTTGACCAAGGAAGGCATGCCGCTGTTGCGTTATCGAACGCGTGACCTCACGTCGATGACCACCGAAAAATGCAGTTGCGGCAGAACTTCGGCACGAATTCATAAATTGATGGGTCGCACAGACGACATGCTGATCATTCGGGGTGTGAATGTGTTTCCTTCACAAATTGAATCGGTGTTGTTGGAAATGAGCGAAACAGAACCTCATTATCAGTTAATTGTTGACAGGATCAACAATCTTGACGTACTTGAAATTTTGGTTGAAGTCAACGAATCATTCTTTTCCGACGGAATTCGCCAATTGGAAGCATTAAGCCACAAAATGAAGGCAGCCATTGAAAGCACTTTGGGTATCAGCGCCAAAATCAGACTCGTAGAACCCAGAACCATAGAACGAACCGAAGGAAAATCGAAACATGTCATTGACAAACGCCGTCTTTAATCCCTAAAAATTATTTCATTATGTTTTTGCAACAACTTTCTCTCTTTCTGGAAAACAAAACCGGACGTTTGACCGAAGTCACGCAGGCGCTTTCAAAGCATGGCATCAACATCACGGCATTCAGCATTGCCGACTCGGAAAATTTCGGGATTTTACGCATGATTGTCGATCAACACGACACCGCCTTGAAGGCATTGAAAGATGAACATTTTGTGGTTCACTCCACCGATGTGGTAGGATTCGTGATCCCCAATCAACCCGGTAAGTTGTATGATGCTTTGCAACATCTTGACAAAACAGCCATTGACATCGAATATTTGTATGCCTTTGCCCACAACGGGGATGCTGCCGTTGTCATAAAAACCAACAACGATGAGCTGACTGCCAACATTTTAAAAAAGAACGGTTATCAATTGCTTGAAAAAACATCCGTTTGATGGCAAAAAAGATTGCACACATCCAGGGCTCAGCAAAAATGGTTACTTAATTCAACTTTCGCATGTTCATTACAAGGGGCTTCCGCCCCTGTGACCCTGACTTACTTTTTGTCCCCGCAAGCGGGA
>JBMFIQ010000036.1:0-21094 GCA_049976245.1 Microbacter sp. | reverse complement strand
TAAGAAACTGATTATCAAATTAAATTCATCTAATAACACCTAAAAATCAAACCATTATTTACTTGCGAAAGTTGAATCACTTAGCAATGAATGATGAAATAGTTCACTGCATGATGTTGATATTTAATTTCTTGTCATGTATTTGCCAAAGAGCATTCTTGAAAACTTTTTCATGATCAATGTAAAACCATACAATCTGCCGGATCGTCGTTTGCTGGACGATCCTTTTCATTCGGTCTTAACGTGGGTTCCTGATCGTATGTACATTGTGTTGGGAGCTTCTAATCGCCCCGAAGAAGCCTTGCGTCTCGATCAGGTCTTGAAAGACGGCATTGAAGTGCTTAAACGCCCTTCGGGAGGTCAAACCGTGCTGCTGTCTCCCAACAACGTGGTGATTGGCCTACATCTTCATGCTGTTACCACACTTGAGCCAAAACAGCTTTTTGATCGCATCAACAACCATCTGATGGATGCTTTGAAGGCGTGTTCCATTGACGCTCTTTCGTTAAAAGGCATTTCCGATTTGGCCTTTGGTGATAAAAAAGTCATGGGGTCTGCCATCTACCGTTCTCATTCCGACCTGCTTTATCATGCCGTGTTAAACGTCTCCGAACCTGCTGCCACTTTTGAAAAATACCTCACTCATCCGGCCAAAGAACCTGATTATCGTCATGGGAGACCACACCATGCTTTTGTCACTTCATTGCACGAACTGGGTTGTCAACAATCACCCTCCGCCCTCGCCGCCATCCTCCTTCCAGCATTGCAACAAATAATCAATGTTGCAAACTTGTGAAAATGAAGCATCTCAATTACACTTGAAATGTGGGAATAATGCTTCATCTTTTTTACACCCTACACCTTACATCTTAAACTCTTACATTGTTACACTTTTTCACTCCACAGCTTCACCAATACTCCTTGAATCATTTCTCTTGACTTGAAATTTTGCTAAATTCATTACATTGATCTAAAATAGAACTGCTATCTTTGCACTCGTAACAAAGAAAGCTTTCATCTGAACACAATGAATGTTAGCTTTTACTCTATTTGCATTGAAATAAAAACTTCAAGGCTTAAACATTTTACACTTGTAAGAAATGTTTTTTTCAATTGAAGGTAAAGGTTAAATTATAATAACCATTAAAAAAAGTATTGGGAGTAGCGCTTTTATTAGCTTGCATTTTAGTAAATGTCGCCTATTTAACAATAAACGTGTTCGAATAATTTGAAATATAGAGACGGTGAAAACGGAACGGCAGTCACATACCATGCAAATAACTAAAAATGATGTTTTTTGGAATTATGCGGCTACTTTTTTGTTTATTGCCGGAGGAGCTTTGTTGCTTCCGTTTATTTTACATAAAATGCCTGCGGAAAAAGTGGGAATTTGGTCTGTTTTTACAACGATCACATCTTTTGTTGGACTGATTGATTTTGGTTTTAATCCTTCTTTTACGCGCAATGTAACATATGTCTTTAGTGGCGTACGCTCTTTGAAACAAACAGGACATGAGGCAATCATTGAGTGCGATGTAACGGTGGATTATGGGCTTTTGGGTGGGCTTATTCGTTCAATGCGCTGGTTCTATAGTCGCATGTCCATCGTGGTGTTTCTTTTGCTGACTACATTAGGTACATACTACATTCATACCCTCCTTAAACGCTATCACGAACCTCATTTAGAAGTTTATGTGGCTTGGGGTTTATTGATTGTCATCAATACGTATAATCTTTACACGCTTTACTACGATTCTCTGTTGCAAGGAAAAGGATTAATCAAGCGCTCGAAACAGATTGTCATTATCGGGCAAAGCGTTTATTTACTCATTGCTTCTGTCTTAATTTTGAAAGGATTTGGATTGATTGCCATTGTTTCAGCACAGGCTTCGTCGGTATTCATTGTCCGAACATTGTCATATCGCTCTTTTTTTACGCCTGCTGTTAAGCAGGCCTTGAAATCAGCGGTTCCACGTCCCAAAAATGAGATTTTACATGCCGTCTATCCCAATGCCGTGAAAGTGGGATTGACCTCATTGGGTGGTTTCATGGTCACTAAATCGGCTATGTTTATCGGATCTCTTTATTTGACCTTGGAACAAATAGCTTCGTATGGCATCTCCATGCAATTAATCGGTATTATTGCTGTTTTGGCGGGAATTTATACGTCAACCTACCAACCCAAGATAGTACAATTTAGAGTAGAACAAAATCTGGAAGGCATTAAATATTTGTATATAAGGGGAGCATTGGTGCTTTTTCTTACTTTTGTAGCAGGTGGAATCGGATTGCTGTTCATTGGGCCGTGGGCTTTGCATTTAATTGGAAGTCAAACGCAATTAATGCCTTTTGCGGTTTTGTTGCTCGCAACCTTTGTGGGATTTTTAGAGTCAAACCATTCCATGGCGGGGAGTGTTTTGTTAACAAAAAACGAGGTGCCTTTTTTCAAAGCCTCATTGCTGTCAGGTGGTTTTACCGTGCTTTTGTTGTTTTCTTTTTTTTATTTTACTCATCTGACCTTGTGGGCTATGATTTTGGCTCCCGGCATTGCTCAGGCAGTTTATCAAAATTGGAAATGGCCCTTTGAGGTCATTAAGGAATTAAATGTTACTTTTGCAGATATTCGGTATCTTGTTAATTCCAAGTCACGATGGTTATCGGCGAATTTAAAATTTCATCACTGAAAATGAATTTTTTGGATTTTCGTGAATTAAATTAAAATGAATGAATTTAGAAAGAGGTTTGGTATCGATAGGTTTGCCTGCTTTTAAATCAGCTTATTTTGAAAAAGCATTACATAGTTTGTTAAATCAAACTTATCCAAATTTCGAAATCATTGTTGTTAACGATGCTTCTCCTGATGATTTTGATTCCATCATGGAAAAATATGCCGGAGATGCTCGCATTCAATACTACAAAAACGCGGTTAATTTAGGTGCTGCTTCTTTGGTTGGTAATTGGAATAAATGTCTTGATTTTGCTAAAGGTGAGTTTTTTGTATTGGCTTCGGATGATGATCTTTATCACGAAAATTTTCTTTCCGAGATGTTGCATCTGGCTACAAAATATCCTAAAGTGAATTTGTTTCACGCACGGGTTGCATTGATTGATAAAAATGATCAGATCGTTGATCTAAGCCCATTATGTCCCGAATATGAGCGTTCTTTCGATTTTGTTTGGCATAGGATTAAGAATTACAGGGTACAATATGCCCCCGATTTTATGTGTCGCACTGAAGCATTGCGATTGATTGGGGGCTTTGTGGATTTTCCTTCGGCCTGGTGCTCCGACGATGCTACCTGGTTTGAATTGTCAAAAGAGGGAGGTGTAGCCTATTCTTCGGATCTCTTGTTTTATTTTCGACATTCAGGCATTAACATATCTTCCGGAGGATATGTGGAGAACAAATTAAAAGCCAATGAATTATATCAAAAATGGTTGTTTGGGTTTTTTTCTGCCGTTCCCAATCCAATCATCCCTCAATCGCTAATTTTTCAACAAATTAAAAAATACATCGATCAACGAAACAGGCTGCTTTTAACCTCAGAACCATTTTGGAAATTAATCACGCGGATGCTTTTTTCTCATCATAAATTCATTTCTCTTTCAACATTGATTCAGGCTTTTGGAATAAAACTTTTCTCAAAATTGAACAATTCATGATCGTCATTCCTTTTGTTTCTTTTTCTTTGTTACTTATTTACTATTACCGTAAGTACGGACTCAATATTGCTTCTTTTCTGCTGATCCTCTACACCTTAGTATTTGGTGCTGCGATCCCTTTATATTATGGATTTGATAAGTATAGTGACGTGCATCCCTCTTTTTATTCGATGATTTATTTAGTGTTGATGATCTTCATTTGGTTATTGCCTATTTTGCATTTTTCTTCCCGAGAATATTCTATCAGCATCTCTTTCTCTTCACATAAGTTTAATGTTTTGTCGTATGTTTTGATTATATCCGGTTTTCTTACTTATGCTTTTTTATTGCCTAATGGAATCAAAAACGTCACAAGCGGCGATATTAGTTACATTCGAAATGCTGCTATGCAAGGGAATATTGATATTTACAGTGATAATGATGCTGTAAATTTTATTATTTCTAATTTGTCTATTTTTTACCCTTTGTCTTTGCTTTTCTTTTTTTATTCAATGGCTTTCTTGTCCAAAAAAAGAACATTTAATATCTTGCTTTTCTTGTCTTCAACGTCGGTACTCGTCATTTCACTGCTCTATGTTGCAAGAGGAGACATAGTGTATTGGGCATTGATGTATCTTTTTTTATATCTCCTTTTTAGAAAATACATCGATCAGCATCAGAGAAGAAAAATCATTTTGCCTTTTTTGATTGCACTCGCGTTGGGAATCATCTATTTCTCAGTGGTTTCTGTTGCTCGTTTTGAAAATTATGATTATGGTCCACTGTTTGGTATTTTAGATTATTGGGGTCAACCAGCAATCAACTTTGGAGATTATTTTGAGCATTTTACCGTATTTCAACATGGTACATTGAATTTTCCTTTTGTACAACGAATCATGGGACTGCCTCATCGTGAAGGCGTGGTTCAATATTTTGATTATGCAAGTACGGAAACCGGATTTTATTTGGGCGTTTTTTATACTTTTATTGGTAGCTTTTTCATCGATTTTGGACTTGTGGGGACTACTCTGCTTGTTGTAGCGGCTTCTATATTGGGATTTATTTTATTCCGACAATCAGAAGAAATTCCCATGTACAAATTGATTTTAATGGTGATTTATTGTCAAGTTCCGTTGCAAGGCTTGTTTATTTTCAATTTGCTTAATGACAATGGAAATAAATATATTTTTTTAATGCTGCTTATCAGCGTGTTGTTGAGATTTAAAATAGGGGATAGAGATGCTGTGGAGTAATGTTACACTGCAGGATAAACACTTACAATACTTTTCTGACTTCAGTTTTTAACTTAAATATGTCGACAAATAAAACTAAATAACAAGATGCCATTGAATCGTCGAATTTTATACATCACCCGTACCGATCCTACAAAAAAGGGTGGAGGGAGCATGGGTGAAAAATCCTTTATCATGGCTTTTGAACGTTTATATCCGGGAATGGTCGATTTAATCATGGCAGACTCTTGCGATACGGCTCACTTTTCCCTCCCGGTCAGGTACTATTTGGTTCCTTCTCGAAATTCAATATTTCGATATTTGTCCTTGTTAACGGGTTCTTTGCATCGTTTTAAAAATTTTGTTAAGGGGTTTTTGTCTTTGCATCATGATCAATATGAGATGTGTGTGTTTGGAGGCAGCATTGTTGCCGGTGATTTGGTCGATTTTGTTCATTCTTTAGGCATTAAAACCATAACGGTACATCATAACTATGAAAAGGAATATCATTTGGATAACAAATCGATAGAGTCGTTTAAAGGTTTATTTCCTTATTATGTGATTAGAAATGAACGGAACGCTTATCTGAAAAGTGATTTGAATCTTTTTGTAACTGAACAGGATAAAAACACCTTTTTGCAAGTGTATGGACCTTCTAAAGGATTGACAAAGGTTCGTGGAGTTTCTGAAACTGAAGGTATGGAGGAATCGTTGCCTGTTACTCCCATGAATGATAATCATCCTTTTACGGTGGTTATCAGCGGAACTTTATCATCGCATCAAACAAAGGTGGGTATTGTTGAATTTTATCAAAGGTATTATGCCGTTATTCGCGACTTGTTTCCTCAGATGAAGATCATTGTTACGGGAAGAGATCCGGGAGATGAATTAAAATCAATCATTTTGCGTCACCAAGACTCTATGGAGCTTGTACCTAATCCAACAAATATTGAACAGGTGATTCGTCGTGGGGATCTCTATTTGTGCCCTACACACATTGGAGGTGGTTTGAAGTTGAGGTTAATGGATGGCTTAAAAGCTGGTTTGCCTGTTTTGACTCACCAGGTTTCAGCAAGGGGATACGATGTTTTTTTTGATAAGCCATGGTTTCAGATTTTCTACGATAAGGAATCTTTTCAAACGGGATTGAAAGTGTTGGTAGATGGAATTCAGCATCAACGTTGGTCTTCCGATGAGATTCATCAGGCGTATCTTGACTTCTTTAGCTTTGATGCCGGCGTGGAAAGGCTTAGACAATGCTTGATCGGATTGTAGCTAATGTTAAAGACTTAGGAGATAATCTGAAACGAGCCATAAAAAGAGCTTATGCTCAAGCGTATGACTGTTTGGCGAGTTCCATACATCATGAACGTTAAAAATAAAATTGACGTATGAAAATTTATAGTGAATTGTGAGAATATTTGCGACAAGTTGCCTTCAATAAAGATGTTCCCTTTTTTTATGTCAATGCTTAATGTCAGTGTAGCCGATGAAAGTACTTATAATCGATAACGAGTTAATGTTATATAGAATTCCCATTTTTAACTTGTTGGCACAACAGGATGAAATTGAGTTAACAGTCATGCACAGCGGAAAACAGATTCGCGACACCAATAAAATTTATTTTCAAGAAAAGGAATGGGTTACCTATTCTTTGAGTAAAATCGTTTTGTATAAACATGGCCTTTATGCCTATCTGCAATCTTTCGATGTCGTGATTGTGTCTTATGAGCTGAGGCGATTGTCCTTAATGTTGTTGCCTTTTTACAGGAATCGGTCTTTTAAAATTATTTTTTGGGGAATTGGGGTCCGTGGTTCTTACAAACACCGACTGGGAGCGAATACAAAATGGGATATCTTACGTTTTTACTTGGCTAAACATGCTGATGCATTGCTGTTTTATAGTGCTTATCCCATTCCGATTTATGAAAAAAAAGGATTTGATGCTGCTAAACTTTTTGTTGCCAATAATTCGGTAGAAGTTTCTGAAAAGTTTTCCAATGCTTTATTTACCCGAAATAGAATTATTTTTGTGGGATCTTTATACAAGGAAAAAAGAATTTTTGAACTGTTGCATGCTTATCAAAGGGTGTTTGAGAGAAATGCTTCCGTTCCTTGTTTGGATATCATCGGAGATGGCGTTGAAAAAGAAGCGATTCTTCAATTTATTGATCAACACAATCTTTCAGCAAAGATTTCATTGCATGGTGCTGTTTACGATGAAGAAAAGTTAGAAGCATTGTACCGACATGCATTGGTTTCAATTTCTCCCGATCAGGCGGGGTTGTCCGTATTAAAAAGCATGGCTTATGGAGTGCCTTTCATTACCCATAAAAATGCCATTACCGGAGGTGAACGTTTGAATATAAAGCAACATTTCAATGGCGTTTTGTTCAATGATTTCTCCGAAATTGAAACCATCATTGAAGATGTCATGATGCACCCTGATCGTTATCAAACAATGGGCATGAATGCCCAAAAGTATTACAAAGAACATGCTTCTCCCGCTCAAATGGTTCAAGGATTTATGGATGCTATATTTTATGTTGTAAACTTAAAAGATCATGTCCATCATTAGAAAAGAGTTAAGAAAAATCTTTCTCGATGTCGTTGGTCCTTTTGTAAAGCCTGCAAATGGAATAAACATTCTGAACGGACACATGATCGCAAGAGAGAGTCCGCATGTTGAGGTCTTTCTGTCTCAATTAACCCAGCTAAAACGGGTTGCAACATTTATCCGTATTGAAGAGGCCATTCGTTTAATTTCCAATCGTCAAATGGTGAATGATGTGCTTGTTGCCTTTTCGTTTGATGACGGATTCGAAGAGTGCGCTACCATGATCGCTCCTGCATTGGAACAATTTAAAACCAATGCTCTGTTTTTTATTAATCCTAACTTTGTGGATGGCGATGAGTTTTACATTAAAAATTTTACCGAAAATGTGGTTTTAACTCCGGGAAAGAAACCCATGCGCTGGAACGATATCATTGATTTGCATCAAAAAGGTCATTTGATTGGAGCACACACCATGGACCATTATCTGATTAATAGTGATAATCTTAATGAATTGACCTATCAGATCGTTGAATGTAAAAAGGTCATTGAAAATCACATCAAAGCGCCATGCGATTATTTTGCCATCCCATTTGGTAAATTGCAAGATGCCAATGAAAAATCCATTCAGTTGGCATTAAATCATTATAAATATGTTTTTAGCCAATCTGATTATAAACATTATTTCTCTTTTAATGGGCAGATAATCAATCGCAGACATTTTGAACCTTTCTGGCCTGTGAATCATGTGACTTATTTTTTAAGTCACATGAAGAAATATTGAACAAGGATATTTAAATGTTTAACCATGAATGAGTTTATTGCTTTTATCAGATCCATAAAAGTAAAATGCTTGATTTTATCCGTAATGGTACTTCTGACAATGAGTTGCAATCAACCCAACAATGTCAATTTGAAACCGTTTGAGAAAGACAAACAGAATCCATTAGAATTTTTGGGCTGGTGCTCCGTACCCGTACCTGCTTCTGTCTCTGTTCAAAGTCAGACACACCCTTCAGTAGTCTATATTCCCGATACTTTTATGCATTCAACGGTTTGGCTTGCTACTACTCCTTATCCCAAAGGAAATATTGCTTATGAAAATCCGTGTGTCTATTTCAATAAGAGTGCCTCTTATGTTCATTTTTTTCCCATTGTTGCCAATCCAATTCATGCCAGACCTTCTGGTCCGAACGCTTACAATTCCGATGTGGATTTAATTTATTCGAATCATCGTCTCTACAGCATTATAAGAGAATGCTGGAACGGAAAGTATGCGCGTGAAATTAAGGTTCAATCTTCATCCGACGGGCAACATTGGAGTAATGCAACGCATGTGTACAGCAATCTTGATACACAAGGAAAAGATTTATTGTCGCCATCTGTCATTCAATACAACAATCAATTTTATATTTATCATCTAAACGGAAATTCGGGTAATGATCCCAATGCGAAATGTTTAGGTATCGAAATCATGAAAGGTGCCAGTTTGGATCAACCTGATTTTACTTTTTATAAGTCAGGGCGTTTTATCAATCAGGATTCGTTGCAGATTGAACCGTGGCATTTTGATCTCTTTGTTTATAATCATGTGTTGTGGATGGTATTTTGTGCCCCCGATCACTCACACGGACCAACTACAAAGATGTTTACCTATTTAGCCTATTCAAATAATTTTATCGATTTTACTATTTTCAAAAAACCGCTTGTCAGCGATCATGCAACGTACCGTCCCACTGCTTTTATTGATGAAAACGGAGTGTTTTATTTATATTTCTCGATTTTAGATTCTCCTGAAGGTGACGGAAGAGCGATTGGAGTAAAAAAATGTGATTTCGAATCGCTTTTGCAGTACTTGAATTATTATGAGGATCCATTACAACTTTAAGGGCATGCGACATAATTCAAACAAAATTCTTTTTCAAATAAATACAGTCGGTAATTCAGGCTCACATGGACAAATTGCTGAAGCTATCGGTAATTTGGCTATGGAACATGGGTGGATTAGTTATATTGCTTATGCTAGGCGCCCACGAGCAAGTAAGTCCAAATTAATTAAGATTGGGACAAAATGGGATATAGGGATGCATGTTTTCCAAACTCGTTTATTTGACAGGCATGGATTTGCTTCACGTAGAGCAACCAAAATACTAATTAAACGGATTAAAGCGATTCAACCAGACATTATTCATCTACACAATATCCATGGGTACTATTTAAACATAGAATTACTTTTTGAGTACTTATCATTTGCGAACATTCCTGTTATCTGGACATTGCATGATTGCTGGCCTATCACAGGGCACTGTTCCCATTTTGATTTTATCGGCTGCGATAAGTGGAAAACAGGATGTTTTGAATGTCCTCAAAAAAACAGGTATCCTAAGAGCATTTTGTTTGATCGATCAAGAAAAAATTATCAGCAAAAAAAGGAGTTCTTCACCTCAATACCAAATCTAACTATTGTGCCTGTTTCTAAGTGGTTAGGAAATGTCGTAAAACAATCGTTTTTGCGTAAAAAGGCAGTTCGTGTTATTTACAATGGCATTGACACAACATTGTTTGTTCCTTTGGATGTAAATAAGATGAAATCAAAGTTACGCCTCGAAGGGAAGTTTATTATTTTAGGGGTTGCAAGTGTGTGGGATGATCGCAAAGGGTTAAATGATTTTGTACGGTTAAGTCAATTATTAGATTCCCAATATCAAATAGTTTTAGTAGGATTGACCCAACAACAAATAAAAAAATTGCCTCATACAATTATTGGTATTTCAAAAATTGAAAGCACGAACCAGCTAGTTAAATATTATTCTGGGGCAAATGTTTTTCTTAATCCTACACTTGAAGACACGTTTCCCACCACCAATTTAGAATCCTTAGCTTGTGGAACACCTGTGATCACATATAAAGCTGGGGGTAGTCCTGAAGCAATTGACTCAACAACGGGGATTATTGTTGAAAAAGGTGATATACATGGCATAGTGAATGCAATTAAAATGATACATTCTAAAGGCAAATCATTTTATTCTTCAGCCTGCAGAGAACGTGCTGTCCAATTTTTTAGTAAAGAAGATAGATTTGAAGAATATATAGATCTATACAATGAATTACTCCATGTGGAAGAGAATGATGCAATAAAATATAAATAAATCGTAATGTAATCGATTCGGATCTTCATATTCATTTATAAAGCTCGTAAATTAAATGCAAAGACGAATGAAAATCTCCATTATTACCGCATCCTACAACAGCGCCAAAATGCTCCGCAATGCTATTGAATCGGTGCTGAATCAATCTTATCAGAATATTGAATATCTGATCATCGATGGTGATTCTACGGACGAATCGGTCGAAATCATCCAATCCTATGAGGTAAAGTTTAACGGAAAATTGCGATGGATCAGTGAACCCGACAAAGGAATTTACGATGCGCTGAACAAAGGCATTCTTTTAGCTTCCGGCGATATCATCGGGGTGTTGCATTCCGACGATGTCTTTGCCTCCAACGATTCCTTATGGCATGTCCATGAAGCTTTTACCCGATCAGCGGCCGACGTTGTTTACGGGGATCTGGTCTATGTTAAACAATCTAACCCATCGCAAGTGATTCGTTATTGGCGCAGCAATCCTTTTACTCCTTCTTTGCTTTTTCGGGGATGGATGCCTCCGCATCCCACTGTTTTTGTGACGAAGGAGATGTATCAAAAACATGGCCTGTTCGATCCTGCTTTCTCCATTTCGGCTGACTACGATTTGCTTTTGCGTATCTTTCGTGATCCATTGCTGCATGGCGTCTATCTGCCTGAAGTCATCACTAGAATGACTTTGGGTGGCATGAGCAATCGCAACCTTTCCAATATCCTGATCAAATCAAAAGAGGATTATCGGGCGTTGCGTAAGAATGGCTTTCCTCATGCATGGTGGATTCTGTTGATGAAAAACCTGAGCAAGTTAACCCAATTTATTCATTAGGGCTACTCTTTTATGCGTCTAAATAACTGATTGTTTTTTTGTTTGTGTTGTAATATCTCCAAAACTGAAATGAACAATAATCCATGTACAATGCGCAAATGTTTTTCCCCATTCCTTCGAATTTGCATCGATTGCCGTTTTCATAAGTCTCATCCTATGAATTTAATGCCATTTCATCACAATGGTTTGATTTATTTAACTTATTCTTTACGGGAGCTTCAAGGATAAAAAGTAATTTTGTGAAATAAAGTAAAGTTGTCTATAAGCATAATTTTTTGCGGCAAAAAACGTTCTAAAAGCGTACCATATATTTCAGGCATAGGCTTTTCAATTTATTGCAATCAATGGAATTCCAACTCTTTCTTCAAACGCACTCTTTTTTAGCTTCGTTGATATCTTTTCTTTTCGGCATGCTTGCTTTCCCAACATTGTTGAAAGTGGCCGTACGCAAAAATATGGTGGTGCGCCCCAATCATCGCACTTCCCATAAGGGGGTCATTCCCAATATTGGTGGGGTCTCTATTTTTTCTACCTGGTTCTTTACCATTATCTTTTTCATCATACCCTCATATCGGTTGTTTTATTTCATAGCCGGCGCTTATTTTATGATGCTGGTTGGACTGGTGGACGATTTGATCATTATTTCGCCCAACAAGAAACTCTTGGGTCAAATCATCGCAGGGTTCTTTTTGATTATCCTCTCGCATACCTCTTTTACGCATTTTCACGGCATTTTTGGCATGACGCAAATTCCTGCGTTATGGGGAATCCTGTTCACATTTTTGGTATTTCTCTTCATCGTCAATGCGTTTAATCTGATCGACGGCGTGGACGGTTTGGCGTCCGGATTGGGATTGATCAGCAGCTTGTTTTTTGGGGTCTATTTTTTCCTGGTAGGTCACACCAATTTGGCTGTCATGGCTTTTGCATTGGTTGGCTCATTGGTAATCTACTTTTTGTACAACGTCTTTGGAGGCAGACGCAAAATTTTCATGGGCGATTCCGGTTCGTTGGTCCTTGGCTATTTGCTGTCATTGTTTGTCATTCAATTTTGTGAAATGAACGCCTATCCCAATCAGATCCCTGCCTATTTGCAAATGAGTGCAGCACCGGTCGTAGCTTTTTGCGTTCTGGCAGTACCGCTTTTTGACACCATGCGGGTGATTGTGACTCGCCTGAAGAAAGGCAATTCACCCTTCCATCCCGATAAAAACCATGTTCATCATTTAATGCTTTCGTTGGGATTGTCTCATCGTCGGGTTTCCTATTGGTTGATGACGGTCAATGTGGCGTTCATTGTGCTTGCCATCATCGGTCGTAACTGGTCTGTTTATTTGTTGGCAGCCGTGACACTTCTTGGTGGCACCGTTCTGACGGTTTATTTGTGGCACCTGATCAATCGATCCAATGCCAAAATGAATCGTGGCAAGCAGGTCGAAGAATCGTTTAATATTGTAATGAACACATCGGCGAAAGATTAATTCTTTCGGGTTCTTTCTTTTTTTTGAACTGTGATCATTTTTCTTAGTGTAACTTTGTGCAAATGCTTTGGGTAATATCTGCGGCACAAAACATACAAAGATTTGAAACAAAAACAGAAAGAACACAGTGCCACACGGAAGAAGCCGCTCTGTTATTTTGTGCTCTCCGTGGCGAAAAAATAATACGATTGGTCGATTATTTGAGCAATGCTAAAATGGTGTCGAAAACTTGCTCATGATTAGAGGGTTATTTTAAGGGTTCATTCAGCCTCGAACAAAACAGGTCATAAGAGATGGTTGTCCGTAGGCCTAAATATAAAAAACCTTCAACGAAGTCGGAAGAACCTGTAATCATACAACCAAAACACCCGTTGGGTTTTGCTTCGAAACGTTCTTTCAATGTGTTTTCAAATGCTAAGCAATAAATCAAATACGAGAAATTCATGGTGCGATCTTCATTTTTAAAATCAATACAACGATGCAACAAAAATGGACTTGGACTCTTTTAACCGGCCTATCTCTTTTGATATTGACCGGATGTCAGGATTATAATCCCAAATTAAACGGAAAATGGCAATTGATGACCGTTCAAACCCCGAGCCAAACATGGGTGCGGGATAGCATTTTTTATAACTTCGACAATTATACCTTTGAAATTCAAAATCTCAGTCGTTATAACGGCGGAACTATGATGG
This sequence comes from Microbacter sp., assembly GCA_049976245.1. Classification (GTDB taxonomy): domain Bacteria; phylum Bacteroidota; class Bacteroidia; order Bacteroidales; family Paludibacteraceae; genus Microbacter. The sequence continues at coordinate 7,518 of JBMFIQ010000036.1, read as the reverse complement.
GTGAATTTCAACAAAAAGGAGATTCTTTGCTTTTACAGGTTGTGGATAAAGGATATACACCTTCCCGTTTTTATTGGTATGGCTTGTCCAAACACTTTAAGATCGTATCCCTTTCCTTCAGCCGAATGCAGCTCTCAGAAGCCGATACCTTATATAATTTTCGAAGTTATAATTAACAGTTTCAACTTTTGCATCTGTCTATTGTTCGAAGGTTCAAGAAATTCAATGTAAAAAGTACAACAAAAACATTTTGAAGCAAAGCACTATGATTGTACAAGTTTTCAGTATGTTGTGATAACTTTTTATCCCTCATTCCCCTAAAGGGGGACTTTATATCACATAGGATGAACGGATAAATAAAAAGTAACGCATTATATTTTATTATTTTACCCCCTTCAGGATCAGGGGGGGGGGTAATTGATAATGAAAAATTTTATTTTTTAAATTCTCATCTTTTAGGGGATAGCATATAATAATCAATATAATTAGATATCAAGTAGATAAAATCCATACCCAAAATGAAATTTCCTTCTCTTCTTCTCATCTTATGTTCTGCTTCGCTAACTGTTACCGTGTTGGCTCAAAAGCCTCCCGTGACCTATCAGACTGAAGTTTCTTCCAACGTCGGGTCGGGTGAGTTTGCCCCGTTCTGGCTGGTTACCAATCAACAGGGCATTCCAAACATTCAACCCAACAGCGCTTACGCCCGATTGGGAATTTTTCAACATGTGGACTCTACACGCCGCTTCTCTTATCAATATGGTCTCGATCTGGTGAAAGAGACCCGTTCTACTTCGGAAATCTTGGCTGAACAGGCTTTCGTTGGCATTCGTTACCGTCAGGCGGAGCTCAATATTGGAAGTCGCATCAGAACCAACGGATTGGAGAATCCTTTGCTCAGCAGTTGCGGAGGGGGCACTTTATGGTCCGAAAATGCGCGTCCGCTGCCGGAAGTGGAGTTTGCCATCCCCGATTTTGTCACCGTGTTTCATCGCCTCCCATGGCTTAAAGCTAAACTCGCCATCTCTTACGGTTGGCTTGTTGATAATGGATACCAGTTACAAACCGTCAATCGACAAAACGGTTTTGTCTCCATCAACGGTTTTTTGCACCGTAAATCGTTGGCGCTTCAGTTTAAAGGTCGTTCACGCTGGAGTTTTATTGCATCGGGCGAAATCGATGTGCAGTTTGCCGGCAAACAAATCTATTATGTTAATGGGAAGGTCGTTTCTTCGGTTCAGGATCCCGCCGATTTGAAACATTTTCTGATGGTATTTATTCCCTTTAAGGGCGATAAATCAGCTACCGTGAGCGATCAGGAATGGTTTTACGGCAATTATGTCGGAAATTGGCAGGGACGTTTGACTTACGACATGGGCTCGGGCGGACAACTTCATGCCTACTTGGACAATTACTTTGAGGACTCTTCCGGTTTCTGGAAACTGAACGGATTGGACGGGCTCTGGGGCATAGAATACGATGCGGCAAAAAGAGGGGTGATCACCGGCATTGTGGTGGAGTATTATCAATCGACCAACCAAAGCGGGTCCATCTTTTTTCAGCCTAACCTCAATCCCAATTCCAAGTTAACCCATTGGTGTTGGGGTGGTGACAATTATTACAATCATGGGTTTTACATCGGATGGTCCAATTACGGCCGTGCCATGGGTTCTCCGTTGGTGACTTCGCCGGCGTACAATAACAATGGAAATTTAACGTTTGAGGACAATCGCGTTAGGGCATACCATCTTGGCATCATGGGATCCATCTCCGCTGAATGGTCCGATCGGTTGTTGGCTACTTACCGTGAAGGGTTTGGTACCATGGATCTTCCTTTTATCAATCCTTTACATGGTTTTTCAGGTTTAGCCGAGATTTCCTATGCACCCAAAAAGGTTTCGGGATTGACCGCTTCCGTTGCCTTGGGATACGATCATGGCGGTTTGACAGGCAATAATTGGGGCTTTCAATTGTCAGTGAAAAAAAGCGGCATCCTCGGTCGCCTTGCTTCCGCAAAACATCATTGATCCTTTTTCTTACAATGGCACTCGACCATTTTCATCTCGGATTTTATCCAATGGTTTGATAGCGAGAATGCGGAAAACCACCTTGCGTAAGAGAGGTTTTTAAATCGTTTTTCAGCAGCGACAACTGTCGCCCCGAAAGTTGTTGCATATCGTATGTTCGACCCGCAAACAGGAGATATTCGGCAAACGAAAATGGAAACAGTTCCAACACCTTCGTTCGTCCTGTCAGTGAGGTCGATATTTTGGCACTTAACAGTTTGGCATTCGACCCCGTCACATAGACCTTTCGCCCTTGTTCGTACATGCGGTTTACAAACTTTTCCCATCCTTCAACCAACTGAATTTCGTCGAAAAAGAACACCGGTTCGGTACGATACATTTTTAAATGAAGCGCATACAAATCACTCAAAACAGTGACATCAGCCGTAATGCGTTCGTCATCAAAATTCAAATAACAAAACTCGGGTTCCTGCAATTGCAGCCGATTCTTTATGATTGAAAGCAAAGAGGATTTCCCGCTGCGCCTTACACCCGATATGACAACGATTTGACTGGTAGTAAGATTTTATCCAGTACAACATCCCGTTCCATCAAGCCTGATCGTCCGGAAAAGAACTCCTTCTGATCAACAACGATACTTTGTAAAACCTGTTTATCCATCCTTTATCATCAATCCGACCACCAAGATAGTTATCGATCTTTACAAACGAACAATTTCATGCATTTTTATTCTTTCACAATGAACAAAATTGCCTCCTCCTGAAAATTGTTTACAGATTCTTCTACACCATACACTTTTTTATCACTTCCGCCACCCTTTCTAAATCCGCTGCTGTAAGGATGGAGCTGGAAGGCAAGCACAACCCGTTTTGAAAAAGTTTTTCCGAAATGCCATTGAAGGACGTAACTGCTTACAATCGAAGTCGACCTGCCGAAAAAGTGTCATCAAGTTTTGTGCAGTTTATAATATTTCATCTTGACAAGCAAATAAACAACAGACAAGGACACACAGATAAAAATCACAAATAACCATTTATGATTAAAAAACACAAACAATCCTACAGCTATCAAGGCCTGCAGCGCCATATAGATCGTTGACACCACCACATGCGGAATGTTTAATTCATTGGCCATGATCTGAAACAGATGCTTTCGATGGGCTTCAAAGATATTTTCTTTCAATATGATCCGATGCACAATGGTTAAAATGGTATCCACTCCATACACAGCCAACAAAACAAGGTAGCTGTAATCACCTGTTTTAATAATGAGCTTGCCTAATAGAAACACCAAGATAAATGACATGGATATAGCGCCCACATCCCCTGCAAAACACTTGGCTTTCGTGCGAAAATTAAAGAACAGGAAAACGATCAATGCCAACAGCAAAACATACAAAAATTTAGTATCGACAAAAAGCACCTGATATCTGTTGATATACCACAATGCACTCACTACCACTAAACTATATCCTCCGGTGATCCCATTGATGCCGTCCATAAAATTATACGCATTCAATATGCCAGTGCACACCACCAAAGCGATGATCGTGAAATACCACGGATCCGAAAACAATCCCCATTGGTAAAACATCAATGCCATGGCTGTGAAATGTACTGCCAATCTGAGTTTGAAAGATTGTGGACGAACATCATCGGCAAAACTCACGAAAGATATTAACGTCAGGCCTGCAAAAAACCACGGGTACTGAAACCCCTCCAATAAGAAATAGAGCAACACCCCCATATAAAAAATAACACCACCACCACGCAAGGTAATGGAAGTATGCGAACTCCGTTCATTCGGTTTGTCGATGATATTAAAATAATCGGCTATTCGAAAGTAAGCCAACTCTGATACAAGCAGAGAAACAAAGATGAGAAGATAAATCATTCTGTGATAGAGTGGTGAATGGTTAGCGGTTAATGGTTAGCGATTAATGTTTTTTTAGCAGTGATAATGCTTGCTGCAATCATCTTCATTAATTCTTCCAAATCAGCCAATAAACCTTCATATTGTTGTTTGGTAATACATTTAGTTTCAACTAAAAGCGTCAACCAATAAATGGTTTCGTTACATTCCTTTTGTGCAATAGCATATTTATGTATAAAATCAGTTTTACGTTCAGCCTGACTTGCTTCACATTGCAAAGCTCCAATAGATGTTCCGCTACGAAGCAATTGCTTTGATAACACAAATTTCTTTTTGTTTTCAATTAGATATTTATATAAATTCACGATGCGAACTGCGAACTTAAAACTCATATTCTTAATAATATCTATTATCATACTGTTTTGTTGAGACCACTCCATTCCCCGCTCACCATTCACTACTAATCATTTGCCATTTACCATTTCCCGCTAACCATTAATTATCAATTGATTCTATAGTTTTCCTCATCCCTTCTTCTGCGCTTACCAGCATGCTCTCAATCCCCAATGCTTTTTTTAGCTTAGCATTCGAAACCACATAATTTTCAGTTAATTTTTGAAGTCGTTCTTCGTTCAATGGTAAATGGAGAACGGTTCCTACTTTTGCGGCCAATTGTATCATTGTTTTATTCCACTTCCATATTCTATTGGGTTTCCCCATAACCTTAACCATCAGTGTTATCAATTCGTTGGTCGACAAACTTTCATCATCGCCCACATTGTAAATACCACCCGAAATATCTTTTTCAATCAATTGCTCAATCACAAAACTAAGGTTATCAATCGAAGTAAACGATCGCCTGTTTTCAAAAGCTCCCAGTGGCCAGGGAATTCCTTTTTTGACTACCTGATACAACAAATTCAAATTCCCCTTATTTCCCGGCCCATGTATCATACAAGGACGTAAAACGTAAACACGTTTTAGTTGATAGTTGATAGCTGATAGTTCACTGTCAACTGTCAACTTCCTAAGAATATAGTTTTCAGCCGCTATCTTGCTCTCTCCATACGGCCCTTTTGGACTTGGCACAACATCTTCGGTCAACATCTCACCTTCCACCTTATCGGCAGCTGCTTTCACTGAACTGAAAAAGATAAACTTCGTTGCATGGGTTGTCAAAAACCAGTCATAAATCTGCTCTGTTAAACCAGTATTGATATCAAAATAAACCTGCCTTTCAGTTTGATTTTTGGTATCGTGTGCTTTACCGGCTAAATGAATAATGACATCCACGGCAGGGATCAGTTCCAGTTCATTCCACGAAAAGGTCTTTACAACTCCTTCTTTTTGAGGTGCAACAATATCCAACCCATAGATTGTATGCTGATTTTTAAGTGCAGCAACTAAATTGCTCCCCACAAAACCATGAATACCGGTGATCAGTATATTCATTTTTTTACTTCAACTATCAACTAATTAAGACTATACACTAATTGAGGCCATTCCCCGCTAACCATTTTTCATCAACCATTCACCGCTAACCATTAATCATTATCCATTAACTTCCAGATTTCATTGTCCATTGTTAATTTTTGAAGTTCATTGTCAACTGTCAACTGTCCATTGTTAATTTTTGAAGTTCACTGTCAACTATCAACTGTCCATTGTCAATTAATTAAGACCATTCACCGCTAATTTTCAGATTTCATTGTCAACTGTCAACTGTCCATTGTTAATTTTTGAAGTTCACTGTCAACTATCAACTGTCCATTGTCAATTAATTAAGACCATTCACCGCTAATTTTCAGATTTCATTGTCAACTGTCAACTGTCCATTGTCAATTAATTAAGACCATTCACCGCTAACCATTAATCATTAACCATTAAATTCCAGATTTCATTGTCAACTGTCAACTGTCCATTGTCAATTAATTAAGACTGTCAATTTTTGAAGTTCTCATTATAAACCCCTTCAGTCTTTTGTCTCTGCCATTACCATTCTACTACAAATCACTTAACAAAAAATCTTTCAAATGCATTTGTTCAATGCCGTTATAATTACTCCCTGCATTGTATTCATCCATCGTGATCACATATTTACGATAGTTATCGCCAATTTTCAATAAATTTCCAAATTCCCGATTCACTGTACTTTCGTCATTAAGCATGTATGCAACCTGAACATAGATAATTTTCCCGTCTTTTTCGGCCACAAAATCAACTTCTGTTGCGCCCAATTGCCCTACATATACTTTATATCCTAATCGAATTAAATGAAGGTAAACAGCGTTTTCCATCACTTTGTTGATATCTTTTCTTCTGTCAAAGCCACGAATACAATTCCGAAGTCCTATATCTTCGAAATAGTATTTTTCTCCCACTTCAAAAATCCGTAACCCTGCAATATCATAACGCGGCACCTTGTAAACAAAAAATGCAGCGGAAAGAGGTTTCAAATAATTCAACACGGCTTGTGTTGTAACGGAGGTGCGTTGCGATTTCAAATACTTGGCTATATTGTTTGCCGAAAACTGATTGCCAACATTATCAGCAAGAAATTCCACTAAGTTTTCTAAAAATGTAATATTACGAATTCCTTCACGAGCCACAACATCTTTCAACAAAATAGTCGAATACACATTACGCAAGTACTCATACACGGTGATAACGTCCAATCCTATCACGTTCAAAAATGGCATCCCGCCAACAGTAAGATATTTATTCAGATTTTCCGTCGAATGAGCCAATTGGAAGAAATTCAAAAACTCATCATAACCCAATGAATGAACGGTAAATTCAATGTATCTCCCGGCTAAAAAAGTAGCCAATTCCCCCGAAAGCATGTTGGCATTGCTTCCACTACAAAATAGATCGCAACAATTTTCGGCGAGTAAACTCCGCAACGCTTTCTCAAAATGCACGATCTCTTGTATCTCATCCACAAAAAGATAATTTTTGACACCATCCCTCAAATGATCCTTTACGAAATGATACAAGATGTCATCATCCGTAATATGTCCGTATGGATTTAGCTCTTTATTGATGTAAATGATATTAGCTGATGCGTCTGTTTGTCTTATATCCTCTATCAATTGAAAAAGGATATAGCTTTTCCCCACTCTACGCTGCCCCGAGATCACTTTTATGATCGCTTTATCTATAAACGGCTTTATCCGCTCTGTATAGATCGGACGGGGTATAAAGGGTCTTGCACTTAATATTTCATCTATCATAATAGATATATTTGAGAGAAAATTTAAATCTGTCTATTATAATTGGCAAATATACAAACAAAATCCTTTCCATCACTCATCATTTGTATCACCTTGAAAATTGTTTACAGATTTCATTGTCAATTGTCAACTAATTAAGACATCAACATACAGCTTACTATCAACCGTTTACCATTAACCATTAATCGCTAATTTTCAGATTTCATTGTCAATTGTCAACTGTCCATTGTCAATTGTTTTTTGTCAATTGTCAACTGTCAATTTATGAAGTTCACTGTGAACTGTCAACTATCAACTATGCACTAATTAAGACTATCAACTATCAACTATCAACTATGAACTAATTAAGACTGTCAACTGTTTTTTGTTTGCCATTAACCGCTAAC
>JBMFIQ010000035.1:0-22208 GCA_049976245.1 Microbacter sp. | reverse complement strand
GATATTGATTCAAGTCGGGAGTAAACAGGACAAGCGTCCCTTTTTCAGTGTGCAAGCAAACATTGCTTTTCAACACAATCGGGCCTGTGAGCCATGTTCCTGCAGGAACTTCCACCGTTCCGCCACCCGATGAAGCAACGGCATCGATGGCTTTGGCAAAAGCAGCCGTATTGTCAAATTTGCCGTCACCCTTTGCCCCGAAGTCCGTGATGGAAACTTTATTGGCAGCAAATACCGAAACCGTTACCTGTTTCATAGGAAAAGGAAGGTTAACATACAAATCAACAGGCAATGCCGGGTTCATCTGAGCGACTACCGATAAAACAAGCATTGAAAAAAATAGGGATAATAGATGTTTTTTCATCTGTGTCAATTTTTATTTTGAACACTCAAATCGTATAAAACTCACCAAGTCATCAAGTTTTCACGCATAAACTTTCTTGTGGCTCGTTTCATGAAAGCGACCTTTTGAAGTGCGTATTCGTTTCCCAAAGATACTATTCTTTCAAGACTCCTATTCCAAAGACAAAAAGTTTAGGGCTCTTTAATCAATTTTTGCGAAGCAACTGTTCCGTTCGAGAATCGGACATTGAGGATGTAATAACCTGTTGGAATACTTGACACATCCACTGCATAACGTGTTGACTTAACGATGGCATCGCTTAATTTTAAACCGGTCAGCGTGTAAAGCTGTACCCTTTCAATTTCGTTAGCCGCATTGATGTGCACTTCATTTCCGATGGTCGGATTTGGATAACATTGCAGTCCATTGGCAATCACTTCATTGATGCCGCTGGAAGTACAGGAGGTGGAAACTCCGGTAACAGGATTCAATCCGCTAAAGTTCAATGTGTCATAAGGATTATAAATCGCATTCCCCGCTGTTGTCGGAATAGAAATGGAAGAACAATGAATAAAAGTCAACGTATCGACAAAACAAGTTTGCATTCCTCTGGATGTTGCATTGATCTTCACATTGTCAAAAACCACATTTTCAACATATTGTTCGGGCAATCCCCAAATAAACCCAGCATAAGTGGAATTATTCACCGTTATGTTCTTAAAATAAATATCACGCCAAGTAGGCGTAGTGCTTGTGATAGGCTGAGCCGGATCAGAAGTTGAAGGCGTTGATGTGTTGTAATAACTGGTGATGTAAAAAGGCCATTTGACATTGGTCATCGTAATGTTGGAATAGGAAAGATTGTAAACGGCGTTGGCTCCACTCCCGCCTCTTCCCCGTTGCGATTTCAGTCGAATTCCATTGGTCGTATTGGTAAAAGTGCAACTATCCACTGTAACATTGTGTACAGCTGTGGCGTAACTTCCCACCGATACGCCATGACCATATCCAAAGGTGCAATCCCAAATGGCGACATTCTGACTGTAACTGTCCATGGCAATGTTATCGTCGCCTTCCGAAAGATTGCAATGATGAATATTGATACCATTCCAATACCATGTATCAATAGCATCGGTATTGGGAGAAGTGGGAGGAGCTTTTACGGTGATGTACGAAATGGTTCCGTTAGCCCCCATCGAACTGCTTCGGCCTAACGTAACATGCACATTTGGCGCATTTTCCAAAGTAATGCCCGTAATCAAAACCGTATTGCATGCTTTAAATCGCACCAAACATGGCCGTGAAATGTTGCTGTTGGCTTGATAAGCTGTCCACCAGGCACTTCCATTGCCTTCAATGACTCCACTTCCACTGATTTCGATATTGCTCAAATTTTGTCCGTAAATGAAATCGGTGTATTGATCGGTTGTCCCGTTATTAGGATAAGAACCTGCCGGAGAACCGTTACCGTTTCCATAAGGAAGAATTTCCAACGTATCCTGATCGGCAAGATAAAGATTCACATTGCTTTTCATGGTGATAGGGCCACTTAAAAAAGTGCCTTTGGGAAAAATAACCGTTCCTCCGCCGGCTGCATTGGCTGCCGAAATAGCTGCATTGATGTAAGGTGCATTGTCGGCATTGGAAGTGCTTGCCCCGTAATCGGTGATCAAGAAAGGCGTTGTTGGAATGGATGGAAGCGGAATGGGATTAGCAGCATTCACATAAACTACGGATCCTAAAAAGATCAGAAAAACTGAAAATAACAACGATTTAAATGGAAAATAAAACATTTGATCATGAATTAATTGTGCTGTAAAAAAAGAGACTGCATATCTTTTCTGCGAAAAAAAATTTTAAAATAAAGAAGAAGAGAACCTTGCAAAGGATGCATGGAGTCTCTTCTTCATCTCATCAAAAGACTATGGCCTCCAACGCGGATCACCGGCTGAGTTGGCTCCGGCAAAACTCATATCGATGATGGTGAAATTATTATTGGCCGGATATTTAAACAAATTGGTTGATGTCCCGTTGTATGGAATTAAATCAGTGATATTGTTAGATGTGGTAATCCAATCGGAAGTTGCATACGAATTGGTGATCAGCATGGAGCCGCCCGTGCCGGTTCGAATGCCCTTGGCGCCATTCGTTGTCAGTTGCGAATTGGACATACCGAAAATACAATTGGAAATCGCTCCATTGGTGACATTGGTATTCAAATCAATAAAATATTTCGTTGCTTTCACCATATCGTAGAAGGTGCAATTTTCAATATCGATAACCGAAGGAGCAACCATGTTACACAAAATCAATCCGACATCAACTCCGGGAATGCCTATCACCGTGGTATTGGTAATGATAATATGATCAAACTTTCCTGCGGAAGCATTGCTGGTTGTCACCAGTTGATAACCGCCCCAGCCGTTGTCGTAAGTAATACATTGATCATATTTTAACTGACTGACCAAAATTGAATTGGAACTTTGAATGCGCGAGGGTGAGCGGAAATGATGAATCCAACAATTCTCAAATATCACGGCATCGGTATTGGTAACCGTACTTTGATTGATCACATAATTGGTGCCTCCATCGCTGTTGTAACCAACCAGATTAAGATTTTGAAACACCACAGTACCCGCAACGCTTGGCAATTGAACTTTTACCAAAGCCAATTGAGGGAATGAAGCTCCCGGCATCCCGTAAAAAGTGACCGACGCATTATTGGGAATGTTCAGGGTCGTCGGTTCCGCATATGATGAACCTGCAGGAAGTACCAGCGTAATGGATTGTGCAGTACAGGTATCCAACACATGGTGAATGGAGTCTGAAGGTTGAAGGAAAATAACACGTTGAGCTGCGGGCACATCAGGATATGTTGCAAAAGTAATATTGCCCCGCATGTACTGACCATTCATCAATTGAACCACATACACGGTATTTCCCGTAAGTCCCGTCAGGGTAATCGTACCTGCAGCCAACTGAGCTGAAGTCAGCGTAACGGTTTTTACAGCCTGCGGATTGGATTGCGGATAATACACTAATTGGGTTGCCACCGTTCCGGCAGGCCAACGAATGATTGCCGTCGTGTTGGTCTTATCGCCCGGTGCCACTTGTTGCAACAATTGTTCAACAGGCGTCAAAAAAGTAGCAGTCACATAATGAGAATCGCCCACGCCATTGGTGCTGCTGATCTCCTTTAAACGCACCGAATAACGGATGCCGGCATGTAAATTGGTCAAAGTGTCGGTAAAAGTCACCGTTGTTCCAGAAGTGAACGAGTTGGCTGCAGTAGCCTGACCACTGATGGTATAAGTTGCCACAATGGGGTTGAAAAGCAAACTGTCCTGACTCACTTCCAATACATAATGATCAACACCCGGCATCTGGTTCCATTGCACAACCACCGATGTGGACTTGACATTCGTCACCGTAAAAGTAGTTGGATGAAAAAGTCTGTTAAAAGCTTCGTCAATAAATGATCCATTGTTGTTGCAAGCCTGAAACTGAAGAGCAACAATGCCCAACATCAGCCAATAACCTATTTTCTTGAAATGATGTAATGTCTTCATGCGATATAAAAATTTGCAAGAGATTAATTGAATTGAATGATCCCTTGAGGAGAACAACCTTAAACTGATAGTTCTTCCTCCATGTTGATATTTAATAACCGTAGCCATTCTTTAAAAGTCCGTTAGAACTGCTGATCACCGTTGTCGGGATCGGATAGAGATAACGATTTTGAACTCCTGCAGCTGAGTTTAACCCACTGCTGAACAGGTTGATACGCAAAAGATACAACGCTTGATTGGTAGCTGACAACCCTGAAAGCCATGCTGCGGACGAATAAGAAGCATCAGGCGGTGTGGTTCCCAGATCCTGATAAAAATTCATGCTCGACCGATCAATCGTTTGTCCATCAGGGAGATATTTATAAAAAATGGTTTGTGGAAGGGTATCGTAAGGGGCTGTTCTGTTAAACATGGCAGCAATGGCATCGCGTTGATCCTGAATTTTCGAACCTAACAAATTCCATCGTACCAAATCCCATTTACGCAAACCTTCACCGCCAAATTCCAAAGCACGTTCTTTGACAATGGCATTGAAAAATGAATCATGATCTGTCAATTGATTGACGTAAGCATCGACTTGTTGAGGCCAATCGATGGAGTTAAAGGCTCTGCGTCTGACTTGTTTCAATGCATCAACGGCTGCAGGCGTCGGTCCGTTATTCAATTCGTTTTCCACTTCGGCATACATCAATAACACATCGGAATAACGCATCATCACCCAATTGATACCATAGCCCACTTTTCCCTGAGCATGCAAATTTCCGGCCAAAAATGCAGCGCTCATCCACCGCTGATCCCATTTAGCAATATTGTAGGAAATTGGATTGGTTTGCAGAAATTCCTGAGTAGCGCCGCTGCTGTTGCCAAAAGTAGCCAACGCTACCGTTACATCACGGCGTAAATCAAGCGGATTAAACATATAAAAATAGTAAGCACTTGTATTGACTACATTGGCGTTGTTGCCGTATCCGTACTCAGGATTGGTGTAAAAACGCACTCCGATGGAATAACCTATTTCTCCGGAATGTTGCAAGCCAAGCGCTACTTCGAACATCGTTTCGTGATAGGTATTGTCAACAACCAGTTGATTTAAATTTTTCCAAATATTGATATACGACGGATTCAGTAGGTGCGTCCCGTTGGCAATGATGGATTGACATTCATTGTCGGCAATTTGGTAATATTTTTGCCAATTGCTGCCGCGTTCTGTCGGATAGCCGGGTTTGTTGCGCAAAGAATAGCCTCCTCTTGCCAAACAAATACGGGCTACCATACCTTTGATAAATCCTTTTGTAATTCTTTCAGTACTTGAATATTCCCCGGTCCCCACCCACGGTACGTATTGTTCAGCCTCCTGCAAATCGGAAATAAGATGATCCATAATGGTATCCCGATCGGTTGCCGGCAAAAGAAAGTTGGACCCGTCGGGAGCAGCCGGCTTGGTGGTAAAAGGGACATCACCAAATGTACGCACCAATTCAAAATAAGCTATGGCTCTCAATGTCAGCGCTTCGCCATAGTACCCCATCATTTCCGATTTGGTGGATGGATCATTCGTGGCGGGACTGGCGGGAATATTTTGAATGCACAAATTGGAACGCTCAATGATTTGATACAACGTTTGCCAAACTTTTGAAATGTCGGCATTATCGGGCGAAGCAAAATAATTGGAAGTTCCTCGATTGTTGTTTTGATTGTATGAGCCTTCATCAGCTCCGGCAAATTCAATGTCGGAATTGGTAGTGTAACTCAAAGGCAAACGTGAAGAGTAAGTATAATCGGTGCAGAGCAAATCGTAAATACCCATCACGGCATCCTTGGCATAAGTCGGATTCGAAAAAACGACATCCGGTGTATATGTTGACAATGACTGAGTAGTCAAAAAATTGGTACATCCTGCAAACCCGATCGTTGCCAACAAGGTGAATAAAATTGCTGTTTTTTTCATACGTCTATTTTAATTTTTTAACGCTAAGGATGTATGGAACTCGCCTAACAGTCTTTCTCTTGAGCGTAAGCTATTTTTATGGCTCGTTTCATACGTAAATAGTTGATTTTTAAATGTCTTTGGATCTCGTATTTTATATTTTCATCGTATTGGGTGAATCTCAATATTCATGCTCGTTACATACAATACTAATTTTTTCGTGTTAAGAAGTTTAGCACAAATCCTTTTTCAGGAAGTTGTTTGATCACTTCATGTCATTAAAAATTGATGTTTACACCTCCAATGAAAGAACGACTTTTGGGATAAGCAGAATAATCGACACCCGGTGTAACGGGCGGATTGTTTCGGGTACTTACTTCAGGATCGAATCCCGAATATTTCGTCAGGCAAAACACATTATAAGCCGTAACATAAATTCGAAATGAAGACATCATTAATTTGGATACAATTTTTTTAGGCAACGAATATCCTAAAGTCAAGGTACTCAAGCGCAAAAATGATCCGTCTTCAACATCGAAGGAAGTCAACGGCGGAATGGTTAAAAACGGCGTCCACATGGTTGCACTTTGATTGATTTGTTGCAGACGAGCGGGGTTGGCATACTGACCATAAAATATATTTTGACCGGTCATGGGATCAATCGTGGTAAAACGACCATTTGCCAAACTCATGAAATCCAGCAAATTCTGATATTTTCTCGACAACAAATAGGAGGAATAATCAATTTTGTTGGCATTGTAAATTTTATTGCCGTAGGACCAATTAAAAAAAGCGGACAAGTCAAAATTTGTATAGCGGGCATTCAGAGTAAATCCGCCGGTATGAATGGGATTGGCGTCACCAATGACGGTTTTGTCTTTGGCATCGATGGTGCCATCATGATTCAAATCTTTCACCTTCATACTTCCCGGCCCAAAATAGTTTCCGTATCCAAAAAGCCCGGCAATGGCAGCCGTTGTAGCTCCGGTGGCATCACCATTGAGAATCCATTTCTTTCGCGTTGTGTCAAAATGAAAATCGTTAAAAGTGTACATTCCGTCATACACATATCCATACATTTGTCCCACAGGCTGTCCTTGTTGAATGATGTAATCATCCAATGGTTGCGATGTGCCATTCCAACCGGATGAATAGGTTTTGTAAGTTGCATCGCCGTATCGGAATTCATCAACACGATTTTTATTAAAGGCAATATTGAAAGTAGCATTGAGCGAAAATTTCGGCGTTTCAATGATGTGCGCATCCAAGGTTACTTCAACACCGCGATTTGAAGTGCGCCCAAAGTTTTGCATCTGATTAATATAACCAGTATTGGTCGGTATAGGCTGCTGCAACAACAGATTGAATGTGGTATTCCAATATGCATCAATGGTTGCATTCAATCGTGAGTTGAGCACTCCGATATCCCAACCGACATTTCGGGTTAAAGTAGTTTCCCATTTCAAATTCGGGTTGGACAAGGTAGTGCCCGGCACTAAAACGCTGACTAAGTTTTCATTGATGTAATATCCTTTGCTGTCGGTCGTTCCATAAGTCAATTGCCATAACCCGTCTGCAATACGGCTATTACCGGCTGTTCCCATGCTCAACCTTAATTTGAGGTTATTGAGCCACTGCACTTTCCCTCTCAAAAAATTTTCCTCCGACAAACGCCAAGCTACGGCAGCTGAAGGGAAATAACCCCATTGATGACCAGGAGCAAACTTTGAAGTTCCGTCAGCTCTGAATGTAAAAGTGGCTAAATATTTATCCCGAATGGTATAATTGGCCCGACCAAAAAATGATGACATGTTGAACGGCTGACTTTCAGTTGTCACAGTTGGCTGAGCCGTTCCCAAATTCATCATGGCCAAGATGGAAGCAGCATCCATTCCAGCAGGGAAATACATGGATTGATTGACAATTTGTCGATAGGCGTAAGAAGAAATTTCCTGTCCGACCAGCAAATTAAGATTTTGGTACGGGAAAATATTGCTTTTATTGAATGTCAATGTGTTGGCCACTCTCCACGTAATTCCTCCCAAAGAAGTAATTTGGCCAATGGGCAACCCTCCGTTGTTTTTGGACAAAGGAGTGGAAGTGCCCCAAACATTATCGGTGCGGTTGTTATCAAATTGATACCCAAACTCGCTTCGGAAAATTAAGGGTTTGACAATGTTCCAATTCAGCGCTCCATTGAGCACAACCGATTGTTTAACTTGGCGCTGATAAGTATCTTGTGCCAACTGAACAGGATTGAACAACAGACTTAACTGCGTCGGGTCAATGACCATTTGTTCGTTGATATAGTTGCTTTGCGACACTAAACTTTGAACCGGAGCATATTTCATGGCATTGCGCAAGAAAGTGTTCGATCCCGATCCTGTGGAAGTTCCGGCTCCGTCAATGCTTGTACGGGCAAAACGCGTATTGAAATCAACGTTAACATGATCATTGATTTTTGTATTGAACTTAAAGTCAACATTTGTTCTTCCATAATCGGAACCAATCATAATGCCTTTCTCCCCCGATCGCGTCACGGATAAATTGTATTTATCGGTTTTTGATCCCCCGTTGATGTCAACATTATAATACTGCTGAATGCCGGTTCGCCCAAAAACCTGATCTTCCCAATCAATGGGAGCTTTTGATTTATAAATGTCCAAATCGTCATAAGCTCCGTAATAACCTGTAAATGTACTGGACTGATCGAGTTCATATTGCCACATCACATATTCGTAAGGACTCATCATTTTCAATTTCTTGGCAAGATTTTTCACGCCGGCATAAGCGTTGATGCTCACTGAAATCTTTCCGGCCACCCCACTTTTGGTGGTGATGATGATTACGCCGTTTGCCCCACGTGATCCGTAAATTGCAGTCGATGAGGCATCCTTCAACACATCAATGGATTGAATATCTGAAGGTGAAATATCGGAAATGCTGTTAACAGGAAATCCGTCAACGATATACAACGGCGAATTGTCTTGAGAAATAGAACCTCCTCCTCGCACCCGAATCATGACCTGAGCATCAGGCGATCCTTCCGTCGTGGTTACCTGCACACCGGCCAGCCGACCGGTAATGGCTTGAGCTGCCGATGTTACCGGAATCTCCTGCAACGTTTTGCTCGAAACCGTTGCCACCGATCCTGTTAAATCGCGCTTTTGAACGGTTCCGTATCCAATAGCCACCACCTCTTTCAAGGCTACTGCATTGTCTTTCAAAACAATGTTCATCGGTTTTCCGCTGATGAGCACTTCCTGAGGCTCCATTCCAACAAACGACACCGTAATGGCCGAAGCCTTTGCGGGAACGTTCAAACTAAATTTACCGTTCGTATCGGTCACGGTACCAAGCGAAGGAACTCCTTTCACCACCACCGTTGCCCCGATTACCGGTTCACCTGTTGCATCTTTCACCGTTCCCGTAATCTGTCGTTGTTGTGCAAACAAGCCCATACTAAACGACAACAAAGCAAAAACAAATAAATTAATTCTCTTTTTTCTCATAGTGATTTCATTCTGGTTATCTTACTTTAATTCAAACGTTTATTTTTCAACATTAAGAATGTATGGAACTCGCCAACTTGTCATTCTCTTGAGTATAAGCTCATTTTATGGCTCGTTTCATATTTTCGCTTTACTTCATTTGCTGAGCACTAAAAAACTGTTCATTGGCTTCAAGTTGCATGTTTTTTGACTTTTGGCATTGCTTATCATGCCAAGCCGATGAAAAACCAACTTTTAAGGTTTTGGTCATATAAACGGCTTGTACCCGAAGCAATACAAGCCGTTAACCTTGAAAAAGCGAGTGATTTACTGAACAATTACTTTTTGAACCATGCTACCCGTTGAGGTTTGTGCACGAACCAGATAAACTCCTTTGGGCAATGAGCCTGTCGAAACGGAAGTCGTGTTGGAAACATTCATCACTTCTTTGCCGGTGACATTCAACAATTGAACATCAGCGGGTTGTGAAATTAAAATGGCGCCAGGCACTGAACGAATGGTTAAGGCATTTGCCTTTGAAGTGGAAATGGCAGTGCCAACATTTGAAAACCAATTGATAGTTGAGATTTTAAATCCTCCGTTAGTTTCCTTAAGAATAACAGTAGTTCCTGTTGCTTGAAATCTCAAATCCACCCATGAGGCATTTGTAATATTTGATAAATTGCTTGAAGTTGAAGCCCCTGTGACAGTCCAAGTATCAGATGTAGTACCTTTAGCTGTAGTGTGAATAATAATACTATCATTGATGTTCACATTCGAAATGACAATGGAAACTCCTTTCCCTCCTGTATAAAATACATTTGGATAAAATTTTAAAAAACCGGTCTTCGAACTGCTGTTTGTATATTGAATTTCAATATTTGGCAATTGCGAAGGGACATCAAGCGTCATCAAAGTACCAGCTGTACCGGCTGCAACACCATAATCGTAAACACATAAAGCACTGTCTGTAATTGTAGCAGTACTTAAAGAACCAGCTGCATTGGTAGTTACCATGTTCGAAGTAATGTTACCAAAACTATAAATAGTTCCGTAGGCAGCCACAACGCCAATAAAAAGCGTAACAAAAAGCGTAAAAACTTTTTTCATAATCGTAATGTTTTAAATGTTAATAACCAGAATTCAATTGTAAATCATTTGTTTTATAACTCAAAAATCGTCGTCATTCAATGTTTCAAAGATAAAAGAAAGTTTTCAAAATTGTTTCGTGTTCGGACACATAAAAAAACATGAACATTTTTTATTGAGACAAGAAAAAAACCAATGAATGATCTATTTATTTGTCTATATGATACTTATATTTTCAAATCTGGATGAAAACAGCAAATCGGCGGAAAACAGAAGACTAAATATTTAACATTAAAATCGACCAAAACATCATTTATTAGCTTAATTATCACTTTTATTTGCGTTATTTAACTTACTGTTTAGATTAATGATACCAACACGGCAGAAGAAAATAAGGAAATGGCACAATCACAAACTTTTTAATATCTGGTTTTCAGCCATTTGAAAATTCATTGCAAAAAAGAAAGAGAGAAAAGAATTTTCCGTAAAAATTAATTTCTCTCTTCAAAAATGATGAACAACAAATTAACACTTGATTTTAATGAATCGGCGAATAAGTCGTGCTGATTTGTTCGTTGTCAACCACGATCTGATTCATTCTGACATGATCAAACGTTACATCCGTTGCTCCTTCAATGTCGTTGGCATTTGATTTGATGCCGGTAAAAGTACAATGTTGCAGATGCACCGAAGAAACCCGCGAAGCATCTTCAAGTCCGTCAATACTAACGCCGTAAGTACTTTTTTTACAAGAGACATTTTCGAGATTTACATTGCGAACCCACGGGATAAATCCACGTTGAGCCGGTTCATCGGGATCATATCGCAAATCGATTTTCAAAACAGCTTCCTGACATTGCCCGACAGTGACATCGCGAACAAAAACATTTTCAATCAATCCGCCACGACACGTATTGGATTTTAATCGAATGATATTGCCAAGATCGGGACTGCTCATCCGGCAATGATCCACGTAAAGATTTTTAAAACCGCCTGAAATCTCGCTTCCGACCGAAACTCCTCCATGTCCGGCTTTCATTTCGCAATCACGCACAATGATGTTCTCACTCGGAATGTTCCAACGACGACCGTCATTGTTTCTACCCGATTTGATGGCAATGCAATCGTCACCTTCGTTAAAAGAACACCCTTGAATGAGAACATTCATGCATGACTCCGGATCACAACCATCGCCGTTTGGGCCAAGACTTTCAATGTTGACATGACTGACAATTACATCGTTCGTCAACAAAGGATGAATGACCCAGAAAGGTGAATTGCGCAGCGTCACACTGTCGATTAAAACAGTGTTGCATTGAACAAAATTGATGAGCTGAGGTCTTAAATAATCGCCTGCCCCCATTTGACGTTCTTGAATCGGAACATTATCTTCGTTCATTTTCAACAGTTTTGCACGCCCCATCAGCGGCTCAACGGAAGATCCCTTTTTATAACCCACATTGCTTTTGTTTTTCCATGCCCACCAATTATCGTAGGAAGCCTGCCCATTGATTTCTCCTTGTCCCGTGATGGCGATATTCGTAGCTTTGTAAGCATAGATCAACGGATGATAGTTCATACAGTCAGTTCCTTCCCAACGAGTTATGACAGTTGGCAAATATTCTTCAGGGTTTGTCGAAAAGGCCAAAACAGCGTTCTTTTCCAAATGAAGATTGACATTGCTCAACAAAGTAACCGGACCCGTTTGAAACGTTCCGGCCGGAATCAATACCACGCCACCGCCTTTTTTGTTGCATGCAATAATGGCCGCATTGATGGCTTTCGTATTTTGCACACTGTTGTTGGTTGTTTTTGCACCAAACTTTAAAACATTAAATGTTCGATGTGGGAATTGTGTTGGTTTGATTTGCTGTACTACCTGATTCATGTCATCCCACGGAGAGGCTGAAATCATTTGCATCGGGAAAAAGATGGCAAGCAAAAGAATGGAGAAAAATAATTGTCTCATAATATTGTTATTTAATTGTAAATGAATGGGTAAAAGAATTGGGATGAAAAAAATTTCCTGTCAGATCAAATTAAAAACAAGCTCAAAACGCTTTCTCTTTGATTGAAAAAAACAAAAATATATAAACCATTCACTCTTTTCAATGAAATGAAAAAGAATGAATGGAGCAAAGAAACCATGAAAACAAAAAAGCGCTATGCAAAATTAATAACCGGGATTTTGAGTAATAGTGGCACCGTTCACGGCAATGGCATTTTGAGGGATAGGCCGCAAAATCTTATAATTTCCATCATTCCCTTTCATAAAGGAAGCATTGGAAACATCTGGATTATACATTGGCACATAAGTCGTTAAGCGACCGGTGCGTTTCAAATCTTCCCAACGGTGATATTCTCCTGCCAATTCGCGAGCACGTTCATCGAGCACAAAATCAATGGTAGCCTGCGAAGGGATGATAGGTGCGGCTCCTGCACGGGCACGAACCACATTAATGTCTTTGGCGGCATCGGTTGGATCGTTGGCGTTAATCTCAGCTTCGGCCCGAATCAAATATGTTTCAGCCAATCGAGCCAGGAAGATGTTTCTCGTGCTGCTTGACGTGCTAAAATAAGCGCTTGAGCTTGGATCAGAGAACTTCTTTATGCATGGGAACGGTTTATCCGCACTGTTGGCATTTTGCCAGTTGATGGCACCAACACCCGGCCACTTGACGACGGCATTGGTTCGGTTTGTCGGATCTTTTGCAATCCATGCATTGACGGAATCCTGTGTATCAGTCAATTTTGGATAGTAATACATTACATTTTTAACAGCCGGAGAACTCTTGAAATAGGAATAAAATGAAATCTTGTTTGAAGTTGGAGTTCCGGTTCCGTACAACATTTGCATGAAAGTACCGGAGAATCGTTTATCATTCGGATCTTGATTTAAGAGCAAATACAATCGGCCGGTTGGTTGCAACATTGAATTTTCGTAAGGCATTCCATCGCCGGTTATGGCATCGGCACCACCTAAATAAGTTCCATAATAAGATCCTTGGGAATTCCCGTAAGTCGGGCTGGGCAACGAAGCTGCGCTGTATTGAACCGAGAAGATGACTTCAGCATTATTGTCCTGACCGGGCCAAAAGACACCTTTTTCGAAATCGAGCGTTAAACCTTGATTGTTAATGGCTGCCGTAGCATACGAAATGGCTTTGGTAAAATCGGACGGAGATCCACCCAACGAAGCATCGTAGCCACGCGTTAAATAAACCAATGCAAGATAATGATTCACAACACGTTGATTCACGCGTCCAGGATCGGATGTTGCCGGCAAGTTTGGCAAAATGCTTTCCATTTCGGAGATGATAAAAGAATAAACATCCTTAGCCGGCGTGCGCGGGTAACTTGAGATCGGTTTATTCAAATAATCGGTTACCAAGGCGACATCGCCAAATTGTTGAACCAATTGAAAATAATAAAAAGCTCTCAAAAAACGTACTTCGGCAAGACGCGTCGTGCTTTGTCCCGTACTGTAATGAATGGCATCATTGCATCTTTTAATAGATTGATAAACAGTGGTATAAAAATTAGCCACCACATTATCGGCAGGGGTAAGATTCATGTAATTGCCCAAGCCGTTGTTGTTGGAGACCAAGTTGCCGGTACGTTTATCAATTTCAAACAAATCGGTACCGGCTTCAAACATCTCCACATTTCCGTTGATGGAACCTTTGGTATTTCCTCCGTACACATCGCGCAGGGTCGAATAACAGGCATTAACCAACGTCTCATAGCCGGCTGCGGTGCTGTAATAAGCATCAGTCGATGTGTTCGACTTATTTTGTTCAGTTAAAAAATTGGAACAACCGGTCAGAATAAGTGAGCCTATTCCAATGATTGCTATGACAATTGTTTTCATATTCGTTAAATATTAGTAGGTTAATGATTAAAATTTGAAATTGACACCCAATTGATACACAATGGTGCTGGGGCCGTTATTTTTACTCATGGACGCTCCTGCCCATTCAGGATCAAATCCTTTGTATTTGGTAAAAATAAATGGATTTAACACATTGCAATAGACTCTCAATTGATGAATTCCTAACCCGTTCAAGATTTTTTTCGGAATAGAATACCCTAAGGTCATGTTTTGCACTTTGACATACGAAGCATTAACCCACGCACCGGGCATGTCGTTTGCGGATTCGCTCGAAGTGTGCCAATACGGACCATAGTTATTCGGCATTGGATAGGACTGACTGTTGTGAGCAACTGTCGTTGTAGTAAATAAACCGTCCGATCCGATAACGGATGCACCGGCTGGAATGTAATAATCAACATTGAGCTTTTCGCGTCCTCTGTCTTTGAAGTTGGTAAATTCCTCCATAAAAGGAGAGAAG
This sequence comes from Microbacter sp., assembly GCA_049976245.1. GTDB lineage: Bacteria > Bacteroidota > Bacteroidia > Bacteroidales > Paludibacteraceae > Microbacter. The sequence goes on along the minus strand of JBMFIQ010000035.1, from coordinate 7,437 downwards.
ACGGTCATTCCCTGAGCAACATAAAAATTAACGGCAAAATCAAACCCTTTGAACGTCACATTGGTGCCGAAACCACTCGTCCAAGTTGGATCGGAATGACCCTGAACACGGCGATCGCTCGGATCTATGCCGTTGCCATTGAAATCTTTCACTTTAGCTTGCCCTTCGCAGGCAATGACCTTTCCGCTAGCATTGACTACCCTGGGATCTTTTGCGGCAATTGCTGCTTTGATGCCGTCGGCTGTCCAAATTCCATCAAATACGTACCCGTAAATGGAATTGATATCTTGTCCTACAATCCATTTCTGCGTACTGCTGTTGATGTAAGTATATCCCGAAGTGGTGTTTCCGAATAAATTTAAAATCTTATTTTTGTTGGTTGCAAAGTTGGCATTGACCGACCACGAAAAATCGGAAGTGTTGATGATGGCAGCGTTCAATGAAATTTCAGCGCCTCGGTTACTGATAGAACCCAGATTTTCAATCATACTTCCGGCTCCCGATTCCAAAGGCAAGGTCACGCTTTCCAACAAACCGGTCGAACGCCGATCATACAAGTCAATCGTTCCATTCAATCGATTGTTAAAAAAGCCGTAATCAACACCCAAATCTAACTCGCGGGTTTTTTCCCACGTCAGTACGGTACTGGCCGGCGAACCGGCTGCCACACCTTGAGCTAAGGTTGAACCAAAGTTATAATAAGTGGTCACATTGGCCAAAGTTTGTGTTTGGTAAGGATTAATGTTGTTATTTCCGGTGTATCCCAAACTGGCGCGTAGCTTCAAATTGGACAACCAATTTTGCGTCCTTTTCATAAACGGTTCCTCCATGATACGCCATCCCAAAGCAACTGAAGGAAATGCTGCCCACTTTTTACCCGGTGCCAATTTGGAAGATCCGTCAGTCCGATATGTAGCTGTCAGTAAATAACGATCCTTAAAGGAATAATTGGCTCTAAAAGCAATGGACATCATCGAGAATCCCTGATAGGAACTTGATACTTTAGTAGTTCCAGCGCTTGTGCTGGTAGCAGCACCTAAATTGTACCAATTGTAGTCATAATTATATCCTGACGTATTGATTTGGTAATCTTCAATGTTCCCTGCATAAATACTGTACAAGCCCATCACATCCAATGCATGCTGCGTGTTTTTGAAGGGAATTTTATAATTGACCTGATTGTCCCATGTGTAAGTGAAGTTTTGATTGTTTTCCACATTGGCAATAGGCGGTTTGTTGTAGTTGGCATCGGCCAAACTGCTTTCATAAAAACCGGCTCGATAAGAGATGATTTGAGGCTCAAAAGTAGTTTTAATCGTCAAATGATCAATGGGAGCATATTGTAGATAAACGTTCCCTAAAGCAGTAATGGTACGAGTGTCATTGCTTGTGCTGGTTAAATCAATCAACGGGTTGACTGATGAAGTAAAACCTCCTGTCCCGATTGAGTTCGGATAGATGTAATATCCATTGGCATTTTTGGTTGTTTCTGTCGTCTTGCCGGGTACTACAATGATGTTCCCGATCAAGGTGTTTTGGGTAGGATCCAAATTGCCGTTCGAGTAAGGCACCACGATGGGACTCATTCTGAAAGCATCCACCATGGAATTATTACTGCCGGTTTGTAAATCGGAATAAGCGGTTTGTAAATTGAATCCGGCCGTCCAATGTTTATTCAATTCAGCATGTACACTTCCATTCAAATTATATTGCTGATAATCGTCATTCACAAAAATGCTTCCCTGATTCTGATAGCCCATTCCAATGACATAAGAGACATCTTTGGAATTGCCTGAAATACCGATGTAATGATTTTGTTGCTGACCTGTATGCGTCACCAAATCAGCCCAATTGGTACTTTGGTTGCTCAAATAACGATTCAACAGCCATTGACTACCACTGAAAGTACCGTCAGGATACAAAGGTTGACCAGCCGAATTGAGGGTTTGAGCGCCTACCCACACACCGCCTAAATTGCTCTTGTTGAAAGTAGTACCACCATCTCCGTTGGCGTCGGGCGAAGTTGTTTGATAGGTGAGCGTACGATATTGCATGAATTGTTGTGTATTCATAAAATCAGGCATGCGAGCTTTGTTTACAAATCCGTAGTAGCCATCGTATGAAATACTTACATGCGAACTCTTACTCAAATTAGATCCCGATTTGGTTTGAATGATTACCACTCCATTGGCACCACGCGACCCATAAATGGCCGTTGAAGAGGCATCCTTCAGAATGTCAATTTTTTGAATTTCCTGTGGATTCAAAAAATCAATATTTGGCGTAATCACACCATCAACCACATACAACGGCGTGGTACTTCCTGAAATTGAATTTTGACCACGAATCACTACATTAAAATTCGATCCGACTTGCGAAGAAGTTTGTTGAATCTGAACACCCGGAATGGCCCCTTGCAAAGTATTGAGCACGGAAGTTCTACCGGCATCGGCTACTGTACTGGCATTGACACTTGACACGGCTCCGGTTAAATCGCTCTTGCGTACCGAACCATAACCAATGGCCACCACTTCATTCAATTCTACCGAATTATCCTGCAAAGTAACATTCAAATGACTTCCGGTAATAGGCACTTCTTTGGTAGTCATTCCAATAAAAGAAATCGACAACGCTTTTGCCGAAACAGGAACACTTAAGGTAAAATTACCTTTTACATCAGTAACTGTTCCAATGGTAGTTCCCTTCACCACAACACTGGCACCGATCACTGCTTCTCCTTTGGTGTCGGTTACCGTGCCGGTGATTGTTCGGGTTTGAGCCCACGACACACTAACCCACATCGTAAAAACCAACACACTTATGAAGCGTGTCAGGATTCTCATTTTGTCTGTCTTCATAATAACATTAGTAAAAAGATTAATACTACAAACTATTAAAGTAACTTTTGAATGTTGTTCTCTCTGGCAATAATAAGTTGTGGTCTTTTTTCATCCGTCAAAAAAGTGCGTTTTTCTCTTCTGTTTTTGTCAAAAAAACGATCCCTCCTCTTTCATTTCCGCCTTATTCTTGGACTTTTTTTTCAATCCGTGTTCGTGCACGTAATGGGAACAAATATAGTGATAATTTGGAATGAAGCTAAAAAGTAAAAACGATTTCTGAGACTTAAACCATTAAATATTCTTAATCTTTATCAATACGATGCTTTGTATAATTGAATAGCCCACATCAGAAACGGAGCAATGACTTTCGGATCGTTATCTCGCTGTGGTTCACTGATGTAATATTGATAGGAGCCGTCTCGATATGGATTACCTCCCAATCCTGCCACAGCGCAGGCTTTCCGGATGGTATAACTTCCATTTTGCTCTTTCACAACAGCATAACGTAGAAATTGTTGAAAAGTCGTTTTAGCAACATCCAGAAAATGGCGATCCAAATATCCTTTGTTAAAGCCCTTTGTGATCGCATACATAAACATGGCCGTAGACGAACTTTCCAAATAATTTCCTTTTGATCCGATACGATCCGTCACCTGATACCACAGTCCGGTGGAAGGGTCTTGATATTTCAATAAAGCATTAGTTAAACGACGAAAAATGGAAATGAGCTCCTTGCGATGGGGATTGTGATCGGGCACAAAATCGAGCACATCCACTAAGGCCATCATGTACCATCCCATGCTTCTGCTCCAAAAATTGGGCGATTGGCCCGTTATTTTATTTGCCCAGCGTTGATTGCGGCTTTCATCCCAAGCGTGATAATAAAGCCCGGTTAGAGGATCATAAGTATGTTTGGCCAACAAGAGCAATTGACGAATGGCTTCAGAAAGGGCTGTCGTGTCATTAAACATTCTTCCGTACTGCGCCAAAAAAGGAGAAGCCATGTAAGCACCGTCCAACCACATTTGATGCGGATAAACAGCCTTGTGCCAAAAACCGCTGTCTGAAGTTCGAGGTTGCAACAATAATTGATAACGAAATTGTTGAATGGCTTTCAGATAGTTCTGTTGATGTGTCTTTCGATATAACACCATCAGAAACTTACCTCCGTTAACACGATCGAGACTGAACTCGTTGATCTGATACGTCCGTACATTCCCCATCGAATCAATCATGAAGTCGGCAAAACGTTTGACATAATGATAAAACAGCGTGTCGCTTGTTTCATCATAGAGTTTCAACAAGGCTGTAACCATCAATCCCTGACAGTAATCCCACTTGGGAGTTTGATTGAAATCGATGCGCCATGCTTCGGGGTTACGTTGAATGTCAGAAAGAGCCACTTTGGAAGCAATGGAGAGATAAGAAAATTCCCCTTTCTCAGCTGCAAACAACATCAGGCCAATGTTTGCAATAAATAGAAAAGCAACAAGACGTTTTGTCATACGTTTGAATGGATGAAAATATAAAATAAAATATGATATTGACCTACATCATGAAGTTACGAAAGCACATCGTTATAACAGCTTATTTTATGATCTTTTACTTAAAATATCAGACATTTATTATGCCATCTTATTTTATCATTCGCATCATTTCATTCAAAACGGAACCCTTCATTTGAAACAAATAAGATCCTCGAGGAAGATCACCACAATCGATGGTCAAACAATTCATTCCGTTGACAACCGCAAAGCTCATCCTTTTCACCATTTTCCCGGTTAAATCAAGAAAGCTGATATGCACTTGTTCAGTCCGATCGTTTTCAAACTCAACCATTAATCGATCAATCACCGGATTTGGATATGCTTTCATGGATTTATTGCTTAAAGTTTGAAGCAAAGGTGTGGTGGTAGTGTATTCAAAAGCCCCTAAATCGGGCGCATTTCCTTCAAAAGGAAGACCAACATTCACGCCGGCATCAATCAACGGACTGCCCTGTATTAAATGCATAAAAGCAACCATTGGCAATGAACCATCCTCAGAACGCGAAGCCGCCATCTGAGTTGCATCTAAATTGACAAAATCATGGTCTGAACATGAAAAGCCATTGTTCCAAGTGTTGTATTCCGTAGTCGTTGATTTGCAATTAAATCGATCAGAACTCAATCCATCCAGAGAAACACTGTTTTTAATGATCAAAGTTCCATAACTGCTGTTGAAAAATCCGTAATTTGGATTGTTGGCATAAGCAGAACAATGATACAAAGTCATGACACCATTATTGTTATTCTGATCAAATCCCTTAACTTTATTATTAACTGACAAACAATGAGTTAACGTAATGTTGTTTGCCGTATAATTTCCACCTGTTTTAAATCCGTTTCCGTTTCCGTAATTCGGCACAATGATCCTGCCATCAGGTTGTTTGAAAGCATCAAGAAATGCGGCATCAGTTGCGTAGCGAGGATGATCGGTCATGTCAAATTCACTCGGTGCCATTTGGAAACACCAGCAACCCTGATCAATCGTATTACCAATTTTAGCGTAATGATCCCATCCATCATCGGCATTTCTCCATGAACGACAACCAACAAATGTATTTGCTCCGGAAGTATTGGTGTATTGTTTGTCGGCAAACCCGTCGGCATTTCCGCCATAATTTGGTGATCCATCGCTATTGACCGTTTCATAATCGAAATTTTCATAGGAATCACAATTTTTTATCAAATTGTTCGTCCCTGTTTTCAATTGCAATCCCGAATCGCAGTTCCAACGAAATACACATTGCGCAATCACATTGTTACTTCCCGTAACATAAAGCCCATTATCGCCTGCTGCCTGAATGACAACTCCTTTTATTTCAACATAACTTCCGGACAAAGAAAATCCCTGATTGCTGCTATTATACGATTGTGTACGAAAATCAAAAACAGGCTGTTCTCCATGATAAGCAAGAATATGAATCATTGCATCAGCCATCCCTGACTTAGAGATGGAAAATCGAACCGACGAATGATAAATACCGCCTCGAACCCACAAGGTATCTCCGGCCACTAATTTGCTGATGGCCGTAGCAAACAAATATGGAGATTCCAAAGTTCCATTGCCTGAACTGGTTGCATCGGGCGATGTGTAGTACACTGCTCCACTAACCGATTGATTAGGAAGGATAAACCCTGTCATTAAAAGAAGAAATACACTCAAAAGTCGAAACATCATATCAATTGATTGTAATTAAAAGATCCTTTCAAAATAGTCATACCTCATATTTTCACGGGATTGCAACGTACGTCGATGATCCAATGAAAAATTCATCCAAACGGAAAAATGAATTACTTCAAGAGATCAGGAATCCAATCCTTGTTACCGGCAAATACATGTTTTATAGTAACGCCGGTAGCTTGTGACTTGGTCAGTGAACGACTCCATACAACCCGTTCATTCAAGCTCGATCCCTGTCCGGTATTGGCATATTCAGCAAAACGTGCCGTTTTGTTATAATCCGTTTGATGCCAATTGTCCCATCCGGCAGGGCAAATTTGTGCAGGTAAATAACAATGCATAAAAATAACTGCAGCAAAAGGTCGCCATGGCCTTCCCAAATAAACACAAGAGACCCCTTGTTTCACTTGAATCGTACAATGATCGAACACGTAACCAAAAGTTTTATCGGCTGGTGTTGAAGCTGCCGTGATGTATGAGTTCTTTTTTGAAAAAATTGTACATTTTTCAAACCATGCCGTAGCTGGTCCAAAAATGAAATCGGTGGTTCCTTCAATCAAACAATCGTAATAATACTGACGACTGTTTTGATTGCCGGTAAACAAAGTATCTTGATTTCCAAGCAATTTACAATGAACAATTTCAGCATGATCTGATTCAACATGCAAAGCCACAGCCTGACCAACTTCACCTGCCGTGTTTTCAATAGTTAAATTTTCAGCATGAAATCCATCTCCTTGAGCTAAACAAGTGTAAGTCTTAAAAGTTCCCATATGATTCAATGAAGCATAATCTCCATTAGAAATGATGGTACTGTCCTCCGATTCACCACGTAAAGTAATGTGGGTTTTCCAAGTCGGAATCACCACTTTTTCATGATAAACTCCCTTTTTAATAAAAATAACCGTTCTTTCTGCTTTGTAATCCCTAACTGAGTTAATTGCCTCTTGAATGGATGTAAACTGACCACTTCCGTCAGTTGCTACAACAATATCCACATGCTGATTTTGAGAAAAAATAGGTTGCCATACAAAAAGACAAACCAATCCAAAGAAAAAATGTTTTGCAAGCATAATAAAAAGTGAATGAATCAATGAGTTAATCAAAATAAAATTAGTTTCGGGTTCGTACACGTAAAAACAACAAAAACAAATCTTATTCATTTACAGTAAATTATTCTCATAAAAAAATGATTTGATATTTGTTAATCGAAAAAAGACTCGCGTCAAATAAACACAACAAAAATAAAAATAAAAAATGATAGAAACGAATTTTCTGCTAATTCATTTAAAACAATGTATAAAACGGAGCATACTGACCACTTAAAAATGAAAGAAAAACCGCAATCATGGTGCTGTAAAATAAGAAGGAT
>JBMFIQ010000034.1:0-22888 GCA_049976245.1 Microbacter sp. | reverse complement strand
GCGAGTTTGGACGATTTGAGCCAACGAACGTCAGTTTTTTGAGCGAAAGCGGACGCAGTCTTGACTTTTTTGCTTACTTTTTGTGTTAAGACAAAAAGTAAGTCAGGGTCACAGGGGCGGAAGCCCCTTGTAATGAACATGCGAAAGTTGAATAATTTATTTGCAAGAACTATTTTATACCCAATTGCTCCATTTAGTAAAATGAACATTTTCTACTTTTTCCCCGAAACGTCGTCGTACATGCTTCAATGGCAACGCATCCACATTTTTGACGAGTTGGAGCGAAACGGACATACCATCAAAATTTTTAATCCATTATCATTCCGATCGATTGACGAAGCAAATGAGACATTGCCAAAAACATTACGTCGGGAAGCAGGATCAATAGACCTGTTCATGAATGCGGCTCCCGAAAAATTCCTTTACAGAGAGACCATGAAAGAAGTTCAAAAAATTGGCATCCCCTCCTTATTGATTTGTTTTGATAATTTACATGCTCCTTTTATCCATCGTGAGATGGCACCTTATTTTGACTTGGTTTGGTTAACTTCCAAAGAGACGCAGTCATTGTTTGAAAAATGGCATTGCAACACACTTTTTCAACCCTATGCTGCCAATCCATATACTTTGGCACCAAATCACACCCGTGAAATTGGCTCAATCGGGTTCATCGGAAGGTTGTACGACGATCGGGTCAACAGGGTGAACCGGCTCATCACCAACAACATTCCGTGCACACTCTATTCCGACGGTTTTTTTGATCAAGATACCAAATCCGAACAAAAAGCATTGACTTATCGAGAAACTGCTCGGTTGCTCCTGCGTTTATCTCAGTTTGGAATTGGCAGAAAAGTGGCTTACGGTACCCTTATCAACAAACTATTTCCTCAAAAACACCAATTGATCCGCAATCAATATTTGGAACTCAAACCCTCTGTCGATTTTGCACAAATGGGCGAAATCTATTCAAATCATGCACTTGCTTTGGGAATCTCAGAGTTACGAAATACCTTTGTGCTGAAGCATCCGGTGCACAAACTTCACCTGCGCACGTTCGAAATCCCGATGTGTGGCGGATTGCAGATTGCTCCGTTTACCGAAGAATTAGCCGGTTATTTTGAAGATGGAAAAGAGATTGTGCTCTGCAAGAATGACGAAGAATTCATCGACAAAGCAACCTTTTATTTGAAACCCGACAACGAAAGGCTTCGGCTCGAAATGAAACAAAATGCACGAAAACGCGCTGAGGCGGAACATACATGGAATTTGCGTTTCAACAAAGCATTCCAAACTTTGGGAATAAAATAACTATGAATCCCGATATATCTATTTTGGTCCCGGTATATAATGTGGCAAAATACATGGAACGATGTGCAGTGTCACTCTTTGAGCAAACGCTTGAGCATATTGAATATATTTTTCTTGACGATTGCTCACCCGACAATTCAATGGAGATCCTCCAAAACGTCATTTCCCGTTACCCGCAAAGAGCGTCTCATGTGCAAATCATCCGACACGATCGGAATCGAGGACTGGCAGCAGCACGAAACACCTTGGTTGAACATGCTGCCGGCAGATACATCCTGCATGTTGACAGCGACGACTATGTTGAGAAAAACTGCGCCGAACTGCTGTTTATGAAAGCAACAACAGAAAGCGCAGACATTGTGATTTCAGACATTTTTCGCGAAAAGAAAAGCAGCACAACCATTCAACGAGTTCGATTCAGTCCCGACAAAACAACCTACATCAATCTTGTTCTTGCCAGCCTCTCTCCCTCATACAATTGCGGAAAACTCATCAATACTGACCTTTACCTAAAACATCAGATTCGATGTAAAGAAGGAATCAATGTGTTGGAAGATTATCATACCCTGCCTCGCTTGGCTTATTATGCCAATAAGATTGTTAAAGTGGACACGCCGTTGTATCATTATGTTCAGTACAACGAAAATGCTTACACAAAACATTTTAATGAGCAATTTATTAGCAACGTTTGTGAAGCTATTGAGATAGTGGAATCATTTTTTCGATCAAAAGAAGATGGCAAAAAATATGAGAAAGGAATCGAAGCATTCAAAATAATGACCAAAATTAACAACATCAAAAATGCCGATAGCACATTGCAAAAGCAAATCATGAATCTCTTTCCTAACGTAACTTTAAAAGGGAATCAAGAAATGCTCAGGCTTTCCTTCATTGACAAACTGATTTTTTTGCTGATACAAAAGAGACAATCGATGCTCATTGATATCATTACGAGTGGGATAAAGAGAGCGAAAAAATTGAAAAGCAAGGTTATGCAAATCCAATCGGCCAACAATGAAACCCAATAAAGCTTATTTACATTTGGACATTACAGGTTGAGCAACCAACGGGCAAACTCCCCATAATTGGCTGAAGCATCACACCGTTCCTGCCAACGTTTTCGGGCATTGATGCGAAATGCGGTTTGATCCTTGTTGTCCATAAACCGTTGAATGGCTTGAGCCAACTCGGAAGGAGTTATTTCAACCGGCAACAGCGCACCAACCGCTTCATCCACAATTTCGCCCGTGCCGCCTGCATTGGTGGCCATCACTGGAATGCCAAACGACAAAGCCTCCATGATGGAGACCGGCACACCTTCACTTTCACTCACATTGATAAAAAGATCCACATGCGTTGTGGCATAATAGGCCAACACTTCCCGATTCGACATCTCCCCTTTGAACTCAGCCTGAATGACAGCCGGCAATTGTTGCGAAAGGGTTACAACAACATCATGCAATGGGCCGGTCCCGATATGAGTCCAGCGCAAAGGACGATTGAGTTGTTTCAATGCTTCCATCAACAAAGGGATGCGCTTGACGGCAACCATGTACGAACAACTGACCAAATGAAACACGGAATTGGCGTGGTCAGCATTCAAACCATGATCCGCCACTCCCAATCGAAACAAATGAGCTTGGTGAATCATTGATCGATATTTTGATTCAAGATAGCGTTTCCCGTCGTTGGAAATAAACACCGCATGATCCACATGCGGCAACAAAAAAGGTCTAAAAGCAATGTAACCGCCTTTAAATGCTTCGTAGAGATCAGTTCGATGAAACCGAACCACACTTTTGAACGAACCATTTTCCCGTTTCAACAAAGGGATCAGCAGAGCCAGTTTATCGCCCCAATAGGAATAAACCACCGTCTCACCATTCAATATTGTTCGCAATTCGTTCATACGTTGTCGATGAGCGTAAGCTGCCCTCAACACAAGCAATGCAGCCGCCCAGACACGCCATTGCACAAGATGCTTATAGACCGATTTCATCATCAACTCCTTCAAAGCAAAACTTAACGGGCTAACATTGAAAAGGCCGGCCGTGAAAAGCCGTTTTTGATTTTTGGGATTAAACGAAAGAAACGGCGCATGCACCACCACATTGTCGGCTTGCGGACGCAATGTGCCTTTACCGTGCAAAGGGAAAAGATGCACCACATGGAAAGCCTCAGCCAAAAACGGCATTTCATTTTCCAAAAAAGTTTCTTTCAAACCATAAGGAAATGAATCAGTCAACACAATCAATGTTTTATTCGTCGTTATCATAATCAAATCAAAAAGTTCAAACCATTGGGACAAAATAAACACACACTAATGCTTTCTTTTGCCCACATGCCGTTTAGGTTGCCACACCTCATTCAGAAGATGTTGGATAGCCGTCAGCGGATGACTTCGTAACATCCGTGGGCCGGCATAACGCATTACCTGACGCATTCGTTCCCGTTCCCCCGATCGATAACAATGCACGGGACAAGTTTTACAAGTCGGCTTATTCGGTGCAAAAGGACATTTCTGCAAACGCATAAGTGCATAATCGGCCAATTGTTGACACTCCACACACAACCCTTCCGATGTGTGGTGATGATCATGACAATAAATCCCAATCATGATCTTTATGGTCTTCTGTTCACGCTCAATGCTCATATCCGAATCATTTGATTTTTCCACCCTAACCCTTAAACCCTAAACTCTAAACTGATTCTAATTTCCAGTAATTTCTTTAACTTCAGATGCTTCATTGTCAATTGTCAATTGATTCGACTTCTCATCCTCTTTTTACCGCTGCATTTCCTCTTTCAGAAAACGCCCCGTGATCGATTGTTCACACTCAATCAATGCTTCAGGTGTGCCTTGAAACACCACTTCGCCGCCGTCGTCACCACTATCAGGTCCCAGATCAATCACATGATCGGCACATTTGATCACCTCGAGGTTGTGCTCTATGACAATCACGGTGTGTCCTCTTTCAATCAATGCATCAAAGGCTTTCAGCAACGTTTTGATGTCGTGAAAATGCAATCCGGTGGTAGGTTCGTCAAACACAAACAGCATGGGCGAACTTTTTTCTTCGGACAAAAAAGCAGCCAGTTTCACACGCTGACTTTCACCACCAGACAAGGTACTTGACGATTGTCCCAGTTTGATATAGCCCAATCCTACGTCTTGTAAAGGTTTCAGCCTTTTCACAATGCGTTTCTCAGTCAATCCTTTGGCAGCGGAGAAAAAATCGATGGCTTGATTCACCGTCATTTCCAATACATCGAAAATAGAGACACCCTGATATTTTACCTCCAACACATCCGGTTTGAATCGTTTTCCGTGACACTCGTCACATGTTAAAGTAATATCGGCCATAAACTGCATTTCGACCGTGATAACGCCTTCACCCTGACAGGCTTCGCAACGTCCGCCTTCCACATTGAACGAAAACGTGGAAGGAGTAAACCCAAATTGTTTGGCTAACTGCTGTTCGGAAAACAAGCGTCGAATCTCGTCGTAAGCTTTTAAATAAGTCACCGGATTGGAACGCGACGATTTTCCAATGGGATTTTGATCCACGAATTCGATGTTTGAAACAAGATGCAGGCTTCCACCCATTTTTTCGAACACACCCGGTCGTTCAGGTGAACTGCCGGTCAGCTCTCTTTTTACCGCAGGATAAAAGATGCCTTTGATCAACGATGATTTTCCGCTGCCACTCACACCGGTGACCACCGTCAACACATTGAGTGGAAAACGAACATCGATAAATTTCAAATTATTCTCGGCAGCTCCTTCAATTTCAATGAAGTTATGCCATTTACGACGATGTGAAGGAATAGGAATCTTTTCGCGGCCTGCCAAATACCCCAACGTAAAAGAGTTCGGATGATTTTCAATGGTTTCTGCAGGAACCGGCAAAGATGAAGCCAAAACAATTTCACCGCCCAATCTTCCTGCTCCGGGGCCTAAGTCGATGATGTAGTCGGCTGCCTCCATGATGGTTTTGTCATGCTCCACAACCACCACAGTATTGCCCAAATCCCTCAACTGAGTCAGCACCTTGATCAATAAATGGGTGTCGCGTGGATGCAATCCAATGCTCGGTTCATCCAAAATGTACAACGACCCGACCAAGCTGCTTCCCAAAGAAGTCGCCAAATTAATCCGCTGACTTTCACCACCTGATAAAGTATTAGACAACCGATTCAACGTCAGATATCCCAAGCCGACATCCAATAGAAATTGAATGCGATTCATGATTTCTACCATCAATCGTTTTGTAATCACCTGTTCATGCTCGTCCAGTTTCAACGAAACAAAAAACTCCTTCAATGCTCTAATCGGCAGGTCAACCAATTCGGTGATGGAACGTCCGCCTACTTTGACCCATTGAGCCTGTTTTTTCAGTCGAGTCCCGTTGCATTCGGGACAAATCGTTTTGCCACGATAGCGTGCCAACATTACACGATACTGAATTTTATATTGATTTTCTTCCAAAAAGCGAAAAAAAGATCGAATGCCCTGAAAAGAAGCACATCCATCCCATAACAACGCTTTTTCAGCACTACTCAACTGAAAATAGGGACGATGAATAGGGAATCCGGCTTCCGAAGCACCACGAATCACCTGTTGTTTCCATTCTCCCATCACTTCGCCGCGCCAACAAGCAACAGCATCTTCATAAACAGACAATTTTTTGTTTGGAATCACCAAGTTTTCGTCAATGCCAATGATGCGACCAAATCCTTCACAAACAGGACAGGCTCCCAGCGGATTATTAAAACTGAAAAGTTGCTCGGATGGTTCTTCAAAAGTCATGCCGTCAGCTTCAAACGCCTTCGAAAAAAGATGCGACTCCAGTTTTTCCTCGGTTTGTACTTCGATAACACAACTATTTTTCCCTTCGAAAAAAGCTGTCTCGACGGAATCGGCAAGACGATTTTTCATTTGATCGTCGTTCGTCACTTCCAATCGATCAATTACCAGCAACATTTCCGTTTCCTCATCAATTCTCTTTTCCTTGAGCAAATCATTGATGCGCAATGTCCGATCGCCATATTTTATTCTCGAAAAACCCTGCGATCTGAACAACTCCAACTGTTGATGCCACGTACGATCATCATGCAAGTGAATGGGCGCAAGCACCATCAACATGGAATGCAAAGGCAACCGTTCGGCAAATGCTACCACATCCTCAACCGTATGTTTTTTTACCTCAACCCCCGACACGGGCGAAAACGTTTTTCCAATCCTTGCAAACAACAGTTTGACGTATTCGTAAATTTCAGTCGATGTGCCCACCGTAGAGCGCGGATTGTGCGTGTTCACCTTTTGCTGAATGGCAATGGCCGGAGGAAGTCCTTTGATGAAATCAACCTCCGGTTTGCTCATACGCCCCAAAAATTGACGTGCATACGCCGAAAGACTTTCCACATATCGACGTTGCCCTTCGGCATACAACGTATCGAAAGCAAGTGAAGATTTTCCTGAACCCGACAATCCGGTAATGACAACCAACGCATTGCGGGGAATTTCAACCGAAACATTTTTTAAATTGTTGACTCTGGCGCCTTGTATCGTAATGTTTTCTTCAGAATTCATACGTCAAAATGGATTTTAAAGGTCGCTTGGAACGCCTTTCATACAGTTATTTTTAACACCGGATGTTTGGAACTCACACCAAAACATTGCTTTTTGTGTAACAGTTTATTTTGTCGTGCTCATTTCATACGTCTATTTTTATTTTTAAGACTAGGGTTGTATGGAACTCGCCAAAAGAGTCATTCTCTTAAGCATAAGCTCTTTTTATGGCTCGTTTCATGCCATCTTTAGGCAATGTCAAACCGATCATGATCGATTCATTTACAAAGGTAGAGATAAGTTGGCGTTTATCCATTTGGGCAAAATCAAAAATAACATCATTCAACAAACCACTCATTCAACCTCTCATGAGCATCAATCTTCAAAAAATAACACCATCTCCACCATGCCATTCATGTTCAAAAATCATCGGACAACAAAAAGAAGCGAATCCTATAGTCACTTTTCTGGAACAATGGAAACAAAAAACAAATTCAACCATTATCTTTGAAAAAAATTAAAATTTCATTCCTATGCTTAAGATGTACAACGAATTCAAAGAATTTGCTTTGAAAGGAAATTTAGTGGACATGGCCATTGCTTTTGTGATGGGAGCGGCATTTGGCAAGTTGGTAACCGGTTTTATTGATGGCATTGTGATGCCCATCATTGGACAAATTACATCAGGCGTCGATTTTTCAACCCTCAAAATCGTTTTGTCAGCCGCACAACACAATGCGGCCGGAGTGATTACAAAACCTGAAGCAGCCATTCGTTACGGTGAATTTATCACCATTTTCATTGATTTCTTGACAGTTGCCTTGGTCATGTTTTTTGTGATCAAAGCGATGAACAAACTCAAAAAGAAAGAAGAGACCAAACCGACTGCTCCGACTCCTCCTAACGCAACAGAATCCTTGTTGACAGAAATCCGAGATCTACTCAAAAATCAACCCAGTCAAAGTTGAGTAAGCATAAAAAAAGTGTTATGGAATCAATAACACTTTTTTGTTTTGGAAGTAGAAAATTCTTTACTTTTCAATACTCAACAAAGCGCCGGTGGAAGGATCAATATGCACTTTCACCTGATTCTTGCCAAACAAAGAAGAAGGAAGTGCTTGAATGGCGCCAAATTGAGCCATTGTGACCGAAGATTTGGCAATAACATTCCCCGATGGATCAACCAATGTGATCAAAGCCTTGCCCGGAACCCGATAGAACAAGGCATTGTCTCCACCTCGATCGGCACCCGACGAAGGCTTTGGAGAAGTGATATCTTTAACGTTCAAATAATAAGGTTGCCCGCTCAAATCGCCTCGACCAACCACTCCGTTTTCGTTCGAAAGACGAAACAATACCTCATTGTTCACCTCTTGTGCCGGTATGATTTCGAATGTTACGGTAGTCGGAATGGTCACTGTTTTTCCAACAAAGAGCTCCATTAAATCATTTTCCGATTTATCCATTTGAGCCAACATCTCTTTGAGCGCCGATCCATCGGGCACTTTGTCCAAATTTCCGGTAATCAGACTAATGCGACTGTCGCGTAAATTATAAATTTGTTTGGCGGCCACTTCAGCCATACGGGCAATGGAGTTAGCCTGCAATAAATCTTCAGTTAAAATCAAATTATTGAATTCCAAATTCGGCGTTACGGGAGTCGGTGTGGCCGACGAATGATCAGCAGGTGCAGCAATTGTCTCCGACGGAACATTCAATCCGCATAACAAGCCGTTGGGAGTCAAGGCAACGTACGAAGCTGACGAAGCAGGATCAGGTTTGATAAAGAACGTATTTTGTTCATCAGGAACGGGTTTTGTTAAAATCTTCACATCCTGCACTGACCATTGGACGCTGTTTTTGGTGATTACATCACGCGTTCCCAAATAACGCTCCGTGTATTGATAATAAGGACCAACCAATCGAATGGTTTTCACAGCTTGAATCTGAACCACGATGACCGTTTTGGGCAAACTGTACGTAATTCCGGTAGGAATGAAAGCACGATCGCGACTTCCGCTTTGTCCCTGCGTTGATGCCACAAAAAATGTCGCTAAGAAAAGACTTAAAAATAAAGATTTCATACGTCAATTTTAATTTTTAACATTAAGGTTGTATGGAACTTGCCAAATCATCATTTTGCTTGAGCTTAAGCTCTATTTAAGGCTCGTTTCATACGTAAAGAATTGATTTTAAAGTTGTATCACACTCGTTTCATGATTTGCATGTTTCCTCGAAAGAATCAAGTTTGTTTTGATATGTGAGAAACTGTCAGCAAATATAGAAAAAAAACGAGATGAATTGCTCGGAACAAATATAATTTAATGGAATTCAATCTTCAAGAAAGCTTACCAAATGCCTTCCATTGGAAACTCGTTAAACATTCAACTAAAAGTTGGTTAAACTGACAAAAGCCATCTAAATAAGGCACCATCATGCCAAAAAGAATCAATACATGAAATCATTCAACGCTCAAGGATTGTACAATTTGTGAAACGCTTTGCCTAAGAAATCAATTAAAGTACCTGCCGTTAAAAATTCCTGTGCGTAGGTTTCCACAGCCAGATCACCGGCCAATCCATGAAGATAAACGCCAAGACGAGCAGCATCGAATGAATCATATCCTTGCGCCAGAAAAGCCAAGATGATGCCGGTCAACGCATCGCCACTGCCTGCAGTAGCCATTCCGGGATTGCCTGTCGAATTGAACCACACCTCACCAACCGTATTGATAACAGCCGAATATGCGCCTTTCAGCACGACAATGCATTGATGATCGATAGCCCATTGACGGGCATTTTCCAACCTTTCCATGCTGGTATTTGCTTTTCCGGCCAAACGGTCAAACTCAATCGGATGCGGAGTCACAATAGCATTAGTGGACAACAAACTGCTCCAATCGGGATGCAACGCCAAAGCGTTGATGGCATCAGCATCCAACACCATAGGACAAACAGCATTTGTCAGCAATTCTTCCATGGCTTTAATGGTTTGCGAATGCGTACCCAATCCACACCCAATCCCAATGGCATTGATCTTTTCACTTAAATTGATATGTGTTACCCGTTCGTCATGCTGATCGGCATCCACCATGGCTTCCGGCAAAGCCGTGTGTAAAACAGTTTCGCCATTGGCAGGCAAATGCACCGTAAGAAGGCCAACGCCGCTATGCAAACATGCTTTAGAAGCCAACACAACCGCTCCAATTTTTCCACGGCTTCCGCCAATCATCAAAGCATGCCCAAAACTCCCTTTGTGAGCAAATTTTGATCGTTTGCGCAACATACCCATAGCCGTTTCAATATCGGTCATGTAAAAGGATGTTTCGGCATTGTTGATGGCTTCTGTGCTCAATCCAATGTCCAACAGATGCCATTCGCCAATGATTTCTTCATGTTCGGCAAAAAGAAATGAAAGTTTGGGCAATTGAAACGTCAACGTGTAGGTTGCATGAACACACAAATCGGGATCCACCGTAAAAGATGCGTCGGCCGATAAACCTGAAGGAATATCGATGGAAACAATGGTAGCTCCAGAGCCGTTGATCATTGAAACACAGTGAGCAATGATGCCCTGCAACGGACGATTTAATCCCGAACCAAACAACCCGTCAATCACCCAATCGGATAATTCGACCTCAACATTTGCATGATCGCTGATGACTTCAATACATTCTACATCGGGCAAAGTAAGCAAATCGTTTTTGGCAAGCTGACACGTATCGGAAAGCGTAACGTGATGGTGACAACAATAAGTGGTTACCCGATAACCTTCCCTGATTAAATTTTTTGCAATGGAAAGTGCATCGCCGCCATTATTCCCGTTTCCTGCCAGCACCACCACATGCGTGCCCAAAGGAAGTTTTTTCAACAACCAATGAGTGGCAATCGTTGCAGCACGTTGCATCAATTCGTAATCGGAAATGGATTGTGCTTCCATGGTGTAGGCATCTACTTTTCGGATGGCATTGGAGGATAATATCTTCATATCGAAATGATTTTAAGTTAGCTTGGCTGGATACGTTGTCTGAAGAAACGATCATTCAGCAGGTATTCTTTGTTAATGGATGTTTTTTTACAAAGATAAAACAGAATTGTACAATTCCTACCTTCGTTGCAACAAAGAGCCACAAAGCGAAAAATGGATCTTCAAAATCCCAAAAAAATATTTTTTGAGACATTCATGGGACATTCAAACGACTCTCGAAATCATTTTTTTGATAAAACCCGACTCAAAAGATTCGTTGATTATTCCATCACGATTTTCTGTTTCCCTGCATCAAAAGTCGTACGGCATCATCCATTGAACCGGCTTTGATCACCGAACCGGAATTGACAAAAAAGATTTCATCGGCATTTTCGATGGTATTCAACCGATGTGCAATCACAATGCGCGTTGTGGTTTCAGGCAATTTTCTGAGAATCGTTTCGAGCAATTGTTCCGTCACTGTATCAATGTTAGCAGTAGCTTCGTCAAGAATCAACAATTCAGGTTGTCGCAACGCTACTCGGATGAACGCAATCAACTGTTTCTGTCCCAAACTGATGCTTTCGCCCGATGATTGAATGGGCGTTTCAAGCCCCTTTTCAAAACGGTTCATCAATTCGCTCAAACCGTCACGGCGTAACAAATCTAACAATTCGGCATCTGAAAGATCGTGATAAAGCGCATTCCCGTACAAAATATTCTCCTTTAAGGTGCCGGTAAAAAGAATGGGATCTTGCAAAATTACGCCAATTTTTCGACTTCGCTCTGCATCATTCATGGTTCGAAGATCAACGCCGTCGTAAAAAATCGTTCCTTCGGAAGGATCGTACAAACGAGCTATCAACGAAGCGGTAGTCGTTTTACCACCACCAGTTGGACCAACAAAAGCATACGTTTTACCCCGTTTCAAATCAAAGCTCACATCATGAAGCACTTCATCTCCATCAGGATATGAAAATGAAACATGACGAAAAGACAATAAACAACATGCATCTTCAGGTTTTGCAGTCGGGAAAAGAGGCAAATTGCTTTCTAATCGGAAAATCTGCGAAATACGATCCCAACCGGCCAATGCCGTTTGAAAATTAGCCCACAGCACAGCCAATTGACGCAGTGGATTGTAAAATTGGGTCACATAAGCCAAAAAACTGATCAATAAACCTACAGAAAATTCACCTTCAGTGATCAGATAAATGCCAAAAGCAAGTACAATCAGCTGTCCAATGTTCGAAAACAATGTGTAAACGGGGGTAAAAATCGTATTGGCAATGCCCGATTTAACTGTCTTGCGATAATTTTCACGGTTAACCTCGTTAAAACGCTGTTGAAAATAATCTCTGCGATTGAACGCAACGATCACCTTGAAATTCTGTAAACTTTCCTGAACTTCAGCGCTCAACAAACCGGTTGTTTTCAATGCCTCTTTATTTCGTTGTTTCACCCAATGCGAAAAACTTCTGGTGTAGATCCACAAAACAACGGCAGGCGATAATGCAGCCAAACCAAGACGCCAATCAATGGAAATTAAAAACACGGCTGCCCCAATCATCGTAAAAATACTGCTCATAAACTGCACAAAAGACTGAGAAAAAAATTGATTGATTTTATCCGTATCGTTGTTAAGTCTCGAAATTAGATCGCCCGCTTTGTTTTGATGAAAAAATTCGATTGGCAGCTCTTGCAACTTGTTAAACAAGCGGTTTCTCAAACTGAAAAGCATTTTTTGCCCCACCCTTCCCATCAATTGAGCCTGCGCATAACCGCTGAAAAATGCCGTGACAAAAATCACCGCCAACAAAACTGCATAACGAATCACTCCGTCATAATGTTTGGTGACAACGTACCGATCAACTGCATGGCCTATTAAATAAGGACTGATCAACGTCAAACCGGAATTGATCAAAATAAACAGCAGCGCAATGTAAAGATTTCGCCTTTCTGCATCGAGCAGCGATAATAACCGCCGAAAAGTGACAAAAGTCCCCTTTTGGTCGGGTTCCAATTGATCAGCAGACAAATTCAATCGATAATGAGTCCGCTCCTCAATAGGTTGTTCAGGAACGGATGGAACTCGTGTCATAGGTTTGAATGCTTTTCTGCGAATTAAACAATTGTACATATTCCGGGCTCGACTTCATCAAGGCATCATGAACGCCTTCAGCCAACAATTCGCCTTCTTCCAACAAAATAATGTGATCAAAATGTCGAATGGGAGCAATCTTTTGAGAAACAACAATCAGCGTTAAATCGGGATAATTGTTCGAAATATTCTCCAGAATCTTTCGTTCGGTGTGCATATCGACCCGCGCCGTGAAATCGTCCAACAACAAAATGACAGGATTCATGGCCAAAGCTCTGGCCAACATAATACGCTGTTTCTGACCACCCGACAAATCGGTTCCCCGTTCGCTCACCACCGTGTCCAAGCCTTGAGGCAATCGGCGAATGAAATCATTCAATTCAGCCGTTTCAACTGCTTTCATCATCGACTCTTCCGTGATGGCAGCATTGAAAGCAATATTTTCACGCAAAGTCATATTAAACAAAACACTATCCTGAAACACCGCGCTGATTTGATGCTGAAGCGACAATGGATCAAATGATTTTTGATCAATACCGTCAAAGCGAATGGTTCCTTGAATGGGATCAATCAGTCCGGTCAATAAATAAACCAATTGCGTTTTACCGGCTGCCGTCGGGCCAATAACGGCCGTTTTTTCGCCAGCACGAATGGTGAATGAAATATGCTTGATCACCGGATGATCTCCGTAACAGACATAAACATCGTTCAGCGCAATATTGCCTTTCAAATGAGCCGTGATTTGTCCCTGCGACGCTGTTTCTTCAGCATGAAGCACCTGTTCAATGCGACCGTACGAAACCGAAGCCTGAACAATAAAGTTACTGATAAACCCAATCACGATGATTGGAAATATCAACAAAGCCAAATAGGAATTGAAAGCGGCAAAATTTCCCAACGACATGGTTCCCTGAATGACATAATGACCACCCAATGCTAAAATGATCAGTGTGGCCAAATTGCCAATGAAAACAACCATTGGAATGAGCAATGCAAAAAGCCTGAGAATGGCTATGCCAATGTTCCTGGATTGCGTGTTGGCATCAAGAAATTTTTCATACTCAACCGTTTGAGCATTTAAAACCCTGATTAATGCCGCCCCTAAAATGCTTTCGTTAATGATCTTGTTCAACCGGTCAATCAATTCACGATTTTGCTTAAACAACATTCTGACTTTTTTCATCACTAAAAAGAAAGCCCCGCCAATCAATGGAATAATCATTAAAACAGCCGTTGCCAATCTCCAATCAATGGACAAGAGCAACACCGAAGCTCCCACAATGATGAAAACAGACGAAACAAGCGAAACAATGGCCGTTGAAACAAACATTTTAACAGAATCAACATCCGACGTCAAATTGGTCAATAATTTTGAAGGATTGGCTTGTTGAATAAAAGCATAACGTTGACGAGAAATTTTTTCAATAATGCTTGCACGTAAATCACGCGCCACTTTTTCGGAAGCAATGGTTTGTAAAATTCCTTGAAAGAAAGAGAAAACAAAAATAATCAGTGATACACCCAAAAATTCCCAAACCACTTTTTGATAGGAAAAATGACCTTTTGAAAAATCATCAATGGCACGGGCAATCAATTTGGGGATGACCAAATTAACGCCATTGCTCAGCAAAGCAAAAACCAACAAACCGATGATTAAATATTTATAAGGCTTGATGGCCTTCATCAGCGAAGGCTTTTTCTTGGGTTCAATTCCTTTCGAATGGGGATGGGATTGTCTCATGCCTACGTCTATTGTCGCTTTTCAAAATAAAATGCAAAGGTAAGCATAAAACGTTCGATCACTGTTTGACAACGACGTTCGAAACGAAACATAAATCCAATTGAGATAAAAAGAGTGGTTTACACGGAATTTTATTCCCATTTATCTTTGGCTTTGGCCTCTGCCTTTGTTTGCCACTGCATGTTGTCGGGCGTGTCACTTCCGCCTCGTTTAAGTGGAATAATGTGATCAATGACATAGCCCGGGCGTCCATGAGGATAACCAGTTTTGACCATAAATTCATGACGGGCACTGCTGCTTCGCTTAATTTTTCCGTGCGCATCACGCCTGACACCTAACGCATAAGTGGATTTATGCCTCCCGGAAGAAACTTTATAAGGATGTTTTCGCGAATAACCGGTTTTACCGGACGAATAATACTTTGAACCATGGTAAGTTCGATGATGATACGCTGACGAAGAACGGCTGTAATGATAGGTTGAATGACTTCTAACATAACTTCGACGAGCCTCCGTTTGAGGAACAACGCTCAGAAACAGGCCAAAAAACAGCAAAAGATAAATTAAGAAATGATTTTTCATACGTTTATTTTATTTTTAACATTAAGGATGTATGGAACTCGACTATTACACATTCTTTTGAGCATAAGCTGTTTTTGGGGGTTATTTCTTTTTTTGGCTCGTTTTATGGTCCAATTTTTAAATGGATACTTGCATTCATCAACCGACAGCGCAGTGCTTTTTTGCATTGATACGAATGAAGCTATGCTCGTTGATCAAAATTCAGGCAGCAGGAAACTTTGCACACGCAATCTTCAACTTCACGTTCTGTTTACAATCATGCAAAGATCGTGAAAAATATCATTTATTGACGAATCACGTCATTTTTTTATTCTCTTTGTCAATGATTTAACACTTAACCGCGATAGACTCAAAAAAAAATCGGTTGCACATGGCTCTTGTCGGTTTCACGACAGATGTCCAATACAAAAGAGATACAAAAACCTCATCGCATTTCACAACGCAACGAGGCATATATGAACTATTGAAACATGAATGAGTTTTCGAAATCACGAAGCGTGCACGGATCAATCAAACCGATACTATTTTGCGCTTCGACGTTCTTCTTCACTCGAAGCCGTCAATCGATTGGCACGCGTCTTAAAATTATCCGTTCCAAAATGATAAGACAAGGACACATTCAATTTTCGACTGTCCCAGCGATTCACAATGTTCATATTGATTTCATTGTATTTGACCACGGCGCCTCCTTTGAAAGTATTAAAGAGATCGTCCACAGAAACCTTCACGATCATTCTGTTTTTTAACAACCTTTTTTGAAGACCAACATTCACTTGATATTGTGGTTGCAAAATAAAATTTCCCCACAATTGCTTTGATGCATATTGCCCACTGACTTCAGCGCTCCAATCATTCGCTAAAGTAAAAGCATTGGAAACATTGCCGTTGTAACTCCATCTTGAGAAGGCTTCACCTCCAATAACTTTAGTAGTCACTCTTTTGTACATGCCAATCACCGTTGCATTCACATGCCACCATTTAGCCATATCCAATTGTGCCGTTTCGGAAAGATTGACATCGATGGATCTGCTCATATTTTCATCGGTTTGATAAATCACGTTGGTTTGATCATCTTGAGCAAGCACCTGCGTAAAAAGATCGCGCGTGTCATTAAATCCCAACGAGGTGATCCAACGGTTTTTATACGTATAATTCAATGCCATGGCGTGTGTAAACTGTGGCTGAAGAAAAGGATTTCCCTTTTGAAACGTGTAGGGATCAAGCATCCAAATAAAAGGATTCAACATTTGATAGTTCGGACGTCCAATGCGATAGCTGTAGGAAAATCCCAACTGATTGTTGTCGTTAAAAACATGTTGTACAAATAACGACGGAAAGAGATTGGTATAATGTTCCGAATCAATTTGGTTCATCGACTCCGAATTGCCTTTAGAATTGGTATTTTCAACACGCAACCCAAGTTGCAGACTGTTTTTGCCATATTGACCGCGAGCGCTGACATAAGCCGCGTTGATGTTCTCATTGTAAATAAAGTGATCGTGCAATTTCAAAGCGGGATTCCAAATCATGCCCGTCGGATCGTTGACGTTAAAATCGGAAGTGGCATCATTGGTCACAAAACTGGTTTTCAAACCCGATTCAACGGTAACCTTTTTATTGACGGGATACACATAATCTACCTTTGCCGTAAAAATGTTGATGGAACTCTTTTGCAAACCCAACATGTTGAAATCATGAATCAAATTTTCACCTTTTCCATTCAAAAAATAACTGCTTTGATGATTGTCGGCATGATAAAAGAATTGAGCATAGTCGGCATCAACGGTTAAACATTGCCCGAGTGAATCAATGTCCCATTTGTAGTTAGCATTGTACGTGTAATTTTGCCAATGATTGTTGATCGTCAATTGGGTGTAAAGCGTTGAATCTACAAGATGATTGGCATCGGCAAACATATTTTCGGTGTGCCCTCCCATGTCGTTGAATCCGGTTGAACCTCTGAACATGACGCTAAAAACCTGATGCTTGTTGATGTTGTAATCGGCGCCCACTTTAAAGTTATGTGCATTCCCGTGATAAAGGCTATAAGTATAAATTTGTTGAAAATTGCCTGCACCCGAGCCCGACATAAATTGACGAACTGCATCCATGCTTTGCCATCCAGTCCATTCGTAAAATGAATAGTTACCATAGAAATTAAATTTGCCCGTATGCAGGTTTAAATCAATGCCTCCATTTTCACCCAAACGACTACCAATAGCTAACCCACCAAAAATAGTTCCGTTAAATCCCGGAGCTCTGTTGTGTTTGGTTTTAATGTTGATGATACCCGAATTTCCTTCTGCATCATACTTTGCCGATGGATTGTCAATGATTTCGATCCTTTCCACATCTTTGCCCTGCATACCTTTCAACAAATTAGCCAACTGATCGGCCGAAAGATAGGTCGGTTTGTCGTCAATGAAAACCATTACTCCCTGTTTGCCTTTCAAACTAATGTTATCATTGTTATCCACCGATACACCCGGTAATTTCTTTATGATATCAAACACGTTATCTGACGCAGTGGTGATGGAGGATTCGGGATTGACCACCAGTTTATCAGCTTGTTGTTCAATGAACATCCGGCGTGCCGTTACCGTTGCTTCGGACAATTGATGGGTTGCTTCGTTCAATACAATTTGTTTTTCAACCATTCCGTGATTCGATTCTGCCAACACAAAAGGCTCCGTCTCCACTTTTTGATAGCCCATCATACTCACTGCCAATTTGTATTCGCCCATTGGCACCTTCTCAATAACAAATTCACCTTTTTCGTTGCTCACACTGCCGGTAACCAATTGATTGGTTTTGGCATTCAACAAAGCAGCTGTTGCAAATTCAACCGGTTGCTTTTTCTGATCCACAATGTGTCCCTTCACAATGCCCATTGGAGCTGCTGCACTCACCCAAATACCCGACACCATGACAACGATCAAACAAATTCCGTATCGTAGCTTGGTAAAAATTGTTGTTCTCATAAAAATGATTGTTTCAGAAAATAAGTTAAGGAAATTCATACTGGAGAACCGGTTTCTCCATCGTTTCTGAAGCTTCATTTGTTAGACGAAACAACAAGGTCATTTGGATGTTCGTTTGATAAAAAAAGAACAAAATCGTTCAAGCAGATGATTTATTATATTCATTATCAATTGAAAACAAATAACGAAAAAAATATTTTTTTACGTCAAACCATCACGTTCAATGTTTTATTTTTACTTCAACGTTCATTCCCAGACAACTTTTGCCTTACATCCCATCGGTTAATGAAGGAAATGGAATAACTATTTTTTTCGCCATTGTGTTTTAATATGGAAATATTTCATTATTTTTGCGCCTTGTTTATGCATAAACATTCAATATTTAATCAGGTGAAACAAAAATCACGGTTGATTAATGAAAAAGAGCTCAAAACATCGATTAATAACACGGCGATGAACCACATTGAATTGCTGATAAAAAGAACAATAAATTTGAAAACCCTAACACAACTCAACATGAAAAAAATTGCGTTATTTCTTGCGTTATTCGCATTTGCAGCAGCAAGTTTTGCACAAAACGGGACAAGAATGATTGGTTTTGACGCCCGCAGCATGGGACGTGCCGGCACTTCCATCGGAACATTTGACTCATATGAAGTCATGATGACCAATCCGGCCGGATTGTCCTTCTTAGACAATTCATCAATCAATGCCAACATCTCGTTCATGGCGCCAACCGTTCGTTTTCAGAATTCTATCAACGACGCCACCGGCAAGAAAAGTTTATTTCCAATGCCGGCCATCGGTTTTGTGAAAAAGTCCGCCAATAAAAAATGCAAATGGACATGGGGTGTCGGATTGTTTACTCAAGGTGGAATGGGAGCTGACTTTACATTGAATAACGCCTTGTATCGCGATCAAACCTTTGCGCTCAATGCCGCCAACAACACTTATTATCCTGTCAAAGGCGCCTACGAACCACTGAATTATAAATCACAATTTGCCGTCATGCAGTTAGGCCCGTCGTTGGCTTATCAATTCAACAAACATTTCTCTGTCGGTGTTTCCGTGTATGGCGTTTACAGCTCCATGCAGTTCAAAATGCCGTTTGGCATGAACCCTTCCGTGATGCAAGGGACTCCCGCCGGAATGACAGGCATGACATTTGGACAACTTTTTTCAATGTCCCCCGCATCCGGCGGTTTCGGTTACAATGAAGTGATTGCTTCAGCCGACATGAGCAACTTAAACGTCATCAGTTGGGGCGGTAAAATTGGATTTGCTTACAAACCCAACGCAAAATGGTCGTTCGGACTGAACTATACCTTGCCCACTGCCTTGAATTTCAAAAACGGGAAAGCAACTATGGACATGTCGAAACAATTTGAAGACGCTATGGGTCGTGCCATTGTCGGATTTTATCAAAATCCTTCCATGCAGGGAGTTCCTTTGACCACCGCTCAAAATGCTGTGGCTCAACATTTCGGTCAAATGGGCATTGATCTCTCTCAAGGTGTTTCGGGACAATACGGGTTGGATGTCAAAATGAAACTCCCCATGTCAATTGGGTACGGCATGTCATTCAAAGCTTCCTCAAAATTACTCCTGGCAATGGATGCTGAATGGATGAATTGGAAAAGCGCTTTTGATGATATGACAATGACCATGTACAACGGCACTAATTCCAACATTAACACCATGATTGGAAACAGCGGCTTTACCATGAATTTTCCTTTGCATTGGAAGAATACGTTGTTAATCAAAGTGGGTGGTGAATATGCTTTTTCAAAAGCATTTACACTTCGAATGGGTTATGCTTACGGCAACAATCCTGTTCCTGCTTCTACGGTTTTTGCCATTTTCCCTGCCGTTGTTGAACATCACGTCACAGTGGGAGGTTCGTACAACTTCAGCAAAAAAGTGACCTTAAGCGCTGCATTCGAAACAGCCTTAAACAACAAACTCACTGCAACAACTCCAAGCTTGGTTCAATCGGAATTTTCAGGAAGTACCAGTCAATTAAGCACGCTGATAGGCCATCTATCGGTCACCTACAATCTGTAAGAAATCACATCACAACAAACAACATCAACTCCCTTCGATTTTTTATCATTGGGAGTTTTTTTATTTCCAGAACAAGGAAGACCAATCCTTTTGATCGATGTTCAAAGCCAGGTTCATCGTTTATTCAAAATCACCAAAGCGGCAATAACTCCTGGCACCCACCCACAAAGCGTCAACAACAAAACAATCACAACACTGCCACAACCTTTGTCAAGAACGGCCAAAGGAGGAAAAATAATGGAAAGAATAACACGAAACAAACTCATGATTGAAAATGCGCAAAGGGTAATCAAAAAAAGAGATCCAAAAGTAACGCATAAATTGTATGCTACAAAATGACGAGGTGAATAACTTCACTACCCTTTCAAAGCACATTGAATCATTGTGCTTCAAATACGTTAAGCAACTAATGGACCTTAAGTTGTTCAGGTCATAAAGCCAAAGGAGAGTTAACAACCATTAGTTCAACAAACAAAAACTCAACTTTTGCTCATTCCCTGTTGAATTTTAACAAAAAACCAATCAAGGCTTTATTATATATCTGTAATCGATTAAAACACCAATCTCAACCTTTTGTTTACCTCTTCGACACTGAAATATTTAGGATCGAAATCTTCATCTAACCATTCAACATAACTTTCATATTCTTCATGCTCCGGATTCTTTAGTATCTCCAGCATGTCAGCGTATCCCCAAATGCCACCGCAATCTTCCGGCGGACAACTCATTTTTCCGGCCAGACAAACAGGGTATTTCAAAGTTGAATCTTTGGGCACAATCGCTTCCAACAAAACATCATGTATCCAGCTATCACCAAAATCATATTCATAGATTACTCGATCTTTCTCTTTACTTAATAAATTGCGGATCATCATGCCTTTGTAATCAATATAGTTCATTTCATCCCAAAAATCGTCATCCTGCAATCTCATGGTATAATATAAGTCGTCTTTTATGAATTGATGCAAATGAGAATTAGTCCATCCCATCACTACTTGGATAGCTAAATGAAAATCAGATAACGATAAATTGGAGGGAATCAAAATTCTTCTCCAAATTCTGGGCTTCGATCCTTTTAATACAATTTTAATTTGAAAAATTTGTTTTGTCATCTTGGTAGGTTTCAAATGTGATACTTACCCTTTTCTATCCATACACAATACGAGCGTTTCGTTATTTATTTCCCCGATCATTGATGTTTTCAAATGATGCTTTTTCCCGAAACAAAAACGTTTCAGCCGTCAATCTTTCTCAAGTGACCCTGATGTACTTGAAAAAGAGGAAAATCATCATTCAATCCTAAACAATGAACCATTATTTTTAACCAATTGTTTATAGCTCCGATCGATGACAGCCTGAATCCATTTTATTTTCATTATAAGACAAGAAACCTCCATTCCCTTTTTCAGGCAATACAAGTTGAAAATGATCTCATTTATCGTGTTACCATGAGTTGAGTTTGATGGTATCTTGTTCGACCATCTTCATTGTGACGAATAAAAACGCCAAAAGCTCCAAAAGCAAAATTACAATTTCTTGGTTAATTCTTCATTTTTAGCAGTTTAAGATGAACGATAATGGCTCATATTTTATCGTACCGGGTTCTTCTGCTGACAACAAAACGCATGGATGATAACTGTTTTGGGCTACTAAAATAGACATTATTTGCGAAAACCCCTAAAGCTTCTCTTGGCGTTACCATTTTCTTTTTCTTTACTTTTCTTGTTCATCCACCATTTCATGATTAACCCCCAGCCAAGTCCGAAAATCAGCCAATATGGAATGCCAATCAAAATGCTTTTCTGCGTAATCTTCGTATTTTCAATCAATGGAAAAACAATTTGCATGGTAATAAACATCATTATACCAAAGAAAATACCGCTTCTTAAATAATTTTTTGTTGCATTCTTTTTCTCATCAATTTCAAGATTCAAGTTTTTATATCTTTCAGGTTGATGGTCAAACCATTTTTGTTTCATTGACTTCTTAAACCAACCCCATAAAGGATAAGTCATTGTCAAAATGATAAATGAAGTCAAATTTCTTTGCACCGGAATGATTCCATTGCAATGATCACAATAAAGACCAAACCAGTTTTTAAATGCTGTCTTGTTTTGAACTGAATATTTTATGCCTGAATGCAATTCCCCACAATGTGGACACGGTATTAAAGCACGCTGATAAAATGGCTTCCCTCCTTCTCGTTCTATCAACATGACTTTTGGGATTGTTTGACCCAAAATTAATTCATTGATAACCAACCCTGGATTGATGATCCAATGTAAAATCATAGGACTTTTCCAATCCCATATTTTGTATTTCTCCTTGTCGTAGTTCATTTGATTTTCTTATTTTATGATGGCATAAACAGTCGAATTGAAACATCATTTCATGCTCATTTACTCAAATCAGCACCTCGTTCCGATTCTTGTTCCTTTCTTTTGCCCCTCGTTTGATCCAAATCAATTGTCTTGAATGAATGCCCGAAAGGCTAAACTTTCATACGTAAATAATCTGTTAATATATAGGCAAAATGCCATGTTTTTTTGTTAAATACAGCTTTATCAATAGAAT
>JBMFIQ010000033.1:0-23890 GCA_049976245.1 Microbacter sp. | reverse complement strand
CCGCTTGCGGGGACAAAAAGTAAGTCAGGGTCACAGGGGCGGAAGCCCCTTGTAATGAACATGCGAAAGTTGAATAAATTATTGATAATATCGCCTTTTAAATTGCGTTTTGATTTTTATTTAACCTAATTAGTTGCAATTTATTTGTTCATTTCAAACTTTCGGTTTATCTTTGCCTCATCAAAAGATGTTCGAATGAATGATGCCACTTTCATATTGTTAAGTTTGCGACTTTTGTGCTTTCAGGAACAGAAGTGAAGGGGCATATTGTTCATGTTAAAGGAATAAGAAATTGGAAAGCCTTTCTCACTTCATTGTGGAGAGGCTTTTTTAATAACAAACAATGGTGTGAACTGAACGGTTGATGTGGAAGAAGAAACAAAAGAAAACGACTTATCATACGAATCATTTCATTAACGCTGATCAAAATGGACAAATTGTATATTTTTGACACGACACTCCGTGACGGAGAACAAGTTCCGGGTTGTCAACTGAATACGGTTGAAAAAATTGAAGTAGCTAAAGCGCTTGAATCATTAGGCGTTGACATTATTGAGGCCGGATTTCCCATCTCGAGTCCTGGTGATTTTAATTCGGTAGTGGAACTTTCAAAAGCTGTCACTTGGCCAACTATTTGTGCATTGACACGTGGGCTTGAGAAAGATATTGACGTGGCGGCTCAAGCCCTTCAGTATGCCAAAAAGAAACGCATTCATACCGGCATCGGGACCTCCGATTATCATATTTTGTATAAATTCAATTCCAATCGTGAGGAAATTTTGCAACGAGCCGTTGCTGCAGTCAAATATGCCAAAAAATATGTGGAAGATGTGGAATTTTATGCTGAAGATGCCGGTCGCACCGACAATGAATATTTGGCTCAAGTGGTCGAGGCAGTCATTAAAGCAGGGGCAACGGTGGTTAACATTCCCGACACAACGGGTTATTGCTTGCCGGTGAATTATGCCGAAAAAATTAAATACCTTTTTGAACATGTGGACGGCATTCATAAAGCCATTGTTTCGACCCATTGTCATAACGATTTGGGAATGGCAACAGCCAATACATTAGCCGGAGTGATGAACGGAGCCCGTCAAGTGGAAGTGACCATTAACGGGATTGGAGAACGGGCAGGCAATACCGCTCTTGAGGAAATCGTGATGATTCTTAACAGTCACAAGGAATTGAATATTGAAACAAACATTAATACACGTAAAATCATTTCAATCAGTCGAATGGTTTCCAGTTTGATGAACATGCCGGTGCAACCCAATAAGGCCATTGTCGGACGCAATGCTTTTGCTCATTCGTCAGGCATTCATCAGGATGGTGTGTTGAAAAACAGAGAAAGTTACGAAATTATCGATCCAAAGGAAGTTGGGGTTGATGAAAATTCCATAGTCCTGACGGCACGCAGCGGACGGGCTGCCTTGAAACATCGGCTGCACATGCTGGGGGTTGATTTGAAAGATACTCAACGGGTGGATGAAATCTACGAAGAATTTCTTAAATTAGCAGATCGCAAAAAAGACATCAATGACAACGATTTGTTGTTATTGGTTGGAAAGGAACGCATTGCAAATCAACGCATCAAACTGGAATATTTGCAAGTGACTTCAGGCGTGGGCATTCGTTCGGTAGCCAGTGTGGGATTGTCCATTGCGGGAGAACATTTCGAAGCTGCAGCATCGGGGAATGGGCCCGTCGATGCAGGAATTAATGCGGTGAAACGCATCATCAACCGGAAAACTACATTGAACGATTTTCTCATTCAAGCCATTACCAAAGGAAGTGATGATGTGGGCAAAGTACACATGCAGGTAGAATATGAAGGGAATGTCTATTATGGGTTTGCAGGAAATACCGATATTGTGGCTGCTTCTGTAGAAGCATACATTGATGCAATCAATAAATTTATTAAATAACGTTTAGTCAATACAATATGCCGTCAGGCAACACATCATTTTTTGTTCGCCTTCAACATTTTGTCAAGCATCAGGTGTGGCAATTAGATCTCAAATCGCTTTCAAAAGTGAAGAGAAACGGATTGATCATGCTTCGAATAGGAATTGTCACGTTTGAGGATTGGACTAAAGGACCATTGAATTCAAGGGCTTCTGCTTTGACTTATTTTTCCTTGTTCTCGATTGTTCCTGTTTTTGCGTTGCTTTTTGGCATTGCAAAAGGTTTTGGTTTGGATCGGTTTTTGGAAAAATGGATGACATACAACTTGGTGTGGGCAGGTGATGCTCTGCCTGTCATTTTGAATTTTACCGATTCTTTGTTGGAACATACCAAAGGAGGATTGATTGCAGGGGTTGGATTGATTTTTTTGTTTTATGCCGTGATCAATATGCTGGGGCGCATTGAGGATGCCATGAACGACATTCATCATATTGAAAAAAAACGTTCCATCATTCGTAAATTTACCGATTATTCGGCCATTATGGCTTTGGCACCGCTCTTTTTGCTTGTCTCTTCTGCTGCACAAATCTGGTTGTATCATACGTTGCGCACCATGACGGATCCGCTTTCGTTCAACGGTTTTTTGCGACCGCTTTTTCGCTTCATTCCGTATGTCATGAGTTGGATTCTTTTTGCCTGTCTCTACATCATTATGCCAAACGACAAGGTGAAAATAAAACCGGCGTTGATTGCTGCGCTCATTGCCGGAACCCTTTTTCAATTTTGGCAATATCTTTATGTCAATTTTCAAATCGGTGTTGCTCAATATAATGCCATTTATGGTAGTTTTGCAGCTTTACCGCTATTGCTTCTTTTTTTATACTATTCTTGGGTTATTTTTTTGGTCGGAGGGAAAATAGCTTACAGCATTGAACACATTCATCGCATTCAAATTGAACGAAGCAGTGGAACTTGGTCGATTTTTCAGCAAAAGATCCTTTATACGTTGTTGGTACATGCCGTAGTTAAGCGCTTTGAATTTGCCAAAGAGCCTCCTAACGTGGAAACGTTGGCTTTTTTGTACAAATTGCCCGAACATTTGGTCAAAAAGATGCTTCAGGCTTTGGTCGATGCCAGGGTTTTGCTTGAAGTAAATGTTTCACCGGTTGCTTATATTCCGGCTTTTGATATTCATAAAATGACCATTGGTTATTTGCTCCGAATCATTGAACAAACCATTGATGCTCAAGGTAATTTACAACAAACAGGAGAGTCAAAAATCATTGAAACCATTTATAATGACCATCTCTATTCTCTTTCAGAAGCAAATCGATTAATCAAAGACATCACAAATTAAAATTAGTTAATACAAATCATCAATCGCATCATTATGACGAAACGCACATTATTTGATAAAATTTGGGACGAGCATGTCGTAACATCTGTTCCCGACGGGCCTACGCAGTTGTACATTGATCGTCATTATTGTCACGAAGTCACCAGTCCACAGGCTTTTGACGGTCTTCGTAAACGAAACTTTAAGGTGTTTCGACCTGAGAAAACCTTTTTATCTCCCGATCATAACATTCCCACGCTTTTTCAGGATCAACCGATTAAAGATCCCATTTCGAAAAATCAGGTGGATACATTGACTCGTAATGCACAAGAATTTGGACTTACGTTGTTTGGATTGGGGCATCCCAAGAATGGCATCATTCATGTGATTGGACCCGAAAATGGGTTGACATTGCCCGGAATGACCATTGTTTGCGGCGACAGCCATACTTCAACACACGGTGCTTTTGGATCGATCGCTTTTGGCATCGGCACCAGCGAAGTGGAGATGGTATTGGCTTCTCAATGTATTTTGCAACCTCGCCCTAA
Source organism: Microbacter sp. (assembly GCA_049976245.1). GTDB lineage: Bacteria > Bacteroidota > Bacteroidia > Bacteroidales > Paludibacteraceae > Microbacter. Next base: position 20,101 of record JBMFIQ010000033.1, on the reverse strand, counting down.
AACCATGCGCATTGTCTATAATGGTCGTTTGCGCAAAGGCGTAACGGCAAAAGATTTGGCATTGTACACCATTTCACAATTAACAACCGGTGGTGCAACCGGCTATTTTGTGGAGTATGCCGGTGAAGCCATTCGTGCCATGTCGATGGAGGAACGAATGACAGTGTGCAATTTAAGCATCGAAATGGGAGCGCGTGGCGGCATGATAGCCCCCGACGATACCACGTTTGCTTATATCAAAGGACGAGAATTTGCGCCGAAGGATGCTGCTTGGGACAAGGCTTTGGATTATTGGAAAACTCTGCCTACCGACGAAGGCGCTCATTTTGACCGTGAAATAACTTTCGATGCATCTCTGATTGAACCAATGATTACCTATGGTACCAATCCGGGTATGGGCATCTCCATTCATGCTTCCATCCCCACCTTGGATCAAATTGAACCGGCAGGAAGGATCTCTTTCGAAAAAGCATTGAAGTACATGGGATTTAATCCGGGAGAAAAAATAGAAGGAAAACCTGTTGATTATGTTTTTCTTGGAAGTTGTACCAACGGGCGCATTGAAGATTTCAGAGCATTTGCCTCATTGGTAAAAGGTAAAAAGAAGGCTCCGCATGTTATTGCATGGCTTGTTCCTGGTTCTTGGGCTGTTGAAAAACAGATTCGTGCCGAGGGATTGGATAAAATTCTGGAAGAAGCAGGGTTTACTTTACGTCAGCCTGGATGTTCGGCTTGCCTTGCCATGAATGATGATAAGGTGCCACCGGGGAAATATGCCGTTTCTACATCGAATCGAAATTTCGAAGGAAGACAAGGTCCCGGCGCAAGAACTTTATTGGCAGGTCCTTTGGTGGCTGCTGCTGCTGCAATTACGGGAAAAATTACCGATCCGTCAAATGTTTAACCCATATTAATTGTCCCAATAATGGAAAAATTTCAAACACTTACTTCAACATGTGTCCCATTACCAATTGAAAATGTGGATACAGACCAGATCATACCTGCCCGATTTTTGAAAGCTACTACTCGTGAAGGCTTTGGTGCAAATCTTTTTGCTGATTGGCGTTACGATAAAAGCGGCACGCCTATTCCCGATTTTGTCTTGAACAATTCGCTTTTTCATGGTGAAGTGTTGGTCGCCGGCAAAAATTTTGGCAGTGGTTCGAGCCGTGAACATGCCGCATGGGCTTTGGCGGGATATGGATTTAAGGTTGTGGTATCAAGTTTCTTTGCCGACATCTTTAAAGGGAATGCGCTCAACAACGGTGTGTTGCCGGTTGTGGTTTCAGAATCTTTTCTGATGCGCTTGTTTGAGGCGATTCAAACCAATCCTGAGATGACGGTGACTGTTAACTTGGAAAATCAGACCATTACGAACGATGCTGATAAAATCACCGAATCATTCGAAATCAATGCCTACAAAAAAGAGTGTTTGTTGAACGGTTTGGATGACATTGATTATTTATTGAGTAAAAAACAGGCCATTGAGGCTTGGGAACAGGCGCATCAATTCCTTCAGTGGTAATAATGAATAAAGCGTGGTGATGCATGTTGCTACGCTTTTTTTGTGCGTTTCCTTATCGAGTAAGAAGATATGGGAGAATTTTTTGTGTGGCTCCTTGCTGATCACGCACATACTTTTCAGCTTCGTGTCCTGCTTTTTTAATCTTTTGATTGTCTTGAGCCCATTCGTTAAGTAACTGGTCTAATTCTTTCTGTGATTGAACGGAAAATCCCCCTCCAACCTGAATTAAATCAATGGCTTCACGAAACTTTTGAAATTTTGGGCCAAAGATGACGGGAATGCCGTACACCGCCGCTTCCAACACATTGTGAATTCCGGCTCCGAATCCACCACCGATGTATGCCGCATCGCCATATCGATAAATGGATGATAATAATCCAATGCTGTCAATCACCAAACATTCAGCATCAATCACATTGTCAATGGTAGCTTCGGACAGTCGAATACATGGACGCTGCACTGCATCACAAACAGCTTTGATGTGTGCTGCATTGGTTACATGTGGAGCTATGATCAAACGAAACGATGGATGTGTGTTAAAATAAGAAATCATGAGGGTTTCGTCTGCCGGCCACGAACTTCCCATGATGTACACTTGATGATGTTCACAAAATTTTTCAATCAAAGGGAGTTGTTTGGCTTCAGAAGCAATGGCAATAACCCTGTCAAAGCGTGTATCACCGGCAACGGAGACATGTTGAATGTGATGTGATGAAAGAATGGATGCCGATCTCTGATCTTGTACAAAAATGTGGTCAAAAAAGGTCAATAGACGACGATAGAACAATCCGTATTTTCTAAAAAATAGTTGATCTGGTCTGAAAATGGCAGAAATCAAAAAGGTTGGAATGTTTTTTTGATGAAGAATGGTGAGATAATTGGCCCAAAATTCATATTTTATAAAAATGACTTTGCTTGGATTTACCGCATTGATAAATGCAGCGGCATTTTTTTTTGTGTCAAAAGGGAGATAACAAACGACATCGGCCTCTTTGTAATTTTTTCTGATTTCGTAACCGGAAGGCGAAAAGAAGCTGAGTACAATTTGACTGTCGGGAGATTGTTTTTTGATGGTTTCAATTAATGGTCTTCCTTGTTCAAATTCTCCCAACGAAGCGGCATGAAACCAGAAAGTTTCCTTGTTGAGGTCCAGTTTGTGTTTTATGAGAGGGATGGTTCTCTTTTGTCCTTGAACCATTTGTCGCGCTTTGGAATGAAACAGGGAAGCAACTCGAATGAAGCCTTGATAACAATAGATTGAAAACGTGTATAATAATTGCATTTCTTTGGTGAATTGGAATGAGTCACAAAGTTATCCTTTTTGTTTAAAAGGAACAATCGAAAGCTCCTTGTCATCCAGAAACTAAGGATCCTTGCTTCCTAAAAAGATAAAAAAAGAGGCTGCATGATTGAAATACAGCCTCTTTCGTTCATTTTGTGATGAGTTGTTTCTATTGTACCAATACTTTATACACTTTGCTTCCAATTTTAACCAAATACAGTCCCTGAGGCAACGACACCGTGTTTGTTCCTGAGTTGCTCATGAAGGTACGTACCAATGATCCTGTAGCTGAATAGATATAAACTGGCTTAGGTTGTGACGTGTTGATAAATAAAATACCTTGAATGGCATAAGGCCCTTGTTGTTGATCGTTGGAAGTGACTGAAATGGCTGTTGCTGGATAAGTATTGATGGCAATGTCAGTCAAAAGAAAACGATTGTATTGCGATACGCCTTCAAATGCAATCACATCTTTTCCTGTTCCACCCGATCCATTGATGGTGTATTGAGCTAGATCTCCTAAACTGCTAATGGGTCCATTTGGGAATGTAACGGTGGTTAATACATTTCCATTCAATAATATATGAATGTTGTTGGCATCATAAGCCCATGAATAACCACTAAAAGTAATAGAGAAACTGCCGGATAAATTCAAAGTGTCGGTTTGTAAAATACCGGGAGCTTTCTTAGCTCCAATTCTGAGTACGGTAGCACCGTAGTAAACCTGGTAGCATTTGTTGTGATTCCATTGATCCATTCGATCGGATGGAAATAGATTGGACATGCCAGTGGAATCCTGATTGCTGAATGTGCCGGCGGTCAGGTCACTGAAATTGTCGCTTAAGACCGTTGTCTGAGCTGCGAGTGACAGTCCTGACACTAAAAAGATGCCTATTAATGCAAATTTCGAAAAATGAGTAAATAGCTTCATAAGAATGAAATTTAGAAAATTATTTTTGCAAATATAACACTATTTTTGGTTTTATGCATATCCACTGATAAAAAATGACGAAAAAAATCAATGCAATCATCCAATATTTTGAGATGAAAATGGATCAATTTGTTAATCAGTTTGTTAGTTTTGAATGATGAATTGAATTTTTTTGTGATGGCTATTGTGATCTCAATGATGTGCTGAAATTTGATTTTGTCAGATGCTCTTGATTGCCTCGTTTTGATGTTTTGTTGTTTTTGAAAATAGGTTTTTGGGATTAGATCTATCGAAAGCAGCAGAGATTGCCACTGCACTTGACTTCATTGTCTGCACGATTTATAAGTTGTTGAATAGAATTTATCAATAAAACTTTACCTTTGCAGGGTGATCAAATGTTCGAAAACAATGAACAGTTTGATTGGTTGATAAAGCAAAGTTTCATTAACATAAAGCGATTTGTTTATGCATAATTGGTTTGAATGCAAAGTGCGTTATGACAAAACCGGAGAAGACGGTTTGCCCAAAAAAGTGACTGAACCTTATCTGGTTGATGCCATTTCGTTTACTGAAGTGGAAGCTCGAATCATCAAAGAAATTGAACCCTTTGTAAGTGGCGAATTTGTGGTAAGTAACATTCGACGGGCACGCATTCATGAGTTGTTTGAAAACCCTTCAGGCGACAAATGGTATCGGTGCAAAGTCAATTTTGTGACTTTAGACGAAGAAAAAGCCGTGGAGAAAAAAACGGCAACGACGATGATGGTTCAAGCTGCTGATCTGAAAGAAGCATTAACCGTTTTGATGGAACGTCTGAAAAACACATTGTCCGATTGGGAAGTGGTTGCTGTGTCGGAAACGCCTATCATGGATGTTTATCCCATGATTTCTCAGGGAAATATTTCTCCTACAGTTGTTGAAAATTAATGAATTATAAGTTTATTTCTTATGAATATCATACAAAACTATCAGGCTCTTGCTTCTACATTGCCGGTTCATGTACAATTGGTCGGTGTATCCAAGTTTCATCCCGAAGAAGCGATATATGAGGCCTATCAAGCCGGATTAAAACAATTTGGAGAGAGTCGCGTTCAGGAATTGGTTCAAAAACAAGCTAAACTGCCTAAAGATATTGAATGGCATTTTATCGGTCATTTGCAGACCAATAAAATTAAAACGGTGCTTCCATTAGTGAAAATGATTCAAAGTCTTGATTCAATTCACTTGATTGAGGCTGTGGAGAAAGAGGCTGCCAAAATGAATATTCACGTTGATGGCTTGTTACAGGTGCATATAGCACAAGAGTCAACCAAATTCGGATTTTCAATGGACGAGGTTAAACCGTTTTTTCATTCTGAATTGTTTCATTCCTTGCGATTTCTTCATGTTGTCGGGTTGATGGGCATGGCTACTTACACAGACGATCAACAGCAGATTCGATCCGAATTCAAATCGTTGCATCGTTTATTCACTGAAATGAAGGAAGATGTGTCTCGAGACGAGCGTGATTTTTCGGTTTTGTCTATGGGTATGACCAATGATTATCTCATTGCTGTCGAAGAAGGAAGTACCATGGTTCGTATTGGTACTGCGTTGTTTGGATTGCGTCCCTGTGCCTTGGTTTAATTTCATGAATAGACGGTTGGATTATGGATTATTCATTTTTTCATATAGCTCAAATTGTCGGCGGGACGTCCATTGTTCGTCATGATGGGCCTGTTGTTCGTTTATTAACCGACAGTCGTTCCTTGATTTATTCGGAAGGAACCTTGTTTTTTGCTTTGCGTTCGAACAGCAATGACGGTCACCGATACGTGCGTGACTTGTATCATCGTGGGGTTCGTGATTTTGTGGTGAGTGAATTCACTCACGATTTTGCTTCTATGGATGAAGCCAATTTTTTGGTGGTTCCAGACACTTTGAAAGCATTGCAACAATTGGCGGCATTTCACCGCAACCATTTTACATTGCCGGTGATCGGCATTACCGGAAGTAACGGAAAGACCATTGTCAAGGAATGGCTTTCTCAGTTGTTACATTCAGAATATCATTTAGTTAGATCACCGCGCAGTTATAATTCTCAAATTGGCGTTCCTTTGTCTGTCTGGCAATTGAATGAACAACATACATTGGCTTTGTTTGAAGCCGGCATTTCACAAAAAGGAGAAATTGAACGGTTGGAACATATCATTCGTCCTACGATTGGTTTAATGACCAATATTGGCCAGGCACATCAGGAAAACTTTCATTCATTGGTTGAGAAATGCAACGAAAAGTTACAGTTATTTGTTGATAGTGAATGGCTTATATCATGTAAAGATCAAAAATTGGTGGAGCAGTGCATTGTGGAATCGTCATTGAAATGTCGCCGTTTTACGTGGGGATACAGCGAGTCAGCTCATTTGCAAATCAAGAAGATCGAAAAAAATGTCAAAAGTACCGCCATTAGTTGTGAATGGGAAGGACGTTCCTACGAATATACCATTCCGTTTTTGGATGATGCGTCTGTTGAAAATAGTTTGCATTGCTTAGCCATTTGGATTGTGCTGGATGAATTGATGGCCGGGAAACGGATTGATGCAGGTTTGTTGAACGAACGAATGAGTCATCTGGAACCGGTGGCTATGCGTTTGGAAGTCAAAGAAGGGCGCAATGACTGCCTGGTGATTAATGACAGTTACAATGCCGATATCAATTCGTTGAGCATAGCCCTCGATTTCTTACATCGTCAGGCTAAGGACAAAGAGATGAGAAAAACCATCATTTTGTCTGATATTTTGCAAAGCGGTGAACGAAGTGACGTGCTTTATTCACACATTGCTCAGTTGATTAAAGATAACGGCATCCAACGGTTTGTCGGGATTGGAACGGAAATTTCAAAATATGCCGATCGTTTCGAGTTGTCTGACGCATCCTTTTTTGACACGACGGAAAGTTTTCTGCAATCTGAAACTTGGAAAAGCTGGAAAAACGAAGTTATATTGTTAAAAGGTTCGAGGAAATTTCATTTTGAGTTTTTGTCGGAACAATTGGAAAACATTGCGCATCAGACGATATTGGAAGTCAATTTGAGTGCGCTGGTGCACAATTTTAACTATTTTCGATCAAAATTACGTCCTGAAACACGCATTGTGAGCATGGTCAAAGCCTTTGCTTACGGAAGTGGAGCTGTTGAAGTGGCCAGAACGCTTCAACATCAATCATGTGACTATCTTGCGGTGGCAGTTGCCGACGAAGGAGTTGAACTGCGTCGTGAAGGCATTCATATCCCAATCATGGTGATGAATCCAGAAGCAAACAGTTTCAATTTGTTGTTTGAATATCAATTAGAGCCTGAAATTTATAGTTTTAATCTGTTGGAATCGTTCATCAGAAGTGCATCTCGGCAAGGTATTTCGGATTATCCGGTGCACATTAAAATTGACAGTGGAATGCATCGGTTGGGCTTTGAGGAAAAAGATATGCAGGAATTAACGACGCTCCTTCGATCCACAGGCACTGTTCATGTGCAATCGGTTTTTTCGCATTTAGCGGGAGCTGATGAAGCCCAATTTGATCCATTTACGCATCAACAGGTGGCCGTTTTTACGCGATGTGCCGATCAATTGGAATCTGCCTGCGGATATCGTGTGTTAAGACATCTACTGAACTCGGCCGGCATTGAACGATTCCCTCAATATCAATTTGATATGGTTCGATTGGGCATTGGACATTACGGCATCAGCGCTGTTGGGTCGTCTGACATTTTGAATGTTTGCTCACTGATTACCACCGTGTTGCAGGTGCGAAATGTCAAGGCGGGAGAAACAGTCGGTTACAGTCGAAAAGGGAAGATTGAACAGGATAGCACCATTGCCGTGTTACCCATTGGTTATGCTGACGGTTATGATCGTCGGTTTAGCAACGGCGTTGGTAAAATGTTGATTCACGGGGAAATAGTGCCTGTGGTTGGTACAGTCTGCATGGATGTTACCATGATTGACGTGACCGGATTGGATGTGCATGAAGGAGATGCCGTGGTTGTTTTTGGCGACCGATTGCCCATTTCTCAAGTGGCGGCTTCCATTGGTACCATTTCATACGAATTATTAACCAACGTGTCGCGGCGTGTTAAGCGTGTTTATTTTCAGGAATGACGCAGCATTGATCTTTTTTGGTTTTTTCTTGAAGAACAAAAGAAAACATCGCTTTGATCCATGTCTGTTTCAAATGTTTATTTTTTTAATACTAAGAGTGTGATGATTTCTCCAAATAATTATGCTCCTGAGCGTAAGCTGTTTTTACGGCTCGTTTCTTTTTGTTTGAAAAATTCATTCGTTGAACCTTTTTTTGAAAGAAAGTCAGTTTTCTACAAATTTTGGTTGTGATGTTTTCCATTTGAACCATTTTCGTGGCATCAAAATGTAACGTTTCTCTGCAAAAAAAACTTGAGATGAGTTGACTTGGTGTCGAAAATAAATTTTATCTTTGTGGTCGCATTGGTTCGTTACGGCATGTTCATGTCGGACGATTAAAAGGGAATCAGGTGAAAGTCCTGAACAGTCCCGCTACTGTAAGTCCTATGCAACGTTTCAACAACATCTTTAGCCACTATTGACATTGAAAATGGGAAGGCTGTTTGAAACGCGGACAAGTCAGGAGACCTGCCATGCGATGATCGTTGTTAGAGCTTTCGAGGAAAGAGCTTTTAACCAAATGAGAATCTGCATAGTTTCCATTTGATTTTGCGTTCCCATGAAAGCTGTTTGGTTACAAACAGTTTTTTTATGTTTTTATTTTCCCTTGTTGTTCGATTGTTTTATCGGGTTTCTGCGTTCATGGAGAAGCCGATATTATTGTCGGTTCTCCTATTTGCCGCTACTGGATTGCATGCTCAGAAAGACAGCGTGCACATTATGCACGAACTGACGGTTACAGCCGTTGCATTGCCTCAACATCATAATACGTTAACTCCCATTCAAACATTCAATGCTTCCACGCTTGCCGCCATGAATGCTGTACAGATTTCGGATGTGGTAAAGCATTTTGCAGGAGTCATTGTGAAGGATTACGGAGGCATTGGCGGGTTGAAAACGATTTCGATTCGGGGACTTGGTCCTACACATACAGCCGTGAATTATGACGGTTGGCTAATGAGTGATGCGCAAAACGGAGAAATCGATCTAAGTAAGGTCTCATTGGATCATGTCAAAACCATCTCATTGTCCAATGGTGACAATGACGATGTGTTGGAATCTGCACGAGCGTTTGCTTCGGCCGGATTGTTGACGGTGGTCACGCAGCGCCCTGTTTTTGATTCTTCGTCCGTTTATCGTGCTCAGTTTTTTTTGCAGAACGGATCTTTTGGTTGGATTCATCCCTCGCTGTGGATGGCCAATCGTTGGTCGTCCCATTTTTCTTCCACGCTCATGTTCGAAACGCAATATACCAACGGACATTATCCTTTTACCCTTCAGAATGGCGATTCTACTCAACATTTGATGAGGACAAACAGTGATGTGCATTTTTATCATGCCGAAATGAATTTGTTTTACCTTCCGGATGCTTATCATCAATGGATTACCAAACTGTACACCGTAATCAGTGCGCGTGGATTGCCCGGTGCTGTCATTTTTTACAATCCAACGGCTGCGCAAGGGCAACGATTGTACGATCAGGATTATTTTGTGCAATCGCGTTTTAGTTCTACGGGTTTAAGCAAAACACAATACGCCGTCGGATTGAAAGCAGTGAACAGTGATACACGCTATGTGGATCCTTATTTTCTGAATGCGTCGGGAGGAATTGACAATCGGTTTCGACAACAGGAATATGATTTGTCGGGTGTTTTAGCTCAAAAGTGGGACTCATTGTTTCAGTTTTCAGCAGCTACTGATTTGGTTTACAATCATCTCAATGCAAATTTGAGCGGATTTTCACAACCATCGCGGTTGTCGGTTTACGGTTCGGTTAAGGAACGGCTTCATGTTGCATCGTTTCAAAGTGAAATTGCTTTGCTTTCAACCTATATCAATGATTGGGTGACGGTTGGGACGCAGTCTCCTCATCATTTTCGTTTGTCTCCTTTCATCAGCATGAGTGTCCATCCTTTCAAGCAATTGTCCTGGGAATGGAGAGCTTTCTACAAAGAGAGTTTTCGCATGCCAACGTTTAATGAGCTTTATTATACCGGTATAGGCAATGTGCCACTTAAACCCGAAGTAGCTCAGCAGTGGAATGTCGGAACGTCTTATCGTTTTTTGTCGCACAATGCTTTTTTTTCCGTGTCGGTTGATGGGTACTACAACAGGGTATTGAATAAAATTGTTGCGGTGCCTTCGGCGAATTTGTTTATCTGGTCAATGTTGAATTTGGGGCTGGTTTCCATTCACGGGGTTGACGTGGCATTTCAAAGCGCTTGGCAACTGAATCGGAAGTTGCGTTTGATTTTTGATGGCAGCGAAAGTTTTCAGTCCGCTTTGGATTTAACCAATCCGCAATGGTCGTCTTATCGGCAACAAATTGCTTATACGCCCAAGCAATCTGGGGCAATCACCGTTGGGTGTTTGATGCCTTGGGTGAATGTTGCTTACAATATGTTGTTTTCAGGTGATCGCTTTGATTTAAGTCATAGTGTTTTGCCGGGTTATTCCGATGGTGGTTTTTCGCTCTGGCATGATTTCCCATTATCAAACGTGACCATTCAGGCCAAAGGCGAGGTGATGAATGTTTGGAATGAGCAATATGTGGTTGTTAAAAATTATCCAATGCCAGGTCGTTCTTGGCGGGTTACTCTAGGTGTGACGTTTTAGTGTTAAATAATATAAATATTAAATGATTTGTTATGAAAAAAAGAAATTTACTTCCGTTTTTGTTGTATTTGATGTTTGGTTTGTTTGTATCTTCGTGTTCAACAAATGAGCCTGCCGGGAATCATCCCAACGTGATTCCGAGTGCGCAGTCGATGTACGTATTAAATCAAGGGTCGTGGAATCAGAATAATTCGTCGCTGACCCAATTCAATTTATTGAATCAAACGGCAACTCAAAATTGGTTTATGTTGCAAAATAACCGTGGATTGGGAGATACGGGGAATGACATGGCCATTTATGGCGGTAAATTGTATATTGTAATGAATGTTTCAAGCGACATTGAGGTGACGGATCTTACGGGTAAATCCATCAAAAAGATTCCGTTGTTTAACGGCACTGTGGCAAGACAACCCAGAGAGATTGCATTTTATCAAAACAAAGCGTATGTGTGTTCGTTCGACAGTTCGGTGGTGCGCATCGATACGGCGAGTTTAACGGTAGATGCCATGACCAAAGCTGGTTCCAATCCTGATGGTATTTGTGTGGCCAACGGCAAATTGTATGTCTCAAATTCAGGAGGATTGAATTATCCAAACTATTCAAACACTGTTTCGGTCATTGATTTGGCAACATTTAAACCGGTAAAAACCATCACGGTGCTTGTGAATCCGTTCTTGCTCAAAACGGGGAATGACAAAAAGGTCTATTTGCTGTCGCGCGGGAATTACGGATCCATTCAGGGCGCTTTGCAACAGATTGATCCTTCTACTGATGTGGTTACTGCAACGTATCCGAATTCGGCTGCCGTGGATTTTGCCATAAGCGGGTCAAAATTGTATTATTGCAATTATGATTATGGCACAAAGCAATCTTCGGTTAAAGTGATGGATTTAACCACGGGCGTTGCTGCCGATTTTATTTCGGATGGGACATCCATTCCATTGGCAAGCGGAATTGCCGTGGATGATGCAACGGGAAATGTTTACATTGCTTCTTCGGCAACCGATTATGTGTCCAACGGTACGGTATATTGTTTCGATTCAACCGGAAAGAAATTGTTCAGTTTTGCCGTGGGTGTCAATCCATGGAAAATGGTTTTTGTCCGATAATCTTTTTGTTTAGTGTAAGCGGTTGCTTTGTTGCGAAACAAGGAGCTGCTCGTCAAAGGTTTCTTTGATGTTGAAATAAAGCCTTCGAATCTCTTCTATGGAGAGTGACGAAGGCTTTGTGATGTTCGATGGTGGTCGTTTTGATGAGTTGACTGCGTCGTTGATCGGTCTTGCAGGATTACATTCGATCAGGCATTTCGATACCTAATAACGACATGGATTGATTCAGCACACGGGCACAATTTTTTGACAAAAGAATGCGCATGACTCTGATTTGTTCATCGGGTTCTTTCAAAATTGGGAAGTCGTGATAAAATTGGTTGTATTCTTTGGCCAGTTCGTAAGCATAATTTGCAATGATGGCAGGTGAATAGGTTGCTCCTGCTTCCTGAACGATGGACGGGAATTCGTTGATTAATTGTATCATTCTGATTTCCTTTTCGTTGAGTTGTGTTGTTTCGAGATTTTCAAGCGGCAAGGTTTCGCCTGCTTTGCGCAACACGGATTGAATGCGGGCAAACGTATATTGAATGAACGGGCCGGTGTTTCCGTTGAAGTCTACGGATTCTTTGGGGTTGAAAGTCATGTTTTTGCGAGGGTCGACTTTTAGAATGAAATATTTTAATGCTCCGAGTCCAATTTTTCGCACGATTTCGTCGGCTTCTTGCGTGGTGATTTGATCGAGTTTTCCCAGTTCTTGTGACATCTGACGTGCCGTTGTCAGCATTTCTTCAATGAGATCGTCGGCATCGACCACCGTTCCTTCGCGCGATTTCATTTTGCCTTCGGGAAGCTCAACCATCCCGTAGGAAAAATGCACTAAATCTTTGCCCCATGCAAAGCCCAGTTTGTCTAAAAGAATGGAAAGAACCTGAAAATGATAATTTTGTTCATTGCCAACGACATAAATCATTTTATCAATCGGATAATCGTCAAAGCGCAGCTTGGCGGTGCCAATGTCTTGCGTCATGTAAACCGATGTGCCGTCGGCGCGGAGCAATAATTTTTCGTCAAGACCTTCTTTTCTTAGATCAGCCCAGACCGAATTGTCGGGGCGTCGATAAAAAATTCCTTTGGAAACGCCTTCTTCAACTTTTTGTTTTCCGATAAGATAGGTTTCCGATTCGTAATATATTTTGTCAAAGTCCACGCCCAATGCTTTGTAGGTTTGGTCAAATCCTTCGTAAACCCATTGGTTCATGGTTTCCCAGAGCTGGCGAACTTCAGGATCGTTGGCTTCCCATTTTCGAAGCATTTCCTGTGCCTCAAGCATCAATGGAGCCGATTTTTTGGCTTCTTCTTCAGAAATGCCTTGTTCAATGAGTTGCTGAATTTGTTTTTTGTATTCCTGATCAAATCGGACATAATAATCGCCTACCAGATGATCGCCTTTGATGCCGGTGGTGGCAGGTGTGGCTCCGTTGCCGAATTTTTGCCATGCCAACATCGATTTGCAGATGTGGATGCCACGATCATTGACAATGTTTGTTTTTATCACTTTGTTGCCGTTGGCTTTCATGATTTCTGCCAGGCTGTAGCCCAATAAGTTGTTGCGGATATGTCCTAAATGAAGCGGCTTATTGGTGTTGGGCGACGAATATTCTATCATGACCAATGGGGAAGTTTCCCTGACGGGTTGAATGCCAAAAGCCATTTCTTGATCAATCTCTTTCAAGGTTTCCATCCAAAAACGTGGCGCAATGGAAAGATTTAAAAAACCTTGAATGGCATTGAATTGACTGACTAACGGCATGTTTTGGGTCAAGTAATTCCCAATCGCTTGTCCAATGGCAGCCGGTGCTTGATGTAACAATTTGGCTAAGGGGAAAAGAACAATGGTCACATCGCCTTCAAACTCTTTTTTTGTTTTTTGAACTTGCAGCGTTTGTTCGTCAATTGTCACTTGATAAAGATGTATGATGGCTTCTTTAACCATCTCTTTGGTTGTCGATTCAATGTTCATAGTCGTAAGAAAAAAGTCGTTCTTGATAAAAAAATGGTTGTTTCCAAGAAATCACTTATGTGTTGTGTCGTTTGTAGGTTGCTGCAACCATGCTTTTTTCGGCTTTTTGGGTTGAACTTGGCTGACAAACAATCCCGAAATGACCACCACAATGCCGATCCATTGTTGCAATACGATCATTTCGTTTAATATCAATGCGGCAAAAAGAGCCGTGATGGCTGGCATTAAGTTGGTGAAGACATTGCTTCGCGCCACGCCGATGCGCCGAACTGCTTCCGCAAAAAGTACAAAAGCAATGAACGATGCAAAAAGAGCCAGCATGAAAACGCTCATCAGCGAATCAAAACGAATGACAAGATGGGCCATCTTAGGAGCTTCGAAAATGCCGAAAAAAGGCAAGAAATAGAAGATACCGATCAGGTTTTGATATCCAACCAATGTGATCCCGTTGTAATGTGCCGTTAGTTTTTTGAGTACCACGGCATAAAAAATAGCCGAAACAACGGCCAATGAAAGCAATAATAAACCAATGCTGTCGGTTGGCGTAGCTTGTTGTTGGTGAGCCGTGACAATGGTGGCCACGCCTGCAACGGAAAGTACAATACCGGCAATATTTGTCCATGTAATTTCTTCTTTCAAAATGAAATAAGCCACTACCGGAGCAAACAGTGGAATGGTGGAAATCATGACTGAGGCCATGGTGGGACTTACGCGTGTCAATCCAAATGTTTCGCCGATAAAATATAGAAACGGTTCGAACATGGCCATCAGCAAGAACCATTTTAAATCTTCACGTCGAGGCTTTTGCATCCAGTGGAAAATGGATCCAAAGCCAAAGAGCAATAAGGTGGCAATCAGCAATCTTAATTCGAGCAGGGTAAAGACGGGAAATGAGCGTAGCGCAATGTTGGTCCACACATAGGATATGCCCCAAAAAATCATGGCCACAATGATGGCTGCATAAGTGACGATGGGATGATCCAAATGATTTTCTATGAGCGATTTAAACATGTATTAACTCATTAACCCATTTGAAAATGTGATCCCATCGTTGAGGCAGAATCTTGGGGCCGATTTCTTCAATGACGTTGGCTGCTAAAAAAGAGCCAATTTGTCCCGACATTTCTAATGGAAGTGAATGAACCCAACCGTAGAGGAACCCTGCCGCATAGGCATCGCCGGCACCCGTTGTGTCAATGCGTTTGGCTTCGTAGATGGGAATGTGCAATTGATTTTTGGCATGATGAATCACCGATCCTTTTTTCCCGAGTTTTACCACTGCAATGGAACACATCGAAGCCAATTCCGTCATGGCATGAGAGAGTTCCTTTTGGGTGAGTGCTTTGACTTCATCCTCGTTGGCAAAAACGATGTCCACTTTTTCGGCAATGATGTGTCGAAGAAATTCCAGATTTTCTTCGACCACATTAAAACTGGATAAATCGAGTGATACCGTCAGACCATTGGCTTTGGCAAAGTCAATGGCTTGTCCTATTAAATCATAATTTTGAACCAAATAACCTTCAATGTGAAACAGTTGAAATTGATCAAATAAATTTGGATTCAGATCGTCTTTTGAAAGTTCAGCGCTTGCGCCAAGGTAAGTGCACATGGTGCGTTCGCCGTCTTTTGAAATGAGTACGGTGCAATGTCCTGATGGTTTGGAGGAATAAAAAAAGGAAGGTGCTACTCCATTGCTGATTGTATCTTGTTGAAAGAACCTGCCAACATCGTCGTTGCCTATTTTACCAATAAATGTCGTGTCGATCCCCAATCGCGATAAAATGCTCAGCGTATTCGATGCTGAACCGCCTGCCACATAATGAGGCGTCAAATTTCTGGTCTCTTCTTGAAGGTCCTGCAGCAATGTTTCGTCGATCAGCTGCATACTTCCTTTTTCCAACTTCATTCGCTCAAGAATTTCGTCTGTCGGAATGATGGTGAGCACATCGACCAAGGCATTTCCCATGCCTAAAATTTTTGTTGACATAGTTTTTCTTTAAAATGGCAAAACAAAACAAAGGTACTAATTTTTTCTCAGCATTGGGGAAAGTCCAATGAATGTAGCAATAAAGTGTTGATAATTAAGATAAAATATCAGGAGTGATGCTACAAATCAAATCCGATGTCTCGCCGAAAATAACGTCCTTTAAACTGAATTTGAGCTGCATTGGCCAATGATTGCCGGCGAGCTTCCTCTTTAGATTGGCCATAAGAGCTGACGGCCAACACCCGTCCTCCGTTGGTCACCATGTGATTCCCATCCCATTTTGTTCCGGCATGAAAAATGATGCTGTTTTTCACGCGGTCGAATCCTGTAATGACATCTCCTTTTCTGTATTGCTCGGGATAACCTTGTGCTGTCAGCATCACGGTGACGGCATAGCGATCGTCAAATGTTACCGTTTTCTGATCAACGGTTTCATCCACAACTGCCTGCATCAATTCAATGAGATCCGTTTGCAATCGCAACATGACTACTTCGGTTTCCGGATCGCCCATTCGGGCATTGTACTCAATCAGAAATGGGTTGCCTTGAACGTTGATTAACCCAAAAAATAAAAATCCCCGATATTGAATTTGATCGATTTGAAATCCTTTGATGGTGGGCTCTATGATGCGTTCAATGACTTTTTGTTTAAATGTCTCGTCAAAAAATGAAACCGGCGAAACAGCGCCCATGCCACCTGTATTGAGTCCTTGATCTCCTTCGCCGATGCGTTTGTAATCTTTGGCTTCAGGCAGTAACATGTAGTGTTTGCCGTCGGTGACAATAAATGCGGAACACTCAATGCCGGCAAGAAACTCTTCAATCACCACCGTGTTTCCGGCTGTGCCGAATTTCCCGGAAAGCATATTTTGCAATTCTTGCACTGCATCTTGATAATCGTTGAGGATGAGGACTCCTTTCCCCGCAGCCAATCCGTCGGCTTTGAGAACATAAGGTGGCGACAAGGTTTTCAGGAAATCTATTCCTTCATCAAGCGTGTTTTGGGTGATGCTTTTGAAGCGTGCCGTCGGAATTTGGTGCCTCATCATAAACTGTTTGGCGAATTGTTTGCTTCCTTCCATTTGAGCTGCCGTTCGGTTTGGGCCGATGATCGGAACCTCTTTTAATGCAGTGTCCTGCTCGAAAAAATCAACAATTCCGCGAACCAGCGGATCTTCTGGCCCAACGATCACCAAATTGATTTGATGCTCAAGCACCGCTTTTTTGATTGCATCAAAATCATTGACGGAAAGATCGAGGTTGGTTCCAAGTTCTGATGTTCCGGCATTCCCCGGAGCAATGAAGAGTTGTTTCAGGTGAGGACTTTGATGCAGTTTCCATGCCAATGCATGTTCTCTTCCACCGCTTCCCAACAGAAGCAGGTTCATCTTTGGTTGTTTTGAAAAGGGGTCCATCTGTTTTTTCTTATGTTCAATGGGGCTTGTGCCGTTGATGTTGCCGGTGCTTTGTTGCCAATGGCCAATCGTTCAAGGTCTTCTTTTGATTTACTTGTTGTTACTAAATAGACGCCTGCAAAAATCAACATGGCCGCAACGGGTTTGATCCACGAAAAGGATTCGCTTCCCATGGTAATGGATACAATGGAGGCCATCAATGGCTGCAAATAATTGTACATCCCAATGGTTGTAGGCCGTATTCTTTTTTGTGAAAAAGGGATCAGCAGATATGTGATGAATGTTGCGCCAACCAGCATGTAAATAAAGCTGCCCCATGCCGACAATGATTTGCCTGAAAAAAGATGGGCCGAAATGGTGTCATGCAACCCCCACGGCATGGCCAACAAAGCCGAAAAAAGAAACATCCATTTCATGATGGTAATGGGATGATAGCGTTTTGAAACAGCTCGTGTAACAACCAAAAAGAAAGCATAGGCCAGACTACTTCCAATGCAGAGAAGGTCGCCAAGAGTCGTTGCATGATGCGTTTTGTCTTTCAGGTCAGAATTGACAATAATGATGATGACACCAAGAAATCCCAACAGGACGCCTCCCGTTTTTTTGAAGGTAATAGGTTCTTTGAGAAAGATAAACGAAATGATGAGCACCAAGATGGGTGTAATGGTGGTTACAATCGATGCATCGGAGGGAGAAGTGCGCAAAAGCCCTTCGATGAAAAATCCCTGATTGAATGCAATGCCTAACACGGATCCAAGCAGTAAAAGAGCTAAATCTTTGATCGGCACATGTTCAGCATGAATAAACAACGAGGCCAGCCAAAAAGAGAGTGCTCCAAATAAAAATCGCGAATAAATCATGGCTTCCGCCGACATCCAATAGGGGAGTAACGCTTTGGAAAACGGGATGTTAATACCAAAAATGATGGCGGTGAAAAACATGGCAAGGTTTCCCTTCAGTTTTTCCTGATTCATGATGCGCATGGTTGGTTGGTTTGATCTTATGACACTGTTTTAGCTTGTGCAGCTGTCTTTTTGTTCGCGTATTGTTGGTTTTTCAATGCAGGTACCAGGTTTTATGGCATCAGTGTGGATGATTTTTAATTTGCTTGCAAAGTTAACAACAAATCACGAATCCATCGCTTCGTTGCGGTGAAAGTTTATGCAACAAGCATGGCACAAAAAAAGCAGAAACTTTGATGCTTCTGCTTTTTGGTACATTTTTTAAATGATGGCGACGCTGATACCTTCTTGCATTGTACGCATTTTTATTGATTCTCGATTTTGATGACTTTGTACCAAATTTGGCCGTTGTAAATAACCGCCTGATATTGTACTCCATCTACAATGTAATAGGTATTTCCGTCGATAATCAATTGTTGTCCGCCTTGAGGAATGCTTTGAACCAAAGCGCCGACTGGGGGTTGAACCACAACGTATTCATTGCCCATGCGTTGATAATAGATGCCTCCATAGTAGTAGTAAGGCGTATTAAACAACGAGAAAGTAATGAATCCAACCGGTAGGAAATTGATTCTGAATCCAATAGGAGGCGTACATACCACAAAATGATCTCCGTAAGGACGATAGAAAATGCCGTTGTTGAATCCGATCCGAATGCCGGCATGTTCTCTAAAAATGGTTCCTGACGGCGGCTCATTGACGATGGTACCGCGAGCAGGCCAATTTCGCTGTGGCTCGTTGATGATCCGATTGTTGACGGTGATGTTTTCGCGGTTGTTGATTACATTGCCACCTCGTTCTTCGTCGGGACGGGCATAAGGCCTTTCACGCATGAGCCGTTTTGGAGAATCACGCCTTTCCAGTTTCATCTCCTGCCGAGCTCTTTGGTTGGCATGCATGTTGATTTTTTCACCTTTGACATGATGGCCTTCTTCGCCTCGTTGCGCTGTTGAAGGGATTGAAAAGCCAAGCACGAAAAACAGCATCATGGTCAAAATTTTGAAAGAAAAATGGTTTTTCGCCCTTTCCTCATTCTTTTGGTTTTGAAAAATAAGAAGCGTGTTCATAGTTGTTTCCTTTAAGTTGAATGTTGAAATCCTTTTTTATACTTTGACCATTGATGTGCCTTAAGGTTTAGTCAACCTGAATCACTAAATAACGTGAAATGCTCCAGAATTCTTTGTAGTCTTTGATGTTTAGCACATAATTCCCATTTTTCTTATCGAGGGTGTAGGATCCTTGTGGATGAACAGTCAGAATTTTCACTTTCTTTGAATAGAGCGGAATGGTTTTTACCTGACGGATATCGATTTTGACAAAATATTGTTTGTTAAAATCTTTTTGAAAGACTTTTTCCGGCGAGAACAATCCTCCGCCAGAGATGATTTTTTGAGCTTTCAGTTCTTTGGCAGTCCCAAAAACATACCATGCGGTGTTTAATTTGGCTTCCTGCTCGGCAAGTTCCTGTTGTTGAGCCTGTTTTTGAGCACTTAACGTATTGACAGCCTGATGCAGCGTGTCGATATTTTTACTTAATTCGGTGATGGTAGCATCTTTAATTTTTAATTGTGTGGAAAGATCCTGAATGGTTTGAATCTTTTCGTTCAAGGTGGCGTTCAGTCGGGCGATGGTTTTTTCCAAAGCCGCAATGCGTAGGTTACTTCTGCGCAATTTGTAATTTAATGAAGCCAGTTTTTCTTGGTTGGCTTTGAGTATTTCGCTGATCTGAATGAAGTCATCATTGATTCGGGCATGAATATCAGGCTGATTTTCATTCGATTTGTTGGTTTCGATGAAATTCTGCATTTCTTTGATTTTAGCGAAGTTGTCCTCAATTTCGTTCATGGAGTTGAGGTAGTCGTTGGTCTCATTTTCCAATTGCGCTTTAGCATGGAGCAATGAATCGTTTTCCTGTTGAAGTTTTTTGACATCTGCTGTCGGATGACTGCATGAAGCAACAAGAATGACGCTGAGGATAAAAACAATTTTTTTCATATGGTGAAGTTTTTTGAATGGATTGTTGTACTGAACTTGACTTTCAAATGATCATTGAATAAAGTAATTCAACTTTCGCAAGTAAATAATGGTTTGATTTTTAGGTGTTATTAGATGAATTTAATTTGATAATCAGTT